>MUGG01000210.1 GCA_002148405.1 Alkalinema sp. CACIAM 70d | reverse complement strand
TTTGAATATATTTTTCCGGTTCCCCCTTTATTTCTAGCGTTAGCGGCGCGTAGCGCGGGGGCTAGGGGGGATCAAAATTTCCGGTTCCCCCTTTATTAAGGGGGGTTAGGGGGGATCAAAGATACGCGATCGACGATTTTTTCAACTTACTGATCCTGGACTATTCTCTGTCACCAATCAGCCACTTGCCGTTCAACCACATTATTTTTTCCCATTTGAGCCAGGTACGGTCGATCGCTTCTGCAAACCGTCAGCCGATCGCCGGGAGTCCTAAAAAAAATTTCGACGCGCTGCGTGCGAGGGGAAAGGGAAAGAAGAGTAGAGGGCTACAAAAGAGTCCACCCTTCGGGAAGCAAGCTACACGCGGGAAATTACTCGAAAACCGAAATCGTAGTAGCAGTTGACAGCAACGTCCCTGAAGCGAGAGGCAGAGCGACAAAACCTGGGATCGTCGTACCAGGAGCCGCCGCGCAGCACTCGTAGAGCATTCTCTGAAGCCTTTGGATCTAACCAAGCAGAGCCAGTAATCGCAGCACCTTCATAGTTTTTATGCCAGTGATCTAGGCACCATTCCCAAACATTCCCATGCATATCGTACAAACCAAATGCATTCGCTACTTTGAACAAACCAACCGGAGTAGTTTTGCTGTGAAATTTACCCAACTTACCTAGGCCATAGGGTTTGCTACCCAGCGAATCATCAGCACGATAATTAGCAAGGTCTGAACCGATCGTCTCTCCGAAATGAAAGGGCGTCGTTGTCCCGGCACGACAGGCGTATTCCCACTGCGCTTCGCTGGGAAGGCTATATTCTCGATCGCTGTATTTGGAGAGTCGCGCACAGAATTCGATCGCGTCGTGCCAGGAGACGCTTTCAACGGGATAGTGATTGCCATCAAATTTAGATGGTTTGGGATTGAGCTTATGATTAATCTGCGGGAGATGATCAGCCACGGCTTTCCATTGGGCTTGGGTGATGGGATATTTGCCCATAAAGAAGGCAGGAACTGTGACGGAATGCTGGGGGCTTTCGCGGGGCTGATGGCCTTCCTCAGTGTCTGGAGAACCCATCATGAAGCTGCCACCGGGAATGTAAACCATGTCGATTCCTGGCCCTTTGGGAAGCGCCTGGGTGAAGTATTTGGCATTACCGGGACGACGTTTGAGGACTAGAGCCATGGTTTAAATTAGTTGCCTGACAATTTGCGGCTACCGAAGATACCCCCCTTCAGGAAACAAGCTACGCGCGGGAAATAACGCGAAAACCGATATCGGAATCATGGTGGCCGGCATTGCACCAGTGGCGAAAGGCAGAGCGACAATCCCTGGGATAACTGAACCAGGAGCCGCCGCGCAGCACTCTTGCAGCATCCACTGAAGCTTTTGTATCACACCAAGCAGAACCATTACCAGGAGCACCTTGGTAGTTTGCATGCCAGTGATCCAGACACCACTCCCAGACGTTGCCATGCATGTCATATAAACCGAACTCATTCGCTATCTCAAACCCACCCGCAGGAGCTGTTTGCCTTCGATACACCCCTTTTTGTCCTTGGCCATAGGTATAGTTTCCATCATAATTAGCCACAGCGGGATCGACGATTTCGCCAAAGTGAAAGGGCGTCGTTGTCCCAGCACGGCAGGCATATTCCCATTGCGCTTCGCTAGGGAGGCTATATTCTCGGCCTGTATAGCGGGAAAGTCTGGCACAGAATTCTATTGCATCATGCAAGGAAACCCGCTCAATGGGTCGATTGTTCCCTTGAAATTTGGCAGGGTTGGGATTCAACTTACGGTAGATCGTTTCCAGCTCTGCCACAAACCGCCACTGCGCCTGCGTTACCGGATACCGCCCCATACAGAAATTTTCTACGGTAACGCGATGGGTTGGCCTTTCTGTGGGTCGGGATTCGGACTCGATCTCTGGTGCTCCCATCGTAAAAGTACCCCCAGGAATCTGCACTATTTCCAGTGACAGCCTAGCTCCTAGCTTTTCGATATACCCTTGGGCAGTCCGTCGCTCCCTAGTCTCAATCCAACCCTGCTGCTGGGATTTGCGAAGCAAGGACGATTGAGATCTCAGGAACGTCAACACCTCAAATTCAAACGTCCGAATCTCCGGTTCAGTCCTGCTGGCTTCCTCAACACTGGCATTCTCAACATATTCCGCAATTTCAAACTCAAATGTGGATAGATTAGAAGTAATCTCATCTTCCGGACTATCTCCGCATACCCAGCTATCATTCCAAACCAAGGAGATCAGCTGATCCGTATGGAGAGTTGCAGATACATCAAAGTCCTCACGGACATCATCTACAGGCAAAAACTCAAGATCAACCACTAACTGGCTTCTTTGATTAACTAGAGAATTTCTGTACGTGGGAAATTCATCATCGTTAATCCGGGGGATATAGGACTCATAGTCAAGAAATGCTACTTCTACTGCAAAATTGATACCTACCCGTAAATGCAAAATATGGATGGCTCCATTTGTTGTATTTTCAATTTCTACTAAGCTATCTAAATCCGCATAATCAATCTCAATTCTGATTGGATAATTTAAATCTAAAGTGATTCCAGAAGAATCCAATCCCGCAATTGTGCTGTCTTCTGGACTAAGGTTTCCAAAGTAATATTCGTAGGAACCAACTGAGAACTGCTCAATAATTTCCTGTTCAACTTTGTTGCTGTAGGTCTGCAGTAAGTAGATAATCTGGGAAATTGCATCCACAGAAATTTGATGAGCCTGTTCTTGATGCTCCGGTTCTGCAACCACTGTGCTCACCGTTTGCAGAACCTGTCCCGCCTGCTCAGCCCAATCCACATAATCCTTCCCCAGCCGAGACAACACCTCCGGCATCACCCGCAACAACGGCAACAACTCCGCCTGCTGCACCGTCCCATCAAAATCCCGCATCATCAGCAACGCCTGGAACCCCTTCACCGCCAGCCCTGCCCGACTCGCAAAATACTCCGACAACCGATCCAAAACCAACAACGACTCCGAAACCCGCACCATTTTCGCAAGCTCCGATCGTACCCCCGGCACAAACTCATACTCCAGTGGCTCACTCCCCGGAACCGCCCGAATAAAACCACTCATAAACACTTCCGCCGCATGCACCTGCCACGACTCCCGCAGCATCGTCTCCTGAATCAAATACACCACCGACAAACTCACCGG
The DNA here is from genome assembly GCA_002148405.1 of Alkalinema sp. CACIAM 70d. Lineage (GTDB taxonomy): Bacteria > Cyanobacteriota > Cyanobacteriia > Leptolyngbyales > Leptolyngbyaceae > Alkalinema. The sequence goes on along the minus strand of MUGG01000210.1, from coordinate 30,412 downwards.
AGCCGCCGCCATCAACTGCACCAACCGCTTCGCCAACGGAGACGCCATCAAGAAAAAACGCCGCACCAACAACGCCGCCCGCTCAGCCTCATTCTCATCCCCATCTCCACTCCCAGCCAACGGCCCCTCCTGGCCCCTCATTTCCCCATCAAACACAACCCCCAGCGCAGCCTGATTCCCACCCCCGCCAACATCCTGGCCCAGCGCTTCATCAAATACGGCTCCAACGCCATCACCGGCAACTTCACCGCATTCCGCCCCAGCCCATCGTCCCCCGCCCGATCGCGCCATTCCGTCCCCACAACCTCCAAATCCCCACCCGGCTGCGGCCTCCGCACCTGCACCCCCATCCCCGCCTTCAGCGCCGTCCTGGGCCATAAATTCTCCGGCAATAGCTGAACCAGCGCGATCGGTTGTTGTTTCCCCCACGCTTGCAACAGCGGCAAAATCTCCCCCCCATACCAAACCGGCGAAACACAATCACTCACCAGCAAAATCAAGCGTCGCCCCCTCCGATCCACTAGCGACTTCGGTCGATTGCACTGCGTCGCCTGCCCACCCCACGCCTGCAACCCCCAGCGCCGCTGTAACCCCTCATCCAGAGCAACATCCCCCGCCCCAGACAACGCCTCCCCCCCAGACAGCGCCTTCAACTGCCACGTCCGCACATTGCGAAACGCCCCTTCCCGCTCCAGCAACCGCCGAAACTCATCAATCAAATCCCGCCACAAAAACGTCGATTTCGACTCCTCAACCACCACATCCACTTCCAACCACCGCTCCAGCGCAGGCACCATCACCGGCCCATAAAACGCCTGATTCACCACCCGACTTTCAATCATCCGACAAGCCGTCGCTTCCTCATCGATCGCCTGTTGATGCATCGACGCGATCGGACGTTTCAACACCCGCAAAGCCCGCGATAATTCCAACGCATTCCGCAACGCAGGAGCCGACGGAACAATAATGGGAATCGAATCGCGACCACTTCCCACAGTCTGCTTCGGTTCAGGGGGCGCAGGGGGCGGTGACGGAGAGGGTAGTAATGCATCCTCGTCCTCACTCTCCTCGATCGATGGCCCATCCTCCGCATTCCCAGACGGCAAAACAACCTCCGCGATCGGCGAGGATGGCATCACCTCCTGCGTAGAGTTCGACGGTAAAGGCTCTGGTTCCGGAGGATCATCATTCAACGGCTTTTCCGCCGCTGCCATTTCCTGAAACGCTTCAGAAACTACAATTTCCGCCTTTGCAATCTGATCAACCAGCCAAAGACTTTCCGCCGCCGCCAACGCATCCCCATCCCAAACCGCCCCCAACAAAACCTGGGTCAACTGCTGCACTAGGGATGGCGACTCAGAAAGACTCATCGTTTCCTACTCATTCAACGCACTCAGCAACAACTGAATCAATGTTTCCTTCGTCTCTCCCTCCGGTGCCCGTTCCGCCGTCGTCAGATAAACCGCATTCAGCAACTGATCGGTCGCTAATTCCTTCTGCTCCCGATCGCGTTTCCTCACAAACTCCTGGATCAGCGCTGACACCTTGTCTGCATCGATCTGATCCCCCAAATGCCGCTGCACAATTTCATGTAATTCCCTTTCGCCATGCGTCTGCATCGTCAGCCGCAAACACCGCCGCAAAAACGGAGCCGGAAAATCACGCTCCCCATTACTGGTCATAATCACTAACGGAAACGCCGTACAACGAACAATACCATTGGGGACTTCGTAGGTGCGATCGTGCTCAAACGTTGGCTCCGTTGCATCACTATAGGCCGTTGTCACCCTAACGTGCTGCATCGACTCTCCATCAATTTCCTTATCCTTAATTCTGGCCAACTCAGGAATCTCAAACCGCCCTTCTTCAAAGATATTGAGCAAGTCATTGGGCAAGTCAATATCACTTTTATCAATCTCATCAATCAACAACACTCGCGGTCGATCGCAGGGCATCAACGCCGTTCCCAAAGGGCCTAGCTGGATATAATCACCAATATTTTTCAAACTGCCCCCCTGCTCCTGGGCACGCCCGATCGCATCATAGCGATACAACCCATCCTTCAGCATCGATCGGGTCGTAATCGGCCACTCCAGCACCTCCCCCAACCCCAACTCATAAGCCACCCGATAGGCCAACGAGGTTTTCCCTGTTCCCGGCTTACCCGTAATCAACAGCGGACGGCGAAGATATAAAGCTGCATTCACCGCATCAATTTCCGGTTTTCTCGCCTTAAAGGTCATCCCACGCCGCTTCCGAGGAGAAATTTGAGGCTCCTCCCGATCGGGCTGATGAAACTGACGCCAACTGGGTGGTGGCGGTAACTGTTCAATTCGCTGCGGATCAGGTTCCCCGCTTCCCGTAAAAATGTGCCAGTTACTCATCATCCCAAGCTCCGATTACTTAAATTTGCACTCTCATCCACGATCGGGGGTAGCAGATGGGGGTTTTCCCAAAGAATGCCAATATGACGACCGATCGAGCAGTTGCCACCACCCTTTAAAGCAGCACTCCGAGCTTGTTGAATCGCCAATGGCAAGGTCTTCACAGGGGTTCGCAAAATCGCCTCTAATTCCTGACGACAGTCTACCTCAGGGATGCTCTCCCGCAGCCATACCGCGATCGGATGGCCCGTCCGCAGCAGCAACGCAAAAACACTCCCCTTCCCAACACGATCGGGACAGTCAGACAGTCGAAACCCCAAAGGCATCGCCGCCTTGGGCTGACAGATATTTAACGAGGCAAAGAGCGCCTTCACATCCAGACAGCCCTCTACTAGAACCTCAGATGCCTGATCATTGGCCTGCAAATCCTTATTTTGCCAATACTGTAGCCAATCATCCCGTTTGGCATAGCACATCGTTCGCTCAAGACTTCGCAGCACAACTCGATATTCTGCTTCTAAAGGCAGCGAAATACCAAATTCATCTTCAACTTCCCAGCGATCGATCGGCTCATCCAACAAATCCAACGGAACACAAAATTCAATCAGCGTATGACTCAAATCAACCGAGCTTTCCTGCATCCATCGACAAAACACATCGGCAATTTGATTTCGCTGAATGGCCTCCTCAGTTTGCCGCCATAGATCAAACCCTTCCCATTTCCTAACATCATAGGCATTAAAATCAGGAATTCGCCAAGCACTGACTTGATACCTATCCGCCACTGGTTGAATCAGCACCAGCAAGTGAGCTTCAATCTCTCCCTGTTCTTGAGATCGCCTTTGTTCAGACTGCTGTGCAACATCTTTGACAGCCTGTTGATAAATTCCATGAAAATTTTCTAAATGTTGATTACACCAATTCTGAAATTGTTCTCTTAACACATCATCAGAAAATTCTGACAACGCTAAGAGATACGCAGAAAACTTTGATAGTGCAATCTCAGAATCAACAGTATCTCCAAGTTCTAGCAGCAGCCGATCAAAAGACCAGTCCCCTTCCGATCGTATCCAGTTTTCAGGCATTGCATAGCGATAAGCTGGCTCAATGATTTTTTTGGTAGCAGTTTGGGTTACATCCAATCCACAATGCAACATCAAAATCCAAAACACATACTGCAACACCGAAGCAGAGATCATCTGTGCAAAGTCTTGATCAGCTGCCGTAAGCACTAGCATCCCCACAGCAGCTTGTTGCTCCCTATCCCACACTGGCGCACCACTAAAACCAGGTTGGGGAGGGATCCCAGTCTTACCTTCATTATTTAATTGAATTAAGCTTCTTCCTGTTCGGCCCTTGATCGACAATTCCGGCACAATAGCTGCATCGTCAAACCCTACCGGAAATCCCTTCAGCATCACTCTTGATCTTTCGCAATGCAGCTTTACAGGAATAGACTGCACTTGAGCAGGGATTTTGGAGATCGGCTCCAGAACTGCAATATCTTGAAAGGCTGTATGGCAATCAATGGGTGCCCATCCCAGCACTCGGGTTTGCACGGAAGGACAGGAAACGATCGGCGATCGTGGCGCTAATGGGAAGTCCACGCTGATTTCTTGGCAAACTTCTGGTTTCTTACGCTCTGTTCGATCGCGCCTCAACGCATCATTCACCACATGGGCACAGGTGACAATATAGCCCGGTGCAACCAAAAAACCGGCCCCAACGATCGCCCCATCGTCTCCATAAATTCTAACAAACGCCTGATCCAGCAACGCCTGCTCGTCCATCGGTCCTTATCCACTCGTACACTGAAGACCTCAGTCTTGCTTCCACTTCAAGGTCACTTCAAAGTTCACTTCTCCGCCAACGGAGGCAAAAATCACATCCGTCCCCGCCGTCAGCTTCAGCCCAAATTTGACCTCGACTTCATTGGCATCCTTCGTCAACCCGGAACGCAAGCGATCGACCACCTGCTTAGTAACGGGTTGCACCACGCGCAGCGCCTCATCCAAGGTTTTGCTAGCCTCCACCGCCAGTTCTTTGGCAGACCGTCCAGATAAAGAAGGCCCAGTACCAGTTCCCGATGTAACATCCTCCACTTCAAAAAAATAAGGTGTTCCATCATCTAGGTGAAATTTAAGTAACCGCTTTGTCATAGAAAATCTGCAATAACTATTACTTAGAACCTTGGCACGATCGATTGATTATCCTTTTGCCAATGATTCTAACTGTCAGGATCATGAATAGATACACTAAGGACAGATAGTTTCCTGAACTTACTGACACACTGAACTTACTGACAAAGAATCTACAGCTTCTATCCTGCGAGTTACTACAGGAACAAGACTTGAAAAATACTGTACAACAAAAATTGTACAGTGACTAATTAATTGTCGTCATGACAAATTAGTGTCGTCAAGCAGTTTCTCCTTAATTGGTAAGACTTTCAAGGATTCTACAGGTGAATAAGACAGCTAATATAGGCTCGACCAGAGTGACAATTTAGCTGTCTCATCCCAGAATTATGACAAATTAAGTGTCATCTTCTCTTTCTCTCCCTAGCTGGAACATTGACAAATTGTGTGTCGCGTTCCAGATGTATAACACCCTCTCCAGCAGATAAGAAAATCAATACACATAGTTAAACTACAAAGTCAAGCCAAAGACATACATTTAGTAATTCTCAGTATAGAAATTCTTGATGGGCATTGTCAGTAGCCGATTGAGGAATTGATGAATGCTTAGTAAGCAAGTAATGCCCTACCGCCAAGTATTGCGGCAGGTTAGATCCGCATGATACGAACGTCCCGTGCTACCCGCATCACTGAAGATGAGCACCTGGTTTTCGTCACCTATGGAAGCGAGGGCTTCATCCAAGTTGGCTGATCCTGAACGATGACTCACAAAGAGCCGTCCAGTTTCTTGCTCACAAAGAATGCGTTGCGATCGCCCTGCCACTTCCGCCGTACAATCATAACAAAAAGTGATGGATCAACTGATATGGATCAACTGATTTAGTTGATCCTGGTAAAGGCAGGCTTGCCCGCGTTCAATCAAGGCATCGCGCTACCATGTCCTCAGTAGAAGGCTCTACAAGCTCAGGGCGTTGGGATTCCAAAAATCTATTGCCTAATTCTCAGTGCAAAGGCTTCAATGGGATTAAGAGTTCTGTTGGTAAAAAGTTTACAGCCCTAGCCTTGGAGTTTGCCCAATGACTGACCCTGCATCATTGACTGCTGCAACGATCGCCACTCTCGCTTTCCAAGAATTCATCAAATCTGGTGCGGGTGCATTAGCAAAGAAGTTTACCGGCGAGGCGATCGCCAAAATGAAAGACCTGCACAACCTAATCTGGAACAAACTGCGCGGCAATCCTGACGCCGAAAGTGTACTTGCCAACGTCGTAGAGCAGCCTGCCGAAGAAGACATCGCTGATATTGCCACTTACCTCAAAGCGGCAATGAAAAACGATCCTCAATTTGCTGCCCAAGTACAGGAGATCGCCTAAGAGATCCATGCCGGAAAGCTGCAAGACGATAGCAGCATGACTCAAAACATTTCTGGAGCAAATGCTAAGGGCTGGCAAACTAAGGTTGAAGGTGGCACGGCCTATAGTTGGTGAGATCCATCAGCACAATACTCCTAACACTCCCCAGCAGTGACTCGTTATGACGCAACCCAATGAAGTATTTCAACAACTCAGTCAGTTGATTGCGGAAGATTTGCGATCGGCTCCTGCTGCTTCATCGATCGAGCAGTTGGTGGAACGGTTTCGGTAATGCCCTGAAGGGCACTACCCGAAAACTGACTCGGCACAAATCGGAGAGTGCTTTTCGTTGCTACAGTGAATATGCTCGTCAGCAAGCAGAAGAAGAGGCATTTCATGCGGCATTTGGCGATTGATGCGATCGTTGTTTATGTCGGTTTAAATTGAGGAAGCGACAGATCATTGCACCGAACCGATCCCCCTCAGTCTCCCTATTACCAGTGTTTTGACTATAGGGTAGCGTGACCGCTGTATCGTGATATTGAGATATTTATGATAAGTCGAAAACAATTTTGCCAGAGAAGGCACCGCTACCTGGCACTGCTGCTGAGCGCAGTTTTTGTCACTGCGACCAGTACCCCCATTAAAGCTCAACCCCAAATTCCCCTATTGTCTCAATCACCAACAAGTGCAACTTCCAATTCGTCAGATACACAGCAATCTAGGCAAGCTTTTAGTGGGCAACTGGCTGTTCTTTTAGGGCATAGAGATGTAGTCAATAGTGCAGAATTTAGTCCTGATGGTCGGTACATCCTAACTGCTTCCTTTATGGATCAAACTGCCCGGTTATGGGATCTTCAAGGGAATTCTCTGTCCGTGTTTCAGGGACATACGGGTTGGATAAACACCGTTGTATTTAGTCCGGATGGTCGGCATGTCTTAACTGCCAGTTTCGATAAAACTGCTCGGTTATGGGATGTTCAGGGTAATTTGCTGGCTGTTTTGCGTGGGCATGAGGGTTCTCTGCAAGGTGCGACCTTCAGTCCGGATGGTCAACGCATTTTGACGTTCAGTCAGGATTCAGATGACACAACAGCTCGGTTATGGGATCTCCAAGGGAAGCCCTTGATTGTTTTGCGGGGGCATGAGGATAGGGTAACGAGTGCAGCATTTAGCCCAGATGGTCGCTACATCTTGACGACCAGTTACGATAAAACTGCACGGTTATGGGATAAACAGGGAAAGCTTCTGACTGTCCTGCGAGGCCATGAGGGGCCAATCAACAGTGCTGTATTTAGTCCAGATGGTCAACGCATTGTGACCTTTGGTTTTGAGAAGAGTGCCCGGTTATGGGACAGACAAGGTAATCTCCTGAATGTCTTGCAAGGGCATGAGGGTAATCTCAGGCATACTGTATTTAGCCCAGATGGGCGGAAAATCCTGACTTTTAGTGGAGATGAAGCTGACAGTTCTGTCAGGTTGTGGGATAGTCAGGGTCAGCTTCTGGCGAGTTTGCAGGGGCATGAAAATTCGATCACTGATGCTGGATTTAGCCCAGATAGTCGGCGTATCTTGACAGCTAGCAGCGATCAAACGGCTCGATTATGGGATAGTCGAGGTCAACTTTTGGCGGTCTTGCGTGGGCATGAAGGTTCAGTTTTCAGTACCAAATTTAGTCCCGATGGTCGTTACATTTTGACCACGAGCAAGAGTTCAAGTAGAGGCGATGGACAGAAGAGCAGCACTCGACTGTGGAGTAGTCAAGGTCAGTTCCTGGCAGTCTTACTAGCGCATGAGAGCGTAGATGGGCTTCCAAAGGTAGTATTTAGCCCTGATAGTCAGAAAGTTTTGGCTTATGGTTTTGGTCAGATTGCTCGGTTATGGGGTGTATCAGAGGCGATCGCGTCCCAATCCAACCAAGTCGCTGCTTTGGAGGACTTGCAAGACAATATTTCTAAAAAAAATGCTCAACTTACTATTTTTCAGGGGCACACAGGTGTGCTCGACCGTGCTGTATTCAGTCCTGATGGTCAGCAAGTCTTAACCTCTAGTAGGGATAACACTGCGCGGTTGTGGAATCGCCAAGGCAAGCTTTTGGCTATTTTGCAAGGGCATGAAAACGCTGTCCGAGCCATATTTAGCCCCGATGGTCAGCAAATTTTGACGACCGCTTGGAAGGATAAAACTGCGCGATTATGGGACAGACAGGGTAAGCTCTTAGCCGTTTTGCAGGGGCATGAAAATGGGGTGAGCAGTGCCGTATTTAGTTCAGATAGTCAGCAAATATTGATCGCTGGTGAAGATACAACTGTCCGGTTATGGAATCGTCAAGGTAAGCTTCTGTCTGTTTTGCGTGGAGGCAGGGATGTTGTATTTAGCCCCAATGGGCAGTATATTTTGACCGCGAATGGGGATAGAACGGCACGCTTATGGGACAGACAGGGTAAACTTCTGGCTAATTTTCAAGGGCATGAAGATTCAGTCTACAGTGCGGTATTCAGTCCTGACGGTCAGCAAATTTTGACTGCCAGTCAGGATAAAACGGTACGATTATGGAACAGACAGGGTAAGCTTTTAGCGATATTTCGGAATGAGAATTGGCTTTACAGAGCCATATTTAGTCCAGATGGTCAATATATTTTGGCTATAGGTGCGAATAGAGCAGCGCTGTTATGGGACAGAAAAGGTAATCATACTGTTTTGCAGGGACATCAAGATGCAGTTACTAGTGCCGTATTTAGCCCAGATGGTCGTTACATTGTGACCAGTTGCGGGGATAGAACTGCGCGATTGTGGAACAAACAAGGTCAGCTTTTAGCGGTCTTGCGAGGGCATGAGAGTGCTGTCCTCAGTGCTGTATTTAGCCCGGATGGTCGGCATATCCTGACTGCCAGTTTTGATCAAACTGCCCGGTTATGGGATATAGAAACTGAGATCGCCTTGCAGGATAAAAAATGAATTAGCTGCAACTACTGGAAACAAACCTAAACCATAGCTGCAACCAAAATCTTAAAATCGCAGGATACCATGCAGCAGCCGAGACAGCAGAGCCATTCAGCTCTATTTCAAAACTTCACAAAGCACAAAGTTGCATCAAGATTGGGACAATCAAAGCGATCGTAGAGAAAATTGCCAGTAGACTCCAGAGGGCAAGACTAAAACAACCATGATGGTTCCCAGCAAATTCCGAAAAAGCAAGCCCTATTTAGCCCTTGCCGTAAGCGTGGTCTTTGCCACTACCACCACTCCCCCGATTTCCGCCCAAACCCAAACTCCCCCCTCATCTCAGTCACCAGCCCCTACAACCCCCAAGCCATCAGGCACACGGCATCCCAAGCAAGCCTTTGGTGGGCAAGTGGCTGTTTTCCTAGGGCATGAAACCTGGGCTGCCACTGCCGTGTTTAGCCCCAACGGCCGGCAAGTCTTGACTACCAGTAATGATTCTACTGTTCGGCTATGGGATAGCCAGGGTCAGATTCTGGCTATCTTGCGAGGGCATAAGTTTCGGGTCAATAGTGTTGTATTTAGCCCAGATAATCAGCGAATTTTGACCGCTAGTGGAGATAGTACTGTCCGATTGTGGGATAGCCATGGTCATCTTGTAGCTGTCTTGCAGGGACATGAGAGTTGGGTCAACAGTGCTATATTTAGCCCTGATGGTGAGCAAATCTTGACTGCTAGCTTAGATAAAACGGCTAGATTATGGGATCGTCAAGGTAATCTCATAGCTGTGCTGCGAGGGCATGAGAGTGATGTTAAGAGGGCTGTATTTAGTCCGGATGGTCGCCAAATCCTGACTGTCAGTGATGACATAACAGCTAGATTATGGGATCGCCGAGGCAATCTCTTGGCTGTACTGCGAGGGCATGAGAAAGGGGTTGGGTTCTATAGTGCCGTATTTAGCCCAGATGGTCGCCAAATCCTAACTGCTATTGATGATAAGAGTCCCCGGCTGTGGGATCATCAAGGTCGTCTCCTAGCTGTCTTAAAGGGGCATGAAGATATTGTCACGAGTGCTATATTCAGCCCCGATAGTCAGCAGATTCTTACTACTGGTTTTGACCGAACTGTTCGGTTATGGAACAGACAGGGACATTCCTTAGCTACCTTACAACCAGGCCATAGCGCTATAGTAGATGGTGCCGTATTCAGTCCCAATGGTCAGCAAATTCTCACTTTTAGTAGAGACAACACTGTTCGATTGTTGGATCGCCAGGGTCATCTCTTAGCTGTCTTGCGGGGGCATAAGGATATTGTCACTAGTGCAGTATTCAGTTCTGATGGTCGGCAAATTCTTACTACCAGTAACGATAAAACTGTTCGGTTATGGGTTGTATCTGATGTCCTTAATAACCAAACTGAGCAAGTAGCTGCCCTACAAGCCTTTCAAGGTAATGTATCCCAAAAAAACGCTCAACTAACCATATTTAAGGGGCACGAGCATATCATCGGGAGAGCCGTCTTCAGCCCTAATGGTCAGCGAATCTTAACGTCCAGCGGGGACAAGACTGCTCGGTTGTGGAATCTACAAGGTCATCTCTTGGCTGTCTTGAAAGGACATGAGAGCGCGATCATCAGCACTACATTTAGTCCCGATGATCAGCAAATCGTCACTGCCAGCGCGGACAAAACTGCTCGACTATGGGATCTTGAAGGCAATCTTCTTGCTGTTCTGCAAGGGCATGAAGATTGGATCGCCAGTGCAATATTTAGCCCTGATAGTCAACAAATTCTCACAGCCAGTGGAGATAAAACTGCTCGGCTATGGGATCGCAAAGGAAATCTTCTTGCCATTCTGCATGGGCATGGGGGTGCTGTCAGAAGTGCAGTATTTAGTTCTGATAATCGGCACATCCTCACAGCTAGTAACGATAAAACTGCCCGGTTATGGGATCGTCAAGGATCTCTGCTAGCAGTGTTCCAAGGTCACCAGGACAAGATCAATCGCGCTGTATTTAGCCCTGATGGCCAGTACATCCTTACAGTTAGCCGTGATGTTACAGCTCGTTTGTGGGATCGTCAAGGAAATCTTTTGGTTATCTTGTCCGATAGAGATGAGAAGAAGTTCGACAATGAAGCGTTGCCCCCCGATATTCAGAAACTCCTCACTACTCTTCCCATAGGCACATTAGATATATTTCTCGTTGATGGTCAGCAAGTCCTTAGCCCTTCTGTTATTAGACATATCTACAGAAGCGCAGCATTTAGCTCCGATGGTCAAAAAATTCTTACTACTAGTGGAATAACTGCCCGACTGTGGGATCGCCAAGGGAATCTTCTTACAACATTGCGAGGGCATAAGCATTTGGTTACCATCGCCATATTCAGCCCTAATGGCCAGCACATCCTTACTGCTAGCAAGGATAACACTATACGATTGTGGGATCACCAAGGGAACCTTCTGGCAGTGTTGCAAGGACATGAAAGCCAAATCAACAATGCAGAATTTAGCCCAGATGGTCGGCAAATTTTGACTGTCAGTTGGGATCAAACTGTTCGGTTATGGGACGTAAAAACCGCGATCGCTCTTCAAGCTGAGGAAACGGCTGCCCAGCGAAACTCTCAGGCAAACGTTTCCAACAAGAATGCTCCTCAAGCCGAAGCTGCGCTTCAAGCCGCCATTCAACTGAATCAGCAGGGCACCGTTGAGTCGAGGCAACAGGCATTGCAAAAGCTCGACGAAGCCCTCAAGTTGTATCGTACCGATAACAACCTGGCGAAAGCTGCCCACACCCTCCGTCTCATCGGCAACATTCGCGCTGACTTGGGGCAATTCCAAGCCGCTCTGGATGCCTACACCCAAGCCTTGCCCCTCTCCCGCCAATCCGGGGCCAAAGCCGAAGAAGCTGCGATTCTCAATAGCTTGGGGCAACTCTACACCAACTTAGCCGACTCCAAAACCGCTCTGGATTATCACACCCAAGCCCTCCCCCTACTGTATCAACTCAATGACAAGGGCGGAGCTGCTGCCACGTTCACAAACATTGGCGATATTCATGCAGATACAAACCAATGGCAGCAAGCCCAGGATGCCTACACCCAAGCCCTGATTATCTCCCGACCCGCAGGCGATCTGGCGGCAGAGGCAACGGCCCTTGCAGGCATTGGTCGCACCTATATGGTTGCCAAGGACTGGGGTACTGCCCTCAATGCCTACCAGCAAGCCCTGATCATTACCCGCCACCTCAACGACAAAATCCACGAAAGCACCATCCTCAACCAGACGGGGAAAATCCACGCCGCCTTAGGAAACAAGGCTACTGCCCTTAAACACTACACCCAAGCCTTACGGATGAGCCAAGAAGTGGGCAACCGTTTAGGGGAAGCGACCACGTTCAGTAACATGGCTGGCTTCTATGAAGAGCAAGGCAACTCTGCCAAGGCGATCGAGTCCTATCAGCAATCCATAGCGCTTACAGAATCGATTCGGGGTGATATTCGGCTTGAGCAATTAAAGTCATCCTTTGTCAGTGAACGGATCGATACCTACTCGCGTTTAATTAACTTGTTAGCACAGCGAGGCGATTTCACCGCTGCCTTTAACTATGCAGAACGGGCAAAAGCCAGAGCATTTCTGGATCAACTCGCAAATGGACAAATTGATCTTCGGGCTGGGGCGGATGCTCAACTATTGCAGCAAGCACAAGACTTGAGCCAGCAAATTGACGCAATTGAGCGTCAACTCACAACCTTAAGATCTCGACCGAAAGATCAGTGGGATCAAACCGCCATTTCAGCCGCCAGCACTCAACTTGTAACCCTGCGACAAGCAGATGATAGGTTACTCATCCAAATCCAACTTCAGAGTCCGGCTGCTGCTTCATTAGTCACCGTAGATGTGGCACCGTTAGTAGAAATTCAGCGTTTGCTACAGCCAGACACAACTTTAGTTGAGTACTTTGTGACGGGCGATCGCACCGTTGCCTTCATCCTGACTCGTAACAGCTTCAACACCGTTTCACTCAACATCAGCCGCGAAGATTTAGTCAAGACTATTACAAACTTACGCGACTTTTCTGACCTAAGTGATAAGGTTCCAGCCGAATTTCAACAACTCCATCAAGTATTGATTGCACCGTTGCAAGCTTACTTGAAGACATCTCGTCTGATCATCGTTCCTCACGATAGCTTGCACTACCTGCCCTTTGCCGCCCTCACGGATGGCAATCGCTATTTAGGCGATCGCTACGTCCTTTCTTTTCTGCCTAGTGCCAATGTGCTCCGTTTTTTACCCGCCTCCAAGCCATCGCCAGTCAACACCCTATTAGCCTTGGGTGATCCCATGAGTGCAGAACAGGGTGGATTGAGCAGTGCCCGGACTGAAGTCGAGGCAATCGCCGCTTTGTTTAACACCACCCCTTTTGTCGGTAAAGATGCTACGGAAACACGACTGCGATCGCAAGCCCCAACGGCTAACATTCTGCATCTGGCAGTTCATGGCAAAGTTGATCCGATCAATCCTCGCTCCAGCGCGCTGTACTTGACTGCTGATGACAAAAATAATGGACGATTAGAAGTGGGTGAAATCTACGGATTAGATCTGACTCGAAATACTAACCTGGTGGTGTTGAGTGCGTGTCAAACTGGTATTGGTCAGCAAAGCCGAGGCGATGAAATTGTGGGATTAAATCGGGCATTTCTCTATGCGGGCACACCGACCGTACTATCGAGCTTGTGGAATGTGGATGATGAGCCAACGGCCTTGTTAATGAAGCAATTTTACACCTATCTGCGAACAGGCAGTGACCCAGCAACCGCTTTACAGCAGGCACAACAAGCCTTTCGGCAACAAAATCCAGACTATACCCATCCTTATTTCTGGTCAGCCTTCTCCATTACAGGGCGGGCAGATCTTAGGAAACGCTGATCATGATGTACGACCTGCATGTCGCGCTTAATTACTACGAGGATCTGCTGACGACGCTTGAACAAGTGGCTGCACAGTCTGCTCAACGTCGATCGCGGCGAGTGACCAATGCTCAACCCGCTGAATCGCCCGATCATCCAGAACAACTTCAGCGTGAGATTTTGAAGCTATTGCGATCGCGGGATGCCGTTCAAGCCATTCTGATGACGACACCGAAAGTGCCGACAGAAACCCTGTTGCGATTGATGCGGCTCGATGATCGCCTACGTCATCAGTCCGGTTTGATCACTGCAACCCTTGCCCTGGACAATTGGCGAGCCAGCATCCAACCCGATGCCGCCGCTTGGTGGTGGTCCCTGCAAACTCCAGAGCATTGGTTCACTCGTCTAGATTGGCTCTGGGAGATGCTCAGTCTCATCTTTCTGACCGTCTCTGTGAGCTTGGTGGTGGTCATCTCAACCCGGTTTCTGAGTGGTGGACCCGATGTGCTGGGTGCGCTGGCGATCGTTGGGCAAAGTCTCCTAACCCTGCTCACCGCAGGCACCTTAACCGCATCAGGACGCAAAGCCCTAGAACAGATATTCTCTCAGTTGGGCGGCTTGGGGCTGAAAAAACATTTCTGGCCAGTCGCCAAGTTAGCCCTCTCGTTGACCCTGTTCGTCACCTTAATTCTGCTCTGGTCACGGCTACCGGACATATCTAGCTTCTTCCACGATCGCGGCCTCACTCGCTATAGTGCAGGCGAATTGGCAAATGCCCAATCTGACTTTGAACGGGCAGCCAGCCTCGATCCGAATAACCTGCCAGCCCACTACAACCTGGGACGGCTGCATGAAGACTTACAGCAGATCGAGCCAGCACGAACCCGTTATCTAACTGCGGCTCAGGGCGAATATGCCCCCGCTTACAATGAACTCGGTCGCTTAAGCCTGCAATCCAAGAAACTACCAGAAGCGGCTGCTTTTTTGCAACGAGGTCTAGAACTGGTTGCCCAACTTCCCGCAGGCGACGAGCGCAACCATACAACCTATGCCTTGTTCAAGAATATGGGTTGGGTTAGACTCAATCAGGCACGCCATATCGAGGCGAAAGATTGGCTGCAACGGGCGATCGCGCTTGATTCAACGTTTCCCTCCCCACCGGCTGCTGCTCATTGCTTACTAGCACAAGTTTTAGAAAAGAAAAAGCCTCCGGATAATGCCCAACTCGAATGGGAGATTTGTCAAAGTTCTTTAGTGGTGCGTCACCCAGAAGAAGATAGTTGGTATCACATAGCTCGACAACGTCTTGATCAAACCGGAAAACCCTAAATGAAATATTATCCAAATTATCCAATCAATCAGCCTGTATCGTTGTCGATAGCATTTTTGCTTATGGTGGGAAGCGTGGGCGGTGTAATTGTTACCGCAGATAAAACCACTGCACAAACCGTTGTTGCTGTGACGGGCAAGATTGAATGGAAACCACCCGGTGGAACCCGATTCAATCCAGTTTCTAAAAACATGACGCTTCTTCAAGGCAGTCTACTGCGACTGAGTCAAGGTGCAACTGTGACAATTTCCTGCCCAGATGGACGTTCAAGTCCCTGGAGTACTCAGGGAACAGCAGGCTTAACTCAGATTTGCCCACCGGCAAGAACAATCAGCGGTCGCTCGATTACACCCCGCAATGGGGGAGCCCAGGATATACCATATACCATTTTGCCACGAGCCACGGAAATCCTCACTCCTCAACCGATACTGCGATGGAATGCTGCTACAGGTACGAACAGCTTTACACTCACTGTCAGAGGAGATGGACTCAGCTGGACACAGAAGGTTAAGCGAGCAAACACTTGCCAGGAACAAACTTGTGAATTCGTCTATCCGGGTCAACCCACCTTACAGCCCAGCGTTGCCTATCGCTTTGTGATTGATGCCGATAATGGGCGATCGTCCAGCGAAGAAAGTACAGCAGGGCTGGGATTTAAACTGTTAGATGCGACGTTAGCCACTGAAGTCCGTGAAGTTCGAGATCGCATCATCACCCAAAATCTGCCTGAACCATCGAACGCATTGGCGATCGCCAACCTCTACACTTCCTATAACCTGATTGCCGAGGCTCTTCAAACCCTGGAAGCAATACCAACGACTGAAAGAACCGCAGAAGTTCATCGTCTACTGGGGGATCTGTATCGACAAATAGGCTTATCCCAGGAAGCTGAAGTGCAGTATTTAGCAGCCATTCAGCAAGCAAAAACAACGAATAATCCATTTGAACTTGCAGCTGCCCAGTCTGGATTAGGGGAGGTAAACTACGCCCTTGGACGACGAGAAACAGCCGTCCAACTTCTTCAATCAGCAAAGAGAGGATATGAAGCACTAGGAGATGTCGAACAAGTTACAAGATTAAAAAAGCGCTTAATGAAAATAACATAAGGAGCCAGTATAGGCCGCTTATGTTTAGCGAGCACATTTTTCCTTCGTGATTGAGTCTTCGCGGTGAAATCGAGGTTAGTGCTGCGATTTCCGTCTAACAAGTCTATGAGGCGGATAGTGGTAAAGAAAGCAAATACTCTCATAGCTGACCATCATTTTCACATTTGGCCTCTTGATGATTAGACGAATGTCCTGCAACAGAATTGGTTTACCAATGGCTGTGGAATAATTTACAAAAGGCCGGAGGGGCTCAAAGAAGGAAGATTAGAAGAGGCGGGTTATCCTTACTGGTGATAATACCAGGACGGGTAGAAGTACGAGGTGAACCCACTTGGGGCCTATGGGTAAATCTGAAGTATTACTGTCATTTTTTCTGTCATATAGCTTTACACAAAGCTTGGAAGAGCCCAATTTATCGGTCATTATTCAACAATTTGACGATATATTAGTACTACCCAGAGCCTACAAGTAAACTGTTATGCAGGATTCTTCCATTCTGGATAATCAATCTCTAGATAGCCCGCTTGATACCCCATCATCCGTCGAGCATTCCTCCCCGTCACCAATCATCGTCACCACGTTGAGCCCTGACGAAGAAAGAAAAATCAAGGTGCTACAACCCCTTATCGAACCCTGTGACCGAGCCACTTATGGAAAAAGACTTCGGTATGCTGCTGAGCAACTAGGAATTTCAGTTAGGTCAGTCCAACGCGAAATCCAACGCTGGGAGAAAAATGGAATCGCAGGAATAACTCGAAATTGTAGAGCGGACAAAGGCAAGCACCGCATTAGCGATTTTTGGCAAAACTTCATCATTAAAACCTACAAGGAGGGTAACACAGGGAGTAAACGCATGACTCCAAAACAGGTTGCTGTGAGAGTTCAGGCAAAAGCGCATGAGATGCGGGACGAGAACCCTCCCCACTATAGAACCGTGCTACGAGTCCTAAAGCCCATCATTGAGCGGCAGGAGAAAACCAAGAGCATTCGCAGTCCTGGTTGGAAAGGCTCAACCCTATCTGTTAAAACCCGCTCAGGAGAGGATCTTGTTATTGCACACAGTAATCATGTCTGGCAGTGCGATCACACTCCTGTAGACGTCATGCTCGTCGATCAGTATGGTGAAAAGCGCAAGCGACCTTGGCTGACTATCGTGATTGATTCCTACTCCCGCTGCATTATGGGCATCAATTTAGGGTTTGATGCACCTAGTTCCCAGGTTGTAGCGTTGGCGCTTCGTCATGCCATCCTACCCAAGCACTACGGAGCGGAGTACAAACTGAACTGCGAGTGGGGCACCTACGGTAAGCCAGTGCATTTTTACACAGATGGGGGTAAAGACTTTCGATCCAATCATGTCCAGCAAATTGGTCACGATTTGGGCTTTACTTGCCATCTGCGCGATCGTCCCTCAGAAGGTGGGATTGTGGAACGCCCCTTTAAAACCTTAAATGAACAACTTTTCTCAACACTGCCTGGATACACTGACTCCAATGTTCAGAAACGGCCAAAAGATGTCGAAAAGGATGCACGTCTGACCTTGAGAGATTTAGAGCGACTCGTTGTTCGGTTTATTTGTGATTGTTATAACCAGAGCATTGATGCTCGTATCGGGGATCAAACTCGGTTTCAACGCTGGGAGGCGGGGTTACCAGGAGTGCCAGATGTCATAGGAGAACGCTTACTGGATCCTTGTCTGATGAACGTTAGCCGACGCACCATTCAGCGGGGAGGTTATCTCCAGTTTAAGAATTTGATGTACCGAGGAGAATATCTAGCGGGCTATGCCGGAGAAATTGTCTCAGTCCGATTTAATCCAGATGACATTACCACTCTCTTGGTATATAGAAGAGAGAACAATCGAGAGGTGTTTCTAACCCGAGCCTTTGCACAAGGGTTAGAAACGGAGCAGCTATCCTTATCGGAAGCTCAAGCCAGTAGTAGTCGCCGAAAAGAAGCTGGCAAGTCACTGAGTAACACAGCTATTTTCCAGGAAGTCTTGGATCGAGATGCGCTGGTCAATAGTAAAAAAAGTCGGAAACAGCGGCACAAGGAAGAACAAAAAATCGCGAGGTCAGAGACGGAAACGCCCAAGACAGGGGCAGTATCCGTTGAGCAGCCTGAAACCGCTCCAACAGAGCTAGAAGTTGCTCTGGACTTGGAAACTGAGACATTTGAACCGATCGACTTTGAAGAATTACAAGGGGGTTGGTAGATATGACCCAAGCCAAGGAATGGGCCGAGGTTTTAGGTGAATTTCAACCAGATGATGACTGGCTCAAAGCTGAAATTGCTCGGTTACGAAAAAAAACAGTAATGCCATTGGCACAGGTCAGTCAGCTACATGACTGGTTAGATGGCAAACGCAAATCAAGACAGTCCTGCCGGATCGTCGGAGAATCAAGAACAGGGAAATCTGTGGCTTGCGAAGCGTACTTCTATCGCAATAAACCCCAGCAGGAAGCTGGCAAAAAGCCGATCGTGCCTGTAGTCTACGTTCAGCCTCCCCAAAAGTGCGGCCCCAAGGAACTTTTTAAGGAAATCATCGAGTTTCTGAAGCATCGGGCAACGAGAGGAACGGTATCAGATTTGAGAGGTCGAGCGATCGAGGTGTTACAAGCCTGCGGCGTAGAAATGCTGATTATTGACGAGGCCGATCGCCTTAAACCCGAAACCTTTGCCGATGTCCGAGATATATACGACAAGTTAGGAATTGCTGTGGTGCTAGTGGGCACAGATCGTTTAGATGCTGTCATCAAGCGGGATGAACAAGTTTATAACCGTTTCCGCGCCTGCCATCGGTTTGGCAAATTGTCGGGAGAGGAATTCAAAAAAACAATTGCTCTCTGGGAACAGAAAATCTTAAACCTACCCGTTGCCTCCAACTTAATCAGCAAGGACATGCTGCGGATTCTGACTACCGGCACAGAGGGCTATATCGGGCGCATGGACGAAATCCTGCGGGAGGCGGCCATTCGATCGCTGTCATTCGGTTACAAGAAAGTCGAAAAGAAATGTCTGGAAGAGGTAGCTAAGGAGTACAAATGACGATCGATTCCGGGATTCAGCCCTGGTTATTTCAGGTGGAGCCTTACGAGGGGGAGAGCTTAAGCCACTTTCTCGGGCGATTCCGACGACCGAATCATTTAACTCCCAGTGGCTTAGGACAGTTGGCCGGAATTGGGGCCGTGGTGGCAAGGTGGGAACGGTTCCACTGGAATCCACCGCCGAGCCGTCAGGAATTGGAAGCCTTAGCGAAGGTGGTGCGTGTTAGCGTAGAGCAATTGATAGCAATGTTGCCCCCTCCAGGGGTTGGGATGCAATGCAGTCCTATTCGGCTTTGTAGCGCCTGCTATGGGGAAACGCCCTGTCATCGCATGGAGTGGCAATATAAGCACATCTGGAAGTGCAATCGGCATAGTCTCAAACTACTAGCCAAGTGTCCAGTCTGTTCAGCGCTATTTAAAGCCCCAGCACAGTGGCAGGATGGGATGTGTCGGCGCTGTTTGACCCCGTTTGGGCAGATGCAACAGCAATGATTCTTCCATTGTGCTGGCCTTGCGCTTATGCTTCGGATTCTGGTGCATTCTGGTTGAAAAAGCGTTGGCTGTATTCCTCGAACCACTCCTGCTTAAGCGCTTTATTAAACTCTGGGGTTTTGAGTTTCTTGTAGAGATCCAGCTTATCGTGGATGAACTCAAGAAAGATTTCATCGATCGCAGAGTTAAATTTCTCCCGCTTAACTTGCTCGGTGTTGTTGGCAATCATCACTGCTTCGAGGTCGGAGTTATTTTCAACCTTGTTGCGAATGCGTTCGATATCGAGCTTATCGTCTTCTGTAAGATTGACCCCGTAGGTCTCGTTGAGTCGAGTAATGATATTCGTCAGGGTGTCCCTTTGGCTGGTCGCTTGGGGAGCGGCTTCGCGATCGCGCATCCCGCGAATCATTGTATCTACCTGGGTCAAGGGAATAGAGTCCTCAAAGGTGCGTTCAATTTTGAAGGAGTCAAGTCGAACGGCATCCAATAGTTCCGTTGGAATGCGGCCACTTTCGCGAGGATCGAGTTTGCGATTGAGCAGCCGAACAAACCCATAAAACTTCTCAAGGTCTACATCTTCAAAGGTAATCACCTGGGCCAGAAATCCATAGAAGCGAATAAAGCGTTGTAGATGCGATCGAAAGGTTTCTCGGGCTTCTGAAGTACATTGATGCCAAGCATCTCGCACGGCATCGAGAATCGGCTGAAGCTGATCTTGGTTGGCTGTTTTATCCCAGAAGATAGCAGCAAAGTTTTCAACATCCTGGGTTGTAAAGATTTCATAGTTGAGGATGGCGTTTTTCAAGTCATAGAGACGATCGGGATCGGGGGTGTCCGTCAAGGCCGTCGTTTGGTAATAGGATTGAAAATCGCTTTGGATGGCCGTAGCACTATTCACGAAGTCGAGCACCATGCAGTGCTCTTTGCCGGAAGTTGTGCGATTGAGGCGGGAGAGGGTTTGGACAGTGCTGACTCCACCGAGTTTGGTATCGACATACATGCTTTGTAGCAGGGGCTCATCAAAGCCCGTTTGATACTTTTTAGCAACAATGAGAATTCGATACTGTGGCATTTTCAAGGCATCGGGAATATCCGTTTTGCCGGGGAGTTGGTTCAGGCTGGTTTCGGTATATTGCACGTCGGGAATCTCTGGATCTTCGACGGTGCCGCTGAACGCAACCAGAGGCTTGTAGGGCAGATTCATTTCCTGCATGAGACGGCTCAGGGTTTGGAAGTAGCGCACAGCGTGGAGACGCGATCGGGTGCACACCATAGCCCGAGCTCGTCCGTTGAGTTGATCGGCTACTTTACTGAGGAAGTGATCGAGGATGATGCGGCTTTTGGCGGCAAAGGCATGGGGTTGGAGGTCAACATAGTCAACGAGCAGTTTTGCGGCTTTGCGTTTATCAAATTCGGTCGGGAGGTCATATTTCTGGTGCAGTTTGAAATAGCGTTCGTAGGTGGTGTAGTTCTGTAAGACATCTAAAATGAAGCCCTCTTCGATCGCTTGCCGCATGGTGTAGCTATGGAAGGGGACATATTGCCCTTCTGCGTTGAGATGACCGAAGGTTTGGAGGGTTTTCTCTTTTGGGGTAGCTGTAAAGGCAAAGTAGGAAATGTGGGGCTGGTGGCGCGATCGGGCACGGATTTCTTCAATGACTGCATCTTCTTCGGTGGTTTCGGGTTGAGATTCCGCAGCTTCGGCTAGTTCCAAGGGATCGAGGCCAGCCGTGAGGGATTGGTTAAGGTGTTTGGTGGATTCCCCGCTTTGGGAGGAGTGGGCTTCATCAATGATGACGGCGAAGCGCTTACCGGATTGCTGAGAGATGCTGTTGGAGATGACAGGAAATTTTTGTAGGGTCGTTATGATGATGTCCTGTCCGGTTTCGATCGCCTGTTTGAGTTGGGCGGCATTTTTATCGATCGGAGCTACAACCCCTTGAGTTTGCTCGAATTGTTTGATGGTGTTTTGTAGTTGTTTGTCGAGAACTCGCCGATCGGTGATGACGATGATGCTGTCAAACAGGCGACGGGTGTCGTGGGGCTCGCGGTAGAAGTTTGCGAGTTGGTGGGCCAGCCAAGCAATGCTGTTGGACTTCCCGGAACCGGCACTATGCTGAATGAGGTATTGCCGCCCTGTGCCGTCCTGTTTGAGGGTAGAAATAAGGCTGCGGACGGCATCCAGTTGGTGGAAGCGGGGAAAAATGAGCTGTTCTTTTTCGATTTCGATTAGTTGATCGTCTTTCCAAACTTTTTCCGTGGAGGTTTGAAGGTGGAGGTAGTTTTGGAGCAGGTTGAGAAGGCTGTCGGTTTGCCAGATTTGCTCCCAGAGGTAGTGGGTACGGTAGCCGTTGGGATTGACAGGGTTGTCAGTGTCGAGATTGAAGGGGAGAAAGTGGGTTTTGTCTTTGGCGAGACGGGTGGTCATGAAGACTTTTTCATTCCCAACCGCGAAGTGAACGAGGCAGCGCTTGAAGCGGAATAGGGGTTCCTGGGGATCGCGATCGGTTTTGTATTGTTCGATCGCCTGTTCGACGAATTGGCCCGTGGTGGAGTTTTTGAGTTCGGCGGTGAGGATGGGAAGGCCGTTGATGAAGATACCCAGATCGAGGGATTTTTGGTTGTTGGCGCTGAAGTAGAACTGTTGAATGATGCTGAAGCGGTTTTGTTTGTACTGAGCTTGGTGGTCGGGGTTGAGGTGGTTGGCAGGTTGGAAGTAGACAAGTTTGAATTTGCAGCCACGGGTTTCGATGCCTTTGCGGAGGACATCGAGGGTACCGCGCTGGCTGATTTCTTTTTCGAGACGTTCACAGAGACGGCGGGCGGTGTCGGGGCCGTATTGCTGTTCGAGTTTTTGCCATTGCTGGGGTTGGGTGGCTTGGATGAAGGCGATAACTTCGGGGGGGATGAGGCAAAGGGAGGTGTCGTAGTCGCTGGATAAGGCTTTGCGATAGCCGTGGTTGAGGAGGTGGGCAATGATGTGATTTTCGAAGCGTTTTTCGGTGGGGTAGCTGGGCATTGGGGGTTCCGGAGATTGAGCGACTAGTTGAGCGCTGATCAGGGTTGAGCGCCGTCTGTTGACACAACTTCAAGTTTAGTCACGGACTTCCGGAAATGCCTAGAGCTTTTCTCTTGAGAAATTTTAGGTGACGATTAAAATAAGTCAAGCGTACTATAGAGTGCTTTGGGCGTGGAGATTGGGTGGGATGAATATACCGAACATGACGCGATCGCGGGCTTTGGTGGTGAGTTTGTTTGAGCAGTATGGGCTGCCGGGGTATTCTTTGGGGCGTTTGGAGGCTCAGAAGTTGGTTTACTTTCTCAAGGAGGCTGGGGAGGCTTTTCCACGTCTGAACTATGTTAAGCATCGTTATGGGCCGTATGCAGAGGATTTAAATCATGCTTTGCAGCGGATGGAGGGGCATTTTATTCAGGGGTATGGCGATCGCTCGGCCCGATCGGAGATGGTGGTTTTGCCGGAGGGGAAGCAGGCTGCGGATGTGTTTTTGCGGGGGGATGCAGAGGCTGTGGCTCGGCTGGAGCGGGTGAGTCGGTTAATTGAGGGGTTTGAAACGCCCTATGGGATGGAGATGCTGGCGACGATCCATTGGGTGGCGACGCGGGAAAATTCGATCGCGGCGGATGATGTGGAGGCGGCGATCGCGGGGGTACATGGTTGGAATGAGCGGAAGGCTAGGATTTTTAAGGTGCCGCATTTGCGGAAGGCTTGGGCACGGTTGAAGGCGCAGGGCTGGTTGGAAGGGACGATCGCGGCTGGCTCTAGGTAAGGGGGGATGTGATAGGTTTTGAGGGTAGTCAGATGGCGTAGGGAAATATTATGACGCTGTTCCCGATTGATGGGGAGTTGACAACTCAGGAAGCGGCGGATTTGATTCATGTTTCTCGACCTTTTTTGGTGAAGCAGCTTGAGTCTGGTGAGATCCCATTTACTCGAGTTGGTCAGCATCGGCGAGTTAAGTTTCAGGATTTGATGGATTATAAGGAACGGGTCGATCGCTTACGCAATGCGGCATTAGATGAATTAGCGGCGCTGGATCAAGCCTTGAATTTAGGATGTGATTAGAGGTGACCTCGACGTTTACAGCGATTTATTTTGCTAAACTTAGAGATACGAACTACCAGAAGTGTCCACACCACTTCAAATCATCAAGAATTGCGGTCTTCCCTGCGGAGGCTAATACT
This sequence comes from Alkalinema sp. CACIAM 70d, assembly GCA_002148405.1. Taxonomy (GTDB): domain Bacteria; phylum Cyanobacteriota; class Cyanobacteriia; order Leptolyngbyales; family Leptolyngbyaceae; genus Alkalinema. The sequence goes on along the minus strand of MUGG01000210.1, from coordinate 6,512 downwards.
CCTGCTCTGGTAGTTCGGTGCTTGGCATTCGTTGTTGGCATCATTGTTCTGATTGTTTACCCAGCTACTTGTTCATTTTTTAATGGAACGGCAACGGAGGTAATCCCGATGACCCAGCTACAGCGTCTGACTCAAGTGAATGCAGTAGTTCTTTTTTCTGGTACTACTGTGTATGTGTTGACCGTTTTGGTTAACTGGTGGGCTTCAGGAGTTTTGGCATTTTCCTAACTGAATATTTAGCACAGAAGTCTGTTTGGTTTTCAGGACGATTATGGGCTAGTCGGGGATGGGGAGTTTGCCTGTGACGGCGGCGGTGATGAGGGATTGGCGATATTCTTGGAGTTTTTCGATTTGGCTTTTAATCAAATGAATTGCTCTATTTGTGCTGAGTTCCATTGTATTGAGATATTCAGATATCTTCTTCTGCTCTTCTTGACTGGGAAGTTGAATATACAAATCTGCGATATCTACCAGATAGATCGCTTGCTGTGCAGAAGATGCAGAAGTTAATAATAGTTCTTGTTTCAAAGTTGTATTTTTAAGCAGAAAATAAAGGAATAAAGAATCTAATCCTTTTCCCGGCTTGAGTAGGATTACGCTGCCCATGAGACAGAAAATTGTCTGATCTTCAACGAGTGCAACTCGTCCAATGGTCGCACCTCGACTCACCATTAAAACATCGCCACATTCTGGATTACATCTTTTCCTAGATTGTAGTGCATCGTCTAAACTTAAAAACTTCTCAACCTTATAGTTAATTGTTCGATCCCCAACATCCTTGGCGGACAACAAAGGTACTCCTTCATCTAAACAGTCTGGTGAAATATGTTCTCCATCTGTAATTTTCTTGCAAGACCTTTTGAGCTTCAGTAAACTCCAATGCTCTGGAATCTCCCCAACCCAGGGAATCCCAGAATCCTTCATCCGCACAGCCAGATCGAGTCCCTTCGTCACCGCCTGATTAATCAACGCCGATCGCTTTTCCTCCAGCAGTTCGATCAGGCGTTGTTTTTTAGCAATCAGGGCATCGATCGCGGCAGTCTTTCGATCGAGGAATTGCGCGATCAAACATTGTTGTTCAAGTGGAATTATTGGAATTGGAATTGAACCAATTTCCGTTGCATTAGTGGCTGGATAGCTTACACCAACTGAACGTGCGCAAATCTCATCAATTACGAAACTTGATCTCATCCAGTAGTAAAGATATTTCTCATGGAGAACTTTTTCATGTGGTACTAGAACAGCAAAGCCTGTTGAAGCAATAAGGTTTGGCGTATTTTTCTCAATATAAGTAATTGCCTTCAAATAGGTTCTAACGGTAGATACTAAGGTATTTCCTTTACTCAACTTCCGTCTTGCTCGTGAAGGTGCCTCGGCAAAATTTAGCTGATTAATTTCGGAAATATCACCAGTTGATTGAACACTTCCAATATCAATGTATTGAATTACAAGTTCAGGAGACGAGCTTTCTGGCAAGACTTCTGGGTTGATCCTGACAGCATATTTCAATGGAATCAAATTATCTGAATTCTTTAGGAAATCGATCCATACGATTTTCCTATCACAGCTAATCAAAGAATTATTCATCACAAAACTCCTCCCAACATCTCCCGAATCTCTTCCTCCAAATCCCGAATCTCCGCCTCAATCACATCCAACTCCCTCGGTGGCACATACTCATAAAAATGCCGCGTAAACGGAATCTCATAGCCAATCTTTGTCTTACTCTCATCCACCCAAGCATCCGGCACATGGGGCAACACCTCCCGCGCCATATAATCCCCCACATCCTCCTTCAATGGCACATTCTCATAATCCCGCAACTCCGGATCAGCCTCCGGCCTCCCATCCTTATCCACACAGATCGCCGCCGACTCATCCCGTTCCCCAACCCCGCCACAATCACCTTCAAAACCCCCGCAGACAGCTTCACCCCCACCTTCTTCGCCGCCCCCTGCAAATCCTTCAAAAACACAGCGCGGTCTTTATATAATTTCGACCCATCCAACCGCCCCAAAACCCCCAAACACTCTGCCTGAAACGCCTTCCCCGCCGCCACATCTTCCGCCGCCTTCACCCCATCCTTCTTCTTACTCACCGCCAAATTTACCCAACCCGACTCCAACTGCATCCGCGCCAACCGCTCCGGCGACACCTGAAAATTTAACCGCAACGGACGCTCCACCGTAATCCGCCGATAGCCAAAATCCTCATTATCAAAAATCTTCACCTCCGGCCTCGCCTCAAACGCCGCATACAGAGCCGTAATCGCCGCAATATTCTCTTCCGTCATCTCATTGCGCTTATTCGCCTGCGACTTCCGCATCCGCCGAAACTGCTTCACCCCATTAATCAACTGCACCTTACCCCGACGATGCTTCGGCTTCCCATTCGTCAAAACCCAAATATACGTATTAATCCCCGTATTCTGAAACATTTGATCCGGCAACGCCACGATCGCCTCCAACCAGTCATTCTCAATCACCCAGCGCCGAATATTACTCTCCCCACTATCCGCCGCCCCCGTAAACAACGGACTGCCATTAAACACGATCGCCAACCGACTCCCCAGCCCATCCTTACCCACCGGCTCCATCTTCGACACCATATGCTGCAAAAACAGCAACGCCCCATCATTAATCCTCGGCAGCCCCACCGCAAACCGCCCCTCCGGATTCTCCGCCTCCGCCTCAATAAACTTCTGCTCACTCTTCCAATTCACCCCAAACGGCGGATTGCTCAACATATAGCGAAACCGCATCCCCTTAAACTGATCACTCGAAAAACTATTGCCCTCCCGAATATTCGCCGCATCCTCCCCCGTCACCAAAAAATCCGACTTCGCCACCGCGTAGGTCTGCTCATTCAGCTCCTGCCCATACAGCCGAATCTCCGCCAGTGGATTAATCTTCGTCAGAATATGCTCCTTCGCGATCGTCAGCATCCCCCCCGTCCCACAGGCCGGATCAAACACCCCCCGCACAATTCCCCGTCCCTGCAAATCCGACCCATGCTCCGCAAACAGCAAATTGCACATCAACCGAATAATTTCCCGTGGCGTATAGTGGTGCCCCGCCGTCTCCCCCGTAAACTGATTAAACTTATCCAACAACCGCTCATACACATCCCCCATCTCATGGTTGCTCACCCGATCGGGATGCAAATCCAACTCCACAAATTTCTTAATCAACTGATTCAGCAAATCGTGCTTCACCAACTTATCCACGATCGCATCCAGCTTAAAATTCTCCAGAATGTCCCGCACATTCTTACTGAAACTCTTCATGTAAAAACGGAAATTCGCCTCCGTCGCCGCAGAATTCTGCGCAATCCCCGCCAAGTCATACTGCGACGTGTTGTAAAACGGCAATCCCCCCGCCGCCTTCAGCAACACAATCTCTAACTCATCCTCTTCAAACTCATCCTTAAACTGCTCGTAGCCCTTCCTGACCTTCGCTCTCACAGCCTCCGTATAGATGCAATCCAACCGCCGCAACACCAAAAACGGCAGCACCACATCCTTAAACTCATTGTGCATAAACGGCCCGAACAAAATGTCGTCCGCCACTTGCCAGATAAACTGCGCCTTATCTTGAAAGTTCAGTGCATCAGAATTAGCAGGCATTGCGTCAAAACCCAATGAGAACACCACAGCTCCCCAAAGCCGTTACCCGTTTTGGAGTTAGCCAGAACCCTTTATACCTTAAATTCCCGCCACAACACCCCCCATCTTTCTCCACCAAGTCGCAATTCCAACACGATCGGCTTCATTCACTACGGTTTCACACCAGCGATCGATATAGTATTTTTGACCTATTATCACCTTATAAAATCCTTCGATCGTCCTGTAATGAGTCAGATCACCATTCAATGTCGCCTCGTTGCCCCACCCACAGCCCGACAACACCTCTGGACACTCGCCGCAGAAAAAAACACCCCCTTGATCAACACCCTGATTCAAGAAGTCGCCAACCACGAAGAGTTTGAAACCTGGCGACTCAAAGGTAAACACCCCACCAAAATCGTCAGCGAAATCTGCCGTCGTCTCAGAACCGAAGCTCCCTTCTCTGGCCAGCCCGCGCGGTTCTACACATCAGCCGAGAAAACCGTAAACTATATCTTTAAATCGTGGTTTACCCTTCAGAGTCGTCTTCAACGGCAACTCTCTAGAAAGCAAATTTGGCTCAGCATCCTCAAGAGCGACCCTGAGCTAGTCGAGCTATGCGGCCATCCCCTAGAAACGATTCAGAACAAGGCAACTCAACTCCTAACTCAAATTGAGAAAACCCTAGCAGACAGCAACCCTGAAGACCCCCAAAGCCCTTGCACCAATGACCTCATCCGAGCACAACTCTTCAAAAAGTATCATGGAGCCAAAACTCCTTTAATTCGCTGTAGCATCGCCTACCTCATCAAAAACGGCGGCAAACTGCCTAAAAGCCCCGAAATTCCACACAAATTTGCTCAACGACGGCGCAAAGCCGAAATCCAGGTACAACGCCTGCAAGACCAACTCGAAGGACGGCTTCCCAAAGGTCGTGACTTAACTGGACAAGCTTGGTTATCCACCCTGATCACCGCAACCTCTACAGTTCCCAAGGATAATCACGAACAAAAACAGTGGAACGATCGCCTGCTTGCCAAACCTTGCACCACCCCTTTCCCCATCTTGTTTGAAACCAATGAAGATCTGAATTGGTCAAAAAATCATACCGGGCGAATCTGTGTGCGCTTCAATGGACTCAGTGAGCATACCTTCCAGGTTTACTGCGATCAGCGGCAGCTTCCCTGGTTTCAGCGCTTTTTAGAAGACCAACAGACCAAACACACTAGCAAAAATCAACATTCCAGCGCCCTTTTCACCCTGCGCTCTGCCCACCTGGCTTGGCAAGAAACTCACTCAAACGGCGCGGGCTGGGATAACCACTACATTACTCTCTACTGCACCGTCGATGTGCGGCTTTGGACTGCCGAAGGCACCGAAGAAGTGCATCAGGAGAAAGCGGTAGATATCGCAAAGCAACTGACCTACCTCGATCAGAAAGAAGACTTATCTGAAACCCAAGCAGCCTTTGCCCAGCGGCTCACCTCCACTCTAGATAGATTGAACAAACCGTTTCCGCGCCCTCATCGTCACCGTGCCCAGCAGCATTCCCACATCATCGTTGGCCTCAGCGTAGACTGGGAAGCCCCCCTAACCTTAGCTATCTGGAACGCCAACACCCAAGAAGTCTTGGTTTACCGTAGCCTCCGCCAATTGCTGGGTAAAGATTATCCCCTTTTCCTCCAACATCGGCAGGAACAACAAAAACAGTCCCATAACCGGCACAAAGCCCAGAAACGGAACAAAAACTGTCAGTTTGGTACGTCCCATCTGGGGGAACACATAGATCGCTTGCTGGCTAAAGCCGTCATTACGATCGCTCAGCAATACAACGCAGGTAGCATTGCTGTCCCCAACTTAGATAACATCCGAGAGACTTTACAAGCCACGATCGATGCAAAAGCTGAACAAAAAGCTCCGGGTTGTATTGAAGCCCAGAAACGCTACACAAAGCAGTACAAGATCACCATTCACCGATGGAGCTATGGCAGACTCATAGACCAGATCATTAGCAAAGCAAAGCAAGTTGGACTAGGCGTTGAGGAAGCCAAGCAACCCTTATCAGGCAACGTTCAAGAGAAAGCTAAGCTGGTTGCCATCTCAGCTTATAACGCCAGATTAATTGTCGCGTTTTAAACGTATTAGTTATAATGAATAACTAAATACATTGAACATTGAAAACCGCATACATTCAATAGCGCCGCGACCCATGCTTTATTAGCCTCTGAGTCGTGTGAAGTAAGGGTTAGTTTGACTGTCTTCCGACAGTCGTGCTTTCTGGCCCTGGTAGCTACTCACCCCGATGCTGTCTTTTGACAATTTTCACCTGTCAGAAGAGATTAAGTTGTAGTTGAGGTTCTGTCTACTTCAATTATGGCGTAGGTGCGCTCCCAGCAACAAGGGCGCAGATGTACTGCTGTAGTAGCTACCCAATCACCCCCGAGCAAGGGGGAACTCGCCTTAACAGCAGGTTTGAGGGTCTTTTTCAGACCATAGATCCAACGATCGATCCGCGCAAAACCTGGAACGCTTGTTGCATAAGCCATCCAAACATTTGTCCGGATCAGAAAAAGTCCCAAGACAACCACTGCAAAAGGGACGGATGGGCCGATCCGCGTAAATGACTTCTGCAAGCTCGTATTCTTCTAGCTTTTGGGAAGCTGCGATCGCAACCAACTGTCCTGAAGAAGGGCGATTGAAAGATTGATTTCTGCCCCCAAATACAATTCGCCCTCAGAAATCGCAACCAACTGTCCTGAAGAAGGGCGATTGAAAGTCCAAACACCTGCTTATGCGACTTTTCACAGCAATCCCTAATCGCAACCAACTGTCCTGAAGAAGGGCGATTGAAAGGGTAAATCATAAGTTCTCTAATTGGTTAAGGTTTATCGCAACCAACTGTCCTGAA
>MUGG01000023.1 GCA_002148405.1 Alkalinema sp. CACIAM 70d | reverse complement strand
GCTCAGAAAACTGGTGAGGTAGCAAGCGTATTCCTCTTGATTAGAAAATAGAGCTTGAAAACTTGATAGACCCCAAAAGGAAAGATGTAACAATATGCTGGAAGATGCAATTACTCTAGAAGCCTCGCAAACTTTACTCAGAGACATCCAAAAGTACCTTGATTTTATTGAAGGGAATCTTGGTGGAGAAGAGTCAGTTTCTCAACAAGCACTTGCCAATTTTGTTGGGATTCAGCAGAGAATTGAAACAGTAGGTATTATAAAACCAAAGGTAATTGTTCCATTGCCTATCACTGGTGACACCTACAAAGTAGCCAAATTAGATATTCCAATTGATATTAATACCCACTTGAAAAAGTATGCTTACTATTACCTTCCGGTGCCTATCACCTTATTTCATAGCCAGGTACGTAAGCGGGGGCTACGCTTCAGAAGATTGGAAGTACGTTTTTCGTATAATCTAGAGAGTCCAGATACCGACAAGCCTCTCTCCCATGACCTATTTCCGGGAGGTTGTAAGTGGCAAACGATACTAGAAGTTCAACAAGAGAGCGAACTGGTTATTAGTGGAGGATTAAACTTTGAACTCCAAACTCCAAATCTTGGACAAGCGTTAATTTCGTTAACAACAGCAAATGGGTTGTCCAATACCGTCAATAAACTACTGCTTCCTAACGCTAGTGCAAGTGCAGGGGGTAGTGGTAAAAGCCAAACACGCATACGCTGGTCTCCTATTCAATATGTTCAACGGCGTTTGCTGAATGAGGGAAAAGGTATTGGGCAGCCCTTCGCATTTTGGTCATTTCAGGATTTAGACACGATAGAAAGTGATGAAGAGTTAATTCTTCATGTTGTTTTGCAAGTACCCCGCCATCAGAGAAACGTTACAGTAATGCCCTTAATCCTAGTGGATTTTGACTATGTAACGCTTGAATCTCAATGGCGTGGAATGATTGAGTCACTTCAAAAATATTTGGCTAATATCAAAGAGCTTTTTGGAAATCAAGCAATGGGTGATATCGAAAAGTTTATGCACCAGCTTGATTGCAAATGGCCCCTTATAATCGGTGGAGATAAAGCATGGAATCTTAGTGATGATATGGTTCATTAGGCTATGGAAGTTTCATTTGTTACTATCAAGATTGAAGTTCAGTCTTTGAATACTGAAGCTGTAGCTAAAGTCTATTTTCAGGGTGGCGAATCGCCAATCATTAAGCTCGGAACTCTTGACGAGATTCTGCATAGTCAAGGGGAGATGGGCGATCGCCTTTTTAGATTCCTGTTTCAACCGGAAAATCAAGATGATCCCCCCAGGAGCTTGTTCAAGTGGCTTGATGCAGCTTTAAGTACACAGGATGAGAATCAACGCCTGCGATTACAAATTCAAATTAATGAAGCGCCTTGTGTACCTTGTATACAGGATCTAGACGATGCGCATCTTCTTAAAAAAGATAAGCTTAGCGATAGGTCAGTTCATGATCCTGTTGATTGGATTTCCATTTTTCCCTGGGAATTAATGCTGTCGGGCTTCTGGAAGCGGTATCAGCACGAATTAGTTTTCGAGAAGTATTTACAGGAGCAATCCCCTTCTCTAGTAAGGATTTTGCAACCAACCGAATCAATCACTTTAAAGAAAGACTTAAGTAATAAAAGTGAACCAAATCCTGTTTTGAGTGTGCTGTTTATTTGGGCTGATCCTAGGGTGGATCCTAATAATCGGCAGTTTTCTCCTACTCAAGGTGATGACCTCACTCAAAAGATTAAAGAGAAGTTCGAAGGACTAAAGCCTCTGCTGGTTACAGAGGTTCTTGAAAAAGCAACGATCAATGAGATTGCCGACACAATTCAGAAACAGCACTTCGATATTGTTCATATTTTGACTCATGGTGATTTAGACCCAGACACACGAATTGATCACGCCCGTCTTCTTTTAGATGATGGTACTGGTAATCCTCATCCCGTCACAGGAAATGACTTAACTAATTCTCTTTGTCAGCCAGGGCAAGTACCCCAAATCGTGTTTCTTCAAGCTTGTCAATCAGCAACCACGACCCGTCACTACCAACACGGCATTGCTCAAAGCCTGATTCAGGGAGGAGTCAACTTTGTAGTGGCAATGCAAGCTGTAATTGGTCTATCCGAAGCCCTAACCTTCGCAAAATCTTTTTACCAGCAACTAGTACAGAGGCAACCCATCGACTTAGCGTTGCTGAAAGCCCGTGCTGAATTAGTCGCTAACAATAGATTGTCTGAGCGGGTGGGGAATCCCTTGTTGTCTAGCCTTAGAGGTTTTCCAGGTTTACACGCTTGGGCTGTGCCAGTTCTATTCATGAATCAACAAGCTGCTAATGGAAATGGCTATCTTGAACAAGGTTCACTCCCAAAAGCAATTCTTTGGGAGGATGACAAAGTGATGATTTTGATTCGAATTGGCGACGAGGCTTTTTACGTCGATAAATATCCTGTTACCGCTGAGCAATATGCAAATTACTTAAAATTAAATAAACCATCTTCCACTTGGAACTACCATTGGAAAGGCTCTTATGATTATAAAAAAATGCCAGCTACGAACATGACAGTGGATCAAGCACAACAATATGCAGAACACTACGGCAAGCATATTCCAACACTAGAACGCTGGCAACAGGCTGCATCTGGAGGAGGTGCGGATCCGTTTCCCTGGGGAGATACATTTGATCAGAAAAGATGTCATGTACAAAACCCGCAAGGTCCCCCCTCGTTAGTAAACTGTTATCCTGCACAAAATGATGCAGGTATTTATGACATTGTTGGGAATGTTGCAGAGATGGCAAGTAAAGATGATCGCTGGTATCACTGTGGAGGTAGCTATAAGTTTCAGAGAGATTTTGCACGAATCTATAACTCTTGCCCACCTCAATTCAACAGTCCTTGTGAGTATGTTGGTTTTCGTTGTATTGCAGAGCTTGCAGACTATGTGGAAGCTCTTCGGAAGGGCAGAAAAATTGATGAAGTTACTTTGGACGCGAAAGATTCTACTTTAAATTCAAATAATTAGGAGATAGCGATTATGCCTACTAATAAAATCTTATTTCTATCTGATCAGCCCGTTGAAATCCAAAGAGATTTTCTATGGGGGATAAGAAGAGACAGTCCAATTACTAATGATGATATTGTTGAGCAAATTGGCACAATCGCTCAGCGACTTGTAGATCCTTTAATTGATAAGGAAATCTACCCTGACCATCTATCGGATTCCATGACTTTTGCAGTTCTAGGACATTGGGGCTCGGGCAAAAGTAGTTTTTTGAGAATGCTGAAGAATCGTGTTGAGGAAATTGCCGAGAGAAACTTTGGTACGAACTTTAGACAGCGGATCGGCTTTTGTGAGTTTATTGCACCCTCTTATGTTACTAGCGTGAATAGCACAGAAGAAATTGCTGATATTCGCACAGCTCTTACCATGAGAGTATTGATGACCTTTTATTCAAAAAATGCAGAATACAACTTAGAGGAAAGTAGAAGTTTAGCATATCAAGCTTTTAAAAAAGCAACATCGATCTCAACAAGCCAAAATGACCAATTCAATGAGACGAAAGAGCTGAAAAAAAATGGAGAAGATTCTGAAGATGACCAAAATAATAAATATAGAGAGGCTGGTGGACTGCTTGACATCGCTAAAAAACTTGCACAGTTTATTGATTTCCCTGATTTTCTGGCCAATGAATTGAATGGAAAAGGTGAATCTGGGCTTCAAGATCCAACGATCATGATTGTGATCATTGATGAGCTTGATCGTGCCCCTCACCTGATCCCTTCTATTCTGAGTATTATTCAACAGTGGAGTAAAGTAAAAAATTTATTTTTTATTATTTCTGTTAATCGAGAAGTTCTTCTAGAAGGTGTTCAAAAATCACCAGTAAAACTCTTTCAGGAAAAGCCAGAGTATGCATTAGAGAAATATGTACAGCATATCGTTGAAATCCCAGATTTAGCTGAGGAAACCCTCAAAATCTACATTAAACAGTTATTGAAAGAATCTATTCAATATGATCCTGTAGCCCAAATTTTATCAGATGACACGTCGTTGCTCTTATTAGAGAAGGGCTTAAAGAACAAAACCCCACGAGCCGCTAAGCGTTACTTGAATGCAATCATTCCTTGCATCAGAGTTCAACTTGACCCAATCCAGAAAGCAAAAATATCAAAAAATATATCTTCGCCTTCAAACGAACCAGCTACAGTTAGCCAACCTGCTTTGTCTGCTGATAACCGTGAGATACAACTAATTATTAAGGAACAAATCCTTAAATATTCTTGGTCCCAGTTTGCCAGAGATTTTTTTGATCATCCCTCTCGTGCTTGGCAGGAGTTAGAAACTGCCTGCAGCGAATATGTTGTAAATGCAAAAAGTGATAAAAAGTTTGGTAGTGAGAAGCTGAAAAAAGAATTAGAACGGATTAAACATCTCCATGATAACGAGACGTTTTTAGATCACTTTCCGAATGACGATCGTTCACTGATTGTATATCTTGCTGAAAAGCCTTTATGGACTGAAGAAGGAGGGGGAAAAGATAAAAGCTCCTCTGCTCAACTTGGCAATATCAACTTTGTACCGCAAGAGAATGTTGATGAGAAATTTATGCGTACGTATGTGTCTAGCTCGGCAGCGAGTATGCGCAACGAGGCAAGTGAAACTTTCAAGGCAATTCAAGAAGCGTATCAAGTGGCTAAGGACTATACAACCAATGGTCTTCCAACTCACCGTGCCGATGAAGTCGGCAACCTAGCTCTTCGAGCCGAAAGCCTCAGAGCTAATGACTTTGCTGATAGCCTGTATCAACTAGCGCTTCAGATGAAGCCAGAGCATCCTCAAAATATGCAAAATTACGTCAGCTTCATTGGAGATACCGTGCGTAAGGAACGTTTCAGTATAGCTGAAGATTTGTTAACTCAGTTAGAGGTTAAGTATCCAGACTTTAAACCTGGGCGAACTTTGTCTCTAAAAGCTCAAATTGCTAATTTAACCAATAAGTCATTTTCTCTGACCGAAGATCAGATTCACGATATTTTCGAATCAGTTGTGCAAAATCCCCGAGATGCTTCGGCTTTTGCAGCAGGTCTAAGACTTTTAGGCCAGGTTGCTCGTGATTATTCAGCAATGAAGCAATTTGCTATTCAAGCAGTAGATAGCCTTGAAACGGCAGCGGACGTTTATTCACGGATTCGTTACTTTGCCGACCTTGCGTCCTCAGAAGATACAGCCCAAAAAGATGCGATGGAAATTTATCGTCGCTTGCTAGCAAATACGAAGTATATTGTTGATCCTGACGACGTTGCTGATGTGCAGCACAATTATGCAAACTCACTCTACCGTGCTGATTATGATGATGAAGCAGGTAAACTCTGGTATGAAGCTTACCAGACAAAGCCACAGGACACCAATATTCGGAATGCCTATGCTTCCTATTTGCTGCGAGCAAACCGCCCTGACGTAGCGCAGCAAGTCAATGCAAGCCAACCTATTTCAGAAAAACTTTCGGAGAGACTATTGCAACCCGTTAACCAAATCATGCCAGACAGGTTTTCAGATGCCGAATTTATTCATGTTTGGTTTGAGAAATTAGACACTCTACTTTATGGTTCTTCTGAAGAAGAGATTCAGAATGAACTAGATGCTCAATTCATTGATGAATCTGATTCATCTAATCGAAGTCAAACTTCTTCTGAAGTTCTACCAAATCTGCCCAAAGAACTAGGATTGCACCCAGATGATGGTAAGCCAGTGAGTCTTTGCAATGATTCAAAGGGTTTGTATATCAAGCACAGTCGAAGGAGGGCTAGAGTTCCCAAGGGCACTACTTCTAAAGAAATAACCTTAGAAGTTGCACTTAAGCTATTGCGTAAATAAGACTGCCTTCCCAAAAGCAAAATCTTGAGCTTAAACTTTTTTTCAATGTTATCGTATTTTCTAGTCTAGGGGTGTAGAAAGCGATCGCCGCATAACACGTCACGGCAGCGGACGGACAAGAGATACTGGTGGTGAGTTCGAGGTTAGTAGCCGCCGCTGCGTTTTGCCGTTAGGCTGCTTCGTTTTTTGGTTGTGGCTGTGCTTGAAGGTGATTTGTTAGAATCACAAGGTTTTCGTTATTGAGATTTTTCATGCAATCCGATCTCCGCAGTGGAAAGCTGAAGTGATCCCCAAAAACTAGACAGGGACTTAAGATGTACTAGAAGCAGTAGTTCACCTAGCAACTACGGAGACATCGAGCATCATGGTTCGCAAACAATACAGTGCTGAGTTCAAGGCAAAAATCGCGATCGAAGCGATTAGAGGGCAGAAGACGATCAACGAAATCGCCAGTGCCTATGAACTGCACCCCACTCAGATCACTCAGTGGAAGAAACAAGCGCTAGAATCAATCCCCGCAGCATTTTCGGGAAAACAGCAGCGCCAAGAGAAAGCCCAAAGCGACTTAACCGATGAACTCTACCAGCAGATTGGTCAACTCAAAGTCGAGTTGGACTGGTTGAAAAAAAAATCAGGTCTTGAGCGTAGCCGCTAAGCGGAGCATGATTGAGCCAGAGCACCCTCAGATTAGCCTGCGACGGCAATGTGAATTGCTGGGCCTGAATCGCTCTAGTTGGTACTATGAGGCAGCCCGAGAAACACCCGAGAATGAATGGTTGATGCAGTTGATTGATCAACAATTCACCCAAACGCCTTTTTATGGTGTGCGGCGGATGACCGCTTGGCTGCGGCAACAAGGTTATGCAGTGAACCCCAAGCGGGTGCGGCGATTAATGAAGAAAATGGGATTAGTGGCGGTTTACCCTAAGCCGAAACTGAGTCTACCCGGAGAGCAGGCTCGACGATTTCCCTACTTGTTGAACGAGTACAGCATCACGGCCCCCAATCAAGTCTGGTCCACGGATATTACCTACATCCGCTTGTCCCAGGGATTTGTGTATCTAGTGGCCATTATGGACTGGTTCAGTCGCTACGTCTTAGCTTGGCAACTGTCCAACACCTTGGATGTCCAGTTTTGCCTAGAAGCCCTAGATCAAGCCCTCAGCCAAGGTAAACCGGTAATCTTCAACAGTGACCAAGGAGCCCAGTTTACGAGTCTAGCTTTCACCCAACGCTTGGAGCAAGCAGCAGTTCAAATCAGTCATGATGGGAAGGGACGTGCCTATGACAACATCTTTGTCGAACGATTGTGGCGTTCAGTCAAGTATGAGGAGGTTTATCTCAAATCCTATAACTCAGTTGCAGAGGCATTTGAGGGGATAGAACAGTATTTCCATTTCTATAATCATGAGCGATTGCATCAATCTTTGAATTATTGTTCACCTGCTATGAATCCATTTCGGTTAAAATGTGAAGTGTGAGTATGAAATAAGATAAACTTTCTCATTCCATTTTCTGCTTCTTTCCTTCTTATTTTTCTCATTTTGTTGTCCAGTCCTTGGGGTACACCTCACCCATCGGAACAAGATTGTCGCCATTCGCTCACGCGACACTTTATGAACGCCATCGAGACAGGTGAATTTGAAATTGGCGATGATAGCTTGAGTGCCGCCGATCGGCTGTTCCAACGCCTTCCCGATGCTCAACCGTGGTGCGTTCGGATTGGCACCGGCCCAGTTCACCGTTTAGGCTTTCATGCCCCAGCAGAAGCATAATCAATACCCATTCCCCAACCATGACTGCTTCTCCCACCCAAATTCTGACCCTTAAAGACTTTCTCAACCTTCCATCGCTTGAGGAATCCCCCGCGTGGGAATACATCAATGGAACGGCACTTCAAAAACCGACGCCTAAAACCCGCCACTCCATCCTACAAAAACGCCTATTAGCTGAAATCGATCGCCATAGCCAAACCTATACCGCACTCCCCGAACTACGCTGTACCTTCGCTGGCAGATCGATCGTGCCTGACATTGCAGTCATCGCCTGGGATCGCATTCCAGTCAACGACCTAGGAGAACCCGAAGACAACTTCCTAAAAGCCCCCGATTGGTCGATCAAAATTCTCTCCCCTGATCAAAAAGCCAACCGCGTCATTGACAACCTTTTACATTGCCTCAAACATGGGTGCCAATTAGGGTGGATGATTGATCCAGATGATTATTCCATTCTCACCTTTATCCCCCACAAAGAACCCAACATTTATCGAGGAAGCCACCCACTCCCAGTCCTAGAAAACATCAAACTAGAACTCACGGCTGAGCAAGTATTTGCATGGTTAAAAATTAATCAACCCTAACGAAACTGAATAGGCAAATAGAATTCCTGGAATGATAAGCGATCGTTCATTTGCCCAGAAACCCATCCACGCAAGCAGCAACGGTAAAGGCAAATCCACATCACCGATCGCGGGCACCTTCAAGGCATTTTGCCCTCGATCTTTTCCAGACACCTTCGATACACTAAGGAAAGCGTTGCATTCTTCGCGATCGACTCCTTCCCATGACCCAGTTCCCAATCCCCACTACACCTCCCCTAGAAAGCGGCGATCGGCTCACCCGTGCTGAATTCGAGCGCCGCTATCAAACCATGCCCCACCTGAAAAAAGCAGAACTGATTGAAGGAGTTGTTTACTTGCCCGCCGCCCTACGCTTCAAAACCCACGCTGATCCTCACAGCAACCTATTGGGCTGGCTCTGGTCGTACAGAATTGCAACTCCCGGCCTCGAACTAGGAATCGAACCAACGGTCAGGTTAGACATGGGCAACGAACCCCAACCCGATGCGGCACTATTTATCAGCGAAGCCTGTGGAGGACAAACTCAGCTGAGTCCCGATGACTACATCGAGGGTGCACCGGAACTGTTGGCGGAAATTGCAGGTAGCAGCGTTGCCATTGATCTCGGCGATAAAAAGCAAGCCTATCAACGCAATGGTGTGCAGGAATACATCGTCTGGCGAGTCTACGATCGCGCGATCGACTGGTTCGTTCTGGAAAATGGCGTTTACACACTCCTACCGATGGATGATGCAGGCGTGATTCATAGTCGCATCTATCCAGGATTATGGCTGTCAGTCAATGCCATGCTATCGGGTGAAATGCAGGCAGTGATGGCAACCCTACAAGCAGGCTTACGATCGGCGGAACACGCAGCTTTTGTGAAACGATTAGCAAATATCTAGCTTCTTCACGATTCCGTTTGTTCAACCCAGACAGAGTCAGTCTAAGTCCAACGGGTCTAGGTCCAACGGGTCTAGCCATACAATTCCGCGCGATAGGCTACCCGATGACTTCCGATCGGTCGGAGACCATCGCCCTCTACCCCCAGCAACCGTGATAGGTTAAAGTTCTCGTAAAATTTCGCCACAATTCTTACCTAACCAGCGTCATCCCGCCTAGTCTGGTAGAAATTGTCTGGTCAGTAATTTTTCGGAGTTCACGCCTTTCCCAGCCCAAACCCATGCAGCAGAGCCGCCAGCCCTTAACCCAATTCCGCCAAGCGATTGATCGTCGTGACTTCCTCATTACCGCCGAAGTCGCCCCACCCAAGGGCACCAACCCCGCCCACATGATCCAAATGGCCAGCCTGCTCCAAGGTCGCGTCCACGCCGTCAACATCACCGACGGAAGCCGCGCCGTCATGCGTATGGCCTCACTGGTATCCGCCCTGCTGCTCCTGGAACAAGGCATCGAACCCGTCTACCAAGTCGCCTGCCGCGATCGCAACGCCATCGGCCTACAAGCTGACCTCCTGGGTGCCCACGCCCTCGGCATCCGCAACGTCCTCGCCCTCACCGGCGACCCCGTCAAAGCAGGCGACCACCCCGACGCCAAACCCGTCTTTGACCTGGAATCCGTGCGGCTACTGCAACTGATCACCAAACTCAACACCGGCTTTGACTGGGTGGATCACGCCCTTACCGATGGTGCAACTGATCTCTGCGTCGGAGCAGCCGTGGATCCGCAGTGTGGCAGTTGGTCAGGTCTAAAACGTCGGTTCGAACGCAAAGTCAACGCAGGCGCACAGTTCTTCCAAAGTCAGTTGATCACCGACTTCGATCGCCTAGAAACATTCATGGCCGAAATCGGTCGTCCTGCCGGAAAGCCGATTCTCGCCGGAATCTTCCTGCTGAAATCCGCCAAAAACGCCCGCTTCATTAACCGCGCCGTTCCCGGTGTCAACATTCCCGAGCACATTATCGATCGCCTAGAGCGCGCCACCGATCCTCTCCAAGAAGGCATCCAAATCGCCGCCGAACAAGTCCAAATGGCCCAGCAGATCTGCCAAGGCGTCCACCTCATGGCCGTCAAACGAGAAGACCTGATTCCCCAGATCCTCGATCGAGCCGGAATCGCCCCCCTGCAACCCAAAGCCCCCTCAAACGGGCAAAAAATCAGCATCTAGCGCTTGCTCGATCGTATAGGGCGGCTCGATCGGAAACCGGGTCGCCTCCAGTTCCGTTTCCGCGATCGCCCGTTCCCGCCCATCCCGATAAGCCTCCGCCCAAACTTCCTGCAAATAGGACTGCAAACTCGGCGACTCCCGCAAGCCATCCCGCAGCCGTTGACGGTGCTCCACGATCGATCCGCGCCAACTGCCACAGCGCATCTCTGGCTGATACTGCCACTTCAGCAAATGCAACAACAGCACGACCAGATTGCTCTTCAAGGCTCTCCGCTCGCGCTTACCCATCTCCTCAATTTCCTCAATCAAATTCTCCCAATCCACCGCCCCATAGTCCCCCGATCGCAACTGTGCCACCGTCTGCACCACCCAAGCGGCAAAATCGTGGTCATAGAGAGAATTCGCCTTCGCCACAGCCCCTAGCCTTGCATCGCGGAGTTCAGCCGTCACGATCGTGCCTCCCTACAAAAAGCAGCTTTTCTCCATTATCACTCCCCTCCCACTCCCCAACCCGCCTACCCGCTCACTCTCCTACCCCTCCCAAAAAACTCGCCATAATAGAAACACACCCGATCGCCCTTCCCCCGTGACCTAGACTATGGCTCTCAACCTCTTCACCGTGGGTAAACCCGTCTCCCCCGATCGCTTCATCGGTCGCACCGCCGAAATTGCCACCGCCTTCGACCAAATCACCAGCCAGAGCAACCTCGCCGTCTGGGGCAGTCCCGGCATTGGCAAATCCTCCTTCCTCAACCTGCTAGCCGATCCCCAAGCTTGGCAAATTCGTGGCTACGATCCCACCAGTGCCGTCATCGTCCGGTTTAGCTGCCTGGAATTAACGCCCTTCAGCGAACCCCGCTTCTGGAAAGAAATCCTTAGCCAAATCCAGGATTACGCCGAAACCGCCGCGATCGTCAGCGAAGCCAAAACCGTCCTACAGGCCGACAATCTCACCAAAGACGGTCTGCGCCAAGTCCTGCGGGAAATTGGACGCCAGGGACAGTACCTCGTGCTGTTGGTAGATGACTACGATGCCGCCCTGCAACCCCAAGCTGGTTACGACGACAACGCGATCGCCACCTTTGTCAGCGCCTGCCGTAACCTCTGCTCCCACGCCCGCGAAAGCCAATACCTCTCCATGGTTGTCACCTCCCTGCGGCGGCTGAACGAACTGGGGCCAAAGCTGCAACCGGGCAGTTCCCCTTGGTATAACCACTATCTCTTTCTGCCCATCAAACCCTTCAACACCCACGACGTGGCGGCTCTGATGGGAGGCTTGCCCATGACCCCAGCCCTGCGGGACGGCATCCGGGAAATGACCAACGGCCATCCTGCTCTATTGCAATCGGCAGGCAACTTGCTCTACCGGGAACTCCGCGCCGGCAACGTTCCCGATCCCCAAGCCTTCGCTGCCGACTTCCGCACCATGACCCAGCACCTCTACGAAGCCTTCTGGAACCTGGCCAGTGATGTAGAACAAACCCTGATGATGCTGATCGCCCTCCTCCACCTGAAAGGGCGGTTACAGAAAAAACGCTACGACCTGGGTGACCTAGAACTCGTCTTCAGCCAAAAGGAACGGGAACTGTCCAACTTAGTGGAGCAGGGTATCCTGACGCGCAAGTCCCGCGCCGGAGAATTTAAATATGCCTTCGCGTCGTCGATGATGGAATGGTGGGTCGTGGAAGAGATGGAAAATAGTTCCGAAGATTGGCTACGCGATCGGCAACGGGTCTTTCTTAACCTGATGAGCCATCGCCAAGCCGAAACTGTCACCAATGCCATCCGCTGGCTCTGGCAACACAAAGACGAATTGCCCACCATTTTGGAATGGCTAGCGAAAATTTCCACCGCCTTCCCCAAAGGGATGATTCCCGGCTAAATTCCACCCTTGCCCCCTAGCCACACCTAGAACCACAGCCTACAATTTGGGTATTCTCAAGTGGATCGCAAACAGGTTGATCTCCCCCCTCTACCCTTCTACCCCTCTACCCCACCCCCTTCCGTCTACCCCGCAACCCTGCGCCCCAGATGTTGAGTCTGGAGGGAGACACCCCCAATGATCATGGTCGCCAGCCGCAGAAATCCTTACATTATTGGTCGTCCGGTCAATGAACCCGATCGCTTTTTCGATCGGGAACCGTTGTTGGAGTTCATTGCCGACAGCCTCAGCCAAAAAGCGCCCGTGATCCTGCTCCACGGCCAACGGCGCATTGGTAAGTCTTCCGTACTGGCCCAGATTCCCCATTGGCTGAAAGCGGAACCCTACACCTTCATTGCCCTCTCCCTGGAAGGCAAAAGCCACAAATGCCTACCGGAAGTATTGCATGACTTGGCCAAGGAAACGCTGCAATCCCTGGACTGCCTTAACCGCGTGCCGATCGTCCCCTCGATCGCAGAACTCAAGGAAAACCCCGGCAGTTTTAATCGCTTTCTGGAAAATTTATCCACCTGCTGCGATCGGTCAGAACTGGT
This sequence comes from Alkalinema sp. CACIAM 70d, assembly GCA_002148405.1. GTDB lineage: Bacteria > Cyanobacteriota > Cyanobacteriia > Leptolyngbyales > Leptolyngbyaceae > Alkalinema. The sequence continues at coordinate 20,826 of MUGG01000023.1, read as the reverse complement.
GCTGCTGTTAGACGAATTCGACACCCTGGGGAACTATCAACCCGATGCGGCGGCCTATCATCTTTTCCCGTTCCTGGCGGAAACCCTGCAACAACAACGGTTTCTGCACATTATTCCCGTAGTGGGTCGGCGCTTAGAAGATTTACCCACGTTGATCAGCCTGTTTAAGAGTGCACCCAGCCAGGAAATCGGGCTGCTCGATCGGGCCAGCGCAACGCAGCTTATTACCCAACCGGCCCAAGGCATCCTCACCTACTCCGAAGACGCCATCACCGCCATCTTTGACCTCTGCACCGGTCATCCCTACTTCACCCAGGTCATCTGTTTTGCCCTGTTCAGTCAAGCTCGCCAGGACGATCGCTGGGACGTGACTGCGGAGGATGTCTATCGCGTCGTCGATCGGGCGATCGAATTGGGTGAGGGCGGGCTGGCCTGGTTTTGGGATGGGTTGCCCATTGCCGAGCGGGTGCTGTACTCTGCCGCCGCAGAAGTAGCCGAGAAAAATTCCATAGGTGTGGACGCGAATCCTACGATCCGCGAGGGGGATCCCTTGGCACTGTTGGAAGAGTGGGGCGTGTCTCTGACAGACTGCCTGCACAAGGCCCAGCAGAATTTGATCGAGTGGAAATTCCTCAAGCGCATCAAAAAAGCAGACTCCCCGGAAACCGTTTCGCGTGGCACCTACCAAATTACGATCGAACTGGTACGGCGTTGGCTGGTGCGGCAACACAGTATTCGCGATGAAATCTGGGAATTAGAAAACCTCAATCCCGAACTCAAGGTGCTATACGAAGAAGGCCGAGATCGACGCTACCAAGGGGAGCTTTCAGAGGCTATTTCGCTATATGAGCGCGTTTTAGCCGAAAACCCCAATCATTTCAGTAGTTTATTCGAGCTAGCTGACTGTCTCTTGCATACCAAAGCCTATGCCTACGCCTTAACTTTGTTCGATCGGGCCTACTATGTTGATCCCTTTCGCGCACGGGAAGGGTTGATGCGATCGGGTCTGGGCCATGCCAAAACCCTGATGGAGCGCAGCCAAATTGCCGAAGCGGAGAAGGTTTTAGATCGGCTATTGGAAATGGATGCAGAGAATCCTGAAGTGCGATCGTTTCTCACAGAAATTGCGGCACAGAAAACGCAATCCACTCAGACCCAGAAATCCTGGGGAAAATTCATTCCCGAATGGAAGTGGAATCTCTCGAAACAATCCTCCGATCTGCCGCCCCAGGATTAACCCATAATCTTCGTAATCAAACTGCTAGGAAGGTTGAGATCCAAGGATCTGCTACGATCAAATTAGCGCAATTGGGAGTATTTATGACACTCACGATCGTAACCGAACCTACGCCCTTACAACTGAATGAGGATGGCGTAGTACGCGTTGGAAACACTCGTGTCACCTTAGATACTGTAGTTGGAGCCTTCCTAGAAGGTGTGACCGCAGAAGAGATTGTTGAACAATATCCATCACTTCACCTTGCAGATGTCTATTCAGTGATTAGTTACTATCTGCGGCAGAAAGCTGAAGTTGATGCTTACCTAAAAAATCGACAAGAGCGTGCGGCTCAGGTGCGTCAAGAAAACGAGCGTCGTTTTAATCCAAGTGGCATCCGTGATCGGCTAATGGCAAGACTGGCGAATCAAGGACAAAGTTGAAATGCTACGCTTTTTAGCGGACGAAAACTTGAATAATCAAATTGTTCGAGGTCTTCTTCGACAAAGGCCGGAGATTGATATTGTCAGAGTTCAAGACGTTGGGCTATCCAATACTGACGATCGAGTCGTTCTAGAATGGGCCGCACAGCAGAGCCGGATTGTGCTGACCCATGATGTAGAAACCATGACTCGCTATGCCTACGAGCGTATACAGGCCGGTTTGACGATGCCAGGAGTCTTTGAGATTAGTCGTAACGTCTCAGTCGGACGGGCAATTGAGGAACTTCTATTGCTTGCAGAAGGCAGTTTTGAGGGCGAATGGGAAGGTCAAGTGCAATATCTACCTCTCCGCTAAAATCCTAGGGACATCATTTTAAGCACTAATCATCAGTCATTCTGGAGATCGGGGTTCCTCCGAGGGATAATAAGACCTGGCTGATACCCCAGAAAACCCGATCGCCTATGAATCCCGACTTCCAGCACCTTGCAACGCTGTACAAAACCACCCTGCTCGACAACATTCTCCCCTTTTGGGAAACCCATTCGATCGATCGTGAGTACGGCGGCTATTTCACCTGCATCGATCGCACGGGTCAAGTCTACGACACCGATAAATTTATTTGGTTGCAAAATCGTCAAGTCTGGATGTTTTCCGTTCTCTGCAATCGTTTAGAAAAGCGGGAAAATTGGCTACAGGTGGCCCGCCATGGCGCAGAATTTCTGGCCGCCCACGGTCGCGATCCCGAAGGCAACTGGTACTTTGCCCTCGATCGATCGGGGCAGCCCCTAGTACAGCCCTACAATATTTTTTCCGATTGCTTTGCCGCCATGGCCTTTAGTCAGTATGCGCTGGCTTCAGGCACGGACTGGGCGCGGGAAGTCGCCCTCCAAGCCTACAACAACGTCCTACGCCGCAAAGATAACCCCAAAGGCCAATACAGCAAAGCCTATCCCGGCACCCGGCCCATGAAATCCCTGGCAGTGCCCATGATTTTGGCCAATCTCACGCTGGAAATGGACTGGCTGTTGCCCAGTGAAACCCTAGAAAATGTGCTAGATACAACGGTTAAGGAAGTCCTCACCGACTTTTTCGATCGCGATCGGGGTTTGATGTTTGAAAGTGTGGCCCCGGATGGTTCCCATATTGATTGCTTTGATGGTCGGTTAATCAATCCTGGCCATGGTATTGAAGCCATGTGGTTCATTATGGATATTGCCAATCGTCGCAATGATTTAGCAACGATTAATCAAGCGATCGACATTGTGTTGAATATTTTGGAATTTGCCTGGGATGAGAAGTATGGCGGCTTATATTACTTTATGGATGCGGACGGACATCCCCCCCAGCAGTTGGAATGGGATCAAAAACTTTGGTGGGTGCATTTGGAAACCCTAGTCGCCTTGGCCATGGGCTATCGCTTAACGCAACGGGAAGCCTGCTGGACTTGGTACCAGAAATTGCATGACTACAGTTGGTCGCATTTTGCCGATGCTGAATTTGGCGAATGGTTTGGCTATCTCAATCGCCAAGGCGACGTGTTACTCAACCTCAAAGGCGGCAAATGGAAAGGCTGCTTCCACGTTCCTCGGGCAATGTTCCTTTGCTGGCAACTGTTTGAAGCCATGACTGCTTCAATCTAGCTGCTTCAATCTAGCTGCTTAAGATTCTCTCAGCCCAAAGGAGGAGATTCGATCGCCGATTTTTCTACGGGAACCCAGCAAACCTACGATTCGTCAATAGCTTTCGGTTTGTGCTAGCCCTCATGTTCAGACAATTCTAGTCAAGCTAGTCAAAAAGCGCTGTCTAGAGCGTTGTTTCTCGATCGTCAGGTGTGATTAGTAGGAGACCCCATGACTAAAGCCAGCCGACTGTCATCATTCACGACCTTTGTCAAAACATTGCTCTTGGGCGGCATTCTGGGTGCAACCGGAATTGTTGTTTTGCTTTTCTTGAAACCACAGTGGTTCCAAAATGTGGGCTTGGTGAGCGCGCCCCAGGCCACGGCGTCCCCAACCGTCGAACCTGCCGCCTCCCCCAGTTCCACCCTCCCCGCCACCCCGATCGAACTCACCGCACGCCCAACGCCCCAAGCCTCCCCCGTCGATTTTGAAGATACCGCAGGGGTGTTTGGGGCCAAGGAAATCGCGCAATTATCGGCCTTGGGGGTCTTTGAAAAAACCACCGGCAAGTTCAATCCCCAGCAGCCCATTACCCGCGCGGAATTTTTGCGCTGGCTCGTCCGTGCCAATAACGCCATCTGGGAAACCCAACCCGACAAAACCATTCGAGAAGCCACAGGCGGCAAAGCAACATTTAGCGATGTCCCCGCTAGCCATCCCGACTTTCGCTACATTCAAGGGGTGGTGAATGCAGGCATTGCCGTGGGCTACGACGCCACCACCTTCAAACCCGATGAACCCCTGACCCGGGAACAAATGATCGCCATCAAAATCGGCCTCGACTACGGCGGCATCCCAGAACTCAAGGAGAAAAAACCGGGTACCAATGTGCTCTATGCCGATAGCAACCTTCCGCCTTGGAGCGATCGCGATCGAATTTCGCCCAAATTCAAACCCGCCTTCCGCCTAGCCTACACCGATCCGCGTTACCAAGCCTTGGAAAACAAAAACTACTTCAAAAATGTTGAGCGCAGTTTTGGTGCAATCAAAACCCTCAATCCCCAAGCACCAGTAACCCGACTCGAAGCAGCACTCTGCTTATCCCTCTTTGGAACCCACAGTATTTCTGAGGAGTTCCGTACCGCTGAACAAGCCCTCCAAGATCGGCAAAAAGCTGCTAAATCTGGCCCATAGCATCCTTTTTTCAGCCCGTAATATAACTTAATACTCAAGTGGATTGCCTTCAACACCAGTGGAGCAACGCTTATATCGCAACCGACCCTATACTGTTGACGATTGAGCATGCTCTATGGTGTTGCTTTCTTAGATAGCCGGGGCACTCTACAGTCAGCGAGCCTTGAGCGCATCACCCCAAAGCCCTTTTGCATTACCCTTCAAGTCTCGCTTTACGTTCGTCACGGCTAAATTATCCGGGTGGGTGCTGCAAACAGCCGTAATGGCCAAAAGCTTCTATTTAACACAATCTAGTTCTTCGAGGTTTTCTATGGTGGCAGCCACGTCTAGAAAGGATTTTCGCCATGTTCGTCGAGCAACCGTTTTGAGAGATTCTTCGGGAGATACCATTAATATCGGCGGCTATCGTCCGGATAAGAAACGCTGCAATACCCAGAAATTTGGCTCTAGTCGCTTTTCCGCAGAGGACTTACCCGAAATCGTAGATCTCCGTCCTTTCATGACAACCGTGGAAAACCAGCGCAACTCCAACAGTTGCACCGCCAACGCCATGGCTGGGGCCTATGAGTACCTCGAGAACCGTATCACCGGGCAAGCAGGCGATGTCAGTCGCCTCTTCATTTACTACAACGCCCGTTCCCTGGATAGCGATCCGAGCAAGGACGAAGGCACCTATCTCTCCAATTGCGTCAAAGTTGTGCGTAAGTACGGTGCTTGTTCCGAGCAAACTTGGCCGTTCAACCTCAAACGCATTGCGCAAAAACCTCCGAAGTCTGCTTATAAAGAAGCGGTCAATTTCCGGATTGAGGACGCTGCTTCCGTTGACATTGATTTGGATACCATGCGCAGTTGCCTAGCCGAGGGCTATCCGTTTGTTTTTGGCCTGCAATTATTTGAATCCTTCAATGGTGCGGGTGGAAATGGTGGATTGGTACCCATGCCGGATGTTGACAACGAGAAACACGAGGGCGGTCACGCCATGCTTTGCGTTGGCTACTCCGACCCCGATCGCGTGTTTGTTGTTCGCAATTCCTGGGGCACGGAATGGGGTGACGAAGGCTATTGCTACATCCCCTACGACTACATGACAGACTCTGATCTCAACCATGATTGTTGGGTGATTCGGCAAGTGAGTGAGCAGTCGATCGATCTCAGCCGCGACATCCGCAAAAGTCGGCCTTCTCTATTTGATCCCCGCCGCGCAGAAATGGTCACTGCCCTGCGCACACCAGGAGCCACCCACACCGCCAGTGGCATTGCCCTCTACAACGAAGATTACACCTGCACCTACGAAGAGGAACTCGTTTATCTCTACGATTCTTACGTCAGCATCACAGAAGTAGAAGATCTCGAAACGTTGTACTACATGGAGTACGAAGAGGAGTACGAAGAGGAGTACAGCGAAGAGTGGTACGAGGAAACGGAATACCTCTACGAAGAGGAATCTGAAGAAGAGTACGAAGAGGAATCTGAAGAAGAAGAGTACGAGGAAACCGAAGACAGCTACGAAGAGGAGTCTGAAGAAGGGTACGAAGAGGAATCTGAAGAAGAGTACGAGGAAACCGAAGACAGCTACGAAGAGGAATCCGAAGAAGAGTACGAAGAGGAATCTGAAGAAGAGTACGAGGAAACCGAAGACAGCTACGAAGAGGAGTCTGAAGAAGAGTACGAAGAGGAATCTGAAGAAGAGTACGAGGAAACCGAAGACAGCTACGAAGAAGAAGGTGGCTACGAAGAAGAAGGTGGCTACGAGGAAGAAGGTGGCTACGAGGAAGAAGGCGGCTATGACGAAGGAGGCGGCTATGACGAAGGAGGCTATGAGGAATAGGAGCTTTTTAGAACATTCAGAGAGTTAATCTCCTAGACAAATGCCTTAAGGAATTGTCGGCTATCCAGCCAGCCACTGGTAACCACAGTTCCTTAATTTATGTTGCAGAATCTGTATTCAATAGTCCGGACAGATTTATGGAGCTAAAGCCCCGTACTGGAAAAGGCTAGGGTAATTGGGGTGGGATTTAATCAACGTAAGGTCAAGGTCTAACATCGTCATAAATCGCTAGGTCAAGGTCTAACATCGTCATAAATCGCTCCAGGAAATGCTAATTGCATGTCTGTCGCTTGTAAGTTGCCATAGAGAAAAGAGCCCTTGAGCATCCTGGATGGACTGTTGCTGAGAGTTCATCTGTTCGAGCTTGGCTAAATTGAGTTCAGCAAGGGAGACATTGAAATGAACAATCTAAAGCGTCTTGTTGTCGGGATTGACAATCACTTAATCCTGTAAATTGTTTGGCATCACGAACAATGAACTCAATGTGAAACTGGACTTTGTAATATCCATATAAGCGTGCTGGGTCTAAGGTAGTATCGGTGGAGAATAGCAAGGCGACCCGAGGTTTGTCAGGTTGGCTGCAGTTGATCAAATAGATAATGCGGATTTGACGTTTGAGGGAGCGATGCCAGACGACTTGGGTATAGAGCTGGAGATGAGGATCAGAGTAGGGGAAGCATTCGAGGCGAGATACATCCCTGAGGCTGACCAAATATCTACTTGTTCTACTACCAAAAGATGACAAATCAAAATTTTTGGCTCAAGCTGGATATACGCTGGGCAATTGGCAACAACTTGAACAAGATTTACGGACTAAGGTATTGACACAACCTGCCGAATTCATTGAGGATACCCCCTACGGTAAAAAGTATCTCATTCGGGCATGTTTTCAAGGAGCAAATAGAGTTGAACTTAATACGCTAACCATTTGGATGGTTGCCAACGGTATAACCAGATTTGTAACTTTAGTACCGGATAAAGGAGCAAATTAATGAGAGTACAGTATCCCTTATTCACCCAAGTTTCCCTTACTGAGGATCTGCCAGAGCATCACCTTAAGAGAGGAGATATTGGCACTATTGTAGAATACTATCCTATGCCTGAGGGAGAGGACGGGTATAGCTTAGAAGGTTTTGATGTTCCTCATATAACGGTTGAAGTGGCAGCCTCACAGATTATTCCCGTTAGCCAGTGGCAGCAAGAAGAAGAAATTCTAGCCAAATTGCGTCAGCTTTCTCAAACAAGACTCCTGCACCTCGAAGAATACCTTGATTGTCTTGTACAGAAAGACAAAGTAGAGCAGAAAAGTGTCTGAGAATCGCAGTTAAGAAGTGAATAACGGGGCCAGTAAGTTGCAGAGGGTGTCTATGTCTGGTGATTGGGGTTATTATGCTGACTATCTAGGGAGAGAAAAGTCCTTCTATTCTCTGTTCTAGCATTTCAGCTTATGTTTCAGAATTGTTTTAATTACAATCGCTCTCATGATTGCATTATCAGTGTTATTCCAAACTCGGCAAGGACTCATCGATCGAGGCTTTTGCGACATTAATCCGTTCGTTTTTCCAGAATTCGATCGAGGTTTTGGCAAAAGTGGTTTGTTTATTTACCCAAAAAACCGCCCGCGAAAGCAGAAATAGCGGTAGTTGAGAACGATCGTGGGTCTTCCCCTTATTCAATGACCCCTCAAACTGAAAAAATACATTGATGAATCCATCCTAGCTAAGTGCCTCATCATGAATTGGATTATTAGAAAACTAGAAGACATTGCAGTTGTGTTTACCCCCTCTGACGCGTTTACGGATTGGTTGATTCAGCGATCGCCTGCCATTTTAGATTGGGTTGATCCCTATCGCGATCGACGATTAGATGACCATGCCCAGCGTCAAGTCTTACAAATTTTACAAGAATTACGCAGCACGGCGGAAGATGAAATTCGCCAGTATTACATGACTCGTACAAAACTTCCGCAAGACCCAGAAGTTCGTCAAGCGCTTTTGACCCAACTGATTACCCAAACATTAGACAAACAACCCCATTGGCAGTGTTTGCAGGAATTGGAGTCGCTCCTAACCTTGGCATTATCGGAAGACTTGCTCATAGAATGTATTGGCGATTGATCCTAGCCATTGAACTCTATCAATCGATCGGTGCGGAATTCCTGTTGCCCCGATCGCCTAATCTACTAATCCCAGTACCTGCCGAGCTTTGTCCACCACCTCATCCGGATCAAACGGCTTCGTCATGTACAAATCCGCGCCTACTTCATTACCCTGCTGTTTATCGAACTCCTGCCCCTTGGCGGTTAGCATAATGATGTAAACCTCTGACAGCGACAACTCCCGCTTCACCGTGCGGCACACATCAAACCCATTCAGCAACGGCATCATCACATCCAAAAAGACCAACTGCGGGGACTCCGCCTGAATCATCTCCAGCGCTTCCTGCCCATTGCAAGCCGTCAAAAGCTCCACATCATCATCTTCCAACTCCTCCAGCGTTTGCTCCAACAGCAACCGGATATGGGGTTCATCATCCACAATCAGAATTTTCTTAGACATGAGTGTAATACCAAATTGATTTGTCAATGTTACAGATTCGATCTCCCCTCGCTCCCTTATTAAAGGGGAAATTCAGTCAATTTCTTTCAAAGTTCCCCTTCTTTCTAGCGCAGTGGCGCGTATAGCCTATTGGCATGGCTTCGCTAAAGCGCGGGGATTTAGGGGGATCGCTATAGATTGCAATCACAAGTTGATTGGGTATAAGAATCGGTGTAGAAATTGATGTAGACATTTGTTTAACAATCCTCTTATGACTCAAGCTGGTTAAGTATTAATGGTTAGACTGGTTAATCTCTAGCGTTGGCAGTTGCCTTAAATATCATAAATAACTTCCATCACATCTACTGCATTCCGTTTACCCTTCACCGTTAACTGACCCATTTCCTTAAACTCAAAGCGATCGCGTGTCGCTTCATAGATACTGCGACTGACGAGAATTTGTCCCCCCTTGGCCAACGATTGCAACCGCGACGCTGTATTCACCTGATCCCCGATCGCCGTATAGTCCATGTGCTGTGGCGAACCGATATTGCCCACAATCACCGAGCCGGAACTAATGCCAATGCCCGTATGGAAATGCTCGCGAATCCAAGTGACTGGATGGGTTTGAATCCGCCGCTGCATCGCGATCGCCGCTTCGATCGCCCGCACTTCGCTATTTTCCGGGAACGACGGTGCCCCAAACAACGCCACAATCATATCTCCTACGAACTTATTGACCGTGCCCTGGTGATGGAAAATTACATCCACCATGTGGGTAAAGTATTCATTCAAGTGATTCACGATCGTTTCCGGGGGGAGTTCCTCGCACTGGCTGGTGAAATTGCGAATATCGGAAAATAAAATGGAAATATTCTTGCGAACGGGAGCCAGGGAAATCTCCCCCTGGGAATCCAAAATCGCCTGTACCAATTGCGTCGGTACATAGCGTTCCAAATTACTTTTAATCCGGGCTTCCTGGATCTTATTTTCATGGAGCAAGGCATTTTCGATCGCCGCTGCGGCCTGGGATGCCAACGCATTCACCAATTTCAAATCCGCCGCCGTGTAGGTAATCGGCGTCTCGCTGCCTAAACAGAGCAGCCCGATCGCCTGATCCTGCCGCTTCAACGGAGCTACAACTAATGAACTAAAACAGGTTTCACAGCCATCCGCCCGATCGTCTTGGGCCACATCGTTAATAATTTCGCCATTACGGGTATGCAACACCTTCCCCAGAATCCCCTGGTAGGGCTGCATGGCAAACCTCAGTGGGCCAAAGGTTGCGATCGTTTCCACCTGCTGTGAATCAGGATGCACCAAAATCACTGCTCCACTATCTCCAGGAATCAGCCGCTGGGCCTCACCTAGCACCAACTCTGCCACCTTTGGTAATTCTAAATTGGCGCTGATCTTGTCCGACAGATCGTAGAGCAGGGTAATTTCCTTATAGCGATCGAGGGTTTCCTGGGCCAAGGTACGTTTTTCCAGTTCCTTACTGGCCAGGTAGTTCAGTAAATTCGCGATCGCCTGCGCCTGCGGATGACCCTTCACGCAGCCGATTTCCGTTCCCTCCACCATAACCGGATAATCCTCGCCCAGTGCAGCATTCACTTCGCCGACTAACACGTTTCCTGCGGCATCACAAATTGCGATCGGTGAGGGTACGATATCAACTATCTGATGAACTAGCGCGATCGTATCTTTCTTGGACAGGAGACGTTTAAGATTCAGAGGCAGCATGGTGAGTATCCGCAATCAACAGCAGGAGAATGTTTTCGAGTCCCTTTTCCAGTTTCAGCGCTTGTACCGCCGTGGAATGATGCCAAAACTGGGCATTGGCAATCACCATATCCGGCTGCGTTGTGGCTGTTTTTTCCAGCAATTCCGCATCGTTAATGGCTTCCACCACGGTAAATCCCTTGGTTTTCAACACTTCGACTAACGTTTTTACCGTATGTTCGTTTTCATCCACCACCAACACCTTGCGGTGCGAGATGCCTTGGGAAATCAGGGACTCGACCTCCTGTAGTAATAATTCCGCGTTAATCGGCTTCGTCAGGCAACGATCGCCTAATCGTTGGGCCCGTTCTTCATCCGCCAGAATGGAAAGAATCACCAGCGGAATGCCCATGGTTTCCGGATCATTCTTCAACACCGCCGCTGTGTCAAATCCGTTCATATCTGGCATCATCAAATCCAGAATAATCAGATCCGGGCGCTGGGTTTTCACCTGCTGCACTGCCCTGCGCCCGTCCTCCGCTTCAATGACTTGATAGCCTTCTGCTTCAAACTGTTGCCGCAGCAGTTGCCGAATGGGGGCTTCGTCATCCACAACGAGAATGCGTTTTTGCGATCGCGCTTCGGCTGGTTTCGTCTGCACCTGGGCTTTGAGTTGTTGTACCAGCGTTTTCAAATCCATTTCTCGCACGTGGGGCAGCATTTCGCTGGAAATCGGTAAGGTAAAGGCAAAGGTGCTGCCCTGTCCCACGGCACTTTCCACCCAAATCGTGCCGCTGTGGTGTTCCACAATTTGCTTACAGATTGGTAAACCTAAACCTGTCCCTTTGGGTTTATCTGTCAGTGTATTACCCACCTGCTTGAATTTTTCAAACACGAATTGTTGATCTTCCGGGGCAATGCCGCTGCCCGTATCAATAATCCGAAAGGTTAGCGTCTCGGCTTGGCGTGTGACTTCGCAGGTGACGGAACCTTGGTCTGTGAATTTCACTGCATTAGACAGCAGGTTAATCACCACTTGAATCAAACGATCGCGATCGCCCAAAATCCTCGGTAAATTGGGTTCAATCACCGATCGCACTTCCAGTTGTTTCGCTTGGAAGAGTGCATCTGTTGCCGCCAAGGCGCGATCGGCAATTTCTTCAATGTGCAGCGGTTCCATTTTCCATTCCACTTTGCCCGCTTCCATCTTGGCAATATCGAGCACGTCGTTAATCAACGCGGTTAAGCGCAACCCTTCCGCCACAATGATGTCGATATTGTCTTCCACTTGCCGCACGGCCCGCTGCATCTTTTTCTCATCCTGGGGCACCGCAGGAAAGATCACCTCATCCAGCCGCTTTTTAATCAATTTGGCAAATCCTAGGACTGAGGTGAGGGGGGTGCGCAGTTCGTGGGAGACTGTGGAAATGAAATCCGTTTTCATCTGATCCACTTCCTTTTCGGCGGTAATGTCCCGAATCAGAATCACCGTGGCGATCGCCTCTGTTGCCCTAGGGGTTTCTGAAGAATTAGCGGTTGAGGGCTGTACCTGAGTAACCACCGCCTTGCCTAGGCGATCGCCGCTGAGGGGAATTTCTGCGGTCAAGACCTGATCAGGTTGGGAATTGGCTTGGTCAATTAAATCCAGCAATTCCTGATGGAAAAATTGCCGACTATCTTGGTGTTGCATCTCCGTGGCGCAGAGGCCAAACAGTTGACACAGTGCTGGATTGTAGCGACTGATCAAGCCGTTGCGATCGATGACCAGCAAGCCATCAGCTAAGTTATCAATAATTGCCGTTAGATAGGCCAACGCATCTTGAAGTTGACCACTGGTTTCCTGGAGTTGTCGATTCAGTAAGGCTTCCTGTTCTGCCCGATCGCGGGTTTGCTCAAACAGACGAATTTGCCGAAGCGCAATCAGGGTTGCAATCAATACCATGCCCCCCACCATTGTTGCGAGGACATTCAAGGCATTCAAATGCTGTTCTAAGTTGGCGCGGGGAATCACCAACGCCACCGACCATTGAGCCTGCTGCAACGGTGCATAGGCCACATAGACCCATTGCCCATCCAGTTGCATCAATTCGACATTTTGCTGATGCTTCACCATGGCTTGGGCAATCCGTGCCAGATCGGGATTGGGGGAGTCCAGTAAACTACTGATGCCGTTCAGTAATTCTGGATTGGGGTGGGCAATGGGAACCCCCTGGGAATCTAAGGCAAAGGCATAGCTTCCTTTTCCCTCCTGGGTGCGATTCACCACATTCGTCACATGGGAAACGGCGATATTGCCTGACAGGATCCCAACGATCGTCGGTTTTTGATCGGGTTCAGTGGGAAAGTTGTAAGCGGCTAAGGCTCGGCTGCGACTTTCAAGGCGATCGGCGGGTAGTTGCTGGTAATTGGCGGGGGAAAAAGACCAAATCGGCGCTGCAATATTAATCTGCCGCTTCCCTGTGGTGCGGGAAATAATCATATCCGATACGTTAGCTTGCCCCTGCATGGCGGTTTGGAAGTAGGCCCGATCGCTGAGGTTTTTCCCAGTCGCAAAGCCGTTGCGGGTGGTGTAGTAACTGCCATCGGGCTTGACCCAAATGAACATCCAAAAATCTGACAGCCGATCCTGCTCCAGTTGCAAATAGGGTTCTGCAATCGCCCAATCCTGAGATCGGCTGGCTGGACTATTGGCTAAGGTGGTCACTTCTCCCAACCGTCCTGCGAGCCAAGTATCAATTTCCTGTTCTGCTTTTTGCACCTTCAGCAAGGCATTCTCTTTGAGGCGATCTAAAATCAAATCGCGCACGATCCAATAGCTGCCAAAGGCAACGGCTCCCACAGTCACGATCGATGCTCCCAATGCTAGGGAAGACCAGACTTTACTGCTGCGCTTGGAGGAATCGGAGTGCGATTGAGATGCGTTTTGCCAAGGAAGGGAAACCATAGGATCAGAGCAGAATGACGGTTAGGGATCAACTCGACGGGCTAGCAGGATTCCAGGTAGAGAACCATAGCGAGCCTTAAGGATATTTTTCGTAATTAACAACACTAAAAACAGAACGATGAAGCCTATCCCGATCGCAGTTAAGTGGAATGGATCATAGAAGAAAGTTCCTCCTGTAAAGATCATTAATAACATCGAAATGGAAAACGGAAATGACAATGCTAGCAATGCCGTGGCAAAATCGAGATCGAAAAAGGGAACGGTGGACTCTGCCTGATTTTGCTGATTGATTTTTGTGGCGTGGAGCAATGGCCATAAACTACAGGAGGCTTGAGGCAAGGCCGTAAACAGCGCAATCTCTTCTACGGAACTGGGCCGAAGGGTTGTCATTGCAGCGGCACTAATCAAAAAGCCGACCCCAGCCCGTGCCAGCAATGCTAAGAGTAAGGTGCCAAACTGGAGCTTTTTCAAGTTTAACGACACACCGACATAGAACAAAATTAAGGGAGTGGAACACAGGGCCAGTTTTTGCAATACGTCTAAAACCGCTAGGGGTAAATCGGCGGTACCAATGTGCAAGCTGGCCAACACCAAACCCACGACGATCGCGGCATTAACTGGCTCCGTAAACAAAAACTGTCCGATCGTTTTCCATTGGGCCGTGGGCCGAGTATTGGGCAGAATGGCTTCCTGCTGGAACCAGTAAATGGCGAGGGCATATAGGCCAATTAACACGAAGATTTTATTACCCATATCGGCCAAGGCCACCCAAGCCAAGCCCGATCGCCCGAGGAACTGTTCAATGAAGGGATAGACCGTTAACCCCGGTGCCAAGGAGGGAAAGAGCAAAATTAAGGCGCGGGCTTTAGGACTTTTGAGCGATCGTAGTAGGAGCCAGGTTAAGCCAGTCCCAGCTAGCATCAGGCTCAAGTTCACCCCCAGGGCAAAGGAGGGCAACAACCAGAGATTGAGTTGCGTATTGATGTCGATCGTGGATAGAAAAATAGTGGCGGGCAGGGCAACGGTGAGGATAAAGACCCGGAAGGTGGTGACAGAGGCGGAATCAGAAAACTTTCCCTTGAGCAGATAGCCCACGACAATGAGTAGAAAAAGCGCGATCGCCTTCGGGAGAACTAAGTCAGCCATGCCTTACCCCATTGCCCATAAAATGTCCCTACGTCGTATCGCAGGAAAACTGAGGTGATCCCTGTAAGTTTGAATCACTGCTCATCCGTTCCTGATGGTTGCTGAGTGAGTCACGAATCCACACTTCTCACTACACTTCAACGTTCCCAAAAACCGGATGGCACTCCCACAAAATTCTGGGCACAGCAAATGCCACCATCTCCTGCTGGGGTAACGTGCTGGAGTGGCAATGGGTATCAAGGGGCTGTGATCTAACCCGGTTGGCAATGGTCGCAAACCCCATGCAGGGTGACTTCGTAGGACTCGACTTTTAATCCCGATCGCACCCGATCGATCTGGATACTGTGCAAGGCATCCCAGGCAATATCTTCGATCGCGCCACAGCAACGACACCGAAAATGATGGTGCGGGGCCACATTAGCATCATAGCGGCACACTCCTTCCTCTAATAAGACTTCCCGCACGAGTCCCACTTCACACAGCGCTTGTAGGGAACTGTACACCGTGGCTTGGGAGGAAGTCGGTGCATGTTGATTTAAATCCTGGAGCACCTGTTCCGCTGTGGGATGATCGCAGCGATCGAGCAAATTGGCATAGACCGCAAACCGCTGTGGTGTAACTCTTAAGCCCTTCTCCTTGAGTTGTTGAACGATCACTTCTTGTTGTTGCCGCATGGGCTACTTCCACCTTTTCCGACCTTGGTTCTCATGTTTTAGCTTTAGCATATCATTCCAGTTCTAGAATCAACAACAAGTCAAAATGAATTCTTTAATTAAGTAGTTTTACTTATTGAATAATTACTAAATTAGAATTATTCTGACTTACAACGAACGGCAATCAACTTCAAGTCCAGGCAACCTGGATTAGCCGCTGTGAGCTGTTGATTAAGTTTGTCGTTTGTTGCGGCTATTGAATTCATTTGTTTAGCAGAGGATAGATGTATGACTACAATCGATCGCGTCCCCAATGTCACCTTTAAGACCCGCGTGCGTGACGAATCTGTGCCGGGGCCGAACCCCTACCGTTGGCAAGATCTGACCACCGACGAGATTTTCAAGGGCAAAAAGGTCGTTGTCTTCTCCCTGCCCGGTGCGTTTACGCCGACCTGTTCTTCTAATCACTTGCCTCGCTACGAAGAACTCTATGAAGAATTTAAAGCGTTAGGCGTTGATCAAATTATTTGTGTTTCCGTAAACGATGCCTTTGTTATGTTCCAATGGGGCAAACAAATTGGTGCGAAAAATGTGTTCCTGCTGCCCGATGGCAATGGTGACTTTACTAGCGGGATGGGAATGCTGGTTGATAAGTCCAACCTCGGTTTTGGGAAGCGTTCTTGGCGCTATTCTATGCTGGTCAATGACGGCAATGTTGAAAAAATCTTCTCTGAGCCCAACTTTGGCGACAACTGCCCGATCGATCCCTTTGAAGTCTCTGATGCTGATACCATGTTGGCCTATTTGAAGGGAACCGAGTCTGCGGGCGTTTCTTCCCCTCGTCTGGAATTCGTAGGTTAGGGTATCTTTGGGAAGCGGTCTCTCAATTGCCAGAAATGGGGAATCTTGTGAATGGAGCTGATTCCCCATTGGCTGTTAGGGGATCACGTCTTGTAGGGCTGGGTAGGTAAACGATGAAACTTTCAAGCAAAAATCTAGACACTCGTCGGGATACGGTGTACGACGCGATCGTGGTGGGTGGCGGCATGGGTGGTTTATCCGCTGCCATTTACTTGGCTCGCTATGGCTTGAAATGCTTGGTGATTGAAAAAGGTCGGGGCCGCTCCTTCTGGATGCAGGATTTGCGCAACTACGTTGGTCTGGATCCCGACACCCCCGGACGCACGATTTTGCAGCATGCCACTAATCAAGCGATCGAATGGGGCGCAGACTTTTTACGCGGCTTCGTTGAAGAAGTGATTGACGAAGGCGATACCTTTACGGTGAAAGTTAAGGTTGGTAAAGGTGATACCACGGGTGTTACGTTCCGCTGTCAATATGTCATTGCCGCTACCGGAATCATTGATCTACTGCCGGAATTGGAAAACATGCAAAATGTGTTCGACTATGCGGGTTATACCCTGCATGTCTGCATGATTTGCGATGGCTTTGACATGTGGGATCAAAAGGCGGTTCTGTTAGTGAAAACGGAAGGCCAGATCAATGCAGCCTTTGTGCTGAATTGGTTTACTCCCTATATTTCTGTGCTGACTAATGGACTGCAAGTCAGCGATGAAATGAAGCAAAAATTGGCGGATCACGGCTATCCTCTCTACGAGCAACCGATCGCGGAGTTCCTCGGCGAGAAGCACAAAATGAGCGGTGTCAAGTTGGTGGATGGCACGATCGTGGAAGCGACGACGGGCTTAGTCAATATGGGTTCGATCTACCATAATCAATACCTCAAAGGCATTGCAGGGTTGGAATACGATGGCGAGAATTTGGTAACCAACAACATGTGTCAAACCAGCCATCCCCGCATTTTTGCCTTGGGAGATCTGAAGCAGGGGTTAAACCAGGTTTCCGTGGCGGTG
The DNA here is from genome assembly GCA_002148405.1 of Alkalinema sp. CACIAM 70d. Classification (GTDB taxonomy): domain Bacteria; phylum Cyanobacteriota; class Cyanobacteriia; order Leptolyngbyales; family Leptolyngbyaceae; genus Alkalinema. Next base: position 3,649 of record MUGG01000023.1, on the reverse strand, counting down.
GCTGATGGTACTTTAGCGGCCACGCAAATTTGGCGAAACATTCGTCGGGCCAGTGCGCCCCGCAAATGGGAAGACAATATCGCCCAGGTTTCGCAATCCGTTTAGAGGCGTCTAACGTTTACCTGCTGCCCATGGCAACCCGTCCTCCTGTACCCACTCGCCATTGGAGGACGGGTTGATTTATGTGGCTTACTCGGAGAACTAGGGGACGCGCTAGGGAACGGGAACGGTGACGCGATTGTTGGGAACTGTTTGGGGCTGGTAGGAGAACACCTCGCGGGTGCGGGGATTGACCATTACTTTGACCCACTGAACATCGTTATTACCATTGGCTGCGTTATTGCCAAAGGTTTCCACCCGCGTGAAGTTTTCCAAGCGGCGGCCTTGGGCATCTAGGAATGGCTTATCCACCCGGTAATAGTGGGAATCCCCGTGGACGTAGGCGACGGGTCTGCGGAAAGCAATCACTTCAGCTCGCAATGCTAAGAGAAAATCCTTGTAGCCGTCGGGATTGGCATCCGTTTCCACCAGCGTTTTGGGGTCACGCAGGGGGGCGCGGGTCGGGTCACTGAGATCCCAGCCTGGATTGCCCTGGGAAATCAGCATCACTGCCACGGAATTGCGGGCTTTTGCGGCTTGAAAGGTTTCTTTGAGCCAAGCAATATTTGCAGCGTTGCGTGCCGCATATTCCTGGGGATCGGGGGCGGTGTCACACAGGTTGTTGCAAGAACCTTGGATATTCAGGGTGGCGTAGGTGACTCGGCCTAAAGTCCAGCGACGGTTTTCGACGCAAGGCACTGGCCCACCGAGCCCGAGACAGAGCGGCGCTTGGGTTTGCACTTCCTGGGCGAGTTTGCGTTGGCCAAGGGAGAATCGGGTGCTAAAGAAGATCTGCCGCTCCCGATCGAGCCGTTCCCGAGAATTAAACCCACCATTGGAGGGCCGATCGCAGTCTGTCCAGTCGTTGTCCCCAGGGGTGAAAATCGCTGGGGATTTGAGGGCGTTGAAGTATCCGAGAGCCTGCGTATACAGTGCATCGGCACAGGTGGTTGGGGTGACGGAACCCGGTGTGGAGTTGCCCGCTTTCAGGTCGCCGTTGTGCGCTGTGAACGCCAGATTTTGGGCATTCATGTCCGCAATCAGATTGGGGACTCCAATCGTTGCTTGCACATCGTTGTAAGGCAAATCTCCCCACAGCCCGATCGCGTAGGGTTGATTGCCGTTATTCTCTTCGCGTTCGCCTGCATTCGCTAAACCGATCGCAGAACTGGCTAGGAATGGCAGGGTCAGTGCGATTAAACCGACTCTACGAAGCGGTATTTGTTTCAATCGATTCATCATTTGAACCTCAGTGTTCTCCCGATTCTGTGAGCATTGACTAGAAATATTGCTCACAGGATTTCTGTTATGAGGAGATTATCTGGAGGATTGATAAAGAGTGGGTTACGAACACGTTATGGGTCGGTTACTAATTGATTCTTTCGTCAACACTTTTCGATTTCTTCGTAAATCCTTCATGGATGCTTCATGTATAGTTTGAATTGCTTGGACTCATCAACCGAGATGGATTAAGCGATCGATCGTGACAACTGACTACGAACTCTTGAATGGGTTGGGGATGACAACAAATGGAGATTTTTTGCATCACATCAATAAATATAGAAAACTATGAATGGGCTAGGAGATAACGCCAATTGAGTACTAGGTATTGAAATACGACCGATTCTGGAATGGGCCACTATGACTGATCACAATTTCCCGATCGCGATTTCTGCTATGGATGCGCCTGTGCGTACCAAACCCAGCAATTATCCCGAACCCTTTGCCTCTCGCATGGCAGGACGTGAAAAGCGATCGCTGGGGGATGTGTTTGGCTTAACCAATTTCGGGGTGAATTTAACGCGCCTCGCGCCCCAAGCGATTTCTGCCCTGCGCCACGCCCACACCCGCCAAGATGAATTGATCTACATCCTGCAAGGTCATCCAACGCTATGTACCGATGCAGGCCGAACGGTTTTGGCTCCGGGAATGTGTGCAGGGTTCAAGGCGGGAACGGGTAATGCCCACCATTTAATCAATGAAACAGCGGAAGAGGTTATTTACCTGGAAATCGGCGATCGGACGCCCGGTGATGCAGGTTTCTATCCCGATGATGATTTACAGGCGGTGCTGCAAGATGGCCAATGGCAGTTTCTGCACAAAGATGGAATGCCCTATCCTGTCTAGTGGATAACCCTGCTTGAGCGCTTGTGTGGGTTGGGCTGTTATCCAGTTTTTTCTATCATGAGCTACTATCCGTCATGCAAATTAGAGCTGCTACGTCCAACGATGTTGCATTAATTTTTTCGTTTATTCAACGGAAAGCTGACTTCGATCGCGCGATCGGTGCGTTTACTGGCACCTTGCAAGTTTCCGAAGGTAGACTTCGCCAAACTTTGTTTAATCACAATCCCTTTGCCTATGTCCTCTTTGCGGAATTGGAACAGCAGGTGATCGGGTTTGCTCTTTATGCATTCCGGTATTCTTCCTTCGCTGGACAGCCGAGCCTTTGGTTAGATGATTTGTATGTGGTTGAAGCCCAGCGCAGTCAAGGTGCGGGAACGGCTTTGATGCAGCACTTGGCACAGGTTGCCCAAGACAATGATTGCAGTCATCTTGCCTGGAATGCCGATGCTCGTAATCTGCGGGGGCTCCAATTTTATCAACGGTTAGGTGCAGAGATTACTGAGCAACAAGGCGATCGCTGCTGGTTAAGATGGGTGCCGTGAATTCTTAGCAGTATGAACGGCATCAACTGGCTGCATTTTGAACACTAGCTTGCAACTGTTGCATGAACCAAGTGGCAGCAGCCGTATTGGTACTGCTTGTCATTTTTTCCAACGTTTGCTCAATCAGTTCGATCGATAGTCCAGTGAATACCTGGGATTCCGTACAGCGTTGATATTCCCCCGACTCCTGCAACGTAAATGCAAACACTCGTAAGCCCTTAACATCAATTACCCAATATTCAGGAATGCCTAAGCTGGCGTAGAGATGTTTCTGTTCATCTAAATCCTGGCTGAGGCTGGTATCGGCAATTTCCCCGACCAAATCCGGGATGCGGTGGCGTGGAATTTCAATTTTTCGAGGTTCCCCTGTCTGCCATTGGGGGATGTTCTGTCCTTTGTAGACCACCAAATCCGGTGCACAGGCGTGGGTATTGGCCTGCTCAATCAAACAGCGGCCTAGGGATGCATAGATTTCTTCTGGGTGTAAAAATGCCCAAAACCCGAATAACATGGTTAACAAATCACTGAAGCTTGCGTGATTAATGCCTTCTTTACCCATCTCAACCCACAACCACCCTTGATAAAACGCAACCTTGCAGTCTCCATAGGCAGGGTCATCCCGCACAGCAAGGTAATCCTCCCAACGGAGTGCGGGGCGCGATCGGGGGACATTCAGAGCTGCTTCCAGGGAAAGAGTCATGGTTCACTAAAAAACTTTGCTTACTGAGTTAACTTAAAGACTGCTATGGACGAAGACTAGCTAGATTCATCATGGCCTAGATTGCAACTGTTGCATGAACCAAGTGGCAGCGGCGATGTTGGTACTGGTTGTCATCTTGGCTAACGTTTGCTCAATCAGGTCGATCGATAGTCCGGGGAAT
>MUGG01000109.1 GCA_002148405.1 Alkalinema sp. CACIAM 70d | reverse complement strand
ATCAAAGAAGCCCAAAAATTTAGAGCCACCCCGTTTGACATCACAAACAAGAGTGGCTCGGTCAGATGCTAAAATCCTCATCAAGCCGCCTTGCTGCTACTCCAGCGAGGGGGAATAGCTACTTGGGGTTGTGTCACCAATCCCGAGTAGTGCCCTAAATTCCTGGGAACCCAGCGACCCCACGCTTCATGCCAACCTGTTCAAAGAAGGATGTCCATGGCGATCGCTATGGCAAGTAAGCTTACGAAGAAACCAGGGATAAGTCAACCCTAGTGATGAAACTTATAAATTCATATCCAATGAGGTGAGCAACAACTGCTGAATCCCTAGAGAAACCCGATCGATCACCCTAAACCAACCCAAATAAGCTACAATTAAATTTGTCTCTTGGCTCAGGTTTCAATCACGAGTTCACCCCCAGCAACACGGGTGCTCAATAATACAACAAAAAATTTACACAATACGGATTGACAGCACCCCTAGTTTATCCGTAGGCTTGTTTCTCATAGCAACGCCCTGCCAGATCCGTTCACCCTTGGGGACATGGCATAAAGTCCGTCCAGAAAATGCGGCATCAAGCTTGGAGTTGCTGGTTTCCTAACAATTTAGAGCGCTACCCCGATTTGCTGACTACAAGGCGGGGCAGCTAATCCCCCCAGCTGTTGAGTCCAGCGAGGAGGCTTGTCGAGAATTTTAACATTCGATCGAGCCACCCTTGTTTCTGATGTCAAACAGGGGTGGCTCTAGGTTTTGGGGCAGTTTCCCTCCAGATAACACGTCCCGCTAAATCACTTTGTGCAAACCCAACTTTCAGTTTTAGGGTTGTTAGCCGACCAAAGCGCTAACAGCACATTTTTCCAAACCTGAATGCATGGATATCCTATGAAAAACAATGCAAAAAATCGGCTTTTCGACATCTTAAAAAGTCTGGGTTGCCTGGAAGAATGCGTCCACTTCCAAACCACCCAAACCGTCGTCCCACCCACCCCTGAAAACATGACGATCTTGCACACCACGATCGCAACCGTCACCTTTGCCGACGGACGAGTCATCCAAGCCACAGGCCAGGGCTACCGGAGAGCAGAATCTGAAATTGCCGCCTGCGCCGCTGCCATGAAAACGCTGCGGGCAACCTACCCAGACCTGTTAATCAACTGGTCTAGAATCTTTGTAGAAGCCCAAGCAGGCGACACCTTGATCAAATTAGGCGTCTTTCTGACCGCCTCCCTCAAAACCGCCAGCGACAAGGCCAAAAAACTGCAAACCGTCGAGTCTGATGTTCATCTGGCCCAAGTCTTTGAGCAGTGGAAAGCCAACGGCGATCCGGATTTAGCCATGTTCGGCGAAAAATTAAGCGAAAAGCGAAAAGCAACATTAGTGGAAGCGCTGTTATGGCGGCGTTATCAAAATCACGTCATGGCTGCGGATGCATCGCTGCAACTCAATTCCTTGCTGCAAACTCTGCAATAAACCCACGCAACTCCATGCTACCCGTTTGCCCCAAACAAACCCGATCGCTCCTCACCCCCGACGGCATCCGCCTAGACGCCGACGTTTACACCCCCGATCGTCCCGGAGACTTTCCCGTCCTGCTGATGCGCCAACCCTACGGACGCGCGATCGCCTCCACCGTCGTCTATGCCCATCCCACCTGGTACGCCGCCCACGGTTACATCGTCGTCATCCAAGACGTGCGCGGACGGGGCAGTTCCGAGGGCGAATTTCGGTTATTTGCCTCGGAAATCAGCGACGGAGAAGCCACCGTTCACTGGGCCGCCAACCTGCCCCAAAGCAACGGCAATGTGGGCATGTACGGCTTCTCCTACCAGGGCATGACCCAACTCTACGCAGCCGTCAACCGCCCCGCCCCCCTGAAAGCCCTCTGTCCCGCCATGTTGGCCGACGACCTCTACGCCGATTGGGCCTACGAAGGTGATGCCTTTTGCCTGCAAGCCAACCTGGGCTGGGCCATCCAACTGGCCGCAGAAACCGCCCGCCGATCGGGGGACGAAGCCGCCTTCCTGCGCCTACGCCAAGCTGCCCACAATCTCCCCCTGCAAGATCCCCTTCCCGCCAATCCCGAACTCCTGCAACACCTGGCCCCCGACTCGTTCTACCACGACTGGCTGCACCGTCCCTCTAGCGATTCCTACTGGGCCACCCTCTCCCCCAAAACCTACCACGATCGCTTCGCCCATCTCCCCATGCTGCACATCGGCGGCTGGTTCGATCCCTACCTGCGCGGCACGTTGAATTTGTACCAAGCCATGGCCGATCGGGGACAAGCCCCCCAGCACCTCATCATCGGCCCCTGGGCGCATTTACCCTGGGGACGCAAAACGGGAATCATTGATTATGGTAATGCTGCGGTCAGTCCCGTCGATCAACTACAAATTCGCTGGTTTGATTACTGGCTCAAGGGAATTGATAACGGTATCACCAACGAGAAACCGGTGCAATTATTTGCCATGGGAAGCAACACTTGGCAATCCCTAGAACAACTACCCGCCAGCTTTACGCGACCCACCCGCTCACCCGCCCACCCGCCTACCCACCTACACCTACACCCCACCGGCCTCGCGTCAATGCAATCCGCCCCGCTAGCAACCCAGCCCCCAACAACACCCCCGATCGCCGATCGCCTAGTCCACGATCCCTGGCGACCCGTCCCTGCCCTTGGCGGCCATGCCAGTGCACCAGCGGGCGTCTTCGATCGGGCCAGCCTGGACGATCGCAGCGACGTACTGACCTACACCACGGAACCCTACCCGGAACCCTGGCATTTACTCGGAACCCCGATCGTCCAGCTCACCGTAGCCAGCGATGCCGTTAGTTTTGACCTCTGCGCGGTGCTTTCCCAGGTGTTGCCCAACGGTCAGGTGCACCCGATCGCCCAAGGGTATCGCCGAGTTAATCCCTCGCCTGAACGATCGATCGAGTTCCCCGTTACCGTTACCATTCCCCTGCAAGCAACCTATATTCAAATTCCAGCCGATGCAGCCCTGCGATTAAGCATCAGCGCTGCCTGCTTCCCCGCCTATCCCGTCAACCCCGGCACCGGAACGTTACCCGCCGCTGCCCGTGCGATCGACGCGCAAATCATTACCCTCCAGATTCAGGCTGGCTCAGTGCAGTTCGATCGGACCCCTATCGATCTCTCAAATAATCCCTAAAACTCCTCCGGTACCAACTGCCCTGCTTTAACGTAAAGAATCTGGGAAGCGTCCAGCCACTGTGCATCAAATGCCCCGAGGTGAGTTGTGGTAATAATCGTTTGAAAGCGGTCCTGAATCGTTTCCAATAACTGATTTTGTCGCGTTAGATCCAATTCCGCCAACACATCGTCTAACAATAATAAAGGCGGTTCACCAATCACATCCTCAATCAACTGTAACTCCGCTAACTTCAACGCTAAAACCAATGTGCGTTGCTGCCCTTGGGAACCGTACTGACGCGCAGGGGTTTGATTAATTGTAAATTCAATATCGTCCCGGTGCGGCCCCACCAGCGTTGTCCCTTGGTGAAACTCCGCCGTACTCCGCGATCGAATCTTATCCAAAAATGTCTGTTGCAGAACCTCCGGACTGTCTTCTAGCAATTCCACATTGGGCAGATAACTCAGGGTTAACGCTTCTGTGCTGGCACTAATCGATCGGTGCCATGCCTCCGCCAAGGGAATCAACCGCTGAATCACCCGTGCCCGACGACGGATGACCCGCGACCCTGCTACCGCCAACTGGGCATCCCACAACGATAAACTAGAAGCCTCTAAATCACTAGCAGAATTACTAGAAGAATCGCTTGTGCTAGAACTCGTAGATGCTCGATCGAACAGATTACCCGCCCGATCGTTCTCTCGTTTTAAAGTCTTCAGCAAAGCATTCCGCTGCCGTAAAACCTGATTATACTGCTGCAACACATGGGCATAGATCGGTTCCAACTGCACCAATAACCCATCCACCCAATGACGACGACACTCCGGCCCGCCCCGCACCAAATCCAAATCCAAACTGGAAAACTGCACCATATTGAGCGTGCCCAGGAAATCCACCTGCCGCCGCATCGCCACGCCATTCAACGCCACCGATCGCCGCCCATTAGCCCGCAGCGTCAACGACAATTCCAAATCCCCACTGGTTTCCCGGTGTAACTGTCCTGAAATGTGCGCGGCTAAGGCATCCGTTTGGATCAGATCCCGATCGCGGCTGGTGCGGTGGGATTTCAACGCTGACAACAGTTCCACCGCTTCCAACAAGTTCGATTTGCCCTGGGCATTCTGTCCCAATAGAATCGTCTTTGCCGCCGTAAACTCCACGGACTGCTCAGTGTAATTCCGAAAATGGCGTAGGTTCAGCGATCGCAGATACATACCGTCAACCAGAGCAGCAGGGAATAGGGAACATTAAACGCAAAAAGCGACCTGAATGCAAGAAAAAAGCGATCTCCATCAAGGAAACCGCTTTACAAAATTAATCGTGTTTCATTTCACGTTTCTGGGACTGGAGCCTTAGTGTGATCAGAACTCTAGCCTTAGAGATATCAGGATTAGCGGTTTTTGATCGCTTGGCGGATCAGTTTCTCTAACTCAATCCAGACAAACATCAACATACTAACGCCTACGCAAATCATGAGTTCAGTCGAATTAATGTAGTGGGTACCAAAGAAGTTACGTAATGGCCCGACATAAATCAATGCGAGCTGTAACAAAGTCGTTAATACTACAGAACCCAAGACATAGGGGTTAGACCAAGGATTAAGCTGAATGGATAACTGCGTATTCGATCGAATCGCCATGGCGTGCCCCATCTGCGCCAAACAAAGGGTCGTAAAGACCATCGTCTTCCAGCGATCAGCGTCTAATCCAGCGGCAGGATCGGCGGTCTGCTCGGTATAGCCCACTGCCCACACCATTAACGAGATCGTCAAAATGGCTAGAACAATCCCGATCCGTAACATGTAAGCCCCTAAGCCCCGCGCAAAAATGCTTTCCCGAGGGTGGTTGGGGGGACGGCGCATGACATTGGGTTCTGCGGGTTCCACTGCCAAGGCCAAGGCGGGTAAACCATCGGTCACCAAGTTCATCCAGAGGATTTGCAAGGGCGACAACGGCACCCCACCAATGCCCAACAACGGCGTTGCCGCGATCGTAATCACTTCCCCAATGTTAGAACCCAGGATGTACTTGATAAAGCGGCGAATATTGCTGTAAACGACGCGCCCTTCTTCTGCGGCTGCAACGATCGTGGCAAAGTTATCATCCAGCAACACCATGTCGCTGGCTTCTTTACTCACGTCAGTTCCAGTAATCCCCATAGCAATACCGATATCGGCCTGTTTCAGTGCAGGCGCATCGTTGACGCCATCCCCCGTCATCGCTGCAATTTTGCCTTGGCGTTGAATGGCTTTAACAATCCGCAGTTTATGTTCCGGTGCCACCCGAGCATAGACGCTGACGTCATCGACAATGCCTTCCAGCTCCGCCTGACTCATTTTCTCCAGTTCGCGACCCGTCACCACCCGATCGCCCGGTTGAGAAATTCCCAAATCCTCCGCGATCGCCTGGGCCGTCAACTGGTGGTCGCCGGTGATCATGACGGGACGAATGCCAGCGGTCAAACAGCGATCGACCGCATCCTTAACCTCGGGGCGGGGCGCATCCAGCATATCCACCAAGCCCAACCAAACCAATTCCCGTTCGGTGGCTTCATCGCTGCCTTCGGCGGGAAGGGTGGCCAACGGACGATAGGCAAAGCCTAGTACCCGCAGCCCCCGCGATGCCAAGTAATTATTGCGTTGAAGAATTTGATCCCGTTGGGCCGTAGATAATTCGTGTACCGTATCCCCCACTTGAATCTGCGTACACCGTTCCAGAATCAGTTCCGGAGAGCCTTTGGTGAACATCAGGTAGGGTTGGGACAGCACCCCCGTTTCCGCTTGCAGTAAGCCCGTGGCATCCTGGACAATCACGCTCATGCGTTTGCGCTCGGAAGAGAAGGGAAACTCTCCAACCCGAGGCAATTTGGCGTTCCACTGATCGGCTTCAAATCCGGCCTTGGCCGCAACGACCACCAACGCACCTTCCGTAGGGTCACCCAGAATCGACCAGTTCCCCCCTTCCTGCTGCAAGACCGAGTCATTACAGAGGGTGCAGGCTAGGAGCAGGGCACGTAATTCCGCCAAGTCCATGGGCTGAATCGTCTTCCCAGACTGTGAAAATTGGCCCTTGGGAATGTACCCTTCTCCGCTGACTTTGGGGGTGAGGGATGCGGTGTGCAATCCCTGTACCACCATTTTGTTTTGGGTCAGGGTTCCCGTCTTGTCGCTGCAAATTGTGGTGACGGAACCGAGGGTTTCCACAGCAGGGAGTTTGCGGATCAGAGCGTTGCGACGCACCATGCGCTGAGTCCCGATCGCCAAGGTCACGGTAATCACAGCGGGCAGCCCTTCGGGAACCACGGCTACGGCCATGGAAAGAGAGACGTTGACCAGTTCCTTAAAGAAGTCAATGAATGACTTATCAAAGGCAATTCGACCGCTGGTGAACCAATGGTTGCCCACCCCCACCAAAATAATCAAACCGACCAGGGCCAAGGACCCCGTTACCAGGGCTTGGCTGAGTTGATCCATGCGCTGTTGCAGGGGCGTCGGTTCCGATTCCACCGATTGCAGCATGGTGGCAATTTTGCCCAATTCGGTGTTCATCCCGGTTTGGGTGACGACGATCGTGCCGCGACCCTGGAGAACTTCTGTACCTTGGTAGACGCTGTTGAGCCGATCGCCCAATGGCGCATCTTCCGGTAACACGAGGGCGGCGCGTTTGTTGACGGCTTGGGCTTCTCCGGTTAGGGCAGACTCCCGAATTTGCAGGTTTGCCCCTTCCAGCAAGCGGCCATCCGCTGAAACCTGTACCCCGGCTTCCACCTGCATGATGTCCCCGGGCACCAGTTCCTTAGAATCAATTTCTAGGAGTTTGCCATCGCGCAGGACGCGCACCTGGGGCGAAGACAGTTGTTTGAGGGCTGCCAAGGCTTTCTCGGCGCGGCTTTCCTGGAGGTACCCCAAAACGCCGTTGAGGATAACGATCGCCATAATTGCGATCGTGTCTTTAAAGGGAACATCCCCCGGCTTGGGCGCAATGACATCCATGATGCCGGAAATGACCGCCACGCCGATCAGCATGATCAGCATGATGTTCTTAAACTGATCGAGCAGGATTTCCCAGGTACTTCTGCCTGCGGTTTCTTCCAGTTCGTTAGGGCCAAACTTAATCTGGCGATCCTGCACCTGTTGGCTGGATAGACCGCTGGCCCGATCGGTTTGCAGGAGTTCTACCGCGCGATCGGCCTCTAGCGTATGCCATGCCGACTCAAACTGGGGAGATAACTTTGCAGACATAGGAAAACTGTATCAGGGACGAATGGTATAGCACTTAATCATAGTGTTTAATGCCTCAAAATAGCACTATTTTTTAGTGTGAATTTGCAAAAAATCCGCTATTCTTGAGAACTATTAAGGCACTTAACTCAGAGCAACGATTCTCAGACAATTAACACCCATCGTCACGACTTTAGAGGACTGGAGAGCTTAATCAATCAGCCTTAAGTCAGTCCCAGGGGCTTTGCACTGTCTGACTAATGGATGAGTTGAAGGATGCATTCTACTTGATGAGTGACCTAGGAGATCTCAATGGGAGGCTGCGATCGACATTTGGGTTAGGTGTTGCTAGTGATTGCATTGGAGAGAAGTACAGACTCCCATGAACCCTTTTCTGCCCGCACAATTATTTGGTCGAGAGGATGAGTTGACGATCGTCAGTCAAATTTTGGCGGACGATGGGGATTTGTTGTTGGCGGGGGTGCCGGGAATTGGGCGGCGGCGCTTGATGCGATCGGCAGCGCAGAAATGTCGGGCTAAGGTGGTAGAAATTGACTGTCTGCGGGCAACAGATTACCGCAGGTTTCTTAGGCTCTTGGCGGAGGGGATTCTGGCGACGTTTAATTCAGCGATGGAGTTAAGTTTAATTCAGCGTTGGAGCCAGCAATATTCATTAATTCTCGATACGAATAGTACAGGCCAGCCTAAGTTGTTGTTTGATTTTACCAAGGGGGAAGAGTGGCCGTTACTGCAAGCGTTGTTAGCATTGCCGCAAATGTTGGCAGAATGGTTGGATTGTCGGGTGGTGTTGGTGTTTCAGAGCTTTCCGCACATTCGATCGTGGGATCGGCAGGGCAAGTGGGAGCATTACCTGCGGCAGGAGATTCAACTGCAAACGCGGGTGAGCTATGCGATTATTGCGACAGTAGCGGAGAAGTGGGCGGAGCAGAGTGAGCTGGAGACGGTGTTGTTGGGGCCATTGCCCGATCGAGATTTGCAGCACTGGCTAGAACTTGCGATGGCGAGTTGTCAGTTGACGTTGGATGGGGAAGCGATCGCGTTATTTTTGAGCTATGTACAGGGACATTTTGGCGATGCGATCGCGTTGGCGAAACGGGTTTGGGTAGACCACCGTGGGGGTGGGCAGATGGTGCGGGCCCATCAGGTGTATCGCAGTGCGGTGTCGCTAATTGAGGATTTGGCGGTGACGTTTGAGTCGTTGATTTTGTTGCTGCCCAATAGTCAGGTGCGGGTGTTGGAGAGTTTGGCGCTTGATCCGACGGATAGTCCCCACGCGAAGGAGTATATCCAAAAGCACCATTTGTCGCGGGGTGGGACGTTGCAGGGGGCGTTGTCTAGTTTAGAGCAGAAGGGTTTGATTTACGGGGCAGATTACGGCTATCGGATTGCGTTGCCGATGTTGGGGTTATGGTTAAAGCATCGGTTGGGATAGTAATCAGGTGATGACTGCAAGATTGTCAAGCGGGAACCCCGTTAAAGGGATGTACTGGGAGTCTCATCGGCAATAATCGCACGACGATCGAGCAGAAGTAAATCTCTGAGTTGATCAGTATTAAGTTCCGTGAGCCAATTTTCACCAGTTCCCACAACATTTTCTGCAAGGGCTTTTTTGCCCTCAATCATGTCATGAATTCGTTCTTCCAATGTGCCGGAACAGACAAATTTGTGAACTTGAACATTGCGCTTTTGCCCAATGCGAAACACCCGATCGGTGGCTTGATTTTCTACAGCAGGATTCCACCAGCGATCGAAATGAAACACATGATTGGCACGGGTCAGGTTTAGCCCGACGCCCCCTGCTTTCAGAGACAGAATAAACAATCGAGGAGCACGGGGATCCTGTTGAAAACGATCGACCATCGCTTCCCGTTGGGCTTTGGACGTGCTGCCGTAGAGGAAGAGAACTTCTTGGCGGGTGGTGGTTTCTAAATAAGCTTTCAACAGTTTGCCCCACTCCGCAAACTGGGTGAAAATTAACGCCCGATCTCCCTCCGCTAAGACCACTTCCAGCATTTCTTCTAAACGTTGAATCTTGCCTGAAGCCACAGAAAAATGGGCATCAATGGTAGCGTTAGATTTTTCTGAAAGTAATAGAGGGTGGTTACAAACTTGTTTGAGTTTGGTGAGCAATCCTAGAATAATACCCTTGCGTTGAATCCCTTCTGCTTTTTCAATCTCTGCCAGTGACGTATCCACAATCGTCTGATAGATTGCGGCTTGCTGCTCTGACAAGCCACAAAAAACCGTCATTTCCTGCTTTTCAGGCAAATCTTGAATAATCGATCGATCTGTTTTCAATCGGCGCAGAATAAATGGTTGCACAAGTGATCGCAAGGTTTGCAGAGAAGTGGTATCCCCGTAGCGTTCGATCGGAATGGCGAATCGGCGCTGAAAAAACTGCTTGCTGCCTAAATAACCGGGATTGAGAAAATCAAGAATGGACCATAGTTCTGCCAAGCGATTTTCCACCGGAGTTCCCGTTAGGGCAATGCGAAATTGGGCTTCTAACTGACGGATCGCTTGGGACTGCTTAGCTTCAGCATTTTTAATATTCTGGGCTTCATCGAGGACAATTCCTTGCCAATCCACCGTTTTCAGTGTTGTCACATCCCGGTGAATCAGCGCATAGCTGGTAATGACCAAATCATGCTTTTTAGCCTGCGGTGCAAACGTAACACCCTGCGATCGCTTATCACCATGGTGCAATAACACATTTACACTAGGGCCAAACCGTTTAATTTCCCGTTCCCAGTTGCCTAAAACGGAGGTGGGACAAACCAATAGAATAGGGCTTTCCAGGGCTTTATTTTGTTTGAGGTGTAGCAGGAAGGCAATAAATTGAATCGTTTTCCCCAACCCCATATCATCGGCTAGGCAAGCCCCCAATCCCCATTGCTCTAGAAAAGCTAACCAACCTACCCCCCGCGCTTGGTAGGGCCGTAATTCCCCTTGGAAACCCTTCGGTTGGGCGATCGGGGTAATGGATTGACTATCGGTCAGCGTTGTCACCAATTCCTGCAATGCTCCCGACGCTTCAAAGCTGACGACGGGCAGCTTTTCGATCGTTTGCGTGTCACCCGTACTCAGGCGCAGGGCATCTTCCAAGGAGAGGGTTTTCTGATCCTTGCGACTGGCAAAGAAGTTTTGGGCAGCTTGAATGTCTTGGGAGCGCAGTTCCACCCATTCTCCGTTAATTTCCACAAGCGGCATATTGAGCGCGACGAGTTTCTCAAACTCCGCCTTGCTTAGGCTGTGTCCTCCAATAGAAAGTTCCCATTGGAAATTGAGTAAACTTTGCAATCCTAACCGTTGCTGCTTGGATTTTTTGGGGGTGGTGGCTGTGATTTTCAAACCCAATCGATTAGCCCACCCAGAACGGTTAGCTAAACTCTCCGGCAGAATCACGCCGATCCCCCGTTCCTGCAATCTCCAGGCGATCGAGCGGAGAAACTCGTAGGCTTGTACAGGGGTGAGCGGACAGGTTTCCGGACAGGCGGTTTGCAAGCTGGCTTCCAAGCTGGGATAGACCCGGCAGGCCAACCCTAACCCCCTCAAAAGCGTTTCCTGGGGCCGCACGATCGATCTCCCCGCTAGCATTAACGTTTCTACTGGATGCTGCCAAATCACGGGGGCTGAGACCCAGAACTGGGGATCCCCGATCGCCTGAAGACCGTATTCCACAATCCAGGTTTTCTCCCCTGCTGCCGGTGGATGGAGCCGCAGGCAGGGCCGAAACTGGTCAATTTGCAATTGCAGGGGGGCGGTCCAAGCGGTTAAGGCTGGTGTGACATCTTCCGTAAGGGCTGCATCGAGGGTCGCTTGAGATTGTTGCAGGGACTGAATCCAAGGTTGTAAGCCTTTGGGAATGACTTTAGGAATAGCTAGGGGATTGCTAGAAAATACCTGCCGAATAAAGTGATCAACACTGTAGTTCAGGAAATCGATGATCTGCGATCGACCCTGTCGTCTAACGGTTTCAAATTGCTCAGGCGTCGCTTGGCCGTATACCTGACATACCAACGGCATGCGGTGGGCGAGGTGGCCCAATCGTTCCTGATCGATCGCGCTATCTAGAACCACTTGCCATTGAGATAGGGCTGTCTCATCCTCCGTTTGGAGTGTCGGCAAGAACTTGCCTCTTGCTAATAAATCCAACCCCCAACGCACACAATGGCACCAAAAGCGCAAATCTTCGCCCCAGAGAGAATCCCGATCGTTGAGTAAGCCAAGGGGAATGGTGTGCAAAATTTTGAGGGCATCGCTCATCCCTAACGCAACACCAGAGACCTGCCATGCTTGTAACGTTGGGGCCTGCGAGGAATCACTTGAGGACTGACTAGCGAGATCAAAATCTGACCCCGAGAGAATCGGTAGGCGATCGTGGGTCGGCAGCAGCAGCCGTTGACTTCCCCAGCGATCGCCCCAAGGCTGGGTTACTGACAAATCCTCTGAAGGAACCGCAGTTTTTTTGCGCGATCGACCCGTCTCTCTGACCGGTTCCGACGGCGAATTGGCACTTGGTCTAGCATTGGCGCTGGGCGAACTGGCACTGATCGCGCTTAGATTAATCGCCTTCAGACTGTCCCACAGTTCTTGGGGACTGAGCAGAAACGGATGCGGCAACGCTTCACCTTGCAACTCAGGCGGTGAATCAAGATGCCGCCAAGTTTCTCCCCATAGAAAAAACTGGCTGGTTTGCGGAATCCAACTACCATGCAAAACTGCCATGCCAAGCCTCCTGATCACCACTGCGAACCAGCAGCTTCAGAACGTTGCCAACGCCCTAATCATGCCGTGACTAGCTCACAATTTTCAAGAGGCTGACACAATAATGCAGATTCTCTACTGATTCCAGCGAGGGCCGCCGATCGGAGGTTGGATCGGTTGGCTGGGAATCAAGGTCATCGGGGTAGACCCGATCGGGGGTTGAATCGGCTGACTCGGAATGATTGTACTGGGGACTGACCCAATTGCGGGATCCACCGGCTGGTTAACGGGGGTTGCACCGTAGGGCGGCATCACTGGCTGGCTAGGCACCATCGTGGCGGGTTCCGATCCGATCGGCGGTTGAACGATCGGGCAAAGCGTGGTGTCCATTCCCGCTGGAGAAACGCTGTAGGCAGGATGCAACGATGGGCAAGCGGGCGCGCCAGTGGGAGCCACAACGGGTTGACTGGGCACCATCGTGGCAGGTTCTGACCCGATCGGCGGAATGACATTGTAATGGCTGGTGTCAGCAGCCCCGATCGGCGGCTGAATCGCGTAGGTTCGGATTCCCCCTACGGGTGGCGCGATCGCTTGTTCGTCAGGATTGGTAGGAGGATTCCAACCAATGGGCGGCTGAATTTGATAGACAGGATGCATGGCGGGTTCCGTTGATTGCGAGGGTGTAACTGCGAAAGCGTAACGACGAAAATCGTGCAAACTGCGGGAAGAGGTGATTCATCAACCATCCGGGGATGGCTAATGTCTGATCCTTCCGCCAATGCAAGCCGATCGGGGTCTGAAGCTTGATAACGGTTGCTGATACCTTTGATAATTCTGAAGAATGGCTCAGGTAAAGCCTTTGATCAGTATTTTTAGAAACTGACTCCTATTGTAAGGGGCGATCGGGAAAAGCACGATCCCCAAAGATTTTATTTGCAAGTCGTAGTCATTACGAGTATGATTTATATGGGTTCAATGATCATTTGCTTTTCGACTCTGATTCCCACTTCTGATCCTCTGCAAGTATTTTTTGGAAGACTGCAAAGACTTCACCCAGCTAAATCCCTAGGGCTCGATTTTCAATCAATTGCAAACATCGCTTTAAGCGTCAACAAAATTTAAACGTCAACGAGAGAGGAAAAAATATGGCAACCAAAGCAGTCAATATCGGAATTGATGATGCCGCTCGTAAAGAGATTGCAGATGGCCTATCGCGGCTACTAGCTGATACCTACACGCTCTACCTCAAAACCCATAACTTCCACTGGAACGTGACGGGGCCGATGTTTAATACCCTGCACTTGATGTTTGAAACGCAGTACACAGAATTGGCACTAGCGGTGGATTTAATTGCTGAACGGATTCGGGCACTGGGCTTTCCCGCTCCCGGCACCTACAGCGACTACGCCAAGCTGACCTCCATTCCTGAAACCGCTGGAGTGCCCAAGGCAGAGGCCATGATTCAGCTTCTCGTGGAAGGCCAAGAAGCGGTGGTTCGCACCGCCCGATCGCTGTTCCCGATCGTCGATGCAGCCCAGGATGAACCCACGGCAGACTTGCTGACCCAGCGGATGCAACTCCATGAGAAAAATGCTTGGATGCTGCGCAGCATGCTGGAATAGTTTTGTAATCCCAGGGGTTGGAATAATTTATATCCGATTAACCGGATGTTTATAGAAACCCCCCAACCCTGGGTTCGGTTCTGCCTACTGCCGACCTGAGATTGGCTTGTTAAATTAGGTGCATCCCTCAGGAAACACTTTTTACTCGACCCGTTAGACGCGATTCGTCAAAGACTCAAACTTGTCAACGCAGTCCGTCCGACAGTGTTAGCCTGTTTTCTCCGATGGAGGTTCCCGTGAACGACGCGATTAATCTTTCTGAATTTAATTCCCATGGCAACGATCCCAGCCAATTGTGGGATTATGTTCAGTCGCTGAGTCCAGAAACCGTTGCTCAGTTATCTCGCCCTGGTTCTTCGGAAGTGCTTCAAGCCATGGAGCGCAATATTATCGGGTTGTTAGGTGGACTGCCATCTGGAGCCTTTGATGTTTCGATTACCACCAACCGCGAGAGTTTGGGGCAGTTGTTGGCTTCAGCGATGATGAGTGGTTACTTTCTGCGCAATGTGGAACAGCGAATGACTCTGGAGCAAACGCTGTCTAATTTTGAAGCGTAGAAAAACCTAAAGCTTGAAAATTTGCAGCTTGAAAACCTGAAGCTTGAAAATCTAAAGCCTGAAAATTTGCAGCTGCGAGGTTGTGAGCAACTTTGAGCGTGAAGGTTTCAAGCGTAAAAAATGCCTGGGCCGATCGCCCCTCGATCGTGCCTGAAGTAATTTTCTTCCCACTGTGATTAACCGCACTCTACTGGGCAATCTGAGGTTGGAAATCATCAGAAGCAACGCCTCAGATTTCTCGATCGAGACTTTGAACATTGAAAATGCAAGACGAACGCGATACAGTTGGCCTCTGTTGCCGATGAAAGGTCTGTACACGGGCTTAGACATCTCTATGGGCTAAGCTCCATGGGCTCAACCACTCATGGCCTTAACTACTCATGGCCTCAACCACTGTGGCATCTGTGTTTGCTAAACCTGCATTTTGAATCCGATGGCTTCCTCTAGACAAACAACGCAACCAATAACCCCTCTTGATTCGGTGGATCCTCATCTGCCGAATTTTTTGTGGTCATCCGATCGCGCAACGGAACTCGGTTCACCGGAAGTTTTGGACAGCCGACAGCAGGTCTTGGACAGTCTGCGGCGATCGCTGCTGGATTGGTATGGCGACTGTGGCCGGGATTTGCCCTGGCGTAGGCTGCGGGATCCCTATGCCATTTGGATTTCCGAAATCATGTTGCAGCAAACCCAGGTGAAAACGGTAATCCCGTATTTCCAGCGCTGGCTCGATCGCTTCCCCACGGTGGAAGGGTTGGCCGCAGCGGATCAGCAGGATGTGCTGAAGGCTTGGGAAGGCTTGGGCTACTATGCCCGTGCTCGCAACTTGCACAAGGCCGCAAAAGTGATTGTTGAACAGTATCAAGGGCAGTTTCCTGAAACACTAGAAGCAACCCTTGCATTGCCCGGAATTGGCCGGACAACGGCAGGTGGCATTCTCAGTGCGGCGTTTAATCTACCGTTGCCCATTTTGGATGGCAATGTCAAACGGGTGCTGGCGCGATTGATCGCCCTTGAGGTTCCCCCAGCGAAGGCCCTCGATCGCCTCTGGTCTTGGTCGGAAGCCTTGGTACCGCCCGATCGGGGTCGGGATTTCAACCAAGCACTGATGGATCTGGGGGCCACCCTCTGCACCCCGCACAATCCCGGCTGTTTGCTCTGTCCATGGAATGCACACTGCAAGGCTTACAATTTAGGGGTTCAGACAAAAATCCTATGACAGAAACCAAGGCACCCCTTCCCCACAAAATTATTGGCGTTGCTGTGATCTGGGATGATCAGGGCAATATTTTGATCGATCGCCGTAAGCAGGAAGGACTGCTGGGCGGACTGTGGGAGTTTCCGGGCGGCAAGGTGGAACCCAACGAATCGATCCAGGACTGCATTCAACGGGAAATCCGGGAAGAACTGGGCATCGAAATTGCGGTGGGGGAGGAACTCATCACGGTTGATCACGCCTACACGCATTTTAAAGTGACGCTGCATGTGCACCACTGTCGCCATGTATCGGGCGAACCCCAGACGATCGAATGCGATGAGGTGAACTGGGTGACGTTGGAGACGATCGATCAATATCCCTTCCCAAAAGCAAATGTGCAAATTATTGAAGCGCTACGGCAGGCGGGTCGTCCAGCCAGCATTGGCCCGTAGATCGATGGCTAATCGATTAAGACGGTAAAAGACGAGTCCTGGGCTCGTTAGGTTTGTGCATCCCTTTTTCCCTTTCTCTCTTGCACGGGGTAACCCATGGTCAGCCAACCGCTTCCTCCTAAAAATTCTTCGCTGAAACTGGCTGGATTGCAGCCCCGCATCCGGTGGGGCGCTTGCGATCCGCTAGAACGGGGTGCGATCGTGGGAACGGTGACGAATCCAAAGCACCGCAATGTCATTGGTACCCATGGCGGCAGTTATAGCGTCTATCGGGCGCTGGCCGTGGCTACGGGGCAACTGAGTCCTGACCACCGCAGCGATTTGAGTCAGACGGAACCGATCGTCCAGATTCCCCCCAATCCGGCCTGGTGCAGTCGGCGGCGCATCGTCTCATTGGATCCCTGGGGTGCACGGGTGACGGAGGTGTTTGCGCCGTTGATCGTCAAGGAGTACAACATTCAACCGACGATCGCGATTACCCAGGCCCATTTGAATTTGCCGGAAGTCCAGCAGGCGATGACGGCGGGGCGGTTGCAACCGGATGGTCTGTGGTTGCTGGAGTCCGGGGACGTGCGGGTGACGAAGGTGGCGATCGATCCGGTGTGGTATTTGCCGGGGGTGGCGGAACGGCTGGGGGTGGCGGAGGCGACGTTGCGCCAAGCGTTGCACCATCAAACGGGGGGGATGTTTCCGGAGTTAATCAGTCGGCCTGATTTGAAAATCTGGTTGCCACCGATCGGGGGGACGACGGTTTATATTCTGGGGGAGGTGGCGGCGATCGGGGATTTGACTCGTTCCTTAACCGTACGCATCCACGATGAGTGCAATGGGTCGGATGTGTTTGGCTCGGATATTTGCACCTGTCGGCCCTATTTGATGCATGGCATTGAGGAATGTATTCAAACAGCGCAGGCGGGGGGCACGGGCTTAGTGGTCTATTTCCGCAAGGAAGGACGGGCGCTGGGTGAGGTGACAAAATACCTGGTTTACAATGCGCGGAAACGATCGGGCGATCGGGCCGATGGTTATTTTGAGCGGACGGAATGTGTAGCGGGGGTGCAGGACGCACGGTTTCAGGCGTTGATGCCGGATGTGTTGCATTGGTTAGGGGTGCAACGGATCGATCGCCTTGTGTCCATGAGTGATATGAAGTATCAGGCGATCGTGGAGTCGGGAATTACGGTTGTAGAGCGGATACCGTTGCCAGACGATCGCATTCCGGCGGATGCTTGGGTCGAAATGGAAGCCAAAAAAGCCGCAGGTTATTACACGGTGGGAGAAAACCCCACTCCAGAAGATTTGCAACAGATCAGAGGTCGCCACCTAGAATCACCGAAGATTACCTAGCGCAATGACTATCTCGATGACCATCCCTATAATCCTCCCGATGACGATCCTTTTGCAGATTCCCGATCGCTCTGAAGGCAGACTACACTGAGAATACCAACCCTCCTATCATTTCGAGAAAAGTTGATGCCAAAGACTGTTGACCTTTCATCAAATATTATTGTTGCGGGATTTCATGCGCTCTCTGATCCCTTACGGGTTCAGGTGTTAGATTTACTGCGCGATCGTGAACTCTGCGTTTGTGATTTGTGCGAAACCCTTGAAGTCAGCCAGTCGAAGCTCTCCTTCCACCTCAAGACGCTCAAAGAAGCCCAGCTGGTTCAGGCCAGACAGGAAGGACGCTGGGTTTACTACAGTTTGAATTTGGCTCAATTTGTCGTTTTAGAACAGTATTTAGCGGAATTTCGCCGCTTAAGTCCCATCCTGCCCCCCCGGAAGTGTCGCGATGACGTGTAATCCAGCAGGTTTTTACTATTCTTAACGCTTGATGTTTTATAGAACACTTGAAAACATCAAATTTACTTGAAATGATGAGTGCATTCCTCACTGTTCCATTGGTGAGATACACGATGACATTTCAAATATGACCCTTCAAACATTCATTTCCTTCCAACGTCTGCTGGGTGCCTGCACGGTGATGGCCTTGGGCATCGCAGGGTGTACGACCTCCAATCCAGCCACCGACTCTGCCCAAACCCAGGCAGCCAATGCGGCCCAAGGACTGAAGAACCCTGTGATGCCGCCTTCCCCCGGTATCAAAATTGATGGTTCAAGTACGGTGTTTCCCATTTCTGAGTTGATGGTGAAGCAGTACCGTAGAACGACCGATGCTAAAGCAGGCCCGATCGACCTCAAATTTTCTGGAACCGGTGGCGGTTTCAAGAAATTCTGTGCGGGTGAAACGGACATCAATAATGCGTCTCGTCCAATCCTCAAAGAAGAAATAGAAGCTTGTGGAAAAGCGGGTGTTCGCTTCTATGAATTTCCGATCGCCTTCGATGCGCTCACCGTGGTCGTGAATCCGCAAAACACTTGGGCAACCGATATCACAGTCGCAGAACTGAAGAAAATTTGGGAATCGGCTGCCCAGGGAAAAATCACCAACTGGAATCAGATTCGCGCTTCCTACCCCGATCGACCGCTCAAGCTGTATGGTGCAGGCAAAGATTCTGGAACGTTTGATTACTTCAACGAAGTGACGATCGGGGATCCCAAGGCAAGCCGGACAGACTATACCGCTAGTGAAAATGACAATGAACTTGTCGCAGGTGTTCTGAAAGACCCGAATGCACTGGGCTACTTTGGTCTTGCTTACTATGAAGCCAAGCACAACCAACTCAAAGCATTAGCAGTTGATCCGGGAAATGGCCGAGGCGCAGTGTTGCCTTCACGAGAAACGGTTGAAAAAGCCCAATATCGCCCCTTCTCTCGTCCCCTATTCATTTACGTCAACATCGTTGCGGTTCAACACAAGCCAGAACTGCAAGCCTTTGTGACCTACTACCTCAACAATGCGAAACAACTGGTTCCGCAGGTTGGCTACATCCCACTACCGGATGAGGGCTATCGCTTGACGAATCTGCACTTCTCCCAGGGCAAAGTTGGAACTGTGTTTGAGGGGGTGCCACAGCCAGATTTAACCATCAGTGAATTGCTGCGGAAGCAATCCGTATTCTAGAAGCTCACTAGAGCCAGCCAGCTAATCAACGACGAGAATCCTGGTAATACAACAACTTTTTTAAGTGTATTAAATCCAGAAATTCTAAAATATCTCATAAGAATGGTTCATTTTGTAGATTATACTAAATTAAATTGATGTATTTGGTAATCTCTCAAGGTGAATCCTGTGACTATACGGGTTGGAATCAATGGATTTGGTCGAATTGGACGGCTAGATTTTCGGGCTGCTTGGGGCTGGTCAGAATTTGAGTTTGTTCATATCAACGAAGTCAAAGGCGGGGCAGAAACGGCAGCCCATTTGCTGAAATTCGACTCGGTGCATGGTCGCTGGACACCAGATGTGGCAGCAGGAGACGATCGCATTCTCATTGATGGCAAACCCGTTACCTTCAGCGAGTATGCGCAACCGGGTGATGTGCCTTGGGAAGATTACGGGGTGGATATTGTCCTGGAATGTTCGGGCAAGTTTCGCACCCCAGAAACCCTTGAGCCCTATTTCAAGCGTGGTGTCAAAAAAGTCATTGTCGCGGCTCCTGTCAAACAAGGCGCGCTCAATATTGTCATGGGCATTAATGATCACCTGTATCAGCCTAACGAGCATCATTTACTAACGGCTGCATCTTGCACAACCAATTGCCTTGCGCCGGTGGTGAAAGTAATTCACGAAGGACTGGGTATCAAGCACGGCGTCATTACAACGATTCACGACAATACCAATACGCAAACGATCGTGGATGCACCACATAAAGATCTCCGTCGTGCTAGAGCAACCAATTTATCACTGATTCCCACCACCACCGGATCAGCAACCGCGATCGGATTAATTTATCCAGAACTGAATGGCAAGCTGAATGGCCTTGCGGTTCGTGTTCCATTACTAAACGCATCACTCACCGATTGTGTCTTTGAAGTCGCCCGATCGACCACAGTTGAAGAAGTTAATCAATTGCTAAAAGCAGCCTCTGAAGGCACGTTAAAAGGCATTTTGGGCTATGAAGAACGCCCGTTAGTTTCGATCGATTACAAAGACGATCCCCGCTCCTCAATCATTGATGCCCTCTCCACCATGGTGGTTGATCAAACCCAAGTGAAAATTCTCGCCTGGTACGACAACGAATGGGGGTACTCCAATCGCATGGTTGAACTCGCTCGCAAAGTTGCCCTCAGTTTAAACTAACCTGCTTGAACTAACCTGCTTGAACTAACTCGCTTGAACTAACTCGCTTGAACTAACCCGTCTGAAGTAACTCTATGTCTTCTACCACGGCTTCTAGTGCCAATCTCAAAAACTACATCCTCGTGACGCTGGCCTACTGGGGGTTCACGATTACCGATGGTGCGCTCAGACTACTTGTCCTGCTCTATTTCTATGAGATTGGCTACTCCCCGTTACAGGTTGCGTTTCTGTTCCTGTTTTACGAAGTGTTTGGCGTTGTCACTAATTTTCTAGGCGGTTGGATTGGATCGCAACTTGGGCTGAAGGTCACGCTCTACGCTGGGATTGGGCTACAAATCTTTGCGCTGGTGATGTTATCGTTTCTCGATCGCAACTGGGCGCAATGGTTTGCGGTGGGTTACGTGATGGTGTCGCAAGCTTTTTCGGGCATTGCCAAAGACCTGACTAAAATGAGTTCCAAGAGTGCGATCCGATTGGTGGTGCCGCAGGATGCGCAATCGTCACTCTTCAAGTGGGTCGCAATTCTGACGGGATCAAAGAATGCCCTGAAAGGGGTGGGCTTTTTCCTAGGCGCTGCATTACTCGCGTCGATCGGGTTTGTGAGTTCGCTCTGGCTGATGGCGGGCGGGCTGTTTGTGCTCATGTTCACCGGCTGGATGTTGCCGAGGGGTATGGGCAAAATCAAAGCGAAGGTGAAGTTCAACCAACTATTTTCTAAGAGTCGCGAAATCAACGTTTTATCCGCCGCACGATTCTTTCTGTTTGGTTCCAGGGATATCTGGTTTGTCGTTGGCTTACCCGTATTTCTGCGCGGGCCATTGGGGTGGTCGTTCTATCAAGTCGGTGCATTCATGGCCCTGTGGGTGATTGGCTATGGCATCATTCAGTCCTCTGCCCCAACCCTAATTAAACGATTTGGCTCAGGCCGTCCACCTTCAACCAGTACGATTCGATTTTGGACGTTTGCGTTAACCGTAGTTCCAGCGCTGATTGCGATCGCGCTGATTGCTGGCATCAATCCCAACTATGCGATCGTGGTGGGCTTAATGTTGTTTGGGGTGGTGTTTGCTTTCAACTCTGCCGTTCACTCTTACCTCGTTCTGGCATACACCGACGATGATAAGGTTGCGTTGAACGTTGGGTTTTACTACATGGCTAACTCCGGCGGACGGCTCGCTGGCACGGTACTATCAGGCTTGATCTACCAATGGGCCGGACTGGTGGGATGCTTATGGACCTCAGCGGCGTTTGTTTTAGCGGCTGCATTGATTTCCTTGAAATTGCCAACGCCCCGCCCCAATAAAGCCATTGCCTGGAAAGCAAAAGGTGGAGATTAAGCAAATGGGTATTCATCCTCGATCAACGCCCCCAGTACAGGCGGGAAGTCATCTTAGTTTCTTTGAGAAATATCTGACAGGTTGGGTCTTTCTCTGTATTGGGATTGGGATTGTCCTGGGACGACTGTTTCCAACGATCGCAACGACCCTAGATGCAATGAGCGTTTATCAGGTGTCGATTCCGATCGCGATTTGCCTGTTTTTCATGATGTATCCCATCATGGTCAAAATTGACTTTTCCCAGGCCAAGCAAGCCGTCCGCACTCCCAAACCTGTGATTCTGACGCTGGTCGTGAACTGGTTGATCAAGCCGTTTACGATGGTGTTATTTGCTCAACTGTTTCTGGGGGGCCTATTCCGTCCTCTGATTAGCGGAACGGAGATGATTCGCGGAACGGAAATTGCCCTGTCCAATTCCTACATTGCAGGAGCCATTTTGCTAGGGATTGCACCCTGTACTGCAATGGTCTTGATGTGGGGCTATCTCTCCTACGGCAATCAAGGTCATACCTTAGTAATGGTAGCCGTGAATTCCCTCGCGATGCTGTTTTTGTATGCACCATTAGGGCGGTGGTTACTAGCTGCTAATGATCTCGTCGTTCCTTGGCAAACGATCGCGCTTTCGGTCGCGATCTATGTGGGCTTACCCTTAATCGCTGGAATGTACTCCCGGTACTGGATTTTGCGACACAAGGGACGTGCTTGGTTTGAGCAAAAATTCCTCAAGTATCTCAATCCCGTTGCCATTTCTGCGCTATTGATTACGCTGATTTTATTGTTTGCGTTCAAAGGAGAGCTGATTGTTAACAATCCCTTGCACATTTTATTGATTGCAGTTCCATTGTTTCTACAAACCAACTTTATTTTTCTGATTTCCTATGTGGCAGCATTAAAGCTGCGATTATCCTATGAGGATGCGGCTCCGGCGGCATTAATTGGGGCCAGCAATCATTTTGAAGTCGCGATCGCAACGGCTGTAATGTTATTTGGACTCAACTCGGGCGCTGCCCTGGCAACCGTTGTCGGTGTGCTAATCGAAGTCCCGGTTATGCTGATGCTAGTGGAGGTCTGTAAACGAACCGCAGCCTGGTTTCCGCGCGAACCGGAAAAAGCAACCCTACTCGATCCGCGCTGTATCTCCTCCCGTTCTTCGCAGTGATGAATGTTCGATATTTCATCATCGCGATCATTCACGTTGCTCAAATTGATGCGTTATTGATGATCCATTGATAAGTGGCATACGGAATCCAAACTGTAGACCGTCCCCTGAAGGGCGATCGTGAAAGGCTCATACTATCGTTTTAGCTTTGAACACCTGTTACTCTCCAGTGGGATTCCGTAGCTCAGCCCACCTCCTATTTTGAACGGATATTGAATTTTGAACTGATGTTGAAGTCCAATAAACTACTGATAGCAGGCGAAATACAACAGGTTAAGCAATCAAAACAAACACAGGGAACATCAAGACGACAGGCCGAAAAGAATCGAGAAACTAAGCCAGCTTCCGACGACGCAGTAGCGGTAAGCTGCCGCCTGCCATGGCTAGACCCAGCAGCACAGTGGGTTCGGGAACCTTCGCAGCCACAACTTTATAGTCTGGCCCATTGAAACTGTTGGGATTGCTGTTGAAGCTGGTGAGCCGCAAGCCTGCGATCGTGGTTTTGGTTTTGAGGCCGAAGGAACCCACCGCTTGCGGCTGCGGTTGATCCGCAATTTCGTGGGTCATGATGGAGTAACCTGCACTCGCCCACAAATCGCGGGTAATTTTGAAGGACTCACCCAGCAAATTGCCCGATGCATCGATCGCTTCCACCAACAAATCACTGTTCATTCCCCGCTCATAGAGGAAGAAGTGATCCGAAGGCTGATCGAAGAACAAGTTGAAGCTGGAGGTACCCCACTTATCTTCGGTATCAATGATGCTATTGAGGTTGAGGTTACCTAAGCTCGCCACAATATTGGCTTCCGTCGGACTTTCAACCACGGGGCCTTCCGGCAAGAGCGGATCGGAGCCGGTATTGGTGCCTGCATCGCTGCTGCCAGGGCCTTGCACTGACTGACCAGGGATGGGGGCGGGCAGATTGTTAACCAAAATGTTTGCGCGGTTTACCAAGTTAAAAGAATTAACAGTAGTGTCACCCAATGTGACAGACTCTAACTTAATATCTTTTGTTGGATCCGCTGGCTTGGGGGAGTAGCTGGTATTAAACGTAAAGGTCGTGAAGGCTTGGGCTGGGGCGATCGAGGCTAGGGTGGCGAACAGGCCGCTAGCGATCACCCAAGAAAATTTGTAACTCATGGTCATGCTCCTCTTGCAACGATCAACTGAATGGTTTATTGAATCCTTTGCTTTGAAGGTAAATCCCTCAAAGGAAAAGAATCTCAGCAGAGGCTCTGGGGGCGGGAGCAATCCTGAAACTAGTGCAAATGAATTCCGTATTCCTGTTCTAAAGATGACACATTAATTACATTACTGTCAGTACTTACACGCAGACTTTATGGAAGCTAAATCTCTTATAGGGATTATGCCCAACCTGTCTTCACACAAAACATTTTTTGTGGAAATAGAAAAGCAGAGCGATGCAACGATCACGATCGATTCGGTGGGGAAGATAGCAGGGTACGATTGCTGAAATTCCCGAGATTACCGAGATGGCAAAATTACTAAAGTCACTAAAAAATCAACGAGATGGCCGAGATTCCCGAGAGACAAACTGTTGGGTCAAACTGTTGGATCAAAAAAAATAGGGTAAGCAGTTACTCACCCTACGCCTTTGCTACACTCAGTTGTCTGCTAAGAAGTCTCCTCACTACGCTCAACCCCCTAAGGGAATCAACGGAGTTGAGGGAAACCTCATAGAAGCCATACGTCATTAATATCACAGGCAACTCGGTGTATGTCCTAGGGAGGGACGTATCTTTACGGAAACTACATAAACCTACTCCTAAAGAAATAGAAAACTTGAGTTAAGCTCCATTTAAGCCGTAAATCCCACAATTTTGATGAACCGATCTCGAATCTGAACGGCAAGCAAGTTCCTAAAGTAGCGAGTCGATCGCTCAGTTCGGGAAGCCGTACAGTTGGCGCGGTTGCATCAGACATCAAGCTTCGTTAAATTAGCACTCAGGAGTTGGGAGTGCTAATTTTGAGTCCGAACTCCGATAGACTGGGTAACCGGGGCCTGTATCTCAGCCCCTAATCCGCAGACGTAATTCTTAGTTGTAGAGAGTTTGGAGACTTTGTATGGCAGCCGTATCTTTGAGCGTGTCTACTGTTCAGCCCTTAGGCGATCGTGTGTTTGTGAAAGTGTCGGAAGCAGAAGAAAAGACTGCTGGCGGCATCATCCTGCCCGACAACGCCAAGGAAAAGCCTCAAGTCGGTGAAGTCGTGCAAGTCGGCCCTGGTAAGCGCAATGATGACGGTTCTCGCCAAGAACTGGAAGTCAAAGTGGGCGACAAAGTCCTGTACTCCAAGTATGCTGGCACCGACATCAAGCTGGGTGGCGACGACTACGTTCTGTTGACTGAGCGTGACATCCTTGCTGTTGTGCAGTAAATCGGAATCAGAGAAGACGGAACAGGAAATCAACGTTTCTAGATTTCAATTCCGAATTCTCGTTTCCTAAATTGCAATTTTCCATTTTCCTCTATTCACCCTTCAGAAGTAGACAAGATTTGAACCATGGCTAAGCGCATTATTTATAACGAGAATGCTCGTCGTGCCCTCGAAAAAGGCATGGATATCCTGGCAGAAGCTGTTGCAGTGACCCTTGGGCCTAAAGGTCGCAACGTGGTTCTGGAGAAGAAGTTCGGCGCACCCCAAATCATCAACGATGGTGTGACGATCGCTAAGGAAATCGAACTGGAAGATCACGTTGAAAACACCGGGGTTTCCTTGATCCGTCAGGCAGCGTCCAAGACCAATGATGCCGCTGGGGATGGTACAACCACCGCAACCGTTCTGGCCCACGCGATCGTTAAAGAAGGTCTGCGCAACGTGGCAGCGGGTGCCAATGCAATCCTGCTGAAGAAAGGGATCGACAAGGCTACCAACTTCCTGGTTGACAAGATTAAGGAACAGGCTCGTCCTGTGGAAGATTCCAAGGCGATCGCGCAAGTGGGTTCCATCTCCGCCGGTAACGACGAAGAAGTGGGTGCCATGATTGCTAGCGCCATGGACAAGGTGGGCAAAGAAGGCGTGATTTCCTTGGAAGAAGGGAAGTCCATGACCACCGAATTGGAAGTGACCGAAGGGATGCGCTTCGAGAAGGGCTACATCTCTCCCTACTTCGCCACCGACACCGAGCGGATGGAAGCAGTGATGGAAGAGCCTTTCATCCTGATCACCGACAAGAAGATTGCCCTCGTACAAGACTTGGTGCCTGTGCTGGAGCAAGTAGCTCGGGCGGGTCGTCCTCTGGTCATCATTGCTGAAGACATCGAGAAGGAAGCTCTGGCAACCCTGGTGGTGAACCGTCTACGCGGCGTACTGAACGTTGCAGCCGTGAAGGCTCCTGGCTTTGGCGATCGTCGGAAAGCCATGCTGGAAGACATCGCAGTCCTGACCGGTGGTACGCTGATCACCGAAGATGCAGGTCTGAAGATCGATGCTGCCAAGCTGGACATGCTGGGTAAAGCCCGTCGTGTGACGATCACCAAGGACACCACGACGATCGTTGCTGAAGGTAACGAAGCGCAAGTCAAGGCGCGGGTTGAGCAAATCCGTCGTCAAATGGAAGAAACCGAGTCTTCCTACGACAAGGAAAAGCTGCAAGAGCGTCTCGCTAAGTTGGCTGGTGGCGTTGCAGTAGTTAAAGTGGGTGCAGCGACCGAAACCGAAATGAAGGATCGTAAGCTGCGTCTGGAAGATGCGATCAACGCAACCAAGGCTGCGGTTGAAGAAGGCATCGTTCCTGGTGGTGGTACCACCTTGGCCCACCTGGCTCCCGAATTGGAAGCTTGGGCTTCGGGTAACCTGCACGCAGAAGAATTGACCGGGGCGCTGATTGTTGCCCGCGCGCTGACAGCTCCCCTGAAGCGGATTGCTGAAAACGCAGGTCAAAACGGTGCGGTAGTCGCTGAGCGCGTGAAGGAAATGCCCTTCAACAGCGGTTACAATGCTGCGACCAATGAGTATGTAGACATGATTGGTGCAGGGATTGTTGACCCGGCTAAGGTAACCCGTTGTGCACTGCAAAATGCGGCATCGATCGCGGCAATGGTGTTGACCACTGAGTGCATCGTCGTGGACAAGCCTGAACCGAAGGAAGCAGCTCCCGCAGGTGGCGCAGGTGGCATGGGTGACTTCGATTACTAATTCCAAGTCACGAGTCTGAAAGCGTTGTTTAACGTTTTAGGCTGAATTATGAAGCACGATCGAGTTCTCTAGGAATCTCGATCGTGCTTTTTATATGGGCATTGTTACAATCAGAGGTGTTATGGCGCTAGCCAGCAAGCTTAGGGTAGTGATATCAAATTGATTCATTGATGCGAATATGCTTGTCCTAACAATTTTGGCTACCGCTATAGTTAGTAGAGAGAATCGATCGGGGTTACTTGTATGAACTCGCCTGAATAATTCAGCAACGGCTGGAACTTGGAAGGTTCTCTCCTCAATACAATCAATGGAATGTTAGCTTTGAGTACTTTCTAATCATCAAAGCGAAAATGCTCATCATCTAAATAAATCAGGCTTATTCCACCTTAAGGCAATGCCTAGTTCACTATCTGCATCAAACTGAAACCCATCAAGCGGAATCATTTTAAGTGAAGCAATTGGTATAGATGGCAGGATCTTGAGGAATTGTTGAGCAGGTTGATAGAAGTAGAGAGCATAGGCAGAGTGGGTACCTGATTGGAACGGAGCAATTCTTGCGACATTGCTCCAGGGAGATTGAGTACAAAAGCCAAACTGATGTAACTCCACTCCCTCAGATGAAGTTACGATTTTTGTGTTTGCCATGCCCAACATAAAACCAGCAATTACACAAAGCATTAGCAGAAGTGGCGGAAGAAGGCAAAGAGAAGCAGATAAAGGGAGAGGTAACGAAGGATTGTCGGCTGAACGAGTTGACAAAAATATTCCACATCCTAGAAGAAGCAGGAGACTACTTCCCAAAATCGTGCTTCCAACTATTAGCAAAAATTTACGGTTCGTTTGGTAATGAACCAATTTATTCCGCATCAGAGCTATCTCAAGACTTGAGTGTTCGGGTTACCAACGTAGTTTGCCTCTCATAGATTATTTTGCAACATTTTTCCTAATCGCCACATTGGGATCTGATACCAAATTGATTGATTAATGCTACAGATCCGATCTCCCAAAACCCTGCGCTAAGCGCCGCTGACGCTAGAAATAAAGGGGAATTCACTAAAAAAAGCCCCTTGCGGGGCATCCATCAGAGAAGCAAACTTTCAAAGCTGCAATCGCAAAGAATCGATCACCGAGAGACTCGATCGACCCTCTAACCTCTCACCTGAACAGGCATGACTAAATACGTCATTTTGAGATTCCCCAAAGGCGACAGAATCACAGGACTCGTAGACGTATTCAACTGCATTTGCACTTCCGTTGTGTTCAATACTTTGAGTCCATCGATCAAATATTTCACATTAAAGGCCACTTCCAAATCTTCACCCGTGATCTGGGCCGCAATCGTTTCACGACCACTGCCTACATCCTGTGCATCAACAGATAAAGTTACAAACTGTTGATGACTATCGATATTGAGTTTAACAATGTTATTGCGCTGATCCGCAATCACTGAAATCCGCTCCAGGCCGCCTAAAAGAGCACGTCGATCGATCGTCATTTGATGGCTAAACGATCGGGGAATTAACTGGCGATAATTGGGATACTGCGCCTCCAGCAGCCGACTGGTCAAGCGCTGGTCGGCCCATTCAAACACCACTTGGCCTTGATCAAACTTGACCGCCACCGTGGCACTGCTGCCCCGCTCCAGCATTTTGATCAACTCTTGTAGCGCCTTCGCCGGGATCGTCACATCAATTTTGGGTGCATCTTCGCTGCTGTCCTGCTGGTTCATCGTTTGCACCACCGCCAACCGGTGCCCATCCGTCGAGGCAAACTCCAGCCCCTCCGCCTGCAAACTCAGGTGCACTCCCGTCAACACCTGTTTCGTTTCATCACCACTGGCTGCAAACAGGGAACTACGCAATCCCTCAATCAACGCCTCAGCGGACAACTGCGCCATTTCCCCATCTTCCACGATCGGCAGCTCCGGAAAGTCATCCGCTGCCATGCCCCGCATTTGGTATTTCCCAGAGGCATAGGTCAGAGTCGTGACAATTCCCGCTTCCGGATCCCCCGCCGCATCATCCAGCACGATATCCCCATTGGGCAAGCGCGATACGATATCCCCTAATAACTTGGCAGGCAACGTTAATTTGCCACCCACTTCCACCTGGGCCGGAAAACTTGTTTGAATCCCCAAGCTGAGGTCAAAGGCCGACAGGCTCACCAACTGCTTCTCTTCGTCAGCGTTTAACAGCACATTGGCCAACACCGGATGACTCGGACGGGAAGCCACCGCTCGGCTTACTAGCGACAGATGGGTACTCAGTTCAGTTTGGGGACAAACCAGTTTCATGGCAGTAGTGTGGATGACAGGTTGAAGGAGGTTGAAAAAAATCAAGAGCCCGCAGAGGTTGCAGTCCAGCAAAGTCCAGGATCGTGAACTGTGATTAGATGGACTAGTTTTTGCACAGAGTCAACGGACGATCGCCGCCGCAACATCAACTCGGCTTTAGATTCTAAATCAATCAGAAAGACTTTACTGTAAAACGTGTCCTGCCAAAGTGGGTGTGGAAAACTCAGATTGCCGATCGCGTCGGACTCAGAGGGGTAGGATTTACGAGAAAATCGCTGAAAACTCGAGCTTTCTCAAATTCTTTTCCAGGCCCAGTTCACCCCCTATTCACCCCCTGACAGCCATTTTCACAAAATTTCCACAGAGTTTTCCACAGAAGGTTTCACGTTTTCCACAGCCTCACTAATTTGGCTCCTTAAAAACAAGTAATTTATATTATTAATACCTATTTTAATAGCAAAAGATTATGAATCCTTCCCGTAGCCTGCCAGAGTCCTACTTGCGGTTTTGGCTAGCTAGGTTAATCCGATCGCTCAACTGCCGCAACGTTTGAGCCAGATTGCGATCCGCACCTTTCAGATTTTCAATCTTCTCACAGCTATAGAGCACCGTCGTGTGATCCTTGCCGCCAAACTCATCGCCAATCTTTGGCAAACTCAAATCCGTATGTTGCCGCATTAGGTACATGCCAATTTGCCGCGCTGCACTAATCTCCCGTCGTCGGGAATTACCCTTGAGATCCTCGATCGGCACCTTGAAATGCTCAGACACCGTCGTAATCACAACATCCGCCGAAGCTTGCACATTCTCCACCGGTGGATTGAGTACGGGTGCAATATTTTCCACTGTCATCGACAGACCCGAAATCGTAATGTAGGCCACAGCCCGAGTCAACGCCCCTTCCAGCTCCCGAATATTGGACGTATAGGTAGAAGCAATGTACTCAATCACATTGCGGGGCAAACGTAGATCCTCATACTCCGCCTTCTTTTGCAGAATCGCCATCCGCGTTTCAAAATCCGGCGGTTGAATGTCCGCAATCAGCCCCATGGAAAACCGAGAACATAGGCGCTCCTGCAAGCGGGGAATTTGGTTGGGCGGACGATCGGAGGCCAAAACCACCTGTTTACCGGCTTCATGGAGGGAATTAAATGTGTGGAAAAACTCCTCCTGGGTGTATTCCTTCCCTTCAATGAACTGAATGTCATCAACCAGTAACACATCCACCTCGCGGTACTGTTCCCGGAAGGCTTGCATATTGTCTTTGCGGATCGCCGCCACCAAATCATTCGTAAAGCGCTCCGTTGAAACGTAGTGAATCCGGGCCAAGGGATCGATTTCCAAGCGATAGTGGCCGATCGCCTGCATCAGATGGGTTTTGCCCAAACCCACTCCACCACAGAGAAACAGCGGATTAAATTCCCGACCAGGTGACTCCGCCACCGCTAAAGACGCTGCGTGGGCCATCTGATTACTCGGCCCAACCACTAAACGGGAAAAGATATACTTCGGGTTCAGATCCGATCGCCGAGAGTTGGTCGATCGCAGAACCTGAAACGAATCCGCCGCTGAAGCAATACTGGGCACTAAATCCGACAGGCTAGTAGACGGGCTAGCGGACTCTGCCCCACCCCCCATCAGTTCCTCTGAACCGGCTGGACTGGTAAACTGCACGTCAATTGGACGACCTGCCACTTCCTGCGCCACCTGCAAAATAGTCGCCATGTAGTAACGCATCAGCCAACGACGGGCAAAGGGATGGCGAGTTTGAATTGTCAAACAGTCATTTTCCAAACTTTCTGCAACCGTTTTCCCCACCCAAGTATCAAACGTGGTGGGATTCATCTTGAACCGCAGATGTTCAAGAACCTGCGCCCAAAGGCTGTCAGCGTTAGAGTCTACGGCCATGATCCAGGAACGGAAAATACAAAGTATAGACTAATCTACTCTGGTCTTAATGGATCACGCGATCGGATTTAGAAAGTCTGACTTTCCCTGTCCACTCACAAAAGAATGTCTGAATTTACTTACCCAACGCGGGAGAGGATGTACCGAGCACCCAAATTCCGCCTTAGACTAGAGAAGCAAATTTTCCATTACCCCCCTAGCTCTACGTGTCTACTTCTTTGCAACATTTTGGTATCGATCCTGAGAAGGTGTTTCCCTTTGCCTTAGATGGGTTTCAGCAGGAGGCAATTCAGGCACTAGACGCGGGGGAGTCGGTTGTGGTCTGTGCACCAACGGGTTCAGGGAAGACGCTGATTGGGGAATATGCCATTTATCGGGCCTTAGCGCGGAATCGCCGGGTGTTTTACACCACTCCACTCAAAGCACTGTCTAACCAGAAGTTCCGGGACTTTCGCGAGCAATTTGGCCAGGATCAGGTTGGCCTGCTCACAGGCGACATTTCCGTCAACCGGGATGCACCGATCGTCGTCATGACAACGGAGATTTTCCGCAACATGCTCTACGGTACTCCGATCGGGGAGGTGGGCGTGTCTCTGGTCGGGGTGGAAACGGTCGTGCTGGATGAGTGTCACTACATGAATGACAGTCAGCGGGGCACCGTTTGGGAAGAATCGATCATTTACTGTCCGGCTAAGATTCAGATTGTTGCCCTTTCTGCAACTGTTGCTAATAGCGACCAACTCACCGACTGGATTAACCAAATCCATGGAGCGACTCGGCGGATTTACTCTGACTTTCGTCCCGTGCCGTTGCAGTTCTTCTTCGCCAATCCCAATGGCGTCTTCCCCCTGCTGGATGACACTGGGAAACGCATCAACCCTCGCCTCAAGCCCAAAGGTGGGCGGCAACGTCCCCGAGGAGCCAATCAACGGGGTGTTAAACGAGCGGAACCCCCTGCCCTAGCTTTTACGATCGGAAAGCTGCGCCACTATGATATGTTGCCAGCCATCTATTTCATCTTCAGTCGCAAGGGCTGCGATCGGGCTGTGGAAGAGTTGGGGGATCTAACCCTGGTGACGCCGGAGGAATCGGCTCGTATCAAGGCCCATTTGGATGAATTGATCGCTCGCACCCCAGAAGCGGTGCGGGAGAAACAGGTTGAGCCCCTATTAAGGGGCATTGCCGCCCACCATGCTGGCATCTTGCCCGCTTGGAAGGTGCTGGTCGAAGAACTGTTTCAGGCGGGTCTGATCAAAGTGGTCTTTGCAACAGAAACATTAGCGGCGGGGATTAACATGCCTGCCCGAACGACGGTCATTTCAAGTCTTTCCAAGCGTACAGATGCGGGACACCGACTCTTGAATGCCTCGGAATTTCTGCAAATGGCGGGTCGGGCAGGCCGTCGAGGTATGGATGAAAAGGGCTATGTCGTCACGGTGCAATCTCCCTACGAAGGGGCACGGGAAGCGGCCTATTTGGCAACCAGTGGAGCCGATCCCTTAGTCAGCCAGTTCACCCCAACCTATGGCATGGTGCTGAATTTGCTGCAAACCCATAGCCTGGAGCAGGCCAAGGAACTGGTAGAGCGCAGTTTTGCCCAGTATTTGGCAACGTTAGTGATGCGTCCACAACAGTCGGAAATCGATCGCCTCGAAGCCGATTTGGAACTGCTGCGGGAAACAGTTGCTTCTGTGGATTGGAAGCTGTTGAACCAGTATGAAAAATTGCAAGAACGGCTGCGGGAAGAACGGCGTTTGCTGAAAACGTTACAACAACAGGCGGCTCGCGATCGGGCTGAAGAACTGTCCATGACCCTGGCCTATGCCCTGTCGGGATCGATTCTGACGTTAAAGGGTGAACATCTGAAAATTGGCGCGCCCATGGGGGCAGTGCTGGTCAGCAAAATTCAAGGTTCGGGGCAATTTCCCTATCTGCTGTGCTTAACGGAAAGCAATCGTTGGGCGGTGGTCAACTTAGCTGATGTGGTTGCCTTACGAACGGATTTACCGCGCATTGAAGCCGTCGATCGCTTGGCTCCTCCCGACCCACCCCCCAAGCTGGGACAGATGCGCAAAGGAGATGAAGTGACGGCTAAGATTGCGTCCCAGATCGTCGAGCCGGAGGACGAAGAGATTCTGCCGCCGGAGGTCTATGCCCAGTTGCAGCGGATGCAGGCGGTGCAAGCCCAACGGGATCAGCATCCTGTGCATGAATGGGGCGATCGCGCCAAGGTGCTCAAGTTCCAACAGCGTATTGAATCCTTGGAAGAAGAACTGCGCGATCGGCGGGAAAAGATGGGTCGCCATGTGCAACGCCATTGGGAAGAATTTTTAAGTTTGATTAGCATTTTGCAGCACTTCGGTGCGTTGGAGGGTGTTACACCGACGAGACTGGGTCAAGCGACCGCTGCCATTCGTGGGGAAAATGAATTGTGGCTTGGACTGGCGGTGATGTCTGGGGAACTGAATGATCTGGATCCCCACCACTTGGCGACCGTTTGTGCTGGCTTAGTGACCGATGTGGCTCGCCCCGATAGTTGGGTGCGCTACGGTATCTCTGAGGCTGTGGCCGAAGCACTCGGGGCATTGCGCAGTACTCGGCGGCAACTGTTTCAACAACAGCGTCGTCATGGCATCATGTTGCCGGTCTGGCTGGAGGATGATTTAGTGGCCTTGGTCGAGCAGTGG
>MUGG01000024.1 GCA_002148405.1 Alkalinema sp. CACIAM 70d | reverse complement strand
AGTAATAATGAGGTCAGCAGTTATACTCATCGGGGTTGCAAGATTCTAGACTGTAAGGTTCTGTGCTGCAAAATGGCTTTGTTGCATAATTAGTCCATTTTTTGCCTGAAAGCCCTGCTATATAAAACTTTCTCAACAAAGGCTTGCAATTGAAAACCCTTGCTAAATAAGAGTTTGAGATATTCATGCAGCAAAGCCTTGCACAATCATAATTGCCTGAGACATCCCAAGCTTATGATTGCGGCATTTAATACAATTTGGGGTAGAGTCACAGCGGTAAAGTGAGATCGGGCAGGATCAATGTACGGTTGCCATGATTCTCTGAAGGCCATAGGTCTTTAACACTGAATTTTTCTGCGCTGAACTTCGGGGGCATATTACGCTGAAGTAAGGCTGGCAAAAGGGCAATTCACTCAGCACACAGAACCTATCGTCACGCTAGTCAGTTGTTTCTTAAAAATTCATCAAAGATTTGAGGAGTTTTGCTCCAAATTATCCGGTTTCACGCGAAACTACGGGAACAGACAATTGTGTGGTTCCCCTCTGCTCTCGCTATTTTTTGTCTTCCCCCTTCTTCTCAATCTCAATCTATGTACCTGACAATAGTTGCTTGGTGGAATGGGCTTCTGCTACCCATTTTGACAAGCTTTTTGCTGCTGATTGGAACTGTGCACGATCGCTTCAGACATGCTTTTGTCCTGCAAACCACCGATCAGGATAGGGGCTCGATACATTCCAACATCCTCGTTGATGGAGCGATTTAGCCATGCAGTTCCGATCGGGTGACTTTGGACTTTGGGCCATATTAGGACTGCTCAGTGTTGTCAGTAGCCCGGGTGCGATCGCTCAAACCGCTCCGATCGTCCCAGACAACACGTTACCGACGCCCTCCCACGTTCAACAACAGGATCCCCTCTTGCAAATTATGGGCGGAACTCAACGAGGAGGAAACCTTTTCCATAGTTTTGAACGCTTTTCTATCCCCACAGGGCAGACGGCTATATTTGTGGTTGATCCAGCTTTAACCCGAAACATCATTACCCGAGTCACTGGTAAACTGCCCTCCGCCATTGATGGAGTTCTGGCGACCAATGGTGGGGCCAACCTTTTTTTTCTCAACCCTAATGGGATTACCTTTGGGCAGAATGCGCGGTTAGCGATCGGGGGTTCGTTTGTAGCCAGCACAGCTAATGGGTACCAATTTAGTGATGGGAGTGAGTTTAGTGCGACGAATCCCCAAGCACCTCCTTTATTAGCCGTTAATCTACCCTTGGGACTGCAATTTGGCTCCACCCCTGGCAAAATTGTGCAGCAATCTCCTGCTCTAGCCGTTGCACCGGGGCAAACGCTGGCCTTAGTGGGCGGAGATGTTGTGGTACCAGGGGGGAACTTGTTTGCACCCAGTGGGCGGATTGAGTTAGGGAGCGTTCAGTCAGCAGGCTTAGTCACGCTCTTGCCCACCGTCCAAGGCTTAGCCTTAAACTACGCTGATGTCCCCACCTTCGGTAACATACAACTCCTAGCAGGCGCAGAAATCAATATCTCGGGAGAGCCGTCTGGAGCAATTCAAATTCAGGGTCGATCACTACAACTTTTAGAAAGTGCTCGTATTGCTTCCTTTAACTTGGGAACCCAACCAGGGGGAGACCTGACCCTCAATGCTACGGATTCAGTGCAGCTGTTGGGTACGGGAGGATACGATCAAGTGATTCAAGGCATCGCTAAGGGAACTTTGGACGCAGCCAATGCCCGTAACATTATTTCTAGCTTATCCACTAATTCAGGAGCAGCGGGTAAAGTTACTATCAACACACCTAAATTAACATTGCAAAACGGTGCTTATATTACTAGTATCAACGCTGGAATAGGAGCACCTAGTAGTCTAGTGGTGAATGCTAAGGAAGTTAATTTAGATCAAGGTTTAATCTCAAGTTTGACATTCTTTGGTGGGACGAGTGATAGCAGTGCTATCACAATTAATACTGACCAGTTATTGATGCAGCGTGGAAGTTTTGTTTCAACTACCACTTTGGGTACTGGTGCCAGTGGAAAACTTACAATTAATGCAGTCGATCGTGTTGACGTAATCGGAGCGCAGCCCATTTCTCTAAATATTCTGAATGCTCCAGGGGTGACGACCAGTATTGCAACGACTGGGTTGTTTGGGGGGAAAGCAGGAGAACTAGTTCTGAATACAGGCCAATTAAATGTGATTGATGGAGCACGCATTGGTGCAGATAGCACCAATCAACTGGATGGCGGAAGCGTCAGTATCAATGCCACCGATCGTATTCAGTTAGTGGGCTTAACTCCGGATCAGTCCTTGCCCAGTAGTATCACCGCAACTTCTGTCGGTGGCAAAGGGGGAAACATTCAACTGAATAGCAAATCACTCTTTGTTTCTAATGGGGGAATTGTTGCAGCTTCTACAGGGGGAGCAGAGCGAGCGGGGAACATTACTGTGAATAGTCCAGAGCAAGTTTGGGTTTCAGGACTTAGCAGTGGCCTCTTCACCAGTACCAGTTCTGTTGCAGGGCAGGGTGGCACAATCACTGTCAGCACCGATCATTTTTGGGTCACAGACTTCGCCAAATTAGATGCCAGTACCACCGGCCAACGGGGAGGAGACATTATTATCAGTAGCCGTCTCTTCACGGCTCAATCCGGTGGTCGTATCCGCACGAGTACCTTTGGCAAAGGACAAGCTGGAGATATCAAGATTGAAGCCCTCGATCTTGTAACCCTTGAGGGGACGGGTCAAATTGCACCGACTTTAAAGTTGTTACTGGACGGAGTAATCAAAGGAAACTTAGTCTTTATTCCACCGGTGGTTAATCCCCCCAATCCGCCTACTGGAGCAGCCATTCTGGTACAACAACCGGAGGGTAACGTTCGGGTAACTGCCCGCCAAATTTTTCAATTATCAGAACAGCAAACTGGCTTATTTGCGAGTTCCTATGCCCAAGGCTCAGGTGGCAATTTGACCTTGAAGTCGCCCCAAATTAACGTTAGCAACGATGCGCTGGTCTCGGTCAGCAGTTGGGCTTCGGGGAACAGTGGCCAACTCAATGTCACAGCCAATAGTCTGAATGTTCAAGATAGCTTGTTGCTTTCTAGTACGACCGCCGGCAATGGAGGAAAGTTAGCGATCGCAGCCAATCACTTTACCCTTTCCAATGGCACCCTGATTGCGGTTACAGCCCAAGGAACTGGAGCAACCATTGATCTGAACATTAAAGATCTTTTGTTAATGCGTCAAGGCAGCCAAATTACGGCCCGTGCGTTTGAAAAAGGCAATGGTGGCAACATCAAAGTTGATGCTGGGTTCATTGTCGCCTTACCGAATGAAAACAGCGACATCACTGCTAGGGCTCTACGGGAGCGGGGTGGTAATATCCAGATTACAACCCAGGGCTTGTATGGATTAAGCTTTCAGCCCCGTCCAACTTCCTTGAGCGATATTACAGCCAGTTCTGAGTTTGGCATTGATGGTA
Organism: Alkalinema sp. CACIAM 70d; assembly: GCA_002148405.1. GTDB lineage: Bacteria > Cyanobacteriota > Cyanobacteriia > Leptolyngbyales > Leptolyngbyaceae > Alkalinema. The sequence continues at coordinate 30,381 of MUGG01000024.1, read as the reverse complement.
TTGTCACAATTAACAGTCCGGAGATTGATCCCAGTAAAAGCGTGAACGAGCTCCCTGCCGATCTCCTCGACCTTTCCCATCAAATTGATCCGGTATGCTCTCAACAGCAACAGGCCAATCGCTTTGTGGTGACAGGGCGCGGTGGACTGCCGCCCAGTCCGCAGGAAATGCTGAATATTCCACCCACTGCGGATACGTCAGCCAGGGGCGATCGCGATGCCTCTCCCACCTTAACTCGCGAGAGTGCTTCACAGGGGCTTCCGATCGAAGCTGATCGCTGGCAATGGAACTCCGATGGTAGCCTCTCGTTATTAGCCAGTCAGCCGATGGTGGCAGTGTCTTCGGTGCATTGCGCCAAGCAAACAGCAACCACCCGAGTCACGGTTCCTTAGCGTTTCAGTGTTAGGTATCCCCCATCCCCTTATTCAGGTCACGGCAGAGGAGTCATGATGAAATTTGGATTCATCCCCGCAAGTGTGGTTGGCATCATCTTACTAGCGAGTGCTTCCCAAGCCCAAGCTGCTGTGACGTCCCCTTTACCCGCAGATGATCTACCGCCCATTGCAGCCCCTTCCAAGGCATCGTCCCTGACCACCACGATCGCTCAGGTTAGAACGCTTCAGCAACAGGGCTACTATCGCCGTGCAAAACAATTGCTGACGCAGACCCAAGCCCAACTGGCCAATCAGCCCGATTCCTACGACAAGTTTCTCAGCTTGCTGCATTTGGGCAACGTGCTACGAATGATGGGCGATCGTCAAACCTCGCAAACGGTTCTTGAACAAGCCTTGGCGATCTCCGAACGACTCTCTCAGCCCCAGACCGTTGCTTTGGCCAGTTTTCACTTAGCCAATACCTTAGCGGCCCAGCAAAAACGTACCGAAGCCTTGACGCTTTATACCGCCGCAAGCCATGCCGATAGTCCAGTTCGCCTGACGGCCCTGCTGCGATCGCTGCGCCTCGTGTTAGAGGACCATCAATGGGAGGTGGGTCAAGCCTATCTAGAACAAATTCAAGCTGAACTGCCTCAAGCAGAACACTCTTCCTTAAGTATTTATGCCCGTCTAGAACTTGCAGACATCCTCCAACATGAGCAGTCGTTAGGTTTCTTGCAATCTATCAATGCGAGCCACACCGCTTCCAACACCTTTTTACCCAGTCATTTATTAGCGACAGCGATTCAAAAAGCCCGGCTTGCCCATGACCTTCGAGCAGAATCTATTGGATTAGGACGGCTGAGCGGCTTATACGAAGCTCAGGAACGCTGGCCTGAAGCCCAACAACTGACGGAGCAAGCCCTTGAGTTGGCAGAGCACCTCAATGCGCCGGATCTCATTTATCAATGGCAGTGGCAAATGGGGCGGATCCGACGTGCTCAGAAGGATGCCAGAAGCGCGATCGGCTATTACCGATCGGCAATTCAAAATTTACAAACTATCCGACAAGATTTGGCCACGATCGATACCGAGGTGCAGTTCTCCTTTCGGGATCAGGTGGAACCCGTCTATCGAGAGTTTGTTGAGCTATTGATCGATACCACTGACCAGGCTCAAGCCAAAGGTACAGATTTAGGCCAGGGTAGTTCTGCCAAGGGTAGTTCTGCCAAAGGCGAAGACTTTCTCCATGAGGCGCAGCAGGTAATTGAGTCTCTCCAACTTGCTGAATTGACGGATTATTTCCGGGAAGCTTGCCTCGACTTTAAGGCGACCACTGCCGATCGGGTGGATCCTCAGGCAGCTATTATCTATCCGATTATTCTTTCTAATCGCTTAACGGTCATTGTGTCCATTCCGGGACAACCGTTACAGCATTACAACACGGTGATCCCCCAGGCTCAAATCGAAACAACCCTCGATCGTTTCCGGCAATCTATGCGATCGACCTCTTTCCGCCAAGAGCGTCTGACGGTGGCTAAAACGCTGTATCAATGGTTGATTCAACCGACACTGAGCCACCTGAAACAACATAATATTAAAACTCTCGTCTTCGTGCCTGATGGGGCTTTGCGGAATGTACCCATGGCAGCTCTCCATGACGGGCAACAGTACTTGATCGAACAGTTTGGCATTGGAGTGACCCCTACCCTGAAGGTGTTAGCAGCACCCCCCACCCCCTCCGATCTTGGGCCAGTATTAGCGGCGGGACTTAGTCAAGGGGCTCCAAACTATACTCCCTTGCCTGGAGTTCGGGCAGAACTAGAACAGATCCAGCGAATCACCCATTCCCATATTCTGCTCGACCAATCCTTTACCAAAGAACAAATTCAGACCTTACTGGAAACTCAACCCATTTCCATTGTGCATTTAGCTACCCATGGACAGTTCAGCTCTCGATCGGAGGATACCTATCTATTGACGGTAGATGGCCCGCTGCGGCTACAGGATTTAGACCGATCCCTGCGTAAACGAGAACTCAAAAACTTACTCCCCCTAGACTTACTCGTTCTCAGCGCCTGTGAAACGGCTCAAGGCGATCGTCGGGCCGTACTGGGATTAGCGGGGATCGCTGTGAGATCTGGCGCGAGAAGTACCCTGGCATCCCTCTGGACGGTGAACGATCGCTCAACTGCTCAGTTTATGGATCATTTTTACCAAACCTTACAACAATCCCCCCACATCTCTCGAGCCGAAGCGGTGCGCCAAGCTCAACTCGCCCTATTAAAGCAAGACCTCTATAGCCATCCCTATTATTGGGCGGCCTTTACTCTTGTGGGCAATTGGCAATAACTATGATTTTCTTCTTGAAATATATTTTTTCGGTAAACTTTCAATGATTTATACGGACAAGTTTGTATGATCAATGTCCTAATTAATACATAGACCAAGCCAGTATTTATTTAACGAGATGAATATTGGGTAACATAGATGAACTGCCGATCATCCATTCAACAACCCTTTCCTTGTCTTCTTTTTGCAAAGGTATCCTGAGTTGTAACGGCAGCAGGGTATTCATCAGGGCTATCTATACCAAGCCAAGGCCCGATCAAATGATCGAATCAATCTAGGTCATTCATCATAGGTTAATGGCTTCCTAGGTCAGTGGTTCCAGCGGAACCCATTGACCGAAGTGGAGGTTCAGAAAAAGTCAGTCTGTGCATGTCCTAGCTCTTTCCATAGCAAACAGTGCTCAACCATAGAGGTACCTATAGGGGTACTCGATGATTTAGCTGAACTCTAAATCTAAGATTACCTGTCAACTGGTTAACGGCTCTGTATAGCTAGAGAGTCTCCCTAACGGTAAGTCAAGGAAAACGCCTGTATCTCAATCTTTTCCTTTATTCCTCTACTCTTGCCCGGTTCCAATGGAACAGCTGTGAATTCTTCCTAAAATGAATCTGTGCTTTCCTTATGAAGAGAAATACAACACCAACTGTCATATTCCGAGTTCTGCTGCCAAGCCTCTTGGCAACATGCGGCCTCGCAACTTCCACGATCGCCCAACCAGAATTCGACTTTATCGATCCTCCGAGCACCCCCACTAATACAAGCAGTGGCGGTACCCGACCGGTGCTGTGTGGCAATGAAGTCCGTCAGGCCCACAACCACTTTGGCGTCATGCAGCCCCGCAACCAGGAGAGTTTGACCGCCAATGCACGACCTGAGGTTTGGGTCTACTTGCCGATCGTCAGCACCCAACAGATTGAGTTCAGCATTGTGGGTGGCCAAGGCGAAGAAATTTATCAGTCCCTACTGCCCGTTCCTCAAAAGACCGGCTGGGTCTCGATTCCCTATCCTGAAGCGGCTCCTAGTCTGCAACTGGGACAGAAATATACTTGGACTCTAGCGTTAGTGTGTGATGGCCGCGATCGTACCCGCGATCTGACGGTTCAAACAACCGTGCACCATGCACCCATCCCCTTCCAGATCCCTACTGTCCAGTCTGCAAGTACAGAATTAGACGTGATTCAACGGCTGGCCAAAGAAGGTTTTTGGCTAGATGCGATGAGCCGGTGGTCAACTCTGCAAAGTCAATCTAAAACGATTGCACAACCGGTTCATCGTCTCCTACCGCCTGAACAGTCTAGGCAACCTAACCTGCCCAGTCGCCCTCTCGGAACCGTACTTTCGCCTATTTCCGCTAACTCATCCAAGCTGTTAGCGTTTCCCGCTTCCAATGCCTCCACCTCGAACTAATCTGGCGCGCTTTCTATCCCTGCTTACAAGCCAGCGATTGTCACCTGTGGTAAGGCAGATTTCGAGAATTCAAAAACCCGCTACACTAAAGCCATCGCGCAACAAATGTTCCCAGGATTCTCAATTAAACCCACCCAAGTTTGTTGGGTTTCATCCTGGTTCGTAATTCTGCTCCCGGTATTTCTTAGACAGAATCGGCTACTTGAGGACGGTATCTTTTTCAGCATTGGGTAGTTAATCGGTTTATGGGGAAAGGGCTGAAACGGCAGCTTGAGCTTTGGTTCAAGCGCGGATTACCGATCTTTGGAATATCCGCTGGAGTTTTGGGGCTGCAATGGTCAGGGCTGTTGCAGCCTTTAGAATGGGCGACTTGGGATTTGTGGTTAAACACCGTTCCCCTGGAACCCAATCCACAACGGGTCACCGTCGTTGCCATTGACGAATCGGATATATCCCGTTGGGGATATCCGTTATCTGACGACCTTTTGGCCAAGGGGTTGACGAAAATCCGCAAGCTCCAACCACGGGCGATCGGATTAGATCTCTATCGCAATCTTCCGGTAGAACCGGGTCATGCCAATCTGCAACAAGTCTTTTCCACCACTCCAAATCTGATTGGCATCCAGCGATTTTTGCATAGTTCCCTAGGCGAAGGCGTGGATGCACCGCCGATTCTGCGCGATCGCAAACAAGTTGCTGCTAGTGATTTAGTCATTGATGCCGATGGTAAGTTGCGCCGATTGCTACTGTCATTCCGAGATCCTAAAAAGAATGCTCAATTGACCTTGGGCAGTCGGTTGGCATTAATTTATTTAGAGAAGGAACAGATCACCCCCAAGACAATTCAAGGGCAAACAATTCAATTAGGTAAATCCATTTTTCGCCGTTTGGAACCCCACGAAGGCGGCTACATTCAGGCTGATGTTGAGGGCTATCAAATTCTGAGTCGCTTTCAACGATCGCCCGGTGGGGTCACTCGTGTTTCTCTCTCCGATGTTTTAGACGAACGAGTTGCGCCTCAATTGATTCGCGATCGTGTTGTTTTAGTAGGAACTCGGGCTCCCAGCATTAATGATCAAATTTATACGCCCTTTAGTCGTGGAGCCGACACAACTTGGGCGGGGGTAGAAATTCATGCTGATGTCACCAATCAACTCATCAGTGCTGCTTTAGACGGTCGTCATCCCTTTCAAGGCGTCCCCTACCCAATTTACAGTGTCTGGACGATCGTTTGGGTGATCGGCGGGGGTTGGGTGGGTTGGAAACTTCGCAGTTGGTCAAAAGCGAGCATTCTTCTTCCCGGTTTGGTGCTTATTTTAGTCGGAACCACCTACAGCTTATTTCTGATGGGGTGGTGGCTCCCGATGGCGAGCTCTGCGATCGGGTTTGCGGTGGCGGGGGTGTTCTGTCGTACCTATATTGCCTGGGAGCAACTGAAACGCTCCCATCAAATGCTGACAAATTACTCGAAGCAACTGGAGGAAGAGGTTGCTGCCCGCACCCAGGAGCTGACGGAAAAGAATCAAAGTTTAGCACTGTCTAAACGTCAGGCTGAAGCAGCTAATCGCGCTAAAAGCGCATTTTTAGCCAATATGAACCATGAGCTGCGCACGCCATTGACAATTATTTTGGGAAGCAGTGAACTGCTTAACTATGATCCCGGTTTAAATGCAGAGCAAAAGTCGCGGCTCACGACGATTGAACGCAGTGTTCAGCATCTCCTAGGCCTGATTAATGATGTTTTAGAGTTATCCCGATTAGAGGCCGGAGCTGCCGTTCTTCGTCCTACACGCTTTAGCCTGAAGCACTTTCTGCAAGGGCTGGAAGAGATGTTTGAACCCCAGGTGCTGGCCAAGGGACTGACCTTGTATCGCCAGGATGCCCCGAATTTACCCCGCTATATTGTTGCGGATGAGAATAAACTGCGCCAAGTTTTAGTCAATCTGATCAATAACGCAGTCAAATTTACCAGCCAAGGAACCGTTAGTCTGCAAGTATTCCAGTCAGGAGACGACTTAACCTCTCAGGAAACGCCGATCGAACGCCCCCTCTCCAACAAGCCCACCGTATACCTCATCTTTCAAGTCAGTGACACGGGGGTTGGGATTCCTGAATCAGACCTAGAGCAGATTTTTGAAGCGTTTGTCCAGAGTGAGTCGGGGCAAAAATCTCAACAGGGTACTGGGCTGGGATTAGCCATTTGTCGTCAAATGGTGCAGCTCATGCAGGGAGAAATTATCGTCACCAGTGCCCTCGGCCAGGGAACACAGTTTCAAGTGACGATTCCTGTGGAAGTGGATGCCTTAGCCTCCGTCGGTCGGTTTGATGCATTGGATCCTCTACGATCGCTGTCTGCACCCTCCACTTCCCTGTCAACCACCGTGCAAGAGGAGGTACAGCCCAGTCGAGCAATCACCCATCAACCGACTCATTGGTGTTCTGAATTACACCATGCCGCCTATCGCCTCAATGCAGAACGGTGCCAACGATTAATTGGTGAGATGCCTATTCCGGATCCGGCTTTGTTACACCACCTGCAAACTCTGATCCGTCAATTTCAGTTTGACCAAATTGTTGAGCTGACCACGCTCAAGCAAAATCAAGATACGAATTGGTAATTTCTGGCAGCTTTCTGTTTTAACCCTTCTTCAGTTAATTGAGTATTTCTACTCATTCTCAGCATAGGGGAGACTTTATGATTGATGTAAATTATGCTTTTAGCAATATAATATAAGTAATTCTAATCTTATTTCTACGATTAGAAAAATATGTTTCTGCAAGCCAGTATCTCTGGTATCTAATGACTCAAAATATAAATGGGATCCAATTAGAAAATTTAATTCTATCAATAATAAAACTTAGTTACAGAATCTCTTCACTTAAGGCATTGAGAATTCTGATTCTCTGGCTTTAAACTGAGGACATCCTGAACTTAAGTCAGTCTGTCTCAAGCGTTCGTGGTGATCTGGTTATTGCTGGGTACCAGGAACGGGCTCCGTTTTCTGAATATCCACTCCAAGCGGCTCCCTAAAACCTATGCTGCCATCATCCACTCATCGTCAGGTTCTTCCCTTGCCATCTAAGTTACCGCTGTCAGACATCACCGCCTACTACTTAGAGCGACTAATTCAGCAACGGATCGATCGCCTCCGCTTAGTTTCCGACAAGGCGACTCCCATTGGCGATATGGTGAGTACTGTGCGTCAATTGGAACAACTGGCCCTCCAGCACCAAACCCTCAGCAGTCAAGGTGCAAAACACCATCAATCGCTTCAGCAAACAGAGGCCGAGATTTTCCGCCTGCTGGGTTTTAATTTAGATAATGCGAAGCCCCAGGCCACAATTTTGGTAGTGGATGACACCCCTGAAGTTCTCCAGTTTTTCTCGGAAACCTTAGCTCGACAGGGTTATGAGGTGTGTAGCGCAATCAGCGGCACGATCGCGTTGAATCATGCAACCCAAATCCAGCCAGATTTAATCCTACTGGACATCATGATGCCGACGATCGATGGATACGAAGTTTGTGAGCGCCTCAAAGCCGATCCCAACACGGAAAATATTCCAGTCATTTTTGTCAGTGCCATCCATGAACCCTTTGACAAAGTGAAGGCGTTCAATATGGGCGGGGTCGATTATTTAACCAAGCCGATTCAAGTAGAGGAACTGCTGATTCGCATTGAGCATCAGCTAACCCTGCAACGCTTTCGCAAACAAATGATGGATCAGAATCTCCTCTTCCGGACAGAAGTGGAGCAACAACTGCAAGCGGCAACGGTCTATCGTCAGTTTTTTGACCAAGCGGTAGATGGACTCTATCGGATCAGCCCCGAGGGAAAGTTTGTCGAGGTTAATGCGGCCCTAGCCACCCTATTGGGCTATGACGATGTGGAAACGCTGCTCCAGGTGGAGGGAATGCAGCGCCTTTACGTCAGTGCTTCCCGCTGGGGCGAGTTATTGCAGTATCTTTATCAATATGGGCGGGTGCAAGAGTTTGAATCTCAAGTGTTACGGCCTGATGGCAGCCACATCTGGATTTCGGAATCGGTTCATGCCGTCAGGAACGAAGATGGCATCATTCTAGGGCTGGAGGGGATTGTACGTGATGTTACTCAGCGGAAGGAGTATCTGGAGAGACTCCTCCAGGATCGCTGGCAACAGGAGCAAGCTCTGCAATAGCAACCCTAGATTGACTAGGATTCACTAGAATTGCCTGGGATTCACTGAGATTTACTGGGGATTGCTCTGGGCAATGATTTGACTCCCGATCGGTTCTGAGTCCCAATCAGTAGGGAATAGTGGGCACTGAGTCAGGTAACTTTTTAGACTTGCTGGGTTCGCTCATTTAGGATGGCAGGGGCCACTATTTCTCTCCAAGCGATTTTAGGTTCAGGCTGAAGATTCAGTGGGATCTCGATACACTGGTTGGAGGCCAAGGGAGGTTGATTGTGAGCGATACGTATCAGGTCGGCGGAAGTCTGCGACAAAATTCACCGAGCTATGTGGTACGCCAAGCGGACTTGGACTTGGTCATGGCGCTCAATAATGGTGAACTCAGCTATGTGTTGAATGCTCGCCAAATGGGTAAATCCAGCCTGCGGGTGCGTACGATGCATCAACTCCAACAGCAGGGGCGCAAATGTGGTGCCGTGGATCTCACCTTGCTGGGGACTCGCACAACCACCCCAGAACAGTGGTATGCCTCCTTTGCGGCTTCTTTGACTCAAAGTTTTCACCTGGAGGTGAAGTTATCCAGTTGGTGGGCTGCCCATCAAGAACTGTCTCTGGTGCGACGATTAGCAACTTTTTTAGAAGAAATTCTGTTGCCACAGGTCTCCGGATCGATCGTGATTTTCATCGACGAAGTGGATAGCGTGATGGCGCTGTCCTTTCCAACGGATGATTTTTTCGCCTTAATTCGGGCTACCTACGATCGACGATCGGAAATACCGGAATATCGGCGACTGACTTGGGCGTTGTTTGGTGTGGCCACCCCCGCAGCCCTGATCCGCGACCCCCATCGCACACCGCTCAACATTGGCCGAGCAATCCAACTGAGGGGATTTCAGGATCATGAGGTGTTTCCCCTAGCCTGCGGATTAGTAGGCAAGGTGAACCAACCCATGGCCGTGCTCAAAGCGATTTTACATTGGACAGCGGGACAGCCCTTTTTGACCCAGAAGCTCTGCCAACTGACAGTACAAAGTAGTCAATCTACGATTCAAGGGACGCTGAATTTGCCACCGGGAACCGAATCTTTTTGGGTTGAGCAGCTTGTCCACAAACATATTCTTCAGGATTGGGAGGCCCAGGATTACCCTGAACACCTGCGCACCATCCGCGATCGCCTATTGTTTGAACCCCAAGGCCGGCGCGATCGGCTGCTGTTGTATCGCCAATTGCTACTCCGAGAGCAACTGAGCCAAGCGCAAGACGACCCCGAAGAATTATTCCGGAAACCCCAAGATTCTCTGCCCGGAAACATAGCCAATCGTGTAAACCAGCAATCACAGGACAAAGCTTCAGACAAGGCTTCAGACAAGGCTTTAGACAAGACCTTTGATTTTGAGCAGGTGGTCTTTGCCAGCGATCGCGCCATTGAACCCGTTTTAACGGAGTTGCTGTTATCCGGCTTGGTAGAGCAACGGCATGGACAGTTACAGGTGAAAAATCCGATTTACCAAGCTATTTTTAATTTAAATTGGGTGGAGGCTCAGTTAGCTACTTATGATGCATTAGAAGCCCAAGCAACGTCCTCGGCCCCTTTGCAATCGGAGTCTCCGCCGCTGTCTCAGCCAGAGACTCCCACAGAAGTTAGCCCACCTGCCCCTGGGCAGACGGCCACGATCGCAACTCACCCGACTTTGAGTCCTAATAATGGAGGCAATCCTCCGATCGAACTGCTTGATAATCCACCTTTAGTCAGCGCAGCCTCAGCCAGCGCAACCTTGTCAAGTTCAACCTTAGCCAGCTCACCCTTGGCCAACTCAACCTTAGAAGGGGATGGTGAGATCGCAGCATCAGCAATTTCTGAAGGACTGGATGACCGGAGTCAGGGCAGCGTAGGCAAAGACTCACCTAATCAAAAAGGTCAAAGCAACGGCAAAAACAAATTAGTTTCTCAAGCAGTGCTGGATGCGGTGCCTGAGGAGATCAAGCACATGGCCCAGCAGCAGTTGCAAACTCAACTGTTGCAAGAAATTCAATCCCTTAAACAACAACGATCGTGGCTGGTGGGATGCATCCTCCTTTTGCTCACGATCGTAATTTATCAATTGCTATTTGCGTGAGTAGCTGAGCAAGTGAATCGCTCAGCCAATGATTCAAGGGGCAGTTACCCTTCGCTTACCTGTCGCTTAAACATTGCTTACACGTCACCTGAAGAGTTAACAGGGGAAGATTTGACTTGGAGTTCACCATGGACTTCTCCTGCAATTTTTCCTCGAAAAACGATGTAGTTGTAGATGTTGTAGAACAATACAATGGGAATTAAAAACCCAATAAAGGTCAACATAAAGACCAATGAACTGGGAGATGCGGCAGCTTGGTAGATGGTGACACTAGGGGGAATAATATTGGGAAAAATGACAAATCCTAAACCGATAAACGATACTGCAAAGAGTAGAAACGTCCAGACCAACGGTGCATTTTCCTGCCGTTTTTGAAGGCTGCGAAAGAGCATGCCTACCAACACCAGCCCTAGGAGGGGAATGGTGCTGAAAATGTAAATGGACGGGGCGGTAAAAAGCTGTTGGCGGGCTTGTTCAGACACGATCGGGGTGCTGACGGTGATGAAAATTGCCCCTGCCAGTGTAGTTGCAGTAGCAATTTTGGCGGATTTGTAGTGGGTATCCTGCAATTCCCCAGTGGTTTTCAAAATCAGATAGGTGGAACCAATTAACACATACCCTTGAATCAAGGTGAGCGCAACGATCACCGATCGCCAAGTTAACCAATCCCAGATCCCGCCTGCAAAGTGGCCCTCTGCATCGACCGTAATCCCTTCAAAAACACTCCCCAGCGCAAAGCCTTGCCCCAGCGCAGCCAAAAAGCTGCCTGTGCCAAAGGTAATATTCCAGAGGAGCTTGCGATCGGAGTTTTCCCGAAATTCAAAGGAGACGGCTCGGAGAATTAACCCCACGACCATAATGACCGCTGGTAAATACAGGGCATTCAAAATCGTGGCATAGGCGAGGGGAAATGCACCAAACAACGATCCGCCCATTAAAACTAACCACGTTTCGTTGGCATCCCAAACATTGCCTAAACTGGTCATCAGAATGCCCCGTCGTTCTTCGCTGGATGCCGTCAGGGACAGAATTCCAACGCCTAAGTCAAAGCCATCCAACAACACATACAGAAAGAGAAATAAGCCCAGGATACAAAACCACACCTGTGGCAAAAAGTGTTGTAACGGTTGTAAAGGTTCCATAGTTAATCTTGGGTGCTAGCTATTGCTGGGCTTCGGCAGGCCGTTGATCCGGCTCATGGATGGCGGGTTCGATATTCAACGAAGGCTGCGTGGTTTCACCGGGAGCCGCAAGCTGCAAATTGGGGCCTCGCTGGATAATGCGGCTGGCAAAGTAAAGTGCTGCAACCAATAGCACGCTATACAGTGTGGTTAACCCCGTCAGAGAAAATAACACTTCCCCCGCAGGCAGGTGGGAGGCGGATTCTGCGGTGCGTAACTGACCATACACCGTCCAAGGTTGGCGACCCACACAGCGGACAATCCAGCCCGTTTCCACAGCCAGATAACCCAGGGGCGCAGCGAACACCCAAGCCCGCATTAGCCATTTTTGCTGGGCGATCGTGGATTCCGTCAGTTTGCCGCGTAGCCACTGCACGGCACTAATGCCCATCAGCCCTGCCAGAAATAGCCCAATGGCAACCATGATGCGGAAGGAGTAATAAATCAAGCCCACCATGTGGGGACGATTTTCGGGCTGCCATTCCTTCAAGCCTTGAATCGGTTCTGGCAGTGCAGGTTTGAGTTCTAGTAAGTAACTGAGAGCACCAGGAACTTTCACTTCCCAGTCATTTTTCTGTGCCCGATCGTTGGGTAATGCTAAGACACTCCAAGCGGCGGGTTGTCCAGCGGGTACCGTTTCCCATTGGGCTTCCATTGCAGCTAGCTTAGCGGGTTGGTGATGGTAAACCTGTTCTGCACTTAAGTGCCCGATGAAAATTTGCAAGGGGGTGACAGCAATGGCAACGGCCAAAACAACCTTAAGCGATCGAGCAAAAAATTCCGCATGACGCTGTTTCAGAATATACCAAGCACTAATGCCTCCAATCACAAACAGTGAAGTTTCCAATGTTGCAAAAAACATGTGAAGGAAGCTGTTGACCATGAAGGGATTGGCGATCGCTTGAAAGTAATCCTGAACTACAAATTTGCCATTAACAAATTGACCCCCTGCCGGAGTTTGTAACCAAGAATTGGCAGATAAAATCCAAAAAGTTGAAAGATTAGCCCCAAAGGCGACTAGGATCGTGGCAATCCAGTGCAGAATTGGCGGGACTCGATCCCAGCCAAATAGCATAATGCCGAGGAAGCTCGCTTCTAGCATGAAAGCCATCGTTCCCTCAAATCCTAAAACCGTTCCGAAAAAATCACCAACCGCTTCAGAAAAAGGAGCCCAGTTGAGGCCGAATTGAAATGCCATGGGAAGACCTGAAGCAACCCCAATGCCAAAGTTCAAAACATATAATTTTGACCAAAATCGTGCATGGCGATAATAGGTCAGATCATGGGTCTTGAGCCAGAGTCCTTCTAGGATGACCAAATAAATGGCCATTCCTGTAGTTAAGACCGGCCACAGCATATGAAAAATGGCGGTTACCGCAAATTGTATCCGCGACAACACAAGCGTATCTGTCAAAAAAGTTGCCATGGTGATAGGGAGTGATCAGTAATGGACAAGGCGCGTGAAACTTAGCCTATCTTGTTCGTAACAATCCTAGCGTAATGAAATCAAGCGATCGCTTGTCGAACTTGATTAAACTATAGATTTTCTTTAGGATTGTTAGAAAATAGACAAATATTTCTCAACTCAAAAGTTCGGGGTAGACAAATTGTGGTTATCCTGTTTCACCCGCCACTATCAATCTCTACTTCGCCCAAAGAATCAAACCGAGATCGTAGGGACTGCCCAGATTTTCATGGTAGGGCAGAATTCGTAGGGAAAATCCCTGGAGACCGCTGGTGTGGTATGTAATTTGTCCAGTGAAGAGACTATTTTCTTGATCGTCCTTGCCCTCAAATTCCATAGCCACAGGTTGACCTTTTACAATATCTCCTTGATCGTTCAGTGTCCCTTGGTAAATTTCTACCTGCACATCATGGTGCGTAAAGCCATTGAGGCGGAGTTTTGCTTTCACCGCGATCGCTTGATTGACCTGGATATCAGTACTTTCGGAGACTTCAATGTCTTCAATACGGATGTTATACCAATGGGTCTGTAGCTTGTTTTGCCATTGCGCCAATTCTTTCGCGGGTTTGAACTGGTCAGCCGTTAAGTTTTGGAAGCGATCGCTGGCGGGAAAGTAAGCTTGAGTTGCGTAATCAGCGACCATTCTGGTCGTGTTAAACCGGGGTACATTGAGGCGAATCGTATCCTTCATTTTGGCGATCCATTTCCGGGGAAGATCGTCTTCATCTCGATCGTAGAACAGCGGCATCACTTCCTGCTCCAGGAGGTTATACAGCGCATCCGCTTCTACGTCGTCTTGATAATTTTCATCATCGTAATCTTCCCCTTGCCCGATCGACCAGCCCGTATGAATTTGATCGGCTTCATCCCACCAACCATCGGGAATACTGAGATTGGGCAAACCGTTCATGGCCGCTTTCATGCCACTGGTTCCCGATGCTTCGTGGGGGCGTCGGGGGGTATTGAGCCAGACATCACAGCCCGCCACCATCAGCCGTGCCACATGAATATCGTAGTCTGGAATGAATACAACATGGGTGTGCATCCCCTCAGTGCGGGCGAAATGAATTACATCTCGAATCAGTTCTTTGCCGGGAATATCCTTGGGATGGGCTTTTCCTGCAATTACGAATTGGATATTTCGTTTATGGTTGTGGGTATGGTTATGATTATGTAAGGGATGATGGGCTTTTCCTAGAATAATTTGACGAATCCGATCGAGATCTCGTAGAAACAATGTTGCTCGCTTATAGGTGGCAAAACGTCGCGCAAATCCGATCGTCAATGCTGTGGGATCTAGCACTTCCTCAGCTTTGAGCAATTCATGACTCGAGGCAGCGCGATCGCGGAGCATTCTCGCTAACCTTGCACGAACAAACAAAATTAAATCTAATCGACAACGCTCATGGGTACGCCATAATTCTTCATCGGGAATGGAGTTAACCTTTGCCCAGAGCGATTTATGGCTAGGGGCTTCTGCCCATTGGGGGCCCAGATAGCGACTATAAAGTTCCTGCATCACCTTAGCTGCACAACTACGGCCATGCACACCATTGGTAATCGCAGTAATAGGAACTTCATTGACGGGTAAATCTGGCCAGAGGTCTTGGAACATTTGGCGGGACACGTGGCCATGGAGTTGACTCACCCCATTAACAAAACTCGCCATTTTAATCGCCAGCACCGCCATACTAAAGGGTTCGGTAAAATCTCCTGTCTTGACCCGACCTAGGGATAGCAATTCTTCCCGCGAGAGTCCAAAAATCTGGGCATAGCGATTTCCTAGGGCATGCATCACTTTATCCGGCGCAAAAAGATCGATCCCAGCGGGGACTGGCGTATGGGTCGTAAAAACTTGGCTAGCTTTTGCGACGGCCCATGCTTCCGAAAAAGAGAGCCCCAATTCCTGTACCATCATTCGCATCCGTTCCAACGCCAAGAACGCTGAGTGGCCTTCGTTCATGTGATAGACGGTGGGCTGGTAGCCTAGGGCTTTGAGCATTTTTACGCCCCCCACCCCCAGCATCAGTTCCTGATCAATCCGCATATCGACGTCGCCGCCATAGAGTTCATCGGTGATGTCGTGATCGTAGGAATTATTGGGTTCAATATTGGTGTCCAGTAAGTACAATGGCACCGTTCCGACTTGCACCCGCCAGACCCGTGCGTAGACAATTCTGCCGGGATATTCCACTTCAATGCGCAATTCTCGATCGTGTTCATCCCGTTCCAAATGAATGGGCATATTGTAGAAATCATTAATCGGATAGCGTTCCTGCTGCCAACCATCGGCATTGAGATATTGGGCGAAATACCCTTCCTGATAGAGTAAACCTACGCCTACAAGGGGTAGACCAAGATCGCTGGCCGATTTCAAGTGATCGCCTGCTAAAATTCCTAATCCCCCTGAATAAATTGGTAAACAATCCGTCAAGCCAAATTCAGCGGAGAAGTAAGCGTAACATTCCGGGGTCGATCGATGATTATCTTCGACGAGCTGTCTATGGCTGATAATTGCAGGTAAGGTCTGCGATCGATGCTTGCGGTACCACATTCGCTCCGTGAGATAAGTTTCTAGTTGCAGGGATGCCCGCTCCATTTGCGCTAAAAATCCTTCATCATCTGCAACCTCCTGTAACCGTTCCTGACTAATGGTTCCGAGCATCAGCACTGGATTGTGGCGACTCGATTCCCAAAGGTCAGCATCAAGGCGGCGGAAGAGATCCTTGGTTTCCAGATTCCAATCCCAGTAGAGGTTGTAGGCTAAAGTTCGAAGCGGTTCTAACTTGGTGGGGAGGGAGGGGGAAACGTTAAAGGTTCGAATGGGACGCATAAAATTCCTCGATCGTAGGTTACCCTCATTGTGAAGGGGATTTTTGCGTTTCTGAGATAAGCTTAACAGTGTTTTTGAAATGGATTTAGAAATGTAAATTTCTTGGAGAAAAAACCTTGAATAATGGCAATCCCATAGCGAAATTTACGCAATAAAACTAAATAGATCCAAATAGATCCAAATAGATTTGAAAAACGTACTGGATAAACAGATAACATCGTACATTTATGGCACAAAGTAAATAACAAAACGTTTAGGGTTCAATGAAAGTTAAGATGAAATGGCATAACCTGTTTTTAACCTACGATCAATCTGAGAATCAGGTGAAACCGTAAACTGAATATTAGGTGAAGCTCGGAAGGAGTGAGATTTCATGGAATTGGCGACGACGCTGACCGGACAAACGGTACAAAACCGAGTGCGCGAAATTGGGATTAATGCTAATCATTGGTATGCGGTGGCGTGGGCAAAGGAATTGCAATCCCACAACATTCTTCCCATCATGCTGTGGAATCAGGAAATAGCCCTCTATCGGGACAGTCAAGGCATTGTGCAAGCGGTCGAGGATATCTGTCCCCACAAGGGCGTTGCCCTACATAAGGGAAAAGTTCAGGGAGATGCGATCGTCTGTCCCTACCATGGTTGGGAATTTGAAGCGGGGCAATGTACCAAGATCCCCTATTTCCCACCGGAGCAAAAATTACCCCGAGCCTGTGTCAGAACTTTTCCCGTCCGAGAACGTTACGGCATTATTTTTGTCTTTCCGGGTGATCCAGCGCTTGCTGAGCAGGTGCCAATGATCGATATTCCCCAGTATGGGGATCCGGACTGGCTCATGGTGACGATCGGAGCGGAATTTCAGGCCCACTACACCATTTGTAACGAAAACACCATGGATGTGTTCCACGGTTATTTACATGAGAACTTGCAGGGCTGGTTTGATCCAGTTTTACTGAAGTTACAGGAAACCCAGGATAGGGTGCGGGCAGACTATCGCGTTTCCTATGAAGGCCCCATGACTAAGTTTTTGGGGCTGAATGAGACTTCCCAGGCGACAACCCGGACAATTTCGGTGAATTACCAATATCCCAATTACATCAACTCGTTAGAAGGCAACTCGTTAAAAGGCAATTCGTTTTTATACCTGATGCGGTTACCCATTTCGCCCCAGAAGAGTCGCTCGTTTTCTCTGATGTTTGTCAAAGTTCGTATTCCCCGCTGGCTGACGGAACCGTTGCGGCCCGTTTTGGAACCCGTGATTCGCAATCTTTTCTTTATGCGATTTTTGCGGCAGGACATTGAAATGATTGAGAGCGAGTACGCCCATTACGTCAGCGATCTCCAGCGGCGTTACGTGGAAGTCAATCCGGCCATTATTGCAGTACAACGGCTGATGGTAAGGCAGTATGAGCAATACATGAATTCGCTCCCAGCGACTCAGCCAACAGAGCAGAATGGCAATCAGCCCCCTGCGCCAAAAACTGAGTCACGCATTCTGGATCTAGCTAATTAGATCTAGCAAGCCATGATCTGGCTAACCGTCAATGGTGAATGGACTGACTAGGAGACTGGTAGGGACGATTGGGCAAAGTTGGGGGCAAGGCAACGGCAAATTTGTGATCCAAACCTCGATCGCTGGATAGAATAGAGAGCCATCGAGGGTCACTGGATTTCAGCTCACCTTGTTGCCTGCGTTGACTTGCCTTGTAACCGGCTCCCTAACCTACCATGTCTCGACTGTCCTGCACGATCGAAGCGATTCTCTATCTCAAGGCGCAACCGCTCTCGTTGACCGAGATTGCGGAATGTGCAGGCTGCGAACGGGAGACGGCAGAGGAGGGTTTGCTGGAACTGATGGCCGATTTTGCCCATCGGGAAACAGCGTTGGAGGTGGCGGAAACGCCGGACGGCTATTGCTTGCAACTCCGCAGCGATTATCAAACGTTGGTACAGTCGATTATTCCGGCAGACATTGGTGTGGGGGCGTTGCGAACCTTAGCGGTGATTGCCATGAAGGGCCCGATCGTTCAAACGGAGTTAATTAATCTTCGGGGTTCCAGTGCTTACCAACAGGTGCAGGAATTGGTGGAGCAGGGGTTTGTGCGCAAGCGGCGGCGATCGGATGGGCGATCGTACTGGCTACAAGTCACGGATAAATTTCACCAATATTTCCAACTGGATCAACTCCAGGGCAATTTCGATCGCTTAGCCAGTGCCACAGCAACCCCCGGAAAAAATGCCACAGCCTCCAAGGCAGGGGGCAAGGCGAGCTCCGCCAAAGGAGAAGAGGCTATGGGTGCAGAGGATTCAGGCCCTGAGGAGTTGGGCTCTGAGGATGCAGTTCCCGGGGATATAGAGGATGCCTCCCCCGAGAATAACGCCTATGAGAACGATAACGCCTATGAGAACACAGTCCAGCCGAATTCAGAAGCCGCAGTGGATGCACCCGTAACAGGCACGTTATCCGATGAAGCACTTGCTGCGATCGAATGGACGGATGATTAACACAGTGATGATTAACACAGTGATGGTTAACACAGTGGAGTAGCCAGGGAAAACGCTGATCCCTGGGTGGAGTTTACTCCGGTTCGATCGGTATTTCCAGGTAGCAAGTGGGATCGATCGAAGGGCTGAATTATGAAGATTCAGTATATTTTCATACAACTTAACAAGGGCTTATCAAGTTCTTAAATTGACTGTGGGAAATTAACTAGCAGGATTCCTGAGGCCAACCATTCTAAGAATGTTTTTAAAGCATGTTTTTAAGGACATTTATGGGAACAAGCCTCTGAGAGCAATTGAGTCCCCCTTGATGAGTAACTCCTAAGTAACGGTCATTCACCCTGACGGATAGGCGCAGTAATCATTACTGTGCTCCTTTTTCGTGGGCATTTTTTAACGCTGACGGGTCATGGTCGTCATGGATGGATGAGCGCATTCCAGGGGTTACAGAACACGATACTTGGATCAGTGCGTCGCAGCCCGTTACTCTCAACCCGTGCATCTGCAGTCCATAAAGCTCAGTCAATTCATTCTCCCCAACGTTAGATCATGCCCACAATCTTAACTCCCGGCGATATTGCGATCGTTGGCTATATCACCAACGGCACTCCCGACGCTTTTTCCTTTGTCAACTTCGTTCCCCTAGAAGCGGGCACCGTCATTTACTTCACCGATAACGGTTGGACGGGCTCAGCATTTCGTGGGTCATCAGCGACTGATGGCGATGGCAATGAAAATTTGATTCGTTTGACGGTTAATTCAACCATTGCCACCGGAACCGTCATCAGCAGTCTGGACGTTACGTCTACGAGCTTTACCTGGACGAAGTCTGGAGCCATTGGGCCGGGGGGCAACTATGCTGATCTATCCCTCAGCCAGAGCGGAGAACAAATTGCGGCGTTTCAATCCACGAACACAACCAACCCGATGAATTCTGGGTTTACAGGCATTTTCCAAATTGATAACACTGGGGTTTTTGAAAACGCGACCAGCAGTACCGAAGGCAATGTGATTCCTGGACTGGCCTCTGCAAGCAATACAGCAGTTTTATTCAACAACAGTGCTACCTACGCGGCCTTTAACCTCAATGCCTTAACGAGTGGCACCAAAGCCGAGTGGTTAGCCGCCATTAACAATGCGGCGAATTGGAATTTTAGCAGTTTAACCACGCTTCCCACAGGCAGCATTTCCGTCAGTAATGGCTCTACTCAACTCCTCCCCGATCTGACGATCGCGCAATCTGATTCCCCAGACCCGATCGTCATTGGCAATCCGCTAACTTATACGCTTACGGTCAATAACAGCGGTAATACCAATGCTTCCGGCGTGGCCGTGCAATATACGCTACCCAGTGGTGTGACCTTTGTGAGTGCGTCGGCTCCTGGCTTTACCGTCGGTTCTCCCGTGGGGGGCGTGCTGACCTTTGCGGATGGAGTCGTGAATGCAGGTGGCAACGCTACCCTGACGATCGTCGTCACTCCCACGGGACTCGGCAGCCTCACGAGTGGCACCGCGATCGTAGATCCGAATAACACGATCGCTGAAGCCAACGAAACCAACAATACCGCAGCAGCCATCACAACGGCGGTCATTCCCCCCACTCCACTGGTCACGATCGCGGCCACCGATGCCACTGCCGCAGAATCCGGCACTTCTATCAACTCCGGGGCCTTCACCTTCAGCCGCACTGGAGATACCAGCGCAGCCTTAACCGTTACCTATACCATTGGGGGCACTGCCAGCAACACCAACGATTACAACCGATTATCCGGCTCTGTCGTGATTCCAGCGGGCCAAGCTTCTGCGACTGTGGTGATTACCCCGGTTAACGATGCCACGATCGAAGGTAGCGAAACCGTTACGCTCACCTTAGTTGACGGAGCTACCTACGACCTAGGAACAAGTGCCAATGCAACCGTGACCATTGCCGACAATACGACGGGCAGTTTAAAGAAAGTTGGCGGGTTTACAAGCAGCAATGGGGCAGAAATTCCTGCCTTTGACCCCGGTAGCGATCGTCTCTTTGTCGTCGCAGGCGAAACCGTTGAAATTTACAGCGTGGGGAACACGGGTGCCCTGACTGCGATCGGGAATTTGAGTCCTGGGTTTACCGCCGCTGGCAGCAATATCATTCCCAATAGTGTTGCAGTGAAGAATGGCATTGTCGCCGTGGCCTATGCGGTGCAGAATACCACTAGCAATGCCCAACAACGGGGCCGAGTCAGCTTTTTCAACGCTGCCGATGGTAGCTTTTTGAATTCGGTGGAAGTGGGCTATCTGCCGGATATGCTGGTCTTCACACCCGACGGTAGCAAAGTCTTAACGGCCAATGAAGGAGAACCCAACAGTTACGGACAGGCCAACTCCTTTGATCCGGAAGGCTCCGTAAGCATTATCAATCTAGCCAATGGCGTTGCCAATGCCACGGTACAAACTGCTGACTTCATCGCTTTCAATAGTCAAATCAATGCTTTAAAAGCTTCAGGGGTGAGAATTTTTGGGCCAGGATCGACCGTTGCCCAGGATCTCGAACCGGAATACATTACGTTTTCCGGGGATGGCACTAAAGCCTACGTGACCTTGCAGGAAAATAATGCCTTGGCGATCGTGGATATTGCAACGGCCACGGTGACGGAGATTAAACCCTTGGGCGTCAAGGATCACAGTCTTGCAGGGAATGGCATTGACCCCAGCGATCAAGATGGTGGCATCAATATTAGACCTGTACCGGTGGTTGGGCTTTATCAACCCGACGCGATCGCGAGCTACACCATCAACGGGCAAACCTACTACATCACCGCCAACGAAGGGGATTCTCGCAGCTACACCGGATTTAACGAGGAAGTGCGCGTCGGTTCCGGCAGTTATGTGCTTGACCCCACGGTCTTTCCCAACGCTGCAACCTTAAAACAAAATACCAATCTAGGCCGCTTGCAACTCACCAATGCCTCCGGAGATCTCGATGGGGATGGCGATTTCGATCGCATTGAAGCTTTCGGGGCGCGATCGTTTTCGATTTGGGATGCCACGGGTCGGCAAGTGTTCGACAGTGGGGATCAGTTGGAGCAAATTACAGCCGCCCAAGTTCCCAGTGTGTTTAATTCCGATGGCAGCTTTAGTTCCCTCAACTTTGATACTCGCAGTGACAACAAAGGCCCGGAGCCGGAGGGAGTGGTCATTGGAGAAGTCAATAACCGCTTCTACGCCTTCATTGGCCTGGAACGAACGGGGGATGTGGTGGTCTACGAGGTTACCAATCCCACCAAGCCGCAGTTTATTGAATACATCAATACCCCAGAAGACACGGGAATAGAAGGCTTAACCTTCATTTCTGCCGCTGATAGCCCCACTGGGAAACCTTTGCTGGTCACTGCCAACGAAGTGAGCAAAACGGTGGCTGTTTTTGAATTTACGCCCCCGGTGCGCATCAGTGATATTCAGGGTACTCGGCATATCTCAGCCTTCAACGGGCAAGCCGTGAGAAACGTCCAAGGCATTGTCACCGCGATCGCGACCAACGGGTTCTACCTCCAAGACCCCACCCCAGACAACAACGAAGCCACCTCCGAGGGGATTTTTATCTTTACGGGGAGTAACTCGGCTCTGCTAACGGCGCGGACGGTGGGCGAGGCTATTCTCGTCAGTGGTACCGTGTCGGAATTCCGGCCCGGTGGCAGTGCCAATAACCTGACCATTACGCAGATTGGCAATAACAACGCAGTGCAGTCGCCGAGTATTGCCGCTTGGACTAATCCCCCCACCACGACGATCGCCCCTACGGTGCTCGGCAATGGCGGACGGAGAATTCCCAACCAAATTATCAGCAATGATGCTGTCAACGGTAATATTGAAGCAGCGGGAACGGTGTTCGATCCCCAACAGGACGGCATTGACTTCTACGAAAGCCTAGAAGGGATGCTGGTGCAGGTGAATAACCCGATCGCTACGTCGCCCACGGCCAAGTTTGGCAGTTCCGAGGAAATTTGGGTGCTGGCCGATAATGGCGTCAATGCGACCAATCGCACCAGCCGAGGGGGGAGTTTAATTACCGCCACGGATTTCAATCCCGAGCGGATTCAGATTGATGATTTAATCAACGGAGCCATTACCCTCCCGTCCGTCAATGTGGGAGCCCAACTCAGCACGCTTACGGGGGTTGTCAGTTATGACTTCAACAATTACGAAGTTTTAGTCTCTTCTACACCCACGGTGGTGCAAGCGTCTCCGCTGCAAAAGGAAGTGACCAACCTGGTGGGTAGCAAAAATCAACTCACCTTTGCCACCTTTAATGTGGAAAACTTAGATCCCAGTGACGGTGATGTTAAGTTCAATGCCCTGGCCAACGCGATCGTGAAGAACCTGCGCACCCCGGACATTATCAACCTAGAAGAGGTTCAAGATAATAACGGTGCCATCAATGATGCAGTTGTGGATGCGAATCAAACGTTCCAGAAGTTAATTGACGCGATCGTGCAGGCGGGCGGCCCCACCTATGAATATCGCCAAATTAACCCGATCGATGATCAAGATGGGGGCGAACCGGGTGGGAATATCCGAGTGGGCTTTTTGTTTAACCCTAGCCGAGGGATCGGGTTTGTGGAGGGTTCCCTGCAACGGTTGACGGATGCGAACTTGGCGGATGGGGATGCCTTTGCAAATAGCCGGAAGCCACTGGTTGGAACCTTTACGTTTAACGGTGAGCAGGTCACGGTCATTGGCAATCATTTTAATTCCAAAGGGGGAGATCAACCGTTATTTGGCCCGAATCAGCCGCCTACGCTGAGCAGCGAAGTACAACGCAACCAACAAGCGACGATCGTAAAGGATTACGTGCAAAGCTTGTTGAATAACAATGGGAATGCCAATGTGATCGTGGCAGGGGATTTAAATGACTTTGAATTTTCCAATCCCCTTTCGATTTTGGAAAGTGCTGGTTTGACAACTCTAATCGAGACGTTGCCGGAGAATGAGCGGTATACCTACAATTTCCAAGGTAACGCCCAAACGCTGGATCATATCCTGGCCAGTCAGAATCTCGTTTCCCTGCTGGATGGCGTGGATGTTGTACATATCAATTCCGAGTTTGCCGATCAGGTCAGCGATCACGATCCCATTCTTGCGGTCTTTAATATTGAGGCCCGTAAAGTCTTATTGGGTGGGCTTGGAAAAGACAATCTCAAGGGTGGCAGTGGCAATGACTTTTTCTACGGAGGGAATGGGAGTGACAGCTTATTTGGCAATCGCGGTAACGATTTTCTCCTCGGCGGTAATGGGGATGATACTCTGTGGGGCGGTAGCGGTAATGATTGCTTGAGTGGTGGCCTAGGGAATGACATCCTGAATGGGGGCGCTGGTCGAGATAGCTTTATTCTGACCCGGCATGGCAATGGCAGAGATACGATTCAGGACTTCACCCCTGGGGATGACTTGATCGGATTGTCTGGTGGCTTAGCCTTTAACCAATTGCGGTTTACTGACATCAATGGCAGTGCTGCTATTCGTTTAGGAACCTCAACGTTAGCGGTGTTGCCAGGGATCACGGCTAATCAATTGGGTGCATCTAATTTCTTTACTGTGTAATGCTCATCGTGTAATTACTACGGTGTAATTACTGCTGCGTAATCGCTACTGTGTAATGCGTCTACAAATTTTTGCTTAATTACCCTAGGCGTCACAGTCAAGTTTTTACGCTCAATTTGGTTCCCAAAGTACTCTAGCTTTTGTATCCGATCGTGGGGTAAACAAAGGCTAGAGTTTTTTTAGGAACTTCTTTCCTTGAATTCAATGAGTCGTGTTAACCCATTTAAATTTCAGAAGAATCAGCGTAAACAAAAATCGGAACTCGCTTAAAGGCTGGCGTACCCGCCCGTTCGTCTACCGGAGCGCTGAAAATCGCGTTGGCTTCTGGATAAAACATCAGGGAAGCCCCCGGACGCACGGGGCCATAGATCACCTCAACGTCAGTCATTTTGCCCGCATTGCCCTGGACTGTAATCCGCTGGTGCTGCTGAAGATTAACCCGTTCTGCATCCGATCGATTGATTAAAATACAATTGCGATGGGGAATGCCCCGATATTTATCGCCAATTTGATAAACAACCGTATTGTGCTGGGAATAGCTACGAACCGTCATCATCGTTAATAGCAAACCCTTGGCCGATTCTGGAACCCCTAATTCCTGCGGTGTGGGTAAAGTTAGATCGGGCATGAGTGTCGTTGCCATCATTGCTTTACCTGACGGTGTAGAAAACTTTGGTGTAGTCAAAATTCGGCCTCCGATCGTAAATTCCTCATTCGTCTCATCAATTTTGGCAATCTTTTCGTAGCCGGAAACGGTTTGGCCAATCAGCTCACGAATGTAACGAGTATCCTGTAACCGTCGCCAATTAACGGGATATTCCCCATGGATGCGAGCTGCCAACTCCGTTAAAAATTGGATTTCAGGAATCACATCCACATCCTTGAGATGGGTTTCTCCAACGTCATTAAAACGAACAAAATTGTTCCCCGATTCCACCGTAGTTTTGTGGGGATTTTCAAAGCGATTCAGCACCGGAATGACGATCGTATTGTGCTTGGCTAAGCCGTGGAAATGGCCTAGGTTGGGCTTCGTCGCAACGTAGATAATCGTTTCAATCTTCCCCAAGGCTCGTTTGGCTTGCGTGGAGTCAGGGTTGGCTGCATACAAATTTCCCCCTAGACACAGGAGGGTATCCACTTTGTCTGCATCTGCCGCTTCAATCAACGATCGGGTGTCGTAGCCCTTCGTCTTACTTAAGGGTTTGCCGAGCAGTTGTTCCAATTTAGTTTGTAATTCTTTTTTAAGCTTGGCTGTCGTCACCCCCATCGATCCAAAGCCTTGGACATTGGAATGGCCCCGCACTGGCATGACTCCGGCTCCTTCCCTTCCTACATTGCCAGACATCAATGCCGTATTGACGATGCTAATCACATTATCGACACCGTTTCGATGCTGCGTAATCCCCATCGCCCAGCCAAACACAACGCCTTTGGAAGCCCCAATAATTGTGGCGGCGGCGGCAATTTCTGCTTGCGAGACGCCACAGGTTGCAGTAATTTCCTCCCACGGGGTCGATCGGGCTTGGTCTACCACTGCCTGCCAATTTTCCGTATAGGCTTCCAGGTAGGATTGTTTTAAAAAGCCCTGTTCAATCAAGGCTTTCTGAATGCCAATAAAGAGAGCCGTATCACTACCAGGAATGGGTTGTAGATACAGCGAAGAAATCTCTGAACCGGGAAGGAGAGAGGTCACTGGAAACGCGGGTGAGCCAAATTTCACCAAGCCAATTTCCATAACTGGGTTAATGACGATCACCTTGCCACCCCGATCGCGGAGTTCAATTAACTCATTCATCAAGCGGGGATGGTTATAGGCGGAGTTAGCGCCTGCCAGAACGACACAATCGGCATGCTTCAGGCTTTCTAAGCTCACGACGGAGGTCTTGGTGCCCAGCATTTCGCTTAAGGCAGTGGTGGACGGTGCATGGCATAGATCGGAACAATCGGCGAGGTTATTCGATCCCAAGGCGCGAATCATCAATTGCAGTAGAAAAGCGGCTTCGTTGGACGATCGGCCAGAACTGTAGGACGCAACTCGCTCTGGAGCTTTTTGGAATGCGGTTGTGGCGATGGTGTAAACTTCTCCCCAAGAGATGCGTTCGTAGTAGTCAGATCCGGCACGGCGAATCATGGGAAAGCCCAAGCGTCCTAGGCGATCGGCGTCCCGTGAGGAAAGTTTTTGCAGGTCGGCAAGGCTGCGCTGGGCAAAGATTTGCGGGGGAATTGCGGGCTGAATTTCTGCGGAAATGGCTTCCACACTTTTCATGCAGCGTTGCAGTTTCTCTCCCGCTTCGTTGGTGAAACCACCCTTTTGTCCACCCGTTCCCCAGGAACAGGAAAGGCAAGCACTATGATGCAGCAGCGTTTTCCAAATTTTTGGGCCTTCCGGCGACAACGTATGCTCGGCCCAATATTCAATAATGGGTAGTCCCCCTCCGATCGCGGGTGTCTCTTCATTCGTTTCGTGGGCTGGTGGAATGGGTTGGAGATTTTGCAGTGGATCGGAACTCATTCAAATACCCTCCCAAGGATGCGATCGCAGAATAATTGGTCAATTTATAGGGGTCACTTTATAGAAATTATGAAATAGAAAATTGCATTGAACTGTATCCTTTCATAGAACTGTAATGATTCAATTATTTAAGCGTTTCTGGCAATTTAAATTGTATTGAGTCCATTTGAATTCGAAACTGGACGATCGAAAATAGGGATAATCAGGCATTAAATTAATTTCGTTGACCTAGTTTAGAAGATTGATCCTAGAAGCCATCGTAGGTTGTCTTTCTGATTGGCCACAGACCCCTTAGGGAGATATGTCCGCAGTTTGCAAGCAGGGGTAAGTGTCTCTTTTGTATGACGACGCGATCGGGATTGTCTCGTTAGGCTAACAGGGTCAAGGCTGGACGATGCGGTCAGCCCTTGAAGCTGTGGGAAAGGATTCCCGGAACGTTCTTAGTGAGCGTGTTATTTAGCCAAACCTGAACTAGGAGATTCCATGTCAGAAACAAGTTTTAATCAACAAGTAGATGAGCCGGTAGTGGCCAACGATCCGACGGAAATGACGGATGAGACGTTGGCAGAGGCTGTCAAGCGGGATTCTCGTACAGAAATTTCTGAGGCCCATCGGCCTTTTCTAGAGAAAGTGATGCTGCAAGCAGGGCTTTCTGACCCCTATGATGCACGGGATATCACAGAGGTGGTTTTCCGAGTGATGCGGGATGTGATGACTACGGAAGCGGCGGATCATGTGGCGGAAGAGTTGCATGAGCCGATTTTGGAAACGACGGATAAGACTTTGCAAATGGAGATTGTGGATCTCTGGCATGATACTAATCCGATCGTGGGATTTTTGAGCCGGGTTCGTCCACCGTGGAAGGGGCCAGGAATTTTTAATATCGATGACGATCGCTTTTTGTTCCGGGTGGCTAATGAGTCGGGAATGTCTCGATCGGTGGAACGGGAACAGGTAGTTACGGCGGTCTTTTCTGCAACAAAGGATGAGTTATCCCAGGAACGAATCCAAGAAATTGCTAGCTGGCTACCGGGTAAGGTTAAGGAGCTATGGGAAGCTGCCTAGGGTAGTGGACTGATATAAAGTTGACGGCAGTATTAAAGTTTAATGTCGATCGCGCCTATCTCCAAAAACCGGGATTTTTTGAAAATCCCGGTTTTTAGGTTTTTAGAGATTGCCCCTTACTCCACTGCCCGATCGCGTTCCATCATGCTGATGTATTTCCAATCGGAGCCGAGCACTGGAATCGGTGGACTCCAACGAATCCGCTCACAAAACCGCACTACTTGCAATTGATTAATCGTCAATTGAATTTCTTCGCGGGTGCCGAGCAGGTAGATTTGGAAGGGTCTGCGGCCATCGTCGATCGAAGTTTCTGGGCGATCGCTGCCGCCAAAGCCAATAAACATGGGATTTCTCCTAAATGATGGGATGGGAAGAAATCCCAAAAATTAAGACCACCCTTTTGCGCAGGACAAGTAGGGTGGCCCGATCGAATGCTAAAATCCGTGTCAGACCTCCTAGCTGGTCAGCTCAGCTTGGGGTTTAGCTACCCTTTGTTGGTGTCAACAACGCTGGGTAGCGCCTTAATTTTTGGGGTCGTAGCTGATGCCAAGCGGGACTTTGCGACACGATTGCATTCAGCTATGGAAAACAAGCCTAGGGGTAAACTGGGGCGCTGTCAACTATTTTGCGATTGTTTGCAAGGTTGTGATGTTTGGTAACGTGGCATCTGGCAACATGGCATTTGGCAACGATAAATTTAGGGACACGGCTTACTCTGGGGTGGGCTGAGTACAATGGAATTGTTCTCCACCCTTGTTTTTGGCTGATGACTGTCAAGTTAACCCCTGAAAAATGGAAAAAGCTCTACAAAGCCTTTGATCCGTTTCGGCCTTTGCCTGCGAATGATCCGACGTGGGTGGATTGTGCGTCGGTGCGGGGAGAGCAGGATATTTTGCTGGGGTTGGGGCAGGAGATTCAACGATCGCCGGAGAAGACTTGCCAGCTTTATGCAGGGCATCGGGGGGCGGGCAAGTCCACAGAATTGTTGCGGTTACAGGAAGATTTGCAGAATCAGCAATTTCGGGTGGTGTATTTTGCGGTGGATGATGGGGATTTGGAACCGGAGGATACACAGTACAGTGATATTTTGTTGGCCTGTACGCGACAGTTAATTACCACCCTTCGATCGCAGCCGGGTCAAGATACTAAATTGCAGGGGTGGGTCAAAAACCTGTATCGGGATTTAAAAAATTTAGGATTGCTGGAAATATCGATCGAGGATGTGGAATTTGAATCGCCGGAGATGCCTTTGGGTAAGCTTTCGGGGACGATTAAGACCAGCAGTAACTTTCGGCAAAGGATTCGCAATAAGGTGGATGAAGAGGCAGATAAGCTGATTCCGCTGTTGAATGAGTTTATTGCGGAGGCGTTGGGCGATCGTAAGCCCGATACGTTGGTGCTGATTGTGGATAACCTCGATCGGATTGTGGAGAAGTATGAGGGGCCGCAGAGTAATTACGAACAGATTTTTGTGAATCATAGCGATCAACTGCGCGGGTTGAATTGTCATGTGATTTATACGGTACCGATTTCGTTGGCGTATTCCAAGCATTTAACGGCGATGGAGGAGCGTTATAAGCCAGTGGAGGTGTTGCCGATGGTGATGGTGAAGGAACAAGATGGGGAAACAATTTGTGAGTCAGGAATGGAACGGTTGAAGCAATTGATTTTGCGGCGGTTCCAGTCGGTTGATCCGGGGTTGACGTTGGAGGATGCGTTTGAGACGGCGGAGGGTCTGGAGAAGCTGTGTGAGATGAGTGGCGGTCATGTGCGCAACTTGATGAATTTGATGAAGGCGGCCTTGCAGTATACAAAGGAGTTACCGATCGCCGATCGATCCGTGAAGCGGGCGATTTCGGAATTGCGGGCGACCTATGGCAGGGTGATTGATGGCGATGAGTGGCCCTGTTTGGTGGCGGTCGATCGGGATAAGGTGATTGCGAAAAATAGTGACCAGTTTCGTAGTTTGCTGTTTCGGCGGGCCATTTTGGAATATCGCTATTTGAATGATGAGGGTGAGATTGTGGTGTGGCATGATGTTCACCCCTTGGTGCGGGGGCTGGAGGGCTTTAAGCGGGCCTGTGATGAATTGGCTGGGGGTTGATCATGGATGCAGCTTCTCCGACCAATTGGGATGACGATGTCCAGATTGATAAGGCAGAAACCTACGAGGCATTGCAACGATCGCTGGCTCGCAATGAGGGGTTTGGTATTTTTTTGGTGCGGTGTGTGGAGGGGGAACGCGATCGCTTAATTGCACGGTTGCAGCGGGATTTGCCCAAGCAGCCCATGGCAAAGCTGGAATTGAAAACGGCCTTGGAAGATGGGAATTTGTATAACCGAGTGGCTGCGAAACTCCAAGAGCAACCGAATTTGGAGGTGTTGTTTATTGACGGTTTGGAAAAGTCCTTTGAAGCCTATATCAAACCGGGCTATGGCGGTCAGGGAGACTATTACAAAATGGATTCAGTGCCACGGGTATTGGGGCATTTGAATTTGCAGCGCGAACGATTTCGCAATGATTTCCCGGTGAGTCTGGTCTTTTTTCTGTCGGCGTTTGGCTTGAAATACATGGCCCGTCGATCGCCGGATTTCTTTGATTGGCGATCGGGGATTTATGAATTTGTCGCCGATCGAGAAACCGTAGAAAAGCTCTCGCAGGCGATGTATGGCGATTACGAAGAATATCTTCAGTGGAGCCATGGGCAACGCTTAGATCGGATTCGAGCCATTCAAGCCCTGCTAGAAGAAGATTTACAGACCAGCGATCGTAAAGCCAGCTTGGCATTTGAGCAGGGCAATATTTTGGCAGCCGATCAGCAA
>MUGG01000205.1 GCA_002148405.1 Alkalinema sp. CACIAM 70d | reverse complement strand
GGCTCGATTTAAGTGGCAACAGCATCAGCGATGGGTCATTTTTACGCGAGCTCAAAGGACTGACTTCGCTCGATTTAAGGAACAACAGCATCAGCGATGGGTCGTTTTTACGCGAACTCACCGGACTGACTACGCTCGATTTAAGGAACAACAGCATCAGCGATGGGTCGTTTTTACGCGAGCTCACCGGGCTGACGACGCTCAATTTAAGTTTCAACAGCATAAAAGAAATCCCTCAATGGCTTGCAAGCGGTAGGCTGGCGATCGAAATAGATAACTATTTTGCCTCCAATTGCATTAATCTCACCACCAACCCGATCGAAGAACCGCCTTTAGAAATCGTTCGACAAGGCAACGCCGCTATTCTCAGCTACTATGCACAACTTGCAGCCCAAGGGAAAGATTATCTCTATGAGGCCAAACTGCTGATCGTTGGTGAAGGTGAAGCGGGCAAAACCACCCTGGCCCATAAACTCCTTGACCCCAACTGCCCTCTGCCCCACATTGACGATCGCACGCGCGGCATCCAAGTTCAAACCCATTCCTTCCCCTGCCGTAAGCGCGATCGATCGGACAGTTCAGAAACCCCCAACTTCCATCTCAACATCTGGGACTTTGGCGGCCAAGAAATCTACCACGCCACCCATCGCTTCTTTCTGTCCAAACGTTCCCTCTACATTCTCGTCGCCGACAACCGCAAAGACGACACCGACTTCAACTACTGGCTCAACATCCTCGAACGCTTTGCAGGCGACAGCCCCCTAATCATCGTCCTCAACGAAAAAGGCGACATCCAGCGCAGCCTCAATCGCGCTGACCTGCTCAGCCGCTACCCCGACAGCATCAAAGCCATCATCCCCATTAACTTCAAAACCCACGAAGAATCCGATCGCGCCAAAGCCGAGCAGCGCCTCAAAACCATCCACAACCTAATTAGCCAGATCGAACACTGCGCCCAAACCCTCCCCCACATCGGAGAAGCCGTCCCCGCTCGCTGGGTCGATGTCCGCCAAGCGATCGAAGACGACCCCCGCGACTACATCTACCGCACCCAGTTCGACGAACTCTGTCAAACCCACGACATCACCACTAGTCAAAACATCGACACCCTCCTCAGCTACTTCCACGACCTCGGCATTCTGCTCCACTACGCCGACAACCCCCACCTGCGCGATCGGGTCATCCTCAAACCCACCTGGGCCACCAACGCCGTCTATCGCATCTTCGACAACGACACCATCAAAGCCAAAGCCGGACGCTTCAACCGCCAAGACTGCACCCACATCTGGAACAACTCCCACGATCGGCACACCCACGATGTCCTGATCGAACTGATGAAAAACTTTCGTCTAGTCTACGAAATTGATAGCTCTGGCCAACTCGTCGCCCCCCAACTCCTCCCTGAAAACACCCCCACTTACGACTGGGACGAAACCCACAACAGCCACATGCAGTTTCGCTACGACGCCTTCATGCCAAAGGGCATTTTCTGGCAATTCGCAGTCACCCTCTATCGCTACATCCCCAACCACGATTGGGTCTGGCGCAACGGCATGATCATCCGCCGGGGCAACACCTGGGCCGAAATCAAAGAAGACCTAAACCTCCGCCAAATTTCCCTCCGCTTGCGCGGCCCCAGCATCGCCGAGTTTCGAGCCGTCATTGTCGATGAACTGGACAGCATCAGCAAGTCCTACCATCGCTTGCAGTACAACAAAATGATTCCCTGCCAATGCCACCAATGCAAAGACAGCAACCACCCCCACTTTTTCAAATATTCCCGTCTAAAAGAACGCCAAGAATCCGGCAAAAAACCAACGATCGAATGCGAAATTAGTGAAGCCGACGTTTCCCTAAACCTCCTCCTAGAAGGCTTTGAAGTCCAGCAAATTCTCGCCACCCTCCCCGACAAACAAGGCCCAGAACCCACCCCACCCGAAACCAACCCCACTATGCGAACCATCAAAATTTTTCTAGCATCCTCATCCGAATTAAAAACCGATCGAGAACAGTTCGAGATCTTCATTAACCGAAAAAACAAGGAATACATCAAAAACGGCATCTTCCTAGAACTAGTCATCTGGGAAGACTTTCTCAATGCCATGTCCAAAACCCGATCGCAAGACGAATACAACAAAGCGATCGCAACCTGTGATGTTTTCGTTATCCTCTGCTTCACCAAAGTCGGCCAATACACCGAAGAAGAATTTATGACAGCACTGAAAACATTCAAGAAAAGTGATAAACCCCTAATTTTCACCTATTTCAAGAATGCATCAATTAACACAAGTGACATCACCCCAGAAGTAATCACCCTACTCAACTTCAAGCAAAAAATCGCCGACATGGAACACTTTTATCAGCACTACACCGATGCCAACGATCTAAATCGTCAATTCAACGATCAGCTTGTCAAATTCCTACCCCAGATTTGATCTCTCCTAGCTCCCCTTAATTCCGATCCCCCCTACCCCCCGCGCTACGCGCCGCTGACGCTAGAAATAAAGGGGGAACCGGAAAACTGGAGAAAATTGATGGTATTCGTTCAAAAGTCAACCATTCTCTCAACGTTCCCCTTTTTAAGAGGGACTTGGAGGGTATCTGCCCCTCTAACGCAAACGAGAAAACCATTACAGCATTTGTTTTTGCACTAGTCACAAATTCATTGCAGTATTAGTCTTAACAGTCGATCGCGCGTCTTCCAAAAGCCGGGATTTTTAGAAAATCCCGGCTTTTAAAACCCCAAGAAAACAACATTGAGATTACCCGAAGGATTTAGACTAGAGGACGACTTGTTCTCACTTAATAGGTTTCTATGGCTTCACCCATCCTTTACCTCGCAATTACCAACCATGGCTTCGGTCATGCCACACGGGCCGCCGCGATCGCAGCTGAAATCAAAACGCTGAACCCCGAAATCACGATTATCATGACCACCACCGCTCCACGATCGGTCTTGGATGCCTACTTTCCAGAGGATTGGATTCATCGGCCCCGTGCCTTTGATGTCGGTGTAATTCAGGCAGATAGCTTAACCATGGATTTACCTGCCACTTTGGACAAGCTCAAGGAAATTCGATCGCAGTCCCAGGCATTAATTCAGTCGGAAGCCAACTTTCTCAAGCAAAACCGCGTGGGATTGGTCTTGGGCGATATTCCTCCCCTTGCAGCGCCGATCGCCCAGGCAGCAGGCATTCCCTGCTGGATGATGGGTAATTTCGGCTGGGACTTTATCTACCGCGCTTGGGGAGATGAATATCCAGAATTCAACGACCTCGCCGACTGGATTGGCGATTGCTTTAGCCAAGCCGATCGACTGTTTCGCATGCCCTTCAGCGAACCGATGCCCACCTTTAGCCATTCGATCGACGTCGGCTTGACGGGGGTCATGCCTCGATTTACCCCAGAGCAGGTGCAGGAAGCATTTAACTTAAGCTCAATTCCACGGGATAAGATTGTTCTACTCACCTTCGGAGGACTGGGATTAAATCGAATTCCCTACGAGAATATTCAGCATTTCCCAGACCATACCTTTATCTGCTTTGATCTCGCCGCACCAGAGTTGCCTAATTTAATTCGCGTGGATGATCGATTCTATCGTCCTATCGACTTTGCAGCATTGGCAGGACAACTTATTTCTAAACCCGGTTACAGCACCTTTTCCGAAGCCTGTCGGTTTGACGTTCCCATTATCAGCCTCACCCGCGAAGGCTTTGCGGAAGCCCCCATTTTATTAGAGAGTATCCAAGACTATGCCCAGCATCAAATTGTCGAGGCAGAGGACTTTTTTACCGGAGATTGGAGTTTCCTAACACAACCGATGAATCCACCGCGCAAAGCCAAAAAATTAGCCAAAGATGGCAATTATACGATCGCCCAGGCTGTGGTTGATTATTTTCAAAATTGATTTTTTAAAACAGGAAAGCAGGGGGAAAGGCAGGAAGTGTTGAAACCGATCGAGATTGAAATCGATCGAACAACTTGCGGGAACCTGTGTCAAGATGGGAATCAATCCCTCACACCTCCATCGCCCCTCCTGTCCCTATGTGCCGAATCCTGGGTTATCTAGGCGAACCCGTCCAACTGGATCAACTGCTGCTCGAACCCGATCACTCCCTCATGGTGCAGAGCTACCAGCCCAAGGAAATGACCGCTGGCCTGCTCAATGCCGACGGCTTTGGCGTGGGTTGGTACCATGCCACCAAACGCACCGAACCCTACACCTACCGCAGCATCCAGCCCATTTGGAGCGACTTGAATTTAGCGAACCTCAGCCGCTATGTGGAATCGGGCTGCATCCTCGCCAACGTCCGCAG
Organism: Alkalinema sp. CACIAM 70d; assembly: GCA_002148405.1. GTDB lineage: Bacteria > Cyanobacteriota > Cyanobacteriia > Leptolyngbyales > Leptolyngbyaceae > Alkalinema. The sequence continues at coordinate 30,585 of MUGG01000205.1, read as the reverse complement.
CGCCACCCCCGGCCTCGCAGTCGATCTCAGCAACTGCCAACCCTTCCAATCCGGCAACCTCCTCTTTGTCCACAACGGCTATATTGAGCAATTTCGCCAAACCCTCTATCGCCCCATCCGCGATCGTCTCTCCGATCGGGCCTACCAATCCATCCACGGCCTCACCGATTCCGAACATATTTTTGCGCTATTTCTCGATGCATTCTCAGTCAGCACTAATCTAACGGATGCACTAACCCATACATTAAAAGAACTGGTGCAATTGAGCCAGGACTACAACACCCATTTTTCCGCCAATATCATCATCAGTGATGGTCAGCAAATGGTGGCCTCCCGCTATGCCAGCCGGGATCTCGTACCCACCCTCTATTGGGTTCAGGAAAATGAGGGAATTTTGATTGCTTCCGAACCGTGCCACGTAGGAGATTGGCAATCTCTAGATGAATTGAGTGTATTAACGATTAACCATGACCGATCGATTGCTACTGAATCCCTTAGTAACCTTTGATACTCCACTTGGGTTTACACCTGAGCCAACCAACGAACCTGAATTTCTGCGGCAATGGTTTAGGCAATCGATGGAACAATGTCGATCGCTGACGCTGCAACTGTTTGAGTCCATCGATCGGGAAATGCTATGTTGCTACGCTCACCCAGACTTTAGCCCGATCGGGTGGCACTTGGGTCACATTGGCTACACCGAAGCTCTGTGGGTGTTAGAACATCTCGCGCAGCAATCACTGCCCTGTCCAGAATTGCGACGACTCTATGCCCAGGATGGTTTACCCAAGCGCGATCGCGTCCATTTACCGGACTTACCCAACATTCTGGCCTATCTACAAACCATTCGCGATCGGGTATTCGACTACCTTGACCAAACTCCCATCACGGATCAAGCGCGAATCTGGCATTTCCTGCTGCAACACGAAAGCCAACACTGCGAAACGATCGCCATTATTCTCGCCCTGCAAGGCCAAGGATTTCGATCGCGCCCACCGTTGACAGCAGCATCCAGCCTATCCCCCCAACAGGTGACGATTCCCGCCAGCCCCTTTGCCATGGGACTCGATGGCCCCCAAGCGATCGACAACGAATCGCCCCGCCATTGGGTTGATCTGCCGGATTACAGCATTGACGCCTATCCCGTCACCCAAGGACAATATCGTGTATTTATCGAATCCGGTGGATACCAACGATCGGAGTTTTGGCATCCCGACGGCTGGCAATGGCTGCAAACGCAAGCCCAAACAGCCCCGATCGCCCAACCCCGTTACTGGGTAGACGATCCGGCCTACGACGGCCATCCCGTCTGCGGGGTCAGTTGGTACGAAGCCGATGCCTATGCCCGATTGACGGGTCAACGCCTGCCCACAGAAGCGGAATGGGAAAAAGCCGCCAGTTGGGATGGGGGTGAGGGAGACAGTCGATCGTTTCCCTGGGGGGAAGCTTGGCCAACGGGCGATCGGGCCAACCACAGCCACCACTTTGCTAACACCACGCCAGTTAACCAATTTCAGGCATCCCAGAGCGCTGGGGGATGTGTTGACTTACTGGGGAATGTGTGGGAATGGACGAGTTCCTGGTTCGATGGCTATGGCGGATTTGAGCCGTTTCCCTATCGCGGCTATTCCCAAGCCTACTTCGACCAAGCCCACCGGGTACTCAAAGGCGGCAGTTGGGCCACCCGCCCTTGGGCCATGCGCAATTCCTTCCGCAATTGGTACCACCCCTGGGTACGGGAAATCTTCGCAGGTTTCCGCTGTGTACGCGATCGCTAATTGGGCGAATTTGAAAGAATTTAACTGAATTTCCTTATTAAGCGGGATTAGGCAGGATCGGATTTGTGGGTCGGATTTGTGGCATTGATCAATCAGATCAAGCAATTGGGTAGAACGTTAACGGTCATTTAACCGATCGACAATCCTGGGTCATCCGGCTCAATTCTCAGCCCTGGCTCAGATTCCTTTCAGGCAAGGATTAGAACATTTGTGCGAGAATGGGCGGAAATGAACGGATGATGCATGAGGTAAAAAGACCATGACTGCTGTTTCCACGAATCAAACACCCCATTCCCAATCGGAACACCATCACCCAAATTACGCACCGACAAACCATGGGGCAGAACCGGGAACAACAGCATTCGGGACGCTATCCCCCGATCGCGTATTAAATTTCACGATGGGCGATCGTATTCAGATTCAACATCTCATTTGTGCAGTGCAACCCACCGAGGCCGAAGGGCAAGACGTGATCCAAGGACTGACCCAAATGCCGAAGACCTTACCCCCCCGCTATTTTTACGATGAGCAAGGGTCACAACTCTTTGAGCAAATTTGCGATCTACCAGAATATTACTTAACCCGCACGGAAACTGCCATTTTTAACACCTGTGCGGATGCGATCGCGGCCAAAACCGGAGCCTGCGAAATTGTTGAACTAGGCAGCGGCAGTTCCACCAAAACACGGTTGCTACTGGATGCCTATGAACAAGCCCAACTGCCACTTATCTATTGTCCGATCGATGTCAGTGCCAGCATTCTGGAACTCAGCGCCCAGGCATTGATTCAAGACTATCCCAGCCTGCACATTCAAGGACTCGTCGGCACCTACGAACTGGCGTTGCAACAACTGCCGCCCAATCCTCTGCCCCAGCGCATGATTTGCTTCATCGGCAGCACCTTGGGCAACTTAAACCCCCAGGACTGTGATCACTTCCTCGATCGCGTCACCCAAGCTCTGGTTCCCGGCGACTTTTTCCTGCTCGGCGTGGATCTACAAAAACCGATCGCCATCCTGGAAGCAGCCTATAACGATCGGCAGGGCGTCACCGCAGAATTTAACCTCAACATGCTGCGCCACCTGAATCGCCGCTTTGACGGAAATTTCGACCTCAGTCAGTTCCGGCACCGTGCGATCTACAACCCCAACCTGCACCAGATCGAAATGCACCTGGAAAGCTTGGTCGATCAAACCGTTACCCTCAGCAGCTTGGGACTAACGATCGAGTTCACTGCTGGTGAAACCATCCTCAGCGAAATCTCCCGCAAATTTAATTTGACCGAAATCACACAGCAGTTAGCCCAGAAAGGACTCGTCGCCCTAGACTGTTGGACAGATCCCCAGCAGTGGTTCGGCGTCATTCTCTGCCAATTGCGCCGACTATAAGGATTGCTCCACTGGAAGTGCCCAACTGCCAGGGAAATTTCATTTTTTTGGAGTGCCAAATTTAAAACTGCGACTATCATGTGGTTCGAGCCTAAGTTTTAAGAGCCTAAGTTTTAAAGCCTAGGTTCGAGTGTTTTATTTTTCAGACTCTGCACTATAATGCGGTGGCTGACTTGAAGTTTGCCTGGATTGCGTCACACTTTACCGTCAAGCCCATGATTGCAGAGTTCCTGTTTCACTCCCCCACGAGTTAACAAGACTCCTAATCAGAAGCACTGACCCAATTGAGCGATCGCACAACCCATTCAATCCAGAGGTAGAGCAAAGGCAATGAGTGATACAACATCCTTCCTAGGAGGCGCAGCGCTAGCAGGTTTGGCAGCGTTAATTGTTATGCGGGGCGGCATTACGATCGGGGCACCCAACCTGTCTTCTCCCCAAATTCCCCAATTTCCCCAAATGTCCCTGGGAAATAACGGGGTCACTCCTGGCAATAGCCCACTCCCCTTGCCCCCTGTAACAAATTCGGTTCCCACCAATGCCACCGTGGGCCGCAGTGGTGATAGTGATTATGAAAAAGCGAAGTGGGACATCAAGCTGGAGAGCCTCAAAGCGCAGGTAGAACAGCAGCAGGCCCAGCTTCGTAGCCAGCAAGCCGTAATTGATACCCTGACAGCCCAGCTCAAGACTGCATCCATTCAGCCCCCACAACCCCTGGCAACTGCGCCAGTTCCCCAGCCAGTGGCCTCTCCCAGCGCCGCAGATCAAGCGACGACTTCGGTCATTTCAGGTTTACCTTGGGCTTTGGGTGGCATGATGCTGACCTTTGGGGGCGGGATCGCCCTAGTTGGCATGTTTACGCTCTTGTCCCGGCAGAACCGGCCCCGTACAATTGAGGTGGTTCACGACGACTATCCTCTCTATCTTCCCCCCTCTGCTCCTACCGCTGCGGCCTCTTCGCGGCGTCGGGTGCAGGTATTGCCCCCTCGTCGGGCCATCAAGCGGGTTGTGGAAGTGGATGAAGATTAATCCTTCTGCGGCACTTTTTTGAATCAATGACTTTTGTGAAAAGCGATGTCCAACGCGATCGCGGGCGTTACCTCCTCAAGGGGCTGACGCCTTATTTGTTTTTGCTCCCGGCACTGACCATGCTGGGGCTGACGGTGTTTTATCCCGCTCTGCAAGCCCTGTACTACAGTTTTACGCAGTACGATCTGATCGGCGATCCCCAGTGGGTGGGTCTGAAGAATTTTCAGCGCTTGCTGCGGGATGAAATTTTTTGGCGATCGCTGCGCAATACCCTGCTCTACTTAATGGGGGTGGTGCCGTTGTTAGTGACGCTGCCGCTGGGGCTGGCGATTTTGGTTAATCAAAAACTACGTGGCGTGCAGTGGTTTCGGGTGGCTTATTACACGCCGGTAGTGATTTCGATGGTGGTGGCGGGGATTGCCTGGAAGTGGCTGTATTCCAGCAATGGGCTACTGAACCAAGCCTTACAAGCCCTGGGAATTTCGGAGATCGGCTGGCTGACGGATGCCAACCAAGCCCTCTGGAGTGTCATGGCGGTGACGGTGTGGAAAGGTTTAGGCTACTACATGGTGATCTATCTGGCAGGGCTCCAAGCGATTCCTGCGGATTTGTACGAAGCAGCCGCGATCGATGGTTCCGACGGTTGGCGCAAGCACTGGGATATCACACTGCCGTTAATGCGTCCTTATTTGCTGCTGGTGTCGGTGATTTCTGCGATTTCTGCCACCAAAGTGTTTGAAGAAGTCTTCATCATGACCAATGGGGGGCCGAATAATGCGTCTTCTACGGTGGTGTTGTATGTGTATAACCAAGCGTTTCAGCAGTTGAATATTAGCTATGGTTGTACGATCGGGCTAGTGATCTTTTTGCTGATTCTAGTACTGTCGCTCCTACGATTGGGCGTTGAAAAAATGACGCGGGATGAAACGCCAGCAACGCTGTAGTCCCCCCCGTGAGTTCACTGGCAATGGCAGGGGACTCAACGCCCCCGACACCCCCGAAAATGAAGATTCATTGGGGATTATTTTTCCGTAAGAATCCAAGCCCCGCTCCAATCATCCGGGGGCGGATTGGTAAGCCAATGGCGACAGCGTTCAATGTGCAAAGCCGCTGCTTGGTCAAACCGATCGAGTTCTAACACCGCCGCAAATTCCCCGATCGCCTGGGCAAACTTGCGTTGTAGATAAAACGCTCGCGCCCGGTGGTAATGATCAATCACCCGGTGCTGTTGATCGGAAATCGGATCGGAGGCCAAGCCAATCAATTCATAGATTGCAACGGGATGGCTCTTCCCTTTGACGCGAATGAAATCTAACTCCCGTGCCCAAATGCGATCGGCACAGGGACGGTAAGTGCTTTCGCTAATTACAATGTCGGTGCCATAGAGCTTACTGGTGCTTTCCAACCGGGAGCCAAGGTTGACCCCATCCCCGATCGCCGTAAACTCCATGCGCTTACTCGAACCAATATTGCCACTAATCACCGTATCGGAGTTGATCCCAATCCCGATCCGAATCTCCGGTTGATTTCGACCCGCCCGCCTTTGGTTAAATTCCACCAATCGCTGTCGCATTTCGATCGCCGTTTGCACGGCCATCCACTGGTGTTCCGCCAAAGGCAATGGTGAACCAAAGACCGCCATGATGGCATCACCGATGTATTTATCCAAAATTCCCTTATGGACAAAAACAGCTTCCACCATGACTTCAAAATATTCATTCAGCATTTCCACCACTTCTTCTGCCGTTAGGCTTTCGGTCAAGGTGGTATAGCTGCGAATATCGGAAAACAGCACGGACACTTCCTTACGATCGCCCCCCATCTTGGCGGCATCAGGATTATCCAGAATCTGTTCTGCTAGCTCCTGGGTCATGTAGCGATACATCGTACTTTTCAGCCGTTTTGCATCACTAATGTCATCCATAACGACTAATACGCCCCGCACGTAATTGGGATCGTCGGGGGAAGCGATCGTATTAATGGCTAAATTAACGCTTCGGTATTCGCTACCGGATAACGGCATCAGGGTTTGATCGGGATAGTACTGTTGACGTTCCTTGGGACTCGTGGGATTAGATGCGGAATGAAACCAGCGATGGAAATTACCCCGTTCAATGTGCAACAAACTGGTAATATTTTGGCCCTCTAGGGCAGCCCGCTCGTTGAATCCCAACAGCCGTTTTGCACTTTCATTGGCCGCAATAATCTTGCCATCTCGATCGGCGGAGATCACCCCATTGGACAGCGATCGCAAAATATCCCGTTGCAGTTGGGCCTGTTGTTTAACGGTTTCAAACAACTGCGCATTTTGCAGCGCTACCCCTGCTTGGATATTGAACGTCTGCATAAAATCCTGATCGCTCTGATGAAAGCTGGCGCGCCAACATTCCGGAGCCTGGGGCCAAGTTTTAGGGTCATAGGGTGCATAGTCCCCTTGTTTGCGTTTGTTGACTAGTTGCGTCACCCCAATTAGATTGCCATCGGCATTCCGCACTGGCATACAGAGCAGACTACAGGTGCGATATCCCGTCGCCTGATCGGTTTGTTTAGCCGTCTCTGCCCCTACATGATCATACAAATCAAAGGGAATATTAATCGTTTCCCCCGTGGCGGCCACTTGTCCTGCAAAGCCTGTGCCAATGGGAATCCGCACTTCTTTTTGAGTCCCATCCGCTAGGGGAATGCGCGTCCAAATTTCCTCCGTATCCCGATCGATCAACCACAGGGTACTGCGATCGGCGTGCATTAGATGCTGGGCTTCATGCATGACCCGGTTGAGGGTTTCATCCAGATCTAAGCGACTTTGCCCCAGGGAATGAGTGGCCATCATTAACGAATGGGCAGCCCGCTGTTTTTGTGCCGCAATGTAGAACGATCGCGAGGATTCCAAAATCAGCCGAATGCAAGGAGCAAATTCCTCAAACAGTTGTTCATCTGCATCGGTGAATCCCCGGAGATCAATACGCTGCTCTAAGGATAAAGACGCAGACGCCATGGAAGACGGTTGCAATTTATTGATTAACTGCACCACGGCCACCAAATTGCCCACTTCGTTCAGCAGGGGCAAGGTCAACATCGTATAGGTGCGATAGCCCGTCTGCTTGTACTGCAACTTGGCTTGGTGCGATCGGGGATCATCAAACACATCGAAGGGAATATTCACCGATCGCTTACTGGTTGCCACTTCTCCGGCAATGCCCTGATTCGCAGGAAACCGAATTTCTCGATTCCGTCCATCTGCACTGGAAACGAGGGTGGTGTAGAGTTCATTTTTGGCTTCATCTAATAGATAGATGGTTGTGCGATCGGCATTTAGCAGTTCCCCAGTTTTTTGGGTAATGGACGTCAGCATTTCCTCCAGAATGGAGTCAAACCCTTGCATGTCCAGTAGTGATAGGGTTTGATTAACAATGCGCAATTTCTGTTCCACATCATGAACCACTTCACGAAAGCGATCTGCGGTTAAAGGATCCAAAAACGAAGCAAAACCATGCCTTACAGAAACCAGGGAGGTTTCTTCTCGAATCTTGGGACGATCGGAATCCAGCGATAGGTCAATCGTTGGAAGTTCAACAAGATCCGTTAAAGACAACGGTTCACCGTCGGACTCGATCGTGGCAGTAGTAGAAATCGGTTCAGGTAGATGCAAATTCGGCTCATTCATAGAAACTGGATACGCCGAGGGCGCGAACAACCAAATGCTGGAGGACATAAATTATGACGTTTCTCTGGGGCGATCATTTGAATTGAATACCAGTTACTAAGACTGGAAGATGCATAAACCCTGATGTCCATACCGAATGTCCATCGCCTAAAAGATAGAGAAACTGCAAAAATTTTCAGCTACCCTTAAAGTACCCATCCGACTGATGCAGGTATCTATAGAACTTAGAAAGTTCAAGAGTGGCCGAATGGATGCATCGTAGCCAGCAGAGTAAGACTCCCTCTAAAGCTCTAAAGGGACAATTGTGCTAGAAATACTGAGGTAATCGTGAATTGCGGTTGTGCTGCTGGACTCGAGAACTGAGCATAAATGCCCTGCATAAGACATTCAGAAGGCATTTAGATCAAGTAAGTCTGCTGTTACAGACTGTTGTCAACAAACTGTTGTCAACAAAAGTTGTTGAGTGATGTGTGATGGGAACTCCGTATTTTTATTTACGCAATTTCAACGAAGTTCCTCTTACAACTCAGTCCTTGATTAGGGCTCCTTCGTTTAAGTGGATGAATCCGAAACGTTGGCCTCGATCGACCCATTGCTGGCCGATCCGCTAACCGACCCGCCAACTGACCCACTGCTAGCTTCTGGTAACGCGCCTTTCATCTGGTTTAGCCAAGTCGTCAGATGCTCTAGTTGCTGATCGGCTTTCAACGCTCCTAACCCCCGCACAGTAACTTTTCCAGGCTGATAGACAAAGCGGCTGTGCAAATGATTCGGTAAATTCTCCTTGAGTAAGTTCCAAGCGGGTTCCTCCATGGGCGTTTCCAACACCACATGTTGTTTACCCTCGGGTTTAATGCGGGAGAACCCAAGGGTGCGAGCAATTTGTTTCAGTTCCATCACCCGCAACAACTGTTGAGCCGCAACGGGAATTTGCCCATAGCGATCGACCCAATCAGCCGCAATTTCCGCCAGTTCTTTCTTACCCGCCGCCGTGGACACCGCTCGATAAGCGGCCATTTTTTGATCCGCATCGGCAATGTAGTCTGCAGGAATAAAGGCGGTCAAGCTGAGGTCAATCTGCGTATCATCAACCTTAGGAATTTCCTGCCCACGAATTTCTCGAATGGCTTCATCCAGCATTTCCATATACAGGTCAAACCCGATCGCATCCATTTGCCCCGATTGTTCCGCCCCCAACAGGTTACCCACCCCGCGAATTTCCATATCCCGCATCGCCAATTGGTAGCCCGACCCCAGTTGAGTGTATTCCTGGAGCGCCCGGAGCCGTTGCCGTGCCGTATCGGTCAGTTCCTTCTGGCGAGGATAGAACAGCCAAGCATGGGCCTGAATCCCAGCGCGCCCCACCCGGCCCCGCAACTGATACAACTGCGCCAAACCAAACAGGTGGGCATCTTCAATCAAAATCGTATTGACACGGGGAATATCCAGCCCTGATTCCACGATCGTCGTACAGACTAAAATATCCGCTTCCGCTTGGCTAAAGGCCAGCATCGTTGCTTCTAATTCCGCATCCAGCATTTGACCATGGGCGATCGCGATGCGGGCACTGGGAATCATGTCGCAAATTTTAGCGGAAATTTCTTCAATTCCTTCAATACGCGGCACAACATAAAAGATTTGGCCGCCCCGATCGAGTTCCTGCCGTAGGGCCGATCGAATAATTTCCGGATCGTAGGGAGACAGATGGGTTTTAATCGGACGACGGGAGGGCGGCGGTGTGGTAATGAGGCTCATCTCCCGTACGCCAGACAGGGACATATACAGGGTTCTAGGAATCGGCGTTGCACTCAGCGTTAAGACATCAATCTGAGTTCGCAGCGATTTAATCTTTTCCTTTTGATTCACCCCGAATCGTTGTTCTTCATCAATCACCAGCAATCCTAAATCTCTAAACCCAACATTTTTTCCCAGCAACTGATGGGTACCGACGACAATATCCATTTCGCCCGTCCCCATGCGTTGGATAATGTCTTTCTTCTCGTTGGTGGTCTTGAATCGGTTCAGCAAGCCAATTTTGATCGGATAGGGCGCAAACCGTTCCTTCAGGGTGTGGTAATGCTGTTGGGTCAAAATCGTTGTAGGAGCCAACAGCGCCACCTGTTTGCCGGATGTAACAGCTTTGAAAATAGCTCGAATAGCCACTTCCGTTTTGCCAAAACCGACATCCCCGCAGACCAAGCGATCCATCGGTCGATCGCTTTCCATGTCCTGCTTAACATCCTGCACCGCTTTGAGCTGATCCGGTGTGGGCTGGTAGGGGAAAGATTCCTCCATTTCCAATTGCCAAGGGCTGTCATCTGGGTAGGCAAAGCCCTGCTGTTGAGCTCGCTGGGCGTAGAGTTGCAGCAAGTCCACCGCTACTTTCTTGATGGCTTTCTTAACTTTGCTCTTGGTTTTCTCCCAGGCTTTGCTGGACATTTTATTCAATTCCGGTTTACGATCGCCCGCTGGCCGGAATCGCGATAATGCACCAACTTGATCCGCTGCTACTCGGAGTGTACCATCAGCGTATTGCAACACGAGATATTCCCGTGTCTCACCATTGATCGTTAGGCTTTCCAGTTTGATAAATTTACCAATCCCATGGTTCTTATGCACCACGTAATCATTGGGTTGTAATTTATTCGGATCAACCTGTTTTGAGGTAGCCTGTCGGCGTTTGCGAATATAAGTCGGTGTGGTTAACGTATGTTGCCCAAAGAATTCCCGATCGGTCACCACCACCGCCCGGAATGTCGGCAAAATAAAGCCTTCCAGTTCTGCCAAACCGGAATATTTCAGCCCGATCGGGGTGCGATAGGTAATCAGTTTATCGATCGCGGGAAAGTCCTTGGGGTTGGGAATAAACTGAGCCGGACAATCGTGTTCTTGCAGCAATGCGACCGATCGTGAGGGTTGCGCTGAAACTAACCAAATAGCAAACCCTTTCTCCCGTTCTCCCCGCAGAATTTCCGCCAGTTTGCCAAATTGGTGGGGCACCGCCGGAATCGGACGACTAGAGAGATTCAAACCACTGTTGACTTCCGCAATTTCCGTTAGGTAAATGCGATCGAAAATTTCCGTTTGCGCGATCGTCTCTGTGAAATGGCGATGGGTGGCAGGCATAGCTTCGGGTTGACCTAGCTCGTCCCAATGTTCCTGCACATGCTCGAACCAGCGTTCGCTATGGGCCGCAGCCATTTCCACTTCATCCAGGGCAATGATCGTGCTATCCGGGAGATAATCCAGTAAGGAAGCGGGTTGTTCAAACGCAAGTCCCAAAAAGCGGCGCAATCCTTCGATCGGGATGCCTTGTTCCAGCTGTTCCCAATCCTCTTCATTCAAATAGGTTTGCAACAACCGACAGTTCTCATCGGAAAGCGCAGTTTGAATAATCGGACTAAAACTGGTGGGCGTGAGAACTAAACGATCGAGGCGATCGAGCGATCGTTGCGTAGCCGGATCAAATTCCCGCAATTGCTCCAATTCATCACCGAATAAATCCAAGCGCACGGGCAATTCTGCGGACACCGGGAACACATCAATAATGTCCCCTCGCTGACTCCACTGCCCTTCACTTTCCACGAGCGCAACTTTTTCATAACCCAATCGTGCCAGTTGTCGTCCCAGTATTGACGATTTGATTTCTGCACCTTTCTCCACAGTAATGCTGTAGGGCACAAAAGCCTCTACCGGCGGCAAGTGGGGTTGCAATGCCCGTTCCGTTGTGACGATCGCAAATCGAGAAGCATTATTTGCGGTTTCGGGACTGTTGGCGATCGTAGTTGCACGAGCCACTAAATCCGCAATCACCTGTAACTGTCCCCAGACCATTTCCGCTTCGGGGTCAAAAGGTTCGTAGGGCGACGTTTCGGAGGTGGGATAGAAGTGCACCGTTTGCCAACCCATGGCTTCCAATTGGGCCGCCCAGCGTCCCGCCTCTTCCAGCGTGGCGGTAATGACGAGCAAAGGACGATTAGCAGCCTGCGCCAAGGTGGAACTAACAATGCCCTTGGGTAGCCGTGCCAGTCCAGATAAATGGAGAACCTGCTGTTGCGCCAGTTTGCTTAACAGTTCTCCAGTAATGGGGAGTTTGCCAAGGGTGCGAGTTACCGATGAGAAAGCCATACGTTATAGCCGAAGGTCAACAGCAGAATAGTTTCTGATCTTGACATAGTTTTGCCCGATCGGGGATGGGAACCACAATGTTTTCAGACTGTAAACCGCCATCCCCACCCTGGGTCACAGAAAACCCTGTCATACTTAAAACAGGGCAACTCAGGTCTGGTGTAGCAAGGAAGGTTTGAAGCGACTGGTTAGAAAATTGGCAGTCAACTCAGTAGTACTGTATTGGAGGCTTGGTTCATGACGATGACGACTTCTTCTATGCAAGGGAAAAGCAACGCAACCCCAAAACTCACGCTAGAGGATTTTCTGAACTACCACGATGGCACAGATAACCGTTACGAATTGGTGGATGGGGAGCTGAAGCTGATGGCAATTGGGACAGGTAAGCATGGCAGCATTATTGAGTTTCTGAATGATGAGTTCCGGATAGCTATTCGAAACGCACAACAGCCTTGGACCTCTAAAAACTCAGCAGTGGGAGTTCAATCTCCCCGAGGCCGCCGCTGGGACACTTGCCGCATTCCAGATGTCACTGTCCTTCCCCTTGAGCAATGGAAAATGATGGCCGATCGCCAAGCGGTGATAACCCTCGATCAACCACCGCCCTTGTTAGTCGTTGAAGTGGTTAGCGAGTCCACCAAGTCCGAGGATTACCGATCGAAACATGCAGAATATTGTGTGCTGGAAATTGCGGAATATTGGATTGTTGATCCGATCGCCCAGCAGGTGACGGTTTGTGTGTTTGAGGACGGTGGCTACACAGATTATGTTTTTGCGGGGGATGCGGTCATTGTCTCGGCATTGTTGCCAGCATTGCAATTAACAGTTGCCCAAGTGTTAGCTGGCTAACGGTCAATCCTTCGAACTTAGGGTAATGATGGGATGGGGCATGATGCAATAGCAGGAATTTGATCGCAAGGGCTCGATCGTAGGGTGAGGATTGCCATGGCTACCTTAATTTTGATTCGTCACGGCCAAAGCACTTGGAACGCCGCGAATAAATTTACCGGCTGGGTTGATGTTCCCCTTAGCAAACTGGGACGGTTAGAAGCCACCCAAGCCGCCTATAAACTACGCCAGTACAAAATTGATATTTGTTTCACCAGCTTATTGATCCGCGCGATCGAAACCGCCGTCATTTGCTTGACGGTATACCCCGAAGTTTGCGCGGGCAAAAGTCCCATCCTCAAACACGAGGCTGACGATCCCGATTGGCACGGCTGGAACCAGTATGAGGGCAATCCAGCGGATGAGTTGCCCATTTTTCCCAGTGCAGCCTTGGATGAACGCTACTACGGAACCCTACAAGGTTTGAACAAAGCCGAAACGATCGAGAAATATGGGGCCGAGCAAGTCAACGTTTGGCGACGATCATTTGCCACCCGTCCCCCGTTAGGCGAAAGCCTGCAAGACACCCTGGAACGCACCCTACCCTATTTCCAGTCCCGTATCCTAGCCCACCTCACGCAGGGCGAAAATGTGCTAGTTGCAGCCCACGGGAATTCCCTCCGATCGATCATCATGCATCTCGATCGTTTAGATGAAACCGCCGTCACCGGTTTAGAACTGGCAACGGGAATTCCGATCGTCTATGAAATCGATCAGACAGGCCGTGTGATGAATAAAACCGTCTTGACCTAATACAGCCGACTGAGTACAAATTCACAGAGGTTGAGCAGTGCTTCCTTTGACTCCGATGCAGGAATCTCATTCAAACAGGCCATTGCAGCCTTGGCATTGTACTGCGCCAATTCCCGCGATCGGGCAATACCATCGCTCGCGTTGACTAAATCAAGGGCCTGCTCTAGATCCCCCTCTTCCGAAAATTCCCGCTCAATCAGCGTTTTCAGATAGGGCTTTTGTTCCATGGCAAACAGTACCGGAGCTGTCAAATTACCACTGCGCAGATCGGAACCCGCTGGCTTACCTAACCCTTCCGTCGAAGCGGTGAAATCCAGGATATCGTCCACAATCTGAAAGGCCAACCCCCAATGCTTGCCATAGTGGTAGAAGTTTTCCGCCTCTGCACTGGCGCGATCGCTCAAAATGGCAGCGGCCTTGGCACTGTTGGCAATCAGTGACGCCGTCTTGTAGTAGCTCTTTTGCAGATAGGTATCGAGGTCTAACTCCGTATCAAAGCGGTTCAACCCCTGCTGAATTTCGCCCTCGGCAAAGTCTTTAATCACTTCTGAGAGCAACTTAACCACTTCCAGATTATCCAGATTTGCCAAGTACCAAGACGACTGGGCAAAGAGAAAATCTCCTGCAAGAACCGCGATCCGAGTCCCAAAGTTGGCATGGACGGTGGGAATCCCCCGCCGCAATTCCGACTCATCCACCACATCGTCATGGACAAGGCTAGCAGTATGGATCATCTCTGTAATTTCGGCTAACCGACGATGGCGTTGCGTAATCTCTTGATTAACCCGGGTGGCTCGGGCGACGAGGAGCACGATCGCGGGTCTTACCCGTTTCCCGCCTGCCCCAAACAAATGTTCCGCTGCCGCGTAGAGAATCGGATGCTGCGCACCAATCAACTGCTTCAAGTTCTCTGTCATGACAGAGAGGTCGGCTTCAACTGGGGCAAAAAGGGAGGCTACGGAAGTCATGAGTGCGAACCAGTGATGGCTAAAGGTTAAGAAACTTTACAGGTTCTGTAACTATTCTAAGCGATGGGGCAAGTCCATGGAATAGGGCGAGTCAGTTTGGAAAAATTTTCTAGAAAAAAATCTAAAAATTTTGAATTGTGGCTCAGTTTACACCACAATCCCCAAAAGCTTGTGCTACGCTAGATTCAAAGCATTCAACAACTGCATAGCTGACTGGAAAAATCAGGACAGCAGGGGCGCTTAGGTCAAAGCGGGTTTCGACCTTAAAACGGCTAGTGTCACGGCTAGAATTATTGCGATCGAGGTTTTTGCAGCAGAAATTGATGAATGTCAATTTCTTAAGCCACCCCAAGATTTCAGTGGGATTGTCCTGAACCGATCAAAGAGTTTGCGAAGCAACCCGTTTCGCGGTGAAAGACTCTTGACAGCAGTGACTGGAGTTGCTGGCTAGGCTCATGGAGCTTCTTTTCAATCGAGAAGAGGTTCTATGGGGCTATCTGCTATGCTCCGTAGCGACCTTGGATTGATACAGTGCTCGCCCTGTTGGATCTGATCGAGTTAGCTATTGCGGTTTGGCGAATTTTTCGACTCTAGCGACATGGACACATCGTCAGCATCTTTGCCATGGGATTTTTGCCCCTGGGAAAGTAACTGACCTTGTTTTGCATACCTTTTTGCCGATCTTCCAGATCCCTTTTGGCTTCTTTCCGCTTCTCCTCCCACACGTTATACCAGGTACTGCCATGATCGATCGTGTTCCGGTGCTAATTCCTCTGCTTGCTGCGGGCTACCTGTTGCTAGTCTATGGTCTGTTGACCGTAGTGCAGCGAAGACGAGTGTAAGTTGAGGGGGCTCAGCCCTCTTGACTAACGGTGTGAAATGGGGAGCGATCGTAAATATAGGCTTTCGGGCGGCTCAGTCTCCTTTGCTATCTGCGCAATTGTCTGAGTAATGATCTTTGTCTGAGTAATGATTCTGTTGTAAGGACTCGTGTCATTGCCGACGCAATTTTAGCCGATGTCATCGTAATAGGCTGGGGAATAGTCTAGCGATGCAATAGTCTAGCGATGCAATAGTCTGGCGATACCTATATATAGTCTAGCGACAGAAAAAGGCTAGGGCTTAATTTTGCCTTCCTTGATCAGCGCTTGATAAATATAAGTCGCTGCATCCGCACGGGTCGCCGGTTGATTCGGGGTCAGAGTGTTTTGGGACGTTCTCAACAGTCCTGCTGCTTCTGCTGCGGCAACTTTAGGAATTGCCCACTTGGGAATGTCCTGAACGTCACGGTACTTAGCAAGCACTTGCATTGGATCACCAGAAGGCGTTAAACCAAGCCCCGTAACGATCGCCACCAACATTTGAACCCGAGGAATCAGTTGATCGGGTTTGAATTGCTGTTTGGGATACCCGGTCATGAATCCCGCTTGGATGGATTCATCGATCGCAGTCGTTGCCCAATAATCTGGCTTGATATCTTGAAATTGAATCGCAGGCTTAGTTTTAGTTTTTTCAAACGCTTTTCCCAGAATCCCCGCAAATTCTGCGCGGGTAATGGGCTTATTGGGCTGAAAGCTACCATCCTTAAAGCCATCCAAAATCCCTCGACTGGAGAGGGCCGCAATCGGCTGCCTTGCCCAAAAGGTGTCGGGCACATCGGTAAAGGCTTTGGGTTTACCTGGGTTTTCTAAGCTAGGAACTAGCGTCGTCGCCGTTGGGGCTGCGGAGGGTTGAGGGGCAGAACTCGCGATCGCCTGAGGCGCATTGCCGGGTTGCCCATTGGCTAGCGGGTTGACTCCACTGTTCGGGATACCAGAAGTTGGCGTCTGGGAATCCATGCCTGGACGGCGAGCTTGGGAGGATGCATCTTCAGTTGCAGGAGCCGTTGGGCCGATCGCGGCATTGGCGTTTGCAGGTGGCTGAGTTGCACTGGGGGTCGATGCATTGATCGCAGACTCGGCTGAATTGCCCGTTGCGTTATCAGGCGCAGTCCCGTTGGCAAAAGGTGCGCCAGAAGTCAGAGCTGCAAAATCGATCGGGGATTGTTTCTGTTGAATGATCCAAAAAAAGATCGACCCAATCCCGACTAAGGCGACAAACAGTGCAATCAGTTCGTCCGACGTGAGGCGATGACGATCGGTTGCTGGTGGAACATCGGTCTTGTCTGGCGGATTGGATGTTGGATTTTCTGTTGGGGGTAAATCAGTCATAGCTCAAACCACAAACCTGACAAACTGAAAACCTGACAAACTGAATTCGGGAACAGAATTGCATTGAATGAACGGCGTCCAGCAAACCGCTATTATTCAGCGAACCGTTATCCAGCAGCCCCTTCAAGGACTCCTACGAAATAGGCAAACCGTAGACTGGTAGAACAACCGGGATGGTGACTATCCTAAACGACCATCCTGTTTATCAAGTAGATTGTGCAGAAACTGTTAATAATTGAGCCAAATCAACGCATCCACAGCTACAACCGTCAATCTTGATCTAAACGGGATTGAGCAACGTTGAGGCGGGGGGAGGCCACAGGACGGGATAGAGCAGGTTAGGATGTAAATAAATCTTTATCTGATTGCAGTGTGGTTTATGGCGATCGCGACTTCCCGCTCTTCTATGCGCTATCCCCAACGGACGCTCGATCGAGCAGAACGGGCCGTCCGCTGTGCACCCTTTCGGTTATCGCTCTACCAGACCATGATTATCCGCAGTGTTGATCTAGCGGAAATCAGTGGACGATCGGGGGTTGACCATGGCTATGTGCGTAAACCCATGACGGAATTATTAGTCGAAGCCGAACTGTTGTGGCTAATTCAAGTGGGACTGCTGCGCCGGGAAGTCGATGGTCAAGGCTTAACCAATAGTTTCCGGGTGACGCCCCTCGGACGCCAACTCGTAGACAAGTGGCATAATTTGGGCAAAGTAGAGCTATCAGCCACTTTCCGCGATCGCCTATACAATGCAGTGAGTCGCTGGCTGAGACTCCCCTTCTAAGGCGTTAATTCCTTCTGTTGATTCCTTCTAAGGGTTGGACTGTCTGCCACCTTCACAGTTTCCCGGAGATGCGTTCATGAAAGCCATCATGGTTGTGGGCACAACGTCCCATGCAGGCAAATCACTCATTACAACGGCTCTATGCCGCATCTTAGCCCGACGGGGTTGGCGCGTTGCCCCGTTTAAAGGCCAAAACATGGCCCTCAATTCCTACGTCACGGCGGGCGGGGGGGAAATTGGCCATGCCCAAGCCGTACAAGCCTGGGCAGCGGGAACCAATCCTTGGGTGGAAATGAATCCCATTTTGCTCAAGCCCCAAGGCGACATGACCTCGCAAGTCATCCTCAAGGGCAAAGCTGTGGGTCGGGTCAGTGCAGCCGATTATTATGAGCAGTTTTTTGACACGGGTTGGCAGGCGATCGAAGAGTCTCTGCGGCGATTATCCGAAGAGTTTGATTTTCTGGTTTGCGAAGGGGCAGGCAGCCCAGCGGAAATTAACCTCAAGCACCGCGACCTGACGAACATGCGGGTCGCCAAATACCTTCAGGCCCCCACGTTACTCGTGGCTGATATCGATCGGGGTGGGGTCTTTGCCCATATTGTTGGTACATTGGAGCTACTGGATCCCGATGAACGAGATCTCATTACGGGGTTTGTGATTAATAAATTCCGAGGTCATCGAGAATTATTGCAACCTGGAATTGATTGGTTAGAACAACGCACCGGAATTCCGGTAGTCGGGGTCATTCCTTGGTTAGAGGAAGCTTTTCCTGCCGAAGACTCCCTCAGCTTGTTCGATCGACGGCAAAGCCCCAACAAAAATGACATTAATATTACGGTGATTCGGTTACCGCGCATTTCCAATTTCACGGATTTCGATCCCCTGGAATCGGAACCCTCGGTCACTGTTCGCTACGTGGGACTGAAAGGCACCCTCGGCCATCCCGATGCAGTCATCCTACCGGGTTCAAAAACCACGATCCCCGATCTGATTGCGCTGCACAAGTCCGGCATGATTGAGCAAATTCAAGAATATGTGGCCGCAGGCGGAACAGTGATGGGCATTTGCGGTGGCTACCAAATGATGGGTCGCGTCCTAGCCGATCCGGAAGGGGTGGAGGGTCAGGAAGGACGATTCCCGGGATTAAAACTTTTGCCGCTGAAAACGGTGATTGCGGGCCAAAAGATTGCTCGGCAACGCAATGTCACGTCCAACTATCCCCAAGAAGGGCTCCCGGTGATTGGCTACGAAATCCACCAAGGCCGCACGCGGGTGATTGAAGAAGAGCAAGATAAAGTTAGTGCGTTGTTTGATGATGCCAATCTGGGTCTAGTAGATGAAACCCAGTCGATTTGGGGCACCTACCTGCACGGCATTTTTGACAATGGGTCTTGGCGACGGGCTTGGTTAAATCGTCTGCGGCTACAACGGGGACTGCGATCGCTCCCCACGGGCGTTCCCAATTACCGGGAACAGCGGGAAGCGTACCTCGATCGTCTCGCCGACGCGATCGAACCTCACATTGACCTCAAGCCCTTTCTAAAATAAAAAAAGAAGCGCACAAGCCAAACCTTTGTGCGCTTTGTATCCCTAACCCTTTCGGTGCAACGTACCCGTTTGTCCTTAACTTTTACAGTAAGGGGGATTTGCGAGAAATCGCCCTCCGTTTAGACTGTCTTTAGATTTGCCTTTATTTTCACGTTATGGCTGTACGTGTTCATTTCCTTCCAGACAATGTCACTGTTGACGCAGAGGTGGGGGAGTCGCTGTTAAAAGTCGCGGCACGGGCGGATGTTTTGATTCCGACGGGGTGCCTAATGGGATCCTGCCATGCCTGCGAGGTGGAAATGGCGGGCGAAGATGTCCGCAGTTGCATTACGGCCATTCCTCCCGGCCAAGCTGAAATCACAATCAACTTGTTCAGTGATCCCTCTTGGTAACCCACGGTGATCAGTACCAGCCTTAAAATTTAGCTGGAGATATTTCATGATGATTCACAAGACTCAAAATCCAGGCAGTATCTTCATCGGATAGCTTCGGAGACAAGGACTGCTGATAATCAATCGCCAATTCCAGCCGCGCCTTATCGTATACCCGATGTAACAAGGGCTGTAACGCTAGTGTAACGGTGCCATTGGCCTTGAGCGATACCACAATTTCAGGAATGACCTGGCGCAAATTAAACGCATACAATTGCGCTTTAGGCCGATGCTCACTGGCACTCACCAAAATTCGATAATCTGACTCAACGGCCCCGGTCATCGGCATCGCTTCGCCACCTCGCAATAAATCAATCTCGACCAAATGAGTTTGACTCAGCATGATTTGACGACGCTTTTGTAAATAGGCTTCTCGTACAACCTTAGACCGTTTATTCTTCGGGGATAGGAGTTCAATCACGGTGACGACTCTTCCCGTTGCTACTTCCCGAATTTCTAAGTACCGCTCCTGCACTGTTTCTTCTAAGGGAATTTCCACCGTAATCGGCGTATCCAACACCGCATCCAACACCGCAGTCGTTGCTGTCTTCACAGTGGGCGGAGCCATCACAGAGACATCGGGTATCCCAATTAAGACCGTCTCATCCCCCTGATCCAGATAAACCTGCTTTTCCACTGCGACGCGATAATCCCGGCTCAGGTCATCATCCAACGCATCCGCAACCGCAACAATCATCCGGCTATGGAATTCTGACCATAGCTCTGGGGCTTCGAGAAAAGGATTCATGCCAGGTAGCGGGGAAGGCATAGCACAGCACTCGGCAACTGGACTGGCTCAATTGTAGCGTTGGTTGAAAATGCCTAGGGCAGGGCGATGGGCGATCGCCCTGCCCTAGCTCACTCCAAAATTGACCATTCAATTTAATCTTGTACCCGCGTTAATCTTGTACCCGTGACAGGCGTGAACCCGATTCCACTAAGCGATCGACCCAGGCTTCAAAATGCTTCCGGTTAGCCGCCCGTTCAGCAGGATCCGCCGTATCCCAAGGATGGGGAGCCAAGCCCAAAATCGCAGCACTGGTAACGCAGAACATGGATTTCTGGAAGCTCTGAATCGCCTTCACCGAGAGATCGCTTTCGCCCCGCCCAAAGGTCTTGTGATACTCCAACAAATAGGGCGGCAAATGGCGAATCATATCCTTCGCGAGCAACGTGGGTGGAATGCCCGCCCCCCCTGCCGGAATCGGATCGGCATACAACGCGCCATAGACAAAATCCCCTTGATCCGATGGGACTTGCTGGGCTTGGGCATTGTAGGACAGGGTACCCATGAAGGGGAGCGATCGGTAAAACACCGCTTCCACGTAGGGAATGGCCGTATCTACCAGAAAGGTGAGCCCAACCGATTTAGGAATAATGTCGTAGGCCTTGCCCTTAATATTCACCGTGTAGGTAATGGGCGTTGCAGCGTCGGCGACCAACCCATCTTTGACATGGTGAACGACATCGGGAATGGACTTAATTTCTCCCCGATAGTAGCGATCGGCCAAAGTGAGAAACATCCGACTCATGATTTCCCAGAACTGGCCCAAAGCCCGGTAGTAGCACATTTGCCGCACCTGCTCCAGAAGAAACTCCGGTGAGAGCTTATTAAAGCCTTGGACAATGAAATTCCCCGCTGTCTTGGCCGCGATCGCCTGATTAGCCCGTTCGATAAATTCCGGACTATCCAAATAGGCATCCAAGCCACCGCCCCCATGCCACAGCATCGCCTTCATGCAATACTCAGCAAACTCATAGTTAATGCGATCGTGCCACCAATGCTTCAATAATCGCGGCAAGGTCACATCCCCATTCATGTATTTGAAAAAGGGAAATAACACTAGGAATTGCTGATCGGCGATGTACCGCAGATTGATTTCGTAGGCATTCAGCACATAGCCGTAGCTTTCCAAAATCCCCACCACTTCGAGCAGATTAGTGGGGCTATCCGGTAGCATCGATTGCCCCTGTTCCAACCGTTGAATGACGGCCTCAAAGGGATGGGAAGTCGTAGGAGAAACAAGGGAGGTCATGGTATAGCCAACAGAAAAGGATGTGGTAAGCGTTGAAACTAGAAAATTGCACTGGAGAATCCCAATTCTCCAAATTCATTCAACCTAGTCAATCAGTAATGGATCAGGAGAAGAGAGCGCAGCAGCCTTAGGCAGCGCAATTTTGTTGGCGACGATCGTGGCATCGTTTCCCATGGCCGTAATTGTGGTTTCTGTCCAGCGCACCATCCAAGAAGGTTGCAGTCCTAAAATCACAATGATCAATCCTAGGATGATGCCAGGAACTCGTTCCCCCCAAGACACCACCGGCAAATTGGTAAATTCTTCAGGCAGGCGACCAAAGAAGGTTCGGTTGACCAACAGGAGAAAGTACACCGCTGTTAATCCCGTACCCACCATGCAGAGTAAAGTTTGGACGGGATAGGCTGCAAAACTGCCTCGGAAAATCAAAAATTCCGAAATAAAGCCCACCATTCCAGGCATTCCAGCACTGGCCATCACGCCCAGCACCATCAAACTCCCAATGAGCGGTAATCCCCGCTCCGGATTCAAGAGTCCCTTCAAAACCATGATGTCGCGGGTTTTCGTCTTTTTGTACACAACACCCACGAGGAGAAATAGGAGACCAGAAATCAAACCATGGGCCACCATTTGGAAAACGGTTCCGATCAGGGCTACGGGAGTCGCTGCCGCCGCTGCGAGCAAAACAAACCCCATATGACCGATCGAACTGTAGGCCACCATCTTTTTCATATCGGTTTGGGCGATCGCGGCTAGTGCACCGAATAAGACACTCACAACTGCCCACCAAGCCAGATACGGGGCCAGCACTGCCCAAGCCTCAGGAAACAGTCCTAGGCCAAACCGTAGCAATCCATAGGTTCCCAATTTTAGTAAGACCCCAGCTAGTAGCACTGAGATGGGAGTCGAGGCTTCTACGTGGGCATCCGGTAGCCAAGTGTGGAAGGGAAATAGGGGAATTTTGATGCCAAAGCCCACAATAATCGACCCCAACAGCAATAACTGGGCTGTCATGGGTAAGCCTTGGCTAATCAGAGGGTTGTATTCAAAGGAGGGGGCATGACTCAACCAGGTTAGCCCCAGAAATCCCGCTAAGACTAAAATCCCAGAAATGGCGGTGTAAATCAGAAACTTGGTGCCCGCGTAGGCCCGCCGTTCTCCACCCCAAATACTGATTAGCAGGTATAGCGGAATCAGTTCGAGTTCATAGAACAGGAAGAACAGCAACAGGTTATGGGATAGAAACGCCCCCGCCACCCCAGCATTAATCACCAAGACAAGGGGGTAATACAGCCTCGCCCGTAGGATATCTGCAGGCGTGATGTAAACCGCTACCACCGTCAGTAATGCATTCAGAATGACCAACAGGAGGGATAATCCATCCAGCCCCAGCCGATAGGACAGCCCCAAATCTTCCAGCCAAGGCAGGTTTTCCAGGAACTGTAAATCCGCCAAGCTAGGATCAAACTGGCCCATCAGCACACCCGACACAAGACAGGGAATCAGGCTAATGGCTAGGGTCACCCACCGCGATTGTTTGCTCTCTAGGGGAAGTAGGCCGACAATGATGGCTCCGAGAATAGGAATCCAGATGAGTGCACTTAACATGGGCGGGAACCTGAAAAAGCGAACATAAATCAGTCGTTGAGAAGATTTAGAAACAGCAGCATCGGCTAAAGACAAGAGGAGGCTGCTATAGACCCGGTAAAGTCCATCCAGTCAGAGTAATCTTGGACCAAGAGAGGAAAATGCCAATCAGGGCAACTCCTAACAGAATTGTGAGCATGTAAGCCTGCGATCGTCCTGAAGCACTGTATTTCAGGCTTTCCCCCCCAAAGATGGAGGCCAGGCCCACTAGATTGACAAAGCCATCGACAATGTATTTATCAAACCAAGACGTGAACTGGGACAAGGTACTCACTGCCCATACCACCGTGATTTTGTAGAACTTGTCCACGTAGAAATCGTAGGCTAATAAATCCTGCAAGAACCGCACAGGGGCTTGAATCGATCGCATCCAAGCATGTTCCAGCTTAAGGGTGCTGCCGATCGCGATTCCCAACATGCCTGAAAGAGTCAGTAATCCAGCCGCACCATAGTTCACATCGCTCGGATTGGGCAGGAGTTCTAGCTTTTGCATTACCAAGGGCAACAGGAGCGTTACAACACTCAGAGTGACCATAGGGACTGCCATGGACCAAGGAACTTCCGGGGCACGGCGGGTTTTGGGGCGTACCTCTCCCAGAAAAACCAGACGAAAGACCCGCACCAAGTTAACCGTGGTGAGAACATTCACAGTCAAAATGACGCCTACAATCCAAAAACTGTCATTCCAAAAGGTTTCCACCCCTCGTAACATGGCCCAATAGGTGGCCAGCGGAAATAATCCCATCAGCCCCAGGGAACCCACCCCAAACGCGAGGGTAGTAGCGGGCATTTTACGGGCGAGTCCCCCTAGTTCAGTAATGTCTTGGCAACTAGTGGTGGCAATAATGGAACCAATACTCATGAACAGTAAAGCTTTGGCGATCGCATGGGTGAACAGCAGAATCAGTGCAAAGTCTGTCCATTGCATTCCCACTGCAATAAAGACCAAGCCTAGAAAGGCACTGGTAGAGTGGGCAACGGCCCGCTTGATGTCAATTTGCGCTAAGGCCACCAGAGACGCACCGATCGCGGTCATGGTTCCCAGGGTTAACAAAGCCACCTGTGTTACGGGTGACATCGTCAGAACGGGTTGTAGCTTAATCAGCACGTAGGCTCCACAGCCCACTACGACAGAGTTCCGTAGAATGGATGCGGGGTTGGGGCCTTCCATCGCCTCATCCAGCCACAGGTGCAACGGGAACTGAGCACATTTCCCGGTGGGGCCCGCCATGAGCGCTAGTCCTAAGGCTCCAGCAGCGATCGGAGTGAGGCCGGAGTTTTCAGACCAGCGATAAATATCCTCAAAGTTGAGACTGCTAGAAAAGACAGCAAGACTCACCACCCCCATGAGCAACAGAACATCGCCAACCCGTTTGGTCAGAAAGGCATCGCGCGCTGCGGTCACAACCAAGGGCTGGGCATACCAAAATCCGACCAACATATAAGTGGACAGTGTCAACATTTCCAACAACGCATAGGTCAGGAAAAGCGAATCACTAATCACCAGCCCACTCATCGCTGCTTCGAAAAAGCCCATCAAACTGTAAAAGCGACCCAAGGCCCAATCTTTTTCGAGGTAACCCATTCCGTAGATTTGGGCTAAAAGACTCAGCAGGGTGATGGTTTCCATCGCCCCCACACTAATTGAGTCCAAATGGATATGGAACGTTAAATTAAAATCAGCGGCTTGAAACCAGGGCAGTACCAACTGCTGGGGCGGCTGATCCCAAACAGCATTAAAGACCACTAGCCCATGCAAACAAGCAATGAGCGTTGAGACAATGTTAATGTAGGCGGCGGGTCGTTGCCCTGTGGTTCGGATAATCCCCGTAGACCAAGGCAAGGTAAGCAATGCGCCGATTAGTCCGTAAATTGGAATCAGCCAACTGGTCTCAATGAGAAATTGATGCATCTAACTGCCCTTGGCGAGTCGTGATTTCTTCGATTGGTTGAAAAGCCCTGCCGCAATCCTTCAAAGCAAGCAATCCAGGGAAGCAATGCAGAGAGCAAAAATAAACCGTTCTGACCATTGAACTGACCAAATACGTTCAGTCATCAGAACGCGATAGATCTAACCATCACCTTACCGCCTGCCCATGCGAAAGTAAAACGTCAAAACGGTTCAGGCAGGCTGGATAGAGGCGGAAAGTTGGCTGGAGATGGCTTTCCTGAAACTTAGACAAAAATCTTATCAAGACTATAACTTTTCTTCTATTGATTTGTTCCGATCGATTGTTATTTGCCCAAGTCGGAAACAGGATTGTTGCGATCGGGTCAGATGTATGTTCTTCATGAGGCGCTAGAAGGGTAGTTTCGGGTAACCTATCGGGCTCGGCAGAGGAGCCGGAGCACAGGTTGCCCTGGGAAATTGCATGGGAACAGGTTGCTATCTGAACTTAGGAGCGACTTGACAGATGTTTTACAGATGCTTCCCCGTCAACCCAGACGATCGATCATGGTTTGGGTTAGCGAATCAATCAGCGGATTTAATGCGCGAGATTTACAACTATCATCGAACTTTATATTGCCAAGGGGTTCCCACCCATCTATTCTTAATAGGAGCAAGATTGAAACTTAAGACAAAATTCAACATCGTGGTTCTTCCCGTGGGATTTTGTCGCCTCAGTAAGCACTTCGGTGCGATTACGAACTGATTGGAAGGGAGTTATTACGATGGCTATTGCAGTTGGAATGATTGAAACCTTGGGTTTCCCCGCCGTGGTGGAAGCCGCAGACGCAATGGTAAAAGCGGCTCGCGTGACCCTGGTTGGCTACGAAAAGATTGGTTCTGGCCGTGTAACCGTGATTGTTCGCGGTGATGTCTCTGAAGTACAAGCTTCGGTTGCTGCTGGGATTGAAAACGTTAAGCGAGTGAACGGCGGTCAAGTCCTGTCTACTCACATCATTGCTCGTCCCCACGAAAACCTGGAATACGTTCTGCCCATTCGCTACACCGAGGCGGTGGAACCCTTTCGTGAGAGCGTAAGTGGTATCCGTCCCCTGAACCG
The DNA here is from genome assembly GCA_002148405.1 of Alkalinema sp. CACIAM 70d. Lineage (GTDB taxonomy): Bacteria > Cyanobacteriota > Cyanobacteriia > Leptolyngbyales > Leptolyngbyaceae > Alkalinema. Next base: position 4,325 of record MUGG01000205.1, on the reverse strand, counting down.
TCCGTAATGCCGTAATGCAAATCGCCAAAGTTCGCGGCACCGTTGTCAGCACGCAAAAAGAGCCTAACTTAGGGGGAGTTAAATTTCTCCTGGTGCAGCTTTTAGACGAAGAAGGTAGTCCCTTGCCAGTCTACGAGGTTGCGGCTGACAAAGTCGGCGCTGGGGTAGGTGAGTGGGTGCTGATTAGTCGGGGGAGTGGTTCTCGCAACGTTGAAGGTCATCGTGATCGTCCGATCGATGCGTCTGTTGTGGCCATCATTGATACCGTCACCGTTGACAATCAACGTCTCTACGACAAAGGCACCCAATGGTAATTCACGGGTAATTCACAACGGTAATTCCTATGTGAAATAGCGCCGGAGCTGACTTACCCTGTGCTTCCGGTGTTTTTGCATTGCAGCAGGGAGAATTTTTTTATGGTAGCCCAAGCTTCTTTTGCGGCTCCGCCGACTCCCTGGTCACGCACCCTCGCGGAACCTAAAATTCATGAGTCTGCTTACGTGCATGTCTTCTCTAATTTGATTGGAGATGTGCGGGTTGGAGAAAACGTGCTGATTGCACCTGGAACCTCCGTGCGGGCAGATGAAGGGACACCGTTCCACATTGGTCATAATGCCAATTTGCAGGATGGGGTGGTCGTTCACGGCCTTGAGCAGGGTCGTGTCATGGGAGACGACGGTGAATCCTATTCGGTTTGGATTGGGAGCAACTCATCCATCACCCATATGGCCTTGGTGCATGGGCCCGCCTACATTGGCGATCGCTGCTTCATTGGCTTTCGGTCTACGGTGTTTAACGCACGGGTAGGCGCGGGTTCGATCGTGATGATGCATTGCCTGATCCAAGATGTGGAGATTCCGCCAGGGAAATATGTTCCCTCTGGGTCAATCATTACCAACCAGCAGCAAGCCGATCGCCTGCCAGACGTGCAGGAGCAGGACAAGCACTTCGCTAAGCATGTGATTGGGGTTAACGAAGCGCTGCGATCGGGCTATCACTGCGCCGAAGACACTGCTTGTATCCTTCCGATTAAAAACGACATGGCTACTACCTATCAGTCTAAAAGTCCAGTAGCGGAAGTGGTGGATCACGTGCGTCAACTCTTGGCGCAGGGCTACCGCATCGGCACCGAGCACGCTAACAAGCGTCAGTTTCAGAACGGTGGATGGAAGAGCTGTTCTCCCATTCAAGCGACCGCAGAATCTGCGGTGCTAGGTGAACTTCAATCCTGTTTAGCCGATCATGCCGGAGAATACGTCCGGTTGATTGGCATCGACGCGAAAGCCAAAAAACGGGTGATGGAGAAAATCATTCAACGGCCAGAGGATGCACCTTTGACCTTTAGTGGTGCAGCTTCTAACAATGGCTATACAGCAGCTCCTAGCTATGCTTCCAACGGCCACAAGCCAGCGGCAGCAGCGACGGTGGATGGCTCTCTCTCGGCTCAGATCCGGCAAGTCCTAGGTCGCGGCGGCAAGATTGCCGTCGAGTACGCCAACAAGCGTCAATTCCAGACCTCCTCTTGGCAGAATGCTGGATTTCTCCAATCTTCTGGGGAATCCGGGGTAATGGCAGAACTCAATCGCATCTTGGCTCAGCAGGTGGGCAATTATGTTCGCATTGTGGGCGTTGATCCAGTGGCGAAAAAGCGCTTGATGGAAGCGATCGTCCAGCGTCCCAATGGACAGGCAACGGTGAGCACGTCTTCTGCATCCTCCAACGGATTCTCTAGCGCAGCTAGTGTGTCTGCTCCTGCGGCCAGTGGTGATTTAGTCGGTCAAATTCAGCAATTGCTGAACCAAGGTGCGGTAATTGGGTTGGAATACGCGGATCAGCGCCGCTACCGTGCGTCTTCTTGGACAACGGTTCCGCCTATCCAAGGTCGCAGCGCCGGTGAGATTGCTAACGCAGTGAATAGCTTCATTGCCCAGCACGGCAATGATTACGTTCGCTTGATTGGGGTCGATACCCGTGCCAAGAAGCGTTTGGCTGAAGTCGTGGTGCATCGTCCCGGTGCAAAAGCGCCCGCAGCAGCTAGCAGCGCCAGCTATGGGGCTAGCTACAGTGCTCCGGCAGCCAGTGCTCCGGTTTCCGCAGGCAGCTTGAGTGCCCAGACTGTGGATCAGATTCGCCAATTGGTGCGCGCTGGTCACAAGATTACGCTGGAATATGCTGACCAACGTCGTTTCCGGATCAACTCCTGGCAAACGGCGGGCGTCGTGCAGGCGAGCAATGAGTCTGGCGCGATCGCCAATGTAGAGGCGATCTTGGCTGACTATGCTGGCATGTACGTCCGCATCGTCGGCACCGACGGGTCTAAGCGCCGGGTGCTGGAAGCCGTTATCCAAAAACCTGGGAAATAGTTCCTTAACCCTGGGAAGTAGTTCCTTCATTTTGAGCCTATCGCGATGTTTCCGCAGTCCCTCCACTTTGAACCGATTAATACGACGCAGTACTGCGTTAGCGGTGATGTAGTGGTTCATCCAGGGGCTGCGATCGCGCCGGGTGTTTTGCTGCAAGCTGACCCAGGTAGTCGGATTATTATCCGCTCTGGGGTTTGCATTGGCTTGGGTTCGGTGATTCACGCCTCCCACGGCACCATTACGATCAATGAGGGGGCTAATCTAGGGGCCGGTGTTTTGCTGATTGGGGATGTGTCGATCGGCGCACGAGCCTGTCTAGGGTCTGCGGTGACGGTGTTAGATTCCACAGTGAATGCGGGAACCATTCTGGAATCGGGAACGGTGGTGGGCGATCGCAGCCGTCAAACGGATTTGGATGCGCTGCTGAATGGCATTCCCATGAATGACGCTGAACCGGATAGCACCTCAGCCCATGGATACCAGAGCTCCCCTAGCCCTTCTTTCAGTCAACAGGATTTTAATAACGGGTTTTATAGCCCGTCTACTGCTGGATCGAAATCAAGTCCTACAGTATCCCAAAATTTAGACTTTTCTGATCCTTGGGGAACGCCTGAAGCTTCCGCTACACCGACGGCTTCATCCACTGGACAAGAGATTGCTTCACCGCAAGATCCGATCGCCGAAAATCCTCGGGGCGTGACCGACAATTCTGGCCAGCCCTGGCAACCCTGTGACCCAAATCCATGGGATCCAACAGATAATCCAGCGGGGGAAACAACCTGTCGGGTTTCCATGCCGGATCAGAGCTTTGAGCCCTTTGAGGCCAATCCCTGGAGCGATCGGCCCCATTCTGCACCGTTCCCACCCTATCCCAGCACTCCGAATCCTTCGACGGCCAGCCCCCCCTTTGCTGATCCGACACCTCCTCCGGCGAGTGCCCACCCCCAACCAAATCATCCCAATTCCACCCAATTTTTCTCGTCCTATCCCAACCCGCCTGCCACATCCACGGAAACTAATTCCTGGTTGAACGATAGCGATCCTTCCCCCATTAGTGCCCATCCTCAACCTACCCACGCAACCGGTCAGGTTTGGCAAGGGAACGGGTCGATCGGCAGCAATTACAACTCTGGCAATTACAACTCTGGCAATTACAGTGAGTCGGATCTGTCGGATACAGAAATGCAGGGAGGATACGGAACTGGTGCATCGATCGGAGCGCCCATCGGAGCACCCAATGGGTTTACGCAACCGGGTGCCTCCTGGGGACAGCCCAATTCCCAAAACAACGCTCAGCCTAACATTCCACCCAATCCATCCGCGAACCCAGAAGACCCCACGGATGCCCTAGTCCCTAAGACCCCTAAGCAAGTTTATGGTCAGGCCTACGTGAACCAAATGCTTGGCAAAATGATGGGGCGGTGAGACAAGAATAATTCAAGCGAAAACTAAATGCCTTTAATTCCTCGCTTCTCTTACAGTCATTCTCTAGTCAAGAATGTGGCAGTGATCGAGTCTGCAAAGAATGTAATTGATGTGTTACCCCTGCCTCCGGATACAACATTACGATTACGCCACGCTGCTATACAAAGAAGCACACTAAACTCTACACAAATTGAAGGCAATCCTTTAGATGAGATAGCTGTACAGCAAGCAATTGCTCAAAGTGATCGCCAGGGAAGTAAGGCTGAACAAGAAGTACGAAATTATTGGCGTGCACTTGATCGAGTAGAAGAATTTGTTGAAACTAATTCGAGTATTACAGAGCGATTTATTCGGGAATTACATCGAATTGTAATTATCCGTGGACGAGGACGGCGAGGTAAGCAGAGCGATTATAGAACTCAGGAATGTCCTGTGGTAGATACCCTAACCCGTAAAATTGACTATGCACCACCCCGTCCTGAAGATATTCCGATACTGATGAGTGAGTTAATAGAGTGGCTCAACTCATCTGATGCA
>MUGG01000092.1 GCA_002148405.1 Alkalinema sp. CACIAM 70d | reverse complement strand
CCAAGATTTCAGTCAGGCTGAGAGATTGCTGTTGAGCATACTCTCTTAACGAGATGCTGCCCACATCTTCCATCACAAGGGCATAACTGTTGCTAACGGGTTCAAGGCTGAGCGTACGCACTATCCCGACAAGCTGCAAATTTTTAGTGATGGTATATTGATTGCGAAACTGAACGAGTTCACTAAAACTGGGATACTCTTGGTAGAGCGCCTTAATGACTACAGGTTGCTTTGATTTCTTCTGCTGGGCACGGTAAACGATGGTATGAGATCCTTGATATAGAGTCTCAATCCATTCGTAGCCGGGAAGCTGTACAAACATTTGAGGTGGGGTACTAGCAGAAGAGGGCATAGAATTCAGGTCGCGAAGCAAGATGTGCAATCACTTCTAAAGTACCCAGAAACTTAAATGTTTGTACAGTATTTTCATGACGATTATGATTAGTAAACTAGGTTGTCAGTCGTAAACTAGACCGTAAATCCTCTGTTTAATGGATTGCTTTTGGTAGTTTCCAAAGGTCTACTCCGAACGATTACTGAGGAGTTTTAGATCAATTCACGAGGTCGAAGGTGAGCAACTGAACTGGACAAGATACGATCGTATCAATATCTCGACAGGATGGGGGCAAACCGAGTAGCTGGCCAAATTCTTTTCCGGAACATCTCTGCTCACCCTGCGTCCTAGTGTTCTATAGGAATCTTTGATGACCCTATGGATATTTTGAACCCAAAATATCTGATCGATCGAGTCGTTTCATCCTAATTTTCTGTCCTAGATTTTATGCGTTTCCCTACAGTTGCAGTTTGCGCTCTCACCGCTCTTTCCGTGTGGGATATTACGCAACAACCCACCCAAGCCGCTACTCCCGCCTCAACGCCCAAGGCAACAGATGTGGTGGTTGATACGGAAGAGATTCCCGTTGCTGTACCTATGGCAAAATCGATCGCGCAACCGGAAAAATTACTCCTGCCTAGTGAGCGAACTGCAACTGTTCAAGCATCTGCGGTGCCATCGACCAGCTCCATATCAACCCCTTCAACACTGTCCACACAATCTGCTAAGCCATCTGCTACACAGCCTGCTACACAGCCTGTTATGCCATCTGTTAACCGATCTGTTGAATTACCAATCGCGCAATCAAAGTCTAATCCAATCGCTCAAGCGAGTGCTAATACGAACCAACTCGCTGCTAAACCTACCTCGATCGCGCAGTCAAAGATCGCGCAACCAAAGACTCAACCAACCCAGCTAACGACTTCCCAAAGTCCAGCGAAAGCTAGCTCGTCTTCTGCTAAACCGTCTAGCTCAACGACAAAGCCTAGCTCTTCTACAAAGCCAACCCTTGCTCCGGATTTGGCGGTGATGGTTACGGATGTCATGATTCAAGGAGTCGATGAGGAACTGCAACGCATTGCCCGTCAAGCAATTTCGACTCAACCGGGGGGGCAAACCAGTGGGAATCAATTGCAAGCCGATATTGCAGCACTGTTAGAAACGGGTGTGTTTGCTAACGCTAAAGTAAATAGTCAAGTCAATAATAGCGGCATTGCAGTCACTTTTGTGGTGGAACCCACGATCGTACGATCGCTGCAATTAATTAATGCAAAAGTTCTCACTTCAGAAGTTGCTAGTCGTATCTTCCAAGACCAGTTTGGCAAACCTGTGCAGCCATCTAAACTCAACCAAGGGGTGCGAGATCTGAACCAGTGGTACCGCCAGAATGGATATAGTGTAGCGACGGTATTAGGTCTGGAATCCACCCGTGAAGGAATTCTTCGGATCACCGCAGCAGAAGGACAAATCAGTGATATTCGGATTCGTTTTGTAGATGAATTTGGCCGTACGGTGGATGATCAAGGTAAAACCATCCAAGGTCGTACTCGAGAAAGCTTTATTCAGCAAGAAATCAAGTTGGCTAAAGGAATGCCTTTTCAGGAAAGTGCAGCGAAGGCAGATCTCGATCGTTTAGTTAAAACTGGGTTATTCCTAGGTGGACGAGTCACCCTGGAAGGTGATCCGCAAAATACGATCGTGGTTTACAACCTAGCTGAACAGCAAGCCCGTCGAGCTAATCTGGGGGGCGGTTACAGCAGCGATGCTGGACTATATGGCAGTGTTTCCTATAATGATTTCAACTTTAACGGCGTGGGCCAACAGATTGGTGGTAGTGTTTTAATTGGTTCTAAGGACGTTCAGTTTAATGGACGTTTTAGCAATCCCTACCGTGATAGTAATCCCAATGCCTGGGGCTATAGTATTAATGGATTTCGAGAACGGGGTTTATCTCGCGTTTTTGATGATGATATTAAATTGGCCAATGGCGATCGTGCCCGAGAAGGGCGCTTTGGTGGTGGGGTATCGTTCAATCGACCGCTTGACAAAAACCAAGAATGGCAAGGTTCGATCGGACTAAATTACACTCGCGTTAGTTTACGAGATCAGAATGGTAATTTGGTCAAACAGGATGGTCAAGGTAACCCTCTATCTTGGAGTGGTACGGGTTTAGATGATCTCTATACTGTTGGGTTTACAGCATCTCGAGACAAACGCAATAATCCTACTAATCCAACCCAAGGTTCATTGCTGAGTTTAAGCACTGAGCAATCAATTCCCATTGGTGTTGGTAATGTCTTGTCTAATCGCCTGACTGCTAACTACAGCCAATATATTCCCATCGGCATTTTCAATCGTTCTCAAGATCCGACTAAGCAAGAAGTGCTGGCCTTTAATGTACAGGCTGGCACCACGATCGGTGATTTGCCACCCTACAATGCCTTTACCTTAGGAGGTGTCAACTCTGTGCGGGGCTACGGTCAGGGAGAAGTCGGCACGGGACGCAGCTATGTTCAAGCATCGGCAGAATATCGCTTCCCAATTTACAAAATTGTCGGGGGGACTGTCTTTGCAGATTATGCTTCTGACTTGGGTTCCAGTAACGCTGTGATTGGGGAGCCAGGAGTGCAGCGAGGTCGCCCGGGCAATGGCTTTGGCGTAGGAGCTGGCTTACGGGTTAATTCTCCCTTGGGCATCCTGCGAGCCGATTGGGCCTTTACCGATCGAGGTGACAACCGAATTCAATTCGGCTTGGGCCAGAAGTTTTAATGTGGGCGATCGTCCTTTACAGCACTGTGCTGCGACATCATTATCGTGAATGCAACATCACAATCGTGACATTAACGTGACATGAAGATAAAAGGACAGGTGTAACCCTGTCCCCACAACAACCATTGATTCAGTACCTATCTATCAGCTAAGGTAGCCAAACACCATGCTATAAACAGACACTATGCTCATAGTCCCGGGTTTAAACACGACCCCGTAGCATTTGTGCCATCTCGTTAACCTTCGGAGCCATTTCTAGGGCGACTTCTTCCGTAATGCGGCCTTCTTCGTAGAGCTTGTAGAGGGACTGGTTCATCGTACACATCCCATCAAAACCACAACGGGAAATCACCCCTTCAATTTCATCCAGTTCACCCCGACGGATGTAATCCCGAATCGCATCGGTGTTAATCATGATGTCGTGGAAAGCTGCCCGTTTGCCGTCGGTGGTGCGACATAGCCCTTGGGCGATGACCGCAATTAACGACTCGGCTAATGCAACCCGCATGGCTGGCTGTTCTTCAGGTTGATACAACCCTAAAACCCGTTCAATGGTTTTGACAGCGCTGTTGGTGTGCAGGGTGCCCATGACCAAGTGTCCGGTTTGGGCCGCTTTCAGAGCCGTATTCACCGTTTCCTTATCCCGCATTTCCCCCACCAGAATCGCGTCGGGGTCTTCCCGCAGGGCTGCTTTCAGTGCGTTGTCAAACTTGAGGGTGTTAATGCCGACTTCCCGGTGCTTAATTAAGCATTTTTGGCTGGTATGCACAAATTCGATCGGATCTTCGATCGTAATAATGTGCTTTGGCATTTCCTTATTCATGTAGTCAATCATCGCTGCCATTGTGGTTGACTTACCGGAACCCGTCGGCCCCGTCACCAAAATCAAGCCCTTATGGTAGTGACAAATGTCTTTGAACACGGGCGGCAGGTTTAACTGCTCCATCGTCAGAATTTTTAGGGGAATCAACCGCATGACCATACTGGGGCCATGGAGTGCATCGAAAATATTGATCCGTACCCGTGCAAATTCGTACTGAGTTGCTCCGTCATAATCTAGGGTTTTCTCAAACTTTTCGATGTCTTCTTCGCTGAGAACTTCGCGCATCCAACTATAGAACGTCTCCCGATCGGTCACGGGCCATTCCGTAGGCTCCATTTGCCCCCGATCACGGTAACGAGGTACTTCCCCGACCCCCAGGTGAACATCGGAAAATCCTTTATCGAAGGCTCGTCGAACAATTTCCGCTAAGGTGGGGGAACCATTCTGAGGTCGCGAAGATTGGAAGGGCGAGGTCGCTGCCCGGTGCTTGGCTGGTGCATTCATCGCAGTGGATTCCGCATTTGCCTTGGTTGCCTCTGGGGTTGAACCAGACGTGGCCTTAACGTCAGAAGCCTGGGTCTGGGTGGAACGATCGTACTGAGAACTAGTTACGATCCCAGTCGAGTCAGGTGATTGGGGCATGACCCGAGTAGACTCCGGTTCCATGACCACCGTGGTCCCGCCGGGGCGCATAGGAGGTGGCGGTGCGGGAGGAACCCGTGGAGCGGGAGGAGGTGTAATGGAGGGACGCTGAGATTCTGGTGTCATAGGTACTCTGCTACGATAGAACCCTAGATACGATCGCAAAGAAACTCAAAAATAGAGATTCTATAGATAACAGATTTCCCAGAGGGGAATCTAAAGTATCAAGATTGCCCCGAATTTGTTTGCGTTATGACTTCTCAGAGTTGGTATATCGTTCAGCAATCCACAGGCCATTGTGAGATTGTGAGTGAGATCGTGGCAGAGTCTGATCTCCCTGCTGATCCTACGGAAAAGGAATCTCCCGAAACAGCCAATCAACTGAAACGCTGGGGGCCTTTTAGTTCCCGCAACGAAGCGATCGCCAAACGGGTTGGCTTAATTCGGGCAGGTCAATGTCAGCCTATTTAGCCCATGTTGAGTTCGTTGCTCAACCTGAGATTAATTGCTGGTCGATGAGTTATTGGTTGATGAACTAGTTTTAGAGTCTGGCGATCGCAGCGGTTTTTTAGCCGTGTTTGCTTCGGTCAAGGTTTGTAATGCCTTCGCAAACTGAGGATCCGCCGGGGTGCCAATTTTATCGCGATCGCGGATCAACTCTTTTTGTTGAGCTTCTGTTAGCTTGATTTCCACATCGGGATCAATGCCATGTTTGTTAATATCCCGTCCAGCAGGAGTGAGGTATTTGGCGATCGTGACTGCCAAGCCTGACTCGTTGGAATCTGATCGGAGTTCTCGCACCGATTGAACCAGTCCTTTGCCAAAGGTGCGTGTTCCCACCACTTTAGCCCGTTTATTATCCTGAAGCGCTCCAGAGAGAATTTCACTGGCACTGGCTGAGCCACCATCCACCAGAACGACTAAGGGCTTAGTCGTGAGCGCAGAATTATTAGCCAACTGCCGATCGGATTCACCTTGGCGATCGACCGTAGAGACAATTGCGCCTTCCTGAAGCCACATACGAGCAATGTCTACACTTGCATTGAGTAAGCCCCCCGGATTCGATCGCAAATCCAAAATGTAGCCTGAGACTTTTTTCTGCTCCAGCTTTTGAATGGCGTCCCGCATTTCCCGAACAGCGGGAGCACTAAATTGCACGAGGCGAATATATCCGACCTCTCCGGTATTGGAAGGCTGCACTGAGAAGCGAACGGGATGAATTTCAATTTTGTCTCGACGGAGTTTATAATCCAGGATTTGAGTTCCGCGCTGAATGGTCAGAACCACTTCCGTTCCCGCCGTCCCCCGGATTAAGGTCACTGCTTTGTTGACATCCATGCCTTCCGTGGATTGGCCATCGATTTTCACAATGATGTCTTTGGAGAGGATACCCGCCTTGAAAGCTGGGCTGCCTTCGATCGGGGAGACAACGGTGAGCTTCTTCGTTTTCTCGTCCGCTGCGAGTTGAATGCCTACCCCGGTGAGTTCGCCCGAGGTGTCAATTTTCATGTTTTTAAACTCCTGAGGATCCATGAAGCGGGTATAGGGATCCTTCAGCAATTTCAGCATCTCACGCACGGCTTTGTAGGCATCTTCTTTGGTGGCGTAGTTGCGATTCAGGTAGTCTCGCCGTACCGCCTTCCAATCATTTTGATTGAATGTGCCATCTACATAGGTATTGTCAATAATCTGCCAAACCTCATCCACAATTTCCTTGGAGCTATCCTTTAACAGGAAAGCTGCCCCCTTTGAAAGGTGGAGCCCCGCACCTGTAATTGTCACGGCACTGATGGCGATCGCAGTGGTACCTAAAACCAGTGCACGTTTTGTCAAGACCATAGCAATGGAACTCTAAGGAGGAACTGGAAAACTGTGTTCAATCTAGCATAGCGAAGAATCTAGGTTCATGTTGTGAAAATTGTGCCAACCTAGCACGACAGCCGGGATCAGCAAAGAAAGATTACAAAAAAAGCGGGGATTAACCCGCTTTTGCATCAGTTCGCTTGCAGTACAGTCAGATGCAGTACAGTCAGAGTCTGTAAGCTAGGGATCAATCCAGCGACCATCGGATTGAATCAAGGCAATCAGTTCCTGCACCCCTTCTGCTTCAGGAACGCGCTTGATTTCATCGCGGCCTCGGTACAGGGCGATCGTGCCGGCCTGCTTGCCGACGTAACCGTAGTCTGCATCGGCCATTTCCCCAGGGCCATTGACAATGCAACCCATAACGGCAATGTTCAACCCAGTCAGGTGGTTCGTGGCTTCCCGCACCTTTTGCAGCACTTCTTGCAGGTTAAATAGCGTGCGACCGCAGGAGGGGCAGGCAACATATTCCACCATGGTGCGACGCAGGCCCAAGGCTTGCAAGATGCCATAGCATACGGGAATTTCCTTTTCGGGATCTTCCGTTAGGGACACGCGAATCGTATCGCCAATGCCCTCCGCCAACAGGGTGCCGATCCCTGCCGTGGACTTAATCCGGCCATATTCACCATCCCCCGCTTCCGTGACGCCGAGGTGCAGCGGATAAGCCATGCCCAACTCATCCATGCGTTTAACCATGAGGCGGTTGGCCGCTAGCATGACGGGCACTTTAGACGCCTTGAGAGAAATTTCTAGGTTATAGAAATCGAGGGATTCGCAGATGCGGATAAATTCTAGTGCCGACTCCACCATGCCTTCTGGCGTATCGCCATGGGTAAATAGCATCCGTTCCGCGAGGGAACCGTGATTGACCCCAATTCGCATGGATTTGTCCTGCTCTCTCAGGGTCGTCACGAGCGGCTCTAGGGTTTCCCGGATTTTCTGGCCAATTTCGTCAAATTCTTCACGGGTGTATTCTGTGCGGCCTTCCTGAGGCTTTTCAAACACGTAGAGGCCCGGATTAATCCGCACGTTATCCACATGCTTGGCGGCTTCTAGGGCAATTTTTAAGCCGTTGTGGTGAACGTCTGCAACCAGGGGAACGGGTTGGTAGGTTTTGAGCAACTGGGCTCGGATTTCCTCCATCGCCTTCGCGTGGGCCATGCTGGGAACGGTAACGCGGACGATTTCGCACCCAATTTCATGCAGGCGACGAATGGCGGCAACCGATCCCTCAATGTCGAGGGTATCTTCATTGATCATCGATTGCACCGCTACCGGGTAGCCTCCGCCGATCGTAATGCTGCCCACAGGAACTGCGCGGGTTTTGCGACGATGAATGGTGGTGTCTGTAGAATATTGGCCGACCGATGTCGCCGTTGCAATGGGATTGGGCAAAGTTTGCATACGCTGTCTATGGGTGTCTTACAGCAAAGGGAACGGAATCTTTCCTGTTTTCAAGATTGCCATAGAAAGGTCGTTTTTGCCTGCGTTAGGCAGCACAGTCAAACTTTTTTTGTCACGATTGCGACGATCGGGGCAATTCGATCGATCTAAATGATGGGAATCAGTTGTGCAAGCCCCGTCAATTGTCAGGGAACTTTCTAGGCAGCGGCTAGGGAGGTTTTTAGTTCTAATTGAATGCGGGATTCCTGTTGAACTAGCCCCTTCATGGCCGCAGACTGCAACTGCATAAAGGCTTCACGATCATCAGCGTCGTATTTATGAGTTAGGAGTAGCCGCAGTTGATCTTCAGCTTCGATCGAAAGTAACCCTGTTGCCAATGCCTGTTGAACAATTTCACGGATACCCGTCATAGCAACACCCCAAGCACAATAGATAGGACACAAGTAGAGCAAAAATCAAGGCTGAGAATAAAGATTGATTAATAGAAAATCCAACTTCCGAAGGACGCAAGGTTCCAGCGATTTCAAGAAGCGATGGAGCGAACCTGCTTTTCATCTACGTACAACCGCCGCACGGTGGCCCAATCAGGATAGTCCGGAGGAGAGTTGCGCCAAATCTTGACAATTGGTGATTTCAAGAAATTTGTTGATAAGCATCTACACATATACGGCGTACTCCATCTCTCAATTTATAAAGCAGACTACAAAAATTGCAGAGAGTTTGCAGATTAATCCCTATTCTCAGGAAATATTTCAAAATTTCCTCAATAAAGCCTAAAACTGTCTCAGGTGAGAACTTTTGAGTAGAAACAATTTTTTGCTGATTTTGGCCCATTTGAATGAATTCCTGGCCCGATCGCCTTGGCTGGATCGCGAGGGCTGCTAGAGGCTTGGTCTGCGAGAAATTCAGTAAGAGTGATAGGTTGGTATAGCACTATTCAGTTTCATGGGTTTCTTCCTTTGTGGGCATTCTGACGCTGCGATCGATTCAAAAAGACTTTGGGATTAAGGAAGTATTGCGGGATGCCAACTTCAGCTTGGAGCCGAGTGATCGGGTGGGTCTAATTGGCACCAATGGTTCAGGAAAATCCACGCTGTTGAAAATGATTGCGGGACTCGAACCCGTCGATGGTGGCACCATTGAGTTTCAAAATGGCCTGCGTGTAGTCTATCTGCCCCAACAGCCGCCCGTGGACGAGACTCGAACAGTGCTGGAGCAGGTCTTTGCAGATAGCGGAGACAAAGCATTGTTGGTTCAACAGTATGAGGAACTCTCGGAGCAGTTGGCCAAGGGGGAAGATCACCCCGATCGGCCTAACCATGATCAACTTATGGGACGGCTCTCCCAAGTTATGCAGGAAATGGATCGGGTGGGTGCCTGGGAATTGGAAACCAACGCGAAAATTATCCTGAGTAAGTTGGGGATCCAAGATTTTGACGCTAAGGTGGGGGATCTCTCCGGCGGGTACCGTAAACGGATTGCGATCGCGACGGCGCTGTTAGCGGAACCGGATGTGCTGCTGATGGATGAGCCGACGAACCATTTGGATGCGGATTCGGTGGATTGGTTGCAGAGTTACCTGGCGCGGTACCGGGGAGCGTTGCTGCTGGTCACCCACGATCGCTACTTCCTGGACAAGGTGACCAACCGCATTCTGGAGATCGATCGAGCGGATTTATATCCCTACGACGGAAATTACTCCTACTACCTAGAAAAGAAAGCAGCCCAGGAAGAATCCGCTGCCAGTTCCCAACGCAAGTTTGCGGGGGTGCTACGGCGGGAGTTGGAATGGCTCAAACGAGGCCCCAAGGCGCGTAGCACCAAGCAAAAAGCCCGGATCGATCGCATTCAAGCCATGCGGGAAACGGAATTTAAGCAAGGCCAGGGCAAAGTGGACATTTCCACCGCTGGGCGGCGCATTGGCAAAAAGGTGATTGACCTCAAGGACATTTGCAAAGCCTACAGCGATCGCACGTTGATCAAAGATTTTTCCTACGAGTTCAGCCCCGAAGACCGCATTGGCATCATTGGCGGCAATGGCGCAGGCAAATCGACGCTGATGAATATCATCACGGGGCGCGTTCAACCGGATGCGGGCACGGTGGAGATTGGCAGTACGATTCAGTTTGGCTATTTTGACCAGCACTCGGAGGATTTAGAAAGCGGGATTAACAATGATCAGCGGGTCATTGACTACCTCAAGACGGTGGCGGAGTTGGTCAAGACGGCGGATGGCTCGGTGATTACGGCGTCGCAGATGTTGGAGCGCTTTTTATTCACGCCGAATCAGCAGTACGCGCCGATCGGGAAGCTCTCTGGGGGTGAGCGGCGGCGGCTCTTTCTGCTGCGGGTGTTGATGGCGGCCCCTAATGTGTTGATTTTGGACGAGCCGACCAATGATTTGGATGTGCAAACGTTGGCGGTGTTGGAGGAATACCTGGAGGACTTTAAGGGCTGTGTGATTGTGGTGTCCCACGATCGCTATTTCCTCGATCGCACGGTGGATTCAATTTTTGCCCTGGAACCGGGCGGCAATATCAAACGCTATCCCGGCAACTATTCCGTTTATCTGGACTACAAAAAAGATGAATTGAACGAAGCGGAGGCGATCGCGCCAGCCAAGGGGAAGGTGGAGGCGGTCGGCAGCGATCGGGCAGAAGCCGCAACGCCCAATGCTCCGATGACTGGCAAATCAGCGGATAAACCCCGGAAGCTCTCCTACAAGGAAAAGCGGGAGTTTGAACAACTGGAAACCGACATTCCTAAAATGGAAGCGGAAAAGGCCGAGATTGAAAAAATGCTGTACGAAAATCCTCCAGCGGGATATAGCGAAGTGCAACAGTTATCGGAACGGTTGGCCTTTCTCAATACGGAAATTGAGCGTTGTACGGAACGGTGGCTGGAGTTAGCGGAGTTTGCATAGCGCGAGTTTAATGAATTCGTGATGCGGCTCGATCATCGGGGCTGCTGCGCAGCGAAGATCGGGGAACTTCTCCCCGCGCCCCTGCAATGTCAGGGGACTCTACTCCCCCGACGCCCCCCGAAAGTGAATTCTCCGTCCCAGTACAGGGGATTGGTGGGGGGCAATTTTGTTGAGCAAACTTGTGTAAATTAGGGCGCGGAGGGTGGGAGTTCTAGGGCGATCGCGCCCAGTTTACCGACGCGGAAGTCGTTCAGGATCAGTTTAGCCGATCGATCTTTGCTGCCGTGGAATTTTAAATCCGCGAGGTCTTGTACAAAGTCTTCGCCGGTGATGTCGCTGGCGTTAATTTCGTAGCGATCGGTGAGCGGTTGCTCTTGGTGCTGCGTTTTCAGTAAATCGATGAAATGGGCGGCAATCCGCTGATGGTCGTAGGCTGCCTCGCCGATGTCGTCACAGATTGCCAATTTAATTGCCGCATCCTGGTCATCCAGCTTGTTGGGCAACACCCCCGGCGCGTCGAGTAATTCAATCTGATCAGAAATTCTCACCCAGCGTAGTGCCCGCGTCACCCCTGCCCGCCGTGCACTTTCCACCACCCGCTTGCCCAAGAGTCGATTGATAATGGCCGACTTGCCCACATTGGGAAAGCCAATGACCACACAGCGGATGGGACGCGGTAACATTCCCCGTTCCTTGCGTCGCCGATTGATCGCGGCCCCCGCCTGTTTGATTGCCCCCGCCAGTTCCTTAATGCCCCGTCCACCATGACCGTCGGTAAATTGCGGTGAAATATCGTTTTCCTTCAGCCAAGCTTGCCACTGCTGCCGAGTTTCTTCAGGAATCATGTCCATCCGATTCATCACCAGTACCCGACCCTTGGTTCCAATCCACTGACTCACATTGGGATGATGGGTGGCAAAGGGAATACGGGCATCGCGCACTTCCAACACCACATCCACTTTTTTTAGCTGATCAGTCAGGAGGCGTTCGGCCTTGGCAATGTGGCCGGGATACCATTGAATGGGAGGCGTGGACATTTCAGATCACTCAATAAGCTAACTCAACAATCTAGGCGGCATCATCTTGGGAGATGGCAGTCTTTTAGCGTATCAGCTTATCGATCGTATCCATCGTGCTTCTGCCTTGGGCGATTGAATTGGTAACTAAGGCGGTAGTCCAGTAATCGTTAAGTTTGATGCTCAATCCCAACGATGCCTTGATCCAATCAACCATCGAACTGGTAGAAATGTTCTATACTCGATAATCCGCTCCCTCCATTTTTAGGATCCTCTATTACAATGTCTGCTAATCTGCCTGCTAATCTCATCGATCCGCACAGTCTTTGGAGTCTGTGGGTGCCGCTGGTCTTACTCAGCACGATCGCAGCAGCAGCGGTTTACTTCTCCCAAATCAAACTTCGCTAACTCAAGTACAACTTTTATCTTTCGGTAGGTCAATTCATGGCTCTTTCCCTAGCGCGGGACGCGATCGCATTTTTGATTGACTTAGCAGAAACGGGAGAAATTGATCCCTGGGATGTCAATGTCATTGATGTCATCGATCGCTTTTTGAATGACCTATCGCCCTTTGCCGCCAATAACCGCAACCAGTACGAAGCCAACCTGTCCCAATCCGGTCAAGCGTTTCTCTACGCCTCCATGCTGCTGTTGCTCAAGGCCGACAGCATGAATCCGACGGCACAACCTGCCGACGATGGCCTCTTAGAAGAGGGGGAATTTTTTGACGATGACAGCTTGGGAATCGCGGCCTTGCCCATGAATTTGGAGCGTCGGTTGCGCCGTCGAGCCGTGGCCCAGCCCCCTAAACGTCGGCGCGTCACGTTGCAGGAATTGATCGACCAGCTGGAAATCATCGCCGCTGCCCTGGAAGAAGGCCCCCGCGATCGCAAAAAAGTCCGTCGTCCCAAACCCCACTCCCGATCTCAGGCCATCCGCACGATCGCCCAACTGGCCCACCAGGAAAATCTGACGGAAATGGCCGTCATGCTGGAAGAATTTTTTGTTGAACATTGGGATACCCTATCGCGGGGGCAGGACTGGATCGACTTTGATTTGCTGCTGGAATTTTGGCTAGCCACCCGAGCCCAGAGTTCGGAGCAACTTCACCGCCACATTGTCACCGATGAACGGACTCATGAGCGGGTGGGGGTCTTCTGGGCTTTGTTATTACTCACTTCCCAGTCTAAGGTGGAACTTTCCCAAGAATCGTTCTACCAGGATCTGCGGGTTCGCACTCTGCTTCAACTGCGAGATCTCAACCTAGAAGAAGCGATGGCAGTCGCTCTGCCTGATTAATTTCTCAAAAAAATAAGAATCCATCTATCTAGCCTACCTTGGCCTAGATTAACCATTCATTGAGGGTTTTTATGACACAGCCATCGATTACTTTTTTAGATATCCTTAAAGAATGGCCTTAATAGAGTCTTTATACTTTCGTGAAGGCCAGGTCTAAACTGGGTACTTTACAATTGGCAAGTGTTCTCGAGGGAGATGTTACAGAATCTTCCAGGAATTGCTTGAGCACGATTGAAGATGATTGAGTGGTGTTGGTTGAGAGAAAAAATCTATGAAAGCCATGATTCTGGCCGCAGGTAAAGGAACACGGGTACGTCCAATTACCTACACTGTGCCTAAGCCCATGATTCCCATCCTCCAGAAGCCAGTGATGGAGTTTCTTCTGGAACTGCTGAAACAGCATGGCTTTAACCAAATCATGGTGAATGTCAGCCACCTCGCTAAGGAAATTGAAGGATATTTCCGGGATGGCCAGCGCTTTGGGGTGGAAATTGGCTATTCCTTTGAAGGACGGATTATTGATGGAGAATTGGTGGGTGAGGCTGTAGGATCCGCTGGTGGTATGAAGCGGATTCAAGATTTCCACCCCTTCTTTGATGACACTTTTGTGGTGCTTTGCGGGGATGCTTTAATTGACCTGGATTTAACCAAGGCTGTGCAGTGGCACCGGGAAAAAGGCTCGATCGCGACGATCATTATGAAAACTGTGCCCCGCGAAGAGGTATCCAGCTATGGAGTGGTGGTGACGGATGAAACGGGTCGGATCAAAGCCTTCCAAGAGAAACCCTCCGTAGAAGAAGCCCTGAGCACGGATATCAATACCGGGATTTATATTTTTGAACCTGAAATTTTAGATTACATTCCCTCCGGAGAGGAGTATGACATCGGTGGGCAGTTATTCCCCAAATTAGTCGAAATGGGTGCGCCTTTCTACGGGTTACCGATGGACTTTGAGTGGGTGGACATTGGGAAAGTTCCGGACTACTGGCATGCGGTACGGGCTGTTCTCAACGGTGAAGTGAAAAATGTTGAAATCCCTGGGCGGGAGGTGCGTCCTGGGGTCTATGCAGGGCTAAATGTGGCGGTGAACTGGGATAAAGTTAATATTCAAGGCCCGGTCTACATTGGTGCCATGACTTGTATTGAAGATGGGGCGACCATTATTGGGCCAGCAATGATTGGCCCGAATTGCTGGGTGTGCAGTGGTGCCACCGTTGATAACAGTGTGATTTTTGATTATTCTCGCTTAGGCCCAGGAGTTCGCTTAGTGGATAAACTGGTGTTCGGTCGCTATTGCGTAGACAAAACTGGAGCCACGATCGATGTTCAGGCGGCCTCGTTGGATTGGTTGATCACCGATGCACGGCAACAGATGCCTACGGATCCTTCGCTGGAACGGCAGGCGATCGCTCAATTATTGGGAGTCGATGATCAAGTCGTCCCGTTGTGAGTTGTTAAGTCACTCCCCTCGTTTTATGACCTTCCGTGAGCGCATCGCATTTTATCTGGAGGACATCGAAACCCCAGTCGGGCGGGCAATTAACTTGCTCATTACTGGATTGGTCTTGCTGTCCTCTGCGATTTTTGTGGCAGAAACCTATACCCTCCCAGACTCCATTAAGCCTTGGCTAGACCATGGACAAATGGCGATTCTGGGATTATTTGTGTTGGAGTATGGGTTGCGGTTTTGGTGTACCGATCGCAAAGCTCAATTTGTTTTTAGCATTTACTCCATCATTGACCTACTGGCGATCGTGCCATTTCTGCTGGGTAATTCCAATGTAGGATTTCTGCGAATTTTCCGTTGGATTCGGATTTTACGGCTGATTCGTTTTTTCGGTGGAAAAACTATTTTTGGCTATGTGAGTAGCGAAGATACTGCAATTTTTACCAGAATTCTCTTTACAATTTTCTCGATTATTTTTGTCTATGCAGGCTTAATTTATCAAGTCGAGCATACGACTAACCCGCAAGCATTTGCGACCTTTTTGGATTCTATTTATTTTTGTGTTACAACCATTACCACAGCAGGATTTGGCGATATTACACCGATTTCGCAGATGGGACGGTTGTTAACGATTTTGATGAGTATTACAGGCTTGATTTTTATCCCCTGGCAATTGGGCGATTTAGTCCGGCGACTGGTCAAAACGGGCAATCAAGTCCAAGTCACTTGCTCCCAGTGCGGGTGGTCTGTTCATGATGCTGATGCCAAGTTTTGTAAGGTCTGTGGAACCGTTTTACCCTCCACCCCGCCCAGCCCAGATCCGGTGCTCTTGGAATTGGAATCCTCCCGAGATCGCAGCTATACCAAGGCTGTTGCCACACAGAACAGGAGTGCTTCTGTCCATTCTACGATCGCGCCGTAGGTATCGCCCGTTTGGCCGCCGAGTTTGTACTGTAACCAGGCTCCGGTGAGATAAGCGGTAATCGGGCCAGCGATCGTTAATCCGATCGTCAACCGTGGTTGTGTAGGATTCAGTGTATATAAAAATACGCCTAAGCCCACCAATAGGAGCAGACTGGGCACCGTTTGCCAGCGGGATTGAATGGCCTGTTTATGCAAGGCCCCTTTGCCTTGGGCTTTTAAGTAGGGATAGGCGGCGATCGCCCACAATTGCCCCCAGCGTGCCCAGCCTGCAATCAAGACTAAAATGACTGTGCGGCTGTTGGGTAATGAATTCAACGCCAGCACTTTCAGTAAGATAACCATCACTGCGGCCATGACACCAAAGGCTCCGCTGCGACTGTCTGCCATGACGGCCAACCGCCGATCGGGATCTACCACAGCGAGTCCATCCGCCGTATCCATGGCTCCATCGAGGTGCAGCCCGCCGGTTAAGAGCAATCCTGCGCCGACTAGTAACCCCGATCGCACGATCAGCGGAATTCCTAAGCCTTGTAAGCCCCAGTCTAGGAGCCCAATTCCGCCTCCCAAGCCTAAGCCGACCAAGGGCGCATATTGGGCAATTCCTCGAAAATCCTGGGGCCAGTGAGGGGGGATGGGGATGCACGTATAAAATGTAACTGCGCTAATAATTTTTGGGAAGATTCCCCTGAGCAGCAATCCCATGGGTGAATAGTTGGAGTAATTGCAATTGCAAGCAACTTGTTTAGAGTTTCCTTGTGCAGACTATTATGACTGCGTCTGCCCTCAGGGGACGGAATTTCGCTGAGTCTTAGGGATGACTTGATGAATATCTGATGAATACAGTGTAAAAACTGAATGAAATTGAGTATAACTGAGGGAAACAAGCCATCTAATTTTTTCGTCCTGTGTGCTCTGATCGATCGCTGCTTGAACTCGGGCAATTCTAACCCCTAGATTGTTTCCCCAAGTTCTTGTTTATGGCCCAATTTTGCCATTACAACAGCGTTCGCTAACCCCCCTCGCTAACCGCCATTCTGGATCATCTAATGCTTTTAGTCAGCGTGTCTTTACTCAGATTGCCCAATGGCTGCTTGTCCAGCTGCTGTTTGCCCAATTCTTCAGTGAAATTAAGCAATTTGTGGGAAAGATCTCGGTCTTGAAGCCTATGCTGGATGGCCGATCGGGTTGCCTATGATGAAGAACAATGGATTTTTCCGGTCTCGATCGATCATTCCCTTGGGATAGTTGCATCACCCCCAGTCAAACGTTCTTAAAGGATCTAGTTCACCCAGGCTTGCTATGAGTCAAAATTCTTCTTCCCGACCTGCCAGATTTCCTGCTCCTTGTATTGTCGATCGGGGGCTTGTGGTTGATAAGCGGGATATACAACGGTTGCTGACGGATTTGCGGCGTGTGCGCTATCTCTATTTCCAGGATGGCAAGGTTGTGTCGGAGGGGGAGGGCTGCATTGTGGAGGTGATTGCAGACCCCCAGAGTTCGACGTTGGTGGCGAATCGATCGCTGTATATCAATGTTTATAGTTTTGACTATTTGGAGATGCGGCAGGTGGCTGGTGCTGGGGGCGAGGGCCAGCAGGCTTGTTTTGATTTGGTGCAAGAGAATTGGCTGCTACGTCTGCTACCGTTGTCTGACCCCTTGCAGGCGAGATCCGATCGGCAGTTGAATGCGGCGGCGCTGGAGGCGGTGGTGGCGGATGTGCTGTCTGCGAGTTGGGATCCTCAGTTTGATGATGAGGATGGGGTGGATTTTTAAGGGAGTTGTTAGGTTCTGGTCAAGGCTAGGCATCCGGGATGCGCTTAAAGAGGCGATCGGTTGCCTCTAAAATTTCGTCTGTGATTGCACAGGCTACGGTTTCGATGTTGGGATTATTCAATTGCCTGTTTGCGACAGGAGGGTTAGGCGGGTGCTTTTAACGACTCATAGGGCTGGATGATCACCTCGGCTGGAATTCCTATGAGCTAGGCCAATGATGAAGTCTGTTGAGCTAGGCCAATGATGAAGTCTTTCTAGATTTTTGTCTGAAAATGACTGCCCACGAAACAATTTGAAAAGCTGATCGAACTTTGCATCACACAAATGAAGGAGAAAATGCACGATCGCTCTCAACTACCCCGATCGCTGCTTTCGCGGACGGGTTTCTGGGTAAATGAACCAGTTACCTTTTTGACGGGCATTAGTCGTAAGGGCTATTGGCGCTTGTCAAAGACGTTGGCAACGCAAACGGGAATGACGAATGAATGGTTGAAGAAACAGGGATTGCTCTCAATTAAGCAACTTTGGAAGAAAGTCCAAGGTTACGCTTAAGTCATCAGTGTTGTTTGCGCGGCGACCTGATCCGCCTGTTGCGGACCCGCATGGCAGGTAGTGTGGAAGGGGAGGGTTAAATTCCCTCCTCGACCCGATTAGGCAGCAGTTGACGACTTACGTGACAGATATTCCAAGCTGCGAAAGCCACGTGTGCTTGTCGATGTAACCACGTTGGAACTTGATTTTGTCATTGATGACATAAAAGAAACCGCAGCCTTGCAGCGTAAAACTCTTGCCGTTTGGCGCGTTATCGCCTAACTGACCTAAAAATGTGCCGCCGCCTTTCCACTCGACAATAGCCCATTCGCCATCTTCAAATATGTTCAGCGGATGAGTATAGTTGTCTGGAAACGCTGTGAAGAATGAAACGAAACTCTCCAACAAAGCGTCACGCCCATGAAGCGGATCGCCAAAAGCGACCTGATGATTTTCGGCATCATCGTGATAAAGCTCAATGAGCGCATGCGGGTTACAAGCGTTATATGCCGCAACCCAATCTTGCACGACTTCCTTCGGTGACTTCATATTTTTTAACCATATCAAAGCTTATCGCACACCTTTAGGCTGAGTGCTGCTGCCTAACGCAAAGTTCACCTGCTGTGAGTTGACTTTGCTGAGAACAGTTTAGCATTGCCAGTCAGGTGCGAAGATCGGTCACACTAAGCTAATGATAAAGTCTCTAGATTTTTACTGAAAAACGACTGCCCACGAAACAATCTAAAAAGCCGATCGAACTTTGCATCACACACAGGGACTGCTCTCAATTAAGCAACTTTGGAAGAAAGTCCAAGGTTACGCTTAAGTCATCAGCATGGCAGGTGGTGTGGGAGGGGAGGGTTAAATTCCCTCCTCGACCCGATTGTGCTGCGCTGCCTGACAATTTACGCGATTCGGCAAATCAATAGCTCCACTGATTAAGAACAACAAATTGATTCTTCAGTGGATATTCTGCTACCTCCAAATTTGCAATTGCCTTCACGATCGCCTGGTAATTCATGTTTTTAGATGGATCAGAATCCTGATAAACTGCTAAAATTCCTGGGTGCACTGGATTTGCTTGATGCAACTCTTGGAAGTCATTGCAGTTGCGTGTCAGTAGCACCCGCTCATCTTGGCTAGCGTGATCCAGCACAACTGTATCCGAACGATTCATTAAACCTGTTGCATTGACTGTGGTCACATCATGACCTGCTGCCTGAAGGAGATTAACCAGATACTTTGCTTGAGAGTCCTCATCAAGCAGCACTCTTAGACTCAAGGGCGACTCCTTTTACTTCCAAGCGATAGCGCTCCTCGTCAGCTTCTAATTTCAATAGTTCTTGGTGGCTTTCACAATAACGTATCACCTCATGGATAGCAGATAGAGGCAAATCCCAATTTTCGGCTGCTTGCTCCGGTGACATTTGATTAGCCGCCATGTCCTGCCAAACGGTTGAAGCAAGTAGTTTACGTCCTTTAATATAAAGCTGTGTACGCCAAGGGTGATGACGAGGAACTAAATATTGCCAGTTTTCAATTTGGGACGCGCCTTGCAGGGATTGAATAATAGCACTAACCAGGGTAAGGCGATCTCCTACCGAGAGTTGCAATGCTTGCTCTTTAAGGGCTTGTAAGGACATGGAAAGAACTCCAGCAAAAGCTAGGTTATAGACTTAATTATGAGTGATGACTAGCTGTCTAACTGCAAAAAGCTAAGCGATGTAACCTAACCTTAGTCTTTACAGCGCAAAAGTTGCCCTAAGTACCCCTCATAAATGTCTATAATGATCCTACCATTTTGCCAATATATGCTATCTATGCGTGACCGGGCAGTGTTAAGACAAGTAACAGTCAGTCTTCCCTTTGGAATTGGCTCTGCTTCATGGGAATCTGACCCAACTGAGCGTCGAGCAGCATGGTCTCTCTATGTAGAACTGGTGACTCGAATTGCGGTTCAGCCTTTGGGGGTAGAACAGGGTTTAGTGCGGGAAGCCTTGAACTCGCTTTATAGCCTATTTGGAACAACACGGGAAATTCTCAAAGAGGCAGGTCCAGATGTTGGGGCTTCGCGGAAATCAGTTGGAGGTATTGCGATCGCCGTTCTAAACAACGGATTACGCCCATTTTTAGCAAAGTGGCATGTATCGCTACAAGAGTGGGAAGCTAAAAAGTTGCCTGAAGTGAGCGCTTACGAACACGAGAAAAGCTGGTCAGAAGAACCAGAATTGCGGAAAGAGTTAGAATCGCTCAGACAAGATCTAGCACAGTATGCAGATGCTCTCGCTGAAATTGCCGGCGTCAATCAGTAGAAAGAACTTCAAGCCCCTGCCAACAAGTACTAGACATGAAGACCATACTTAAATAGCACTGAGTTCATTTGATCTTCCCAACTGCCTCCGTTGGAAGAAATGTCTGGCATTGTTGCTGCATAACCTTGTCCTTGAGCTGTAAGCCAAGGCTGATAGGTGCTGACTTCTGCGACAATACTTTGCAACATCTGCTGCATGACTGTTGTCAAGGCAGCAAGGGCTTGTGGGGGCATAATAGCGCGAACAACAGGGTCTGCTGCAATGATTGTCTTCCAATCTAAGGGAATAACCTGAGCGGGTAATAAGCCACTGGCAATGAGTTGAAATGCGGTGTTTAAGATCAGCCAAGCATCGTCAATTTTGCCATATCGTCCTAAGTGATCAGGAATTAAATCATTCGGGTTTACAAGATAGTTGTTCAAGTAGGTAACAACTTGAAATCCTGCGGGTGAACCTGTAGATCCAATATATGATGAAAGTGCATTCAGAGCGAATGGAGCGCTGTCTAGATAGGTCTGTACTGCTGCTAGCCACATATTTGCTGTTTCCGGAGGAACGACTTGAGAAATGCGACGAGTCAAGTCATCTGAAAATCCATTGGGATGATTCATCTGCTCAGCAGGCTGAGATTGATCCTGTGAAAATGGTTGCGACATAGAAGCTACGTCAGGCGGTGAAGGGACATTTCCTAGTAGTTGTGTCAGTCGTTGAATTAAAATAGTAACTGCTGGGTCATTCGCTTGACTTTGACGGGCAATTTCTAGGCACCATTGAGCCGCTTCTGTATCTCCACTTTGAAGGACATGCTGCTCAATATCGTTGATAGCCCAGCTAGTCCATTCCTTATCATCATCAGAGAGTTTATTCGGATTCCGTTTGCGATAATTTCTTTGGTGATAAAGAATTTCTTGTAGCCGATTGATCATTTCCATGATTGGGTCAGCTTCACTCTCCTCAAGTTGATTTTTCTCCTTAACTTTCTTGAGAAGGCAATTGATGAGTTGAGCAAAGCCTGCATTAAAATCATGAAAAAAATCAATATGTAAAATATCTTTTGTCACTAGATTTTTCCATTTACCATCAAATGGTGGCTCTACTTCGCCTTTTGGGTTATGAAAAAAAATACAAGGAATAATCGGTATTTTATACTTCTTACATATTTTAATTTCGTCAAAAACCCAGTTTCGTCTCTTTTCATCTACAGACTCTTCTTTCTCGTCCCGCCCCTTTGCATCTGGAGACCAGACTAGCAAAACAAAATCCATTTGCTCTATAGCATTTTTGATTTCCTGCGACAAAATATCCCCAGGAGCCAGATTTCGAGAATCCATCCACACTTCTATAGATTGGAATCTTTCTAGATAGCGTGTCAGTTTTTCTGCCTTTGTCTTGTCTTTCCAGGAGTGACTGATAAAAACCTTAACTTTATTGATGTTCGGATTATTAGCATTGTTCATGATTGTACCTCTAACTACTTGGGTTCACTTCACTCTATGTCTTGATGTGTAGGAGGAGAATTTTGGTTTGATAAACAGAAGTTGTGACAACCACTGCTCACTTACTTCAGTATAAGAAATCTTTTAAGACTAATACAGGCTCTAAAGAACTACAGTTAGTGAGCAGTGAGTTTTACTCAGCGCAACAGATCGTTACCCAAAGTTGATATTGAGATTCTTGTCCCCAGTGATTGTTTTATCACTGTTAACATCAGTGAATCCAACTGCCGTTGCAGCTTGATCGGCTGGTACTCGTGTTGCCGAATTTTCACCAGCAGAAACAGCAGTATCTAGTGTACATCCCGTTCCCCATAAAGTTAAGACGGTTGGATATTCTGTAGCACTGTTTGCATTAACGCCAACTGCACCCACGGCAGCGTTGAAGCCAGCCTCGACAAATTCATTGGCATGAGTTGCTCCATAGCAAGCATTCGAGTAAAGGAGCCTCAGTTTATTTGATAGATTGAGCCCCTGAATGTCAGTCTTCAATGTAGACATGGGAACTACACTGTCTTGGAAACATAGTTTCTCTGGACTACCGTGTAAATTGATGATGACATCAATTGCTTTAATGCTGGAATCAGTGCCTAAATTTTTGAGTTCATTCAGGAACTGTTGCTTACTTGCCTGACTTCCAGTAAGCGTTGAAAAACGCTTATAAACTGGCTTCAAAATCATGTCGGCAAGAAGGACACCTGAAGCATCAAGGTAACGGTATAGCCATTGCCAGTTTTCTGCCCCGTATTGACCTGCAAGATATTGGACAACGAGCAGTGCCCGCTGATCTTTTGTGATCCAATTTGGAGGTCCCCACGGTAAAATAAGTGGGATTGGAGCATCATTAGCAAATGGGAAAAAGTCCATTACTTTGCCTTGATCCTTAACACAAGCCTTTAATAGAAGAATGTCTGAGGGATCAGGGGCCTGTCCAGGGGATCGCCATGTACCACCACCTGGACCAAAAGGTGGCGGCGGGTTGGGAATCCATACTGGAGGAAGGTTAATCTTATCTTGCCACTCGGAGGTTGTGCCAGCGAATGAGCCTGAAGAATCCGTTGAGCCAGACCATATCGTGTCATCACCTGATCCTGCACCAGGCAAGTCAACATCAATTATTTGAACCGATGCACTGCGTGCTGGTACATTGAGTCCCCAAGGTCCAGGACCGTATACAACTTTGCCTCGAACAGTAAATTGAGACATAAAATCCCTCCCATCATTTTCATGATGAATTGCGCTTCTAAATCTGTAGAGAAATAAACAAGTTAACAAATTTTGGTGACCCTGAAATGTTACTTTCACCAACGTATAGATAACACCAATACGCCTATACACTCTCAATATCTTGTTATCTTCTCTTTGAGAGTGATTTCATTTGAGGGTAGAAGCTAGTGCTGATTATTGAAGCCAAAGCACTCCAGTAGCTTCACCTATAATCTTATCCGCTATCATCAATTTAGTTTTGAAAGTTTAGGAAAATATACTTATTCTCCTAGTGCCCGATTTTGGACTTCACGACATGAGATTGACAATTCCTTATCAAGTGTCTCGAGTGGGATCGCAAGGATAACCTTATTGCAACTAGTCCTGAAAGCTTACAGACAATCCTGAAGTTATGTTCCACTGATAACCCAGCGGCACAATGCCAAGTTCACCTGCTGCGAGTTGATTTTGCTGAAACCAGCATAGCATTGCCAGTCAGGTGCGAAGATCGGTCATACTAGGCCAATGATAAAGTCTTTCTAGATTTTTACCGAAAACGACTGCCCACGAAATAATCTGAAAAGCCGATCGAACTTTGCATCACACAAATGAGCGAGAAACTACACGATCGCTCCTCAACTACCCCGATCGCTGCTTTCACTAAACCCCGATCGTCCTAGTCAAGGTGCCCACAGGCTACAAGATAAGCAAACCTACGGGACACCTACGCTTCAGCCTTTACCAACGCCGCTGCAACACACTCACCCATTCTCCTTCTACACCGGGTACAGGCATAGGTTTCCCCCAATATACCCTGTCCACAAACCCGATCGAATGCAATCGGTTAATGATTGACTCTACTGTTTCCTTAGTGCCGAAAAGTTGTAGCCGATAGTATGGCTGAAAACGTTCGATCGAACGATCGCCGCGATCGCTAGAACCTGTAAAACACATATTGAGCTTCTCCTTGTAGTGAATATCATCCCTGCTGCAATCTTGCTGCCTTCTCCTGCGGGAGAAGGGCCGGGGATGAGGGCGGAAGAAAGCCCAAAAATTTAGAGCCACCCCGTTTGACATCACAAACAAGAGTGGCTCGGTCAGATGCTAAAATCCTCATCAAGCCTCCTTGCTGCTAGTACCAGCGCGGGGGAATAGCTACCCTGAGTTGTGCCTGCAACAAAGGGTAGTGCCCTAAATTTCCGGGAACCCAGCGGCTCCATGCTTCATGCCAAACCATCTCGTGAAAGAAGGATGTCCATGGCACCGCTATGAAACACAAGCCTACGGACAAACCTAGCTCCAGTCAACCCCAAAGAACTCAAAAAATATTAACCTTACTTCGATCGTAGAATTTCTCGATCGACATAACTGCTGCCCCCATCCTTACCCCTCAAATTCCAGCAGTCTCCTAGATATTCCCAATGTTGCCAAACTGACTTGCCAAACTCAGACTTCATGCTGTAGTATGTGTAACTCTATGTATTACACACCTTCCTCAATCCGAGGAGGCGTTATGAAACAGCTAACTCAACGTTCTCAAGCCAAATTCCTAGACATCATCTACTACTTCCGACGCTACCGTAACATCGCCTTGTTCAGCATCGTCGGAATGGGTCTGTTTGAGATCATTGATTTGTTTGTCCCCTACGCCATCGGGCAAATTCTCAACCTTTTGTCAGGGCAAGCGATCGATGTTCCCTTACAACGGCTGATCAGTGCCGTCGCAAACCTGTCAGGTATCACCGTCACTCCCACCGTCTCCCTGGGCATCATTGCCGGACTCGTCGCCCTCGTGTCGATCGGACGCGCCCCCATCCAACCTTGGATTGGCCCCTGGTTCCAGTGGGATACTGCCTTTCGGGCCAGACGCGACCATGCCCAAAAAGCATTGGAAAAAATTCTCACCCTTCCGTTGGAGTATTACGACGAAAACAATCCCGGTCGTATTGCTGCCCGTGTCGCCAAAGGACTCTCCAACCATACCTGGAGCTATCCCGAAATCACAGGCAGCTTTATTCCCAAAGTCTTCCGAGTCATTGGTATTTTTATTGTCATTTGGTTAATTGATTGGCGAGTTGCAATATTGCTCCTAGCATCATTTTTCGGCATCCTAGCCTATAGTCTAAGTGGTCTCCAGGTATTAGCCACCCGTGAAGCCAAATTAGATAAATATGTTGAAGATACCGATAGCCGCACCTCAGAAATCATTACCAATATCAAGACCGTAAAAGCCTTCGCCACGGAAGCTTCGGAACTCAAACGGCAACTGACTCGGATGGATCGAGAATTCACCGTCTTGGACTATCGGATTCACAAAGGCTACGTCACCCTAGGCATGTACGAACGCACGATCGTGCAAACCTGTACCTTCCTGGTGTTGGCATTAACGCTGTGGGCCACGATCGAAGGCCGTATTTCCCTCGGTCACTTCATCACCGTCCTCACCGTCTCCAGCATGGCCTACGCCGAAATTGAACCGATCTGCAACCTCGCAGAAGTCTTTGCCCGTCGCTATGCCTCCATGATTCGCTTCCACGAATTTATGCGCCTGCCGACTGGCACCGACGCCGCCACCCTCCAACATCCCGAAGTCGTTCCTAGCTACGAATTCACAGGCAAAATGGAACTCGATCGCGTCACCTTCGGTTATGACGCCGATCGTCCGGTTTTGCAAAACATCAACCTCATGATCGAACCCTACCAAACCGTCGCCCTCGTGGGTCGATCAGGATCGGGCAAATCCACCTTAGTCAAGTTACTCTTCCGCTATTTTGAACCGAGCCAAGGCTGCATTCGCATCGATGGTCAGGACATTCGCCGCTTAGATGTCACCGGCTACCGGAAACGGTTAGCGATCGTGCACCAAGAAGTGGATGTCTTCAACGGCACCATTTGGGACAACCTAATTTACGGCAATCCCAATGCCACCGCCGATGAGGTTTATCAAGCCTGCCGCATCGCCCAAGCTGAGGACTTCATTCGCAATCTGCCCCAGGGCTTTGCCACCGTGGTGGGTGAGCGTGGGGTGCGCCTATCCGGAGGCCAACGGCAACGTCTCGGGATTGCCCGCGCCCTAGTCATGAAGCCAGACGTACTCGTCTTTGACGAAGCCACGTCTAGCCTAGATTACGAGTCTGAACGGGCCATCCAACTCGCCATGCGATCGCTGTTTGGCACCTGTACGCTGATCATCATCGCCCACCGTCTTAGCACCGTGCGCGAAGCCGACAAAATCGTAGTGTTAAACCAAGGAGAAATCGTTGAAGTCGGTAGCCACGAAGATTTGATCGATCACGGTGGCATCTACGCTAGATTAAACGCCTTACAAGAAACCGGAGAATTAATTCCTTAATCACTCCCTTGATTGTTTAGGGAACACTAATAGGACTATCTCCTAAATCAATTGCGCCAGGATTTTTCAAGTGATACTTGCTGTCATCAAAAATCCTGGCGCATTCTGCTGTGTATCGCTATTGCCCATCTTGAATTTCTGTACCGCCTCTTTCTGCAATGTCACCTGACTTTGGTTATTCTATGGCTATTTAAACTGTGATACGATCGCACTACTCTCTAGGTCAAGCGAAGGTCAAGCGATCGGTAATGGGCAACGAAACACTCCCACCAGATGAACAAGATTCACCGTGGAAAAAGGTGCTGCGGCTGTATTTTCGGGAGGCGCTAGACTTCTTTTTCCCGGAGATTGCGCAGGTTGTCGATTGGACAAAGCCGATCGAATTTCTGGACAAGGAATTGCTGAAACTGGCACCCACCGCTGTCATGGGTAAGCGGTACGCCGATCAATTGGTCAAACTGCACCGCAATCAGGGGCCAGATATTTACCTATTGATTCACGTTGAGATTCAAGCTGTGCCTGAAAAAGGCTTTGCCAAGCGGATTTACACTTATTCGTTTCGAATTTTCGATTATTTCGATCATCATGCTACGAGTATTGCAATTCTGTGCGATGGGAAACCGCATTGGCGACCGTCGCACTACAACGTAACGCAACCCGGAACAACGCTAAATTTTGAGTTTAGTACGGTGAAGTTGTTGGATTACCGCGATCGCTGGGCGGAGTTGGAACGCAGCCAAAATCCCTTTGCCTGGGTGGTGATGGCCCATTTAAAGATGCAGGAAACCCGGCGGGATAAGCTGAGTCGGAAGGACTGGAAGCTGCGGCTGATCCGGTCTCTGCATGAGTCTGGCTATAATAAAACAGATGTGCTGAATCTGTTCAACTTCATCGATTGGATTTTGGGGTTACCCAAAGCGTTAGAGCGTAAGTTTTGGCAAGAGTTGCAAGCCTACGAGGAGGAGCGCAAAGTGCCTTACATTACCAGCGTGGAACGAATTGGCTACGATCGGGGCAAGATTGAAGGTCAGATGGAAGAAGCCCAACGATCGCTAGAACGGGAACGATCGCTGATTTTACGACAACTGACTCGCAAGGTGGGAGCCGTCCCCGATCACATCCTCGATCGCATCAACGCTCTCTCGATTGAACACCTTGAATCCCTTGGTGAAGCCTTGCTAGATTTTGAATCAATTGAGGATCTCACCAATTGGTTAAACAATCAGGGTGAGTAGGCCATCGCTCACCCTAGTTCTACACGTTCAACAACTTGCCATCTTCTAGAAACAACACCCGATCGTGTTTATCCAACAACCGAAAATCGTGGGTCACAATCAGCACCGTTGCCCCCGATTGCTTCACCCGATCGCGCAATAAATCAATCACAACTCTTCCATTGGCCGAATCTAAAGCTGCTGTTGGTTCATCGGCCATAATGATTTCCGGATTGCCCGCCAACGCCCGAGCGATCGCGACCCGTTGCTGTTCCCCACCGGACAAATCACGCGGCAATCGATCTGCCTTATGAGCTAACCCGACTTGATTGAGCAACTCCAGGGCTACCCCCTTCAGTTCCCGTTTCCGAAACCCTTTAATTTGTAAGGCTAAACAAACATTTTCTTCGGCGGTCAAGGCCGGAAATAAATTGAAATGCTGGAAAATAAATCCAAGATGGTGTAACCGAAACTGCGCGAGTTGAGCATTGGATAAGGCATTGAGGGATTGCCCTAGCAACTTTGTATCCCCACTGGTTGGCCGCAGAAAGCCCGCCAAAATTTGTAACAGAGTTGTTTTTCCTGATCCCGATGGCCCCATTAGAAATTGCAAGCGCTGCCGAGCAATACTGAAGCTAACCCCTTGTAGAATCGGGATTGTACCTGCCCCCGACTCTAGCGATAGGGTAAGATTTTGAGCAACGATCGCTGACTCCTCTGGAATAACACCAGGATCCGGCTGGGACTCCCAGGACGACGATGGAGGATCGGTATCAGGAGTCATGGGCTGGAATGCAAAAAGTTCTCCGAAGCTAGTAAGCCGTAGCTAGTAAGTCGTAACCTTCGACCAACGGTGCATTCAGTATAACTTTCGAGGTGTAAAAAAGACGGAGACTACACAGATTTTTTCTTAAACAGTCCCCCGATCGTTGCACCCACATTCGCAACGGCATTTTGCAAGGCATTTGGCACGATCGAAGCGGGCTTCACTGCTAGCTGGATTTCCTCATCTCGGTAGTCTTTCAACCGATAACCATACTCCAAGTTTTGCGCATTCTTTTTCAGAATTGGAAACAGGCGAAAAGCCCCTTGTAGCAAACCCTCTTCGTTGGCATAAATGGCTTGATTAATCTGATTGGAGCGCTGTACAGAAATGGCTCCCACCGGATACCAAGGCTTTTTATCCCGAATCCGAATGTAAATTTCAAACTCAGGCATCCCCTTCGCCTTCATTTCATCCATCTGCTTAGCCGCCTCAGTCCGCTTCTTAGCCGCTTCAGAGGGGGGCTTTTTGGTTACTTTGGGTTGCCCAAATCCTTTAGTCATGGTGGGTTACTACATGAGAGGTGATTAACAAAAGTTTATCAGGCGAAGGAACCTTCAGGATAGACTTGCTAAAGGGGAGATCTCCCACCTCGATCGTCCAAAGATCCGAACCAGTCCGGTCACCCTACTTGAGGGCATTGAATCCCACCCCCGTCTCCATACCTATCTTTTACCGTGATTTGTAACTGTGATTTGTAACTGTGATTTGCAACTGCAATCAATGAAGCTTCCTAAATTTCTCTTTCCCGTCCAAAAATGATCAGACTGATCCTATGTCGTATCCGGCTTATGTCGTATCCGGTAGATGTATTGGTACTGTATCTATACAGCAGATTAATGGTTGTTTTCAATGTATGAATCCTAATATAAATCAAAATGTTTTTAATCATAATATTTTCAATATCCTATTGAATTTCCAAAAAAATATATTCGCTAATATTTACTGACATTATTGGTGAAGAGTTTAACAATATTATTATTTTGGTATTTCTGTTTATTCATCTGGCTTTCGACTAGGTCTTTTAAAAATAGAAAAATCCCAGAAAATCTTCTGGATGCCCCATCCAGCGTTCTCTGGGATGTCTTGTGCTCTATACAATTTAAGAATACCCAACAAACCTCGTGGCTACCTCCTCTTATGAGATCATCCAAGTGGGTGAAGATGGCTGCAATGATCCAAAGTGCTGCTCCTTAGAACCCAGACAACTAAAGTGGTCATTAATACCCGCCTTGAGCTTGGGCTGAAAATAGTTGATCTAGTCCTCTTCATCCTGTGATCTAGATCGACGACCTGTCCTATCATTCTTTGTAGATTTTCCCAAGATATTACCTCGGGGGTATAGATCAAATTAATTGGCCCGAGGACTGGCCTTTCCCCGTGGGGGAATAATTTGTCGATCGCGCCAGATTCTCAGCGTTCCCTAAAACAGTTCACCCATTTGCTTGCCGAGTCGGATTGCTTCGAGTCAGAATAGAAATGTAAAGGTTTCTTGCGTTTCTTAAACAGCTAGAACGTTCTGAACGGTTAACCCCTGTCTTAACGATCGAGCAATAACGGTTGAATGAATGTTGAACAATATGGTTCAGGTGAACGCTGTCACAGCTTCGGACTCTCTCCAACAGGACTACGATTATGGGAACTTCGATCCAGAGCCCTCCAATTATGAGACCTCCGATCGTGAGAATAACCGTGAAAACTATGATTACGATGTCACGATCGTGGGTGGCGGCATTGTTGGAAGTTTAGCGGCCTGTGCCCTGTCCGGCTCAGGGTTGAAAATCGCCTTGATCGAAGCGAGTCAGCAATCCCTAGCGGTTGCCCGAGGTCAAGCCTACTCCCTCAATCTTCTGTCCAGCCAAATTTTTGACCAATTGGGCCTCTGGCAACAGATTCGGCCCCAAATTGAAACCTATACCCAAGTTTATTTGTCCGATGGTCACTACCCTGGGGTGGTTCACTTTTCCCCCCAGGATATCCAAGCAGAGACGTTGGGATATGTGGCAGAACATCGGATACTTCTGACTGAATTGCAAACTCAATTGCGTCAATGTGCGGATGTTGCATGGTTGTGCCCTGCCAAGGTCTTGCAGACAGACTTTCAACCCAATGCAGCCAGCTTAACGATCGAACAGGCTGGGGGCGTAACCACTGTACGCAGTCGTTTAGTGATCGGAGCCGATGGGGCTCGATCCCCCATTCGCCAGCAGGTTGGAATCAAAACCTATGGGTGGCAGTACTGGCAATCCTGCGTCGTGGCCTTTATTAAGCCTGAAAAATCCCATAGCAACATTGCCTACGAACGCTTCCAACCCGATGGCCCCTTTGCGATTCTGCCCTTGCCGGATAATCTTTGCCGGATTGTTTGGACGGTGCCCCATGGGGAAGCAGAACGCCTTCTCAAGCTTGATCGGGCGAGTTTTCTGCAAGAATTGACCCAGCGCTACGGTTCCCAAATGGGCAAGCTGGATCTGGTCGGTGAACCCTATGTTTTTCCTGTGCGGCTGCTCCACAGTACCCAATATGTGCAACCCCGCCTTGCCCTGATTGGGGATGCGGCCCACTGCTGCCATCCCGTAGGAGGCCAGGGGATGAACTTAGGCATTCGAGATGCCGCTGCCCTGGCAGAAGTCATCCGCGCTGCCCACCGCCGGGGGGAAGACTTTGCCAACCTCAAAGTGCTTAAGCGCTATGAGCGGTGGCGAATGGTAGAAAACGTAATTGTCTTGGCCTTTACAGACTTGCTCGATCGCCTCTTTTCTAACCAGATTTTACCGATCGTTGGGCTACGGCGGCTGGGGTTATGGATTCTCGATAATATCCAACCGATTAAAACCCAAGCGTTGCGGTTGATGCTTGGCCTGACAGGGCGATCGCCCCAATTAACAACCGCCAACTTATCCCGACCTGCCATCTAACAACCGCCAACTTATCCCGACCTGCCATCAGTGGCTTGCAACGTTAAGAGTACGGAGGA
The DNA here is from genome assembly GCA_002148405.1 of Alkalinema sp. CACIAM 70d. Classification (GTDB taxonomy): domain Bacteria; phylum Cyanobacteriota; class Cyanobacteriia; order Leptolyngbyales; family Leptolyngbyaceae; genus Alkalinema. Next base: position 3,930 of record MUGG01000092.1, on the reverse strand, counting down.
TCCGTAGGAGGCATTTCCTGCATCTCATTACCTTGGTTCAGATCCGAGGAGGAGACTTCCGAAACCACCTCTTCCCCCGTCACCGCTAAGGGCTGGGGGTCGGTGGGCGGGATATCTTGGGCGGCCCCAAAGTTTTGCGGCCAGATGCTAGTATCCCCATTGATTTCCTCGATTGTGGCTGCGGCTAATTCCTGAACTACTTTTTCGACGAGGGCGGGTGCAGTGGGAAACGTCGCTAGTTGACGTAGATCTTGCAAGGCATCATGGGCAGTCTGGTAGCGGACTTGAAAGTCGTAGCGCACTAACTTAGTCAACACCGTCGCAAACTGCGTACTGACGTAACTTTGATCCAGCCAATCAACTTCCCCCGTAATGGGATGGGCCTTCAGTTGGCTCGGGGGACGCCCTGTCAATGCCTGAATCGCCAGCATTCCCACCGCATAGAGGTCGCTATTAATGCGAGGATTCCCCGTACATTGTTCCGGTGGCATGTAGCCCTGTGTGCCAATCCCAACCGTGAGATCGCTGGCCCTCTCATTTTCCTGGAGTCCAGTTTGAATCGCTTTGGCGGCCCCGAAGTCAATCAACACCAACTTGCCATCTGCTTCCCGCTGAATAATATTGCTGGGCTTAATATCCCGGTGAATCACGCCATGCTGATGGACAAAACTTAGGATCTGCAGGAGTTCCCGCACCATAGATACAACTTTTGTCTCGGGAAAATGGCGTCCCAGGGCAAATTCTTCACTCAAGGGGCGTCCCACAATCATTTCCTGAACGAGATAAAATTCGTTATCTTCCTCGAAATAGGCCAGTAGGCGAGGGATTTGATCGTGGCTACCTAACTGCTCCAGCGCCTCAGCCTCCCGCTTGAACAACCGACGGGCTAAGCGCAGGTGACGGGGGGTGTCACTGGTGGGATGCAGTTGTTTGACCACACAACGGGGCGTACCGGGACGCTGAGTATCTTCCGCAACATAGGTTTCGCCAAAACCTCCGGATCCAAGAATTTGAATCACTTTGTAGCGTCCCCCTAACTTTTTCCCCTGTAACTCTAGCTGCCGTTCATGGAGTAAGTTGCGAATTTTGCTATCTTCCTGCTGGTCAATGATTTCTTGAACCACTGGCGAAGCGCCATAGCGCTTCAAGGTCTGGCGTAGACGATCTTGGGTTCGCCGATCGCCGACAATGCCCGCCACCCCATAGGTGATGCTAGTCCAAATCACGCCCCAAATCGGCAAAGCGGTTGGTACCAGAAGCAGTGCGCCATTCATCAGGCCATAGCTGATACACAACCAAGTCAGGATACTCACGCCGCCCCAGGCAAACTGCACAATCGCCCGTTGAGTCCGACTTTGGAGAAGAATGACTCCCAGAATCAGCCCCAAGGTTAGAGCCCCTTTGCTCCAGGGCTGGGGGAGTGCCTCTTTCAGCGTGTCCCCTTGCATGAGATTGGCGATCGACGTCGCCTGATATTCCACGCCCTTCATGCGTCCGACTGCGGTCTGGACAAAATCCGGCGGATTTTCTAGGGCTGACCCAATCAAGACCAGCTTGTCTTTAAAAAACTGGCCGTTTCTTAGGCGATCGCTCCAATTTTCAGGTGATAGGACATAGGCGAAAGGAATGGTTTGGTCTTGAAAGGGGACACCTGGGGGGCCATAAAACAGAACGGTATCCCCGGCATGGGGCTTCTGGGGAAATCCCGCGACCTTCAAAGCCGCTTGCGGAAAAGAGACTGCCCCCGTCACCCGTAAATTTTCATTCTGATCAAAATCAGGTCTAATCTTGGCATCCAAAAAGGCATTCCCTAACCGATAAACCCGTTGTTGGCTTGGATCAGTTTCTTCCGGTTCTAGCAGAATGTTGACAATTCCAAAGGCGGCATTAGGGGTTTGAAAAATGCACAAGGGTAGGGACAGTTGGTACTGATTCCAAGCGTCGGTTTTAGGCAAAAAATGGGTCGCTAAGGCGATGCGCCCATCGTAGCGTTGTAGTACTCGCTGAAGCGCCTGATCATCCGCTGAAGCGGGGTAAGTTGCTGGATCAAGACAATCCTCAGGTTTAGCCGATACCGAGCCATAGCTACTGGGCAAATCCCAAATTACATCGACGGCTACCGCCTTAGCGCCCGCCTGCATAATTTTGTCGATCGTACGGGCATAGATCTCCCGTCGCAAGGGCCATCCCCCGAGGAGAGAGACCGTTTGTTCATCCACGGTCAAAATCACAATATTGCTAGGGACTAGCTTCTGGCCCCGCAATTGTTGGAAAGTACTTTGAGTGTTTCGTTCTGCCAACTGTACCGAAGGGGGATTCGTTGCTGTGGCGATCGCCATCACGATTGCCCCCACCCCTGCCACTGCGTGAACGATCTGTTCAAACCTAGGTTTGGGCCAACGAAAGCGCTTTTGAAAGCGACTGAGCCGTGACTTAGGCGGCAGCGGCAACGTTTCAGTCGCAGGATGGGAAGATCCTCGTGGCATACTTCACCTTAACCATGACTCAAAATTTAGGTCTTTTAGTTCGAAGCACCCTCTGACATAAAGCACTCGACAAACCAGACACTGAACCTGTGCATTGGAGTGCATTGAAGTGCATTGGGACTGCATTAGGAAATTTGAGGCAACACCCTTTACAGTTCTAGCACCCTAGGGTGGGGCTACCGCTTCTATCTAGCAGGCTAAATTTCTCTATATGGGGGTAAGACGCTATAGGATTAAGCATAATCGAGAATTTTAGAGTCGGAGGTTCTTAATACAATTTGTCTAGGTATTCCGATCTTGTCTAGGTATCCCGATCGACTGAGATGGGTTGCCATGAAACAAGACTCGTTGAAACGCCGAGAACATTAGCCATCTGCTTAACTCATTTGGTAAAACGTTATTTGACAATCTGCAACAATCAACTCATTATCATTGACAATGCATCGGCCAAATGGGCAAGCTCTGTTGCCATGGCTAGCAAACTTTTGCAGTCGTAAGTTAACGTAGATAGATACACTGACACGATCGAGGCAACGGGTGAGACTCCGTGTTCTTCGTGATGTCAGTAATTGAATACACCGAATATGCTCTATTCAAAGTTCTTGTAGAAATTCTGTCCTAGGACAGAATCAACTGAACTATCTATACCAGGTAAGCTGAGAGACTAGTTAAATTAATTCCCTAAGTTCTCTAAGGAAAGAAAGCTGGCTCCATTTGGAGAACTTTTATCCTAACTATTTGCTCGACTGAGTATGCTTGGACACTTGCCAATCATTACCTTTGCCCCCACTCAGTGAGCGTTTATGTTGAACAGCCTGTGCTTATTTGTGATCAGCGATCGCTTGTTTTGCATACAAAAATTCTAGGTTTGTAAGTCCCTATGCCTTATCCACTCAGTCGGCTGTCCATTTTTGTGGACGGCAACAATATGTTCTATGCACAGCAGAAAAATGGCTGGTTCTTTGACCCTAAACGGGTTTTGGAGTATTTTGCAAGCGAGAAGGGCATCGAGTTAGTCAACGCCTTTTGGTACACTGGACTCAAGGATCCACAAGATCAACGGGGGTTTCGGGATGCCTTGATTAGTCTGGGTTACACCGTTCGTACAAAGATTCTGAAGGAGTACTACGATGACTCCTCGGGGCGCTACTCCCAAAAGGCAAACCTTGATATTGAAATTGTCGTCGATATGTTCAATACCGTTGAACTGTACGATCGCGTTGTTTTATTCAGCGGTGATGGCGATTTTGAGCGAGCGATCGAACTCCTACGTTGTAAGAACACCCACATTACAGTGGTTTCCACCGAAGGTATGATTGCCCGTGAACTTCGCAATGCCACCGATCGCTATATTGATTTAAACGGAATTCGTGGATTCATTGAAAAAGTAGATTACTAGTAGATTGCTCAAGGTCGATACCTGCGAGGGGCAGCAGCAAATTAC
>MUGG01000211.1 GCA_002148405.1 Alkalinema sp. CACIAM 70d | reverse complement strand
AATTAGTTTTATGAAATTAGAGTTCATGCTGGCTATAACGCACTCATTTGCAATTTGTTCCGTTTAAGTATGCCGGTTCAAAGTACGCTAACCTTTACTCGTCCCCTCAATTATGAAACTTCCTACCCAAGTATTAGCCGATGTTTACCGCCAACTGGTTCGTAATTCTAAATACCGCTGGTTGATTGTGCTGGCCTCGATCGTGTATCTAGTGAGTCCACCCAATTTATGGACAGATCTATTTCCGATCGTGGGTTGGATTGATGATGGATTGTTGATTACGTTATTGGTGACTGAATTGACAGCAGCGCTTCAGGAGTTTCGCGATCGAAGATTGGATAAATCGGAAGCTGTTGGGGACGATCGGCAAACAACTGTGGACGTAGATTCGACGCAAGTAAAGTAGGGAAAAGCCTCCGAGAATTCATGGTCTCAGCTTGCGTCAGTTGAACGTCAGAGGGGTTTTTACATTAGACATGAGGTGCGTTTACCCCCCCTTCCTAAATCGATACTTGGCACTGATAAGGCGATGGATTTTGGAATGGCTGGTCAAACTAGACTGTACCTCTTGCCCCCATCATTCCTGTCTAGATCAATGTTTGCCCAGACAAATGTTTGCCCAGACAAATGTTTGTCCAGACAAATGTTTGCACAGACAAATTCTTACTTAGGATTGAGCTATCAATCCCTGGGTTAGGGCTGTTAGGCATTCTCCTTCCGCCAAAATAGGTGTACAGGCCATTAACTGCCAACGATCGAGAATTGTTTGATTGTTGTAGATGAAAATGGCTAGGTTTTGGTGATGCTCTAACAAATGAAAGACAAAGGGCAGCGTTTCCTCACCCGAATTTAAGAAATTGGTGCTAATGACAACTGCTTTGGGTGCTAACCAGTCCAAAACAGGTTTAGCTTCGGTTGGGTTAGCTGTAATATAAGGTTTCCAGCCTTGCAATTCTACTCGATGCGCAATTTGTTCTGCGATCGTTCGTTGTTCTTCTACAATCAGCAAACTGAATACTTCAGGAATCACGTCAGGAATCACTTCAGATTCTGCAACAGGCGTTCCTGGATCTAACGGAGAAGAAGACTGTTGAGGTGCGATCGCGGCAAAGGCTGTGTTTAACCGATATCCCAAACCATAAACCGTTTCGATCAGATCTTCCATCCCCACGGTTTTCAGCTTTTGGCGCAATCCCTTAATGTGGGACTTCACAGTATTTTCTTCTGGTAGCTCATGCTCAAACGACCAGAGTTGATTAATAATCGCACCTCGACTAAATAACCGCTGAGGATGACGGAGAAATAATTCTAGTAGCGCTAATTCTTTAGGACGCATGGCCAACGGTTTACCATCGTAGGAAACCTCACAGGCACAGGGGTCAAGACGTAACTTGCCGATTTCTAAGACAGACGACATGGGGAGTTGCTGTCCACGACGTAGTAGCGCACGAACGCGGGCATTTAATTCTGCAAGTCGTACAGGTTTGACTAAGTAATCATCCGCACCAGAGTCCAAACCAATAATCTGATCATGGCTCGTGCCTCGTGCCGTTAACATGAGCACAGGAACTAGCCGACCCTCTTCACGCAATTGACGACACAATGTAATTCCATCCAGTCGAGGTAGCATGACATCGAGGATAATCAAGTCATATTCCACAGCTTGCAGCATTTCCCACCCTATCAAGCCATCCTGGGCTGTATCGATAAGATAGTGCTGTTCAGATAGGGCATCCACAAACTGGGTAGCCAGATCTTGATTATCTTCGATAATTAGAATTCTCATACTATTTATCAACACGAATTGCAACTACATTATGGGCACCATCACTCGTTTCAGAAACTCGTAAATCTCTACATTTTATTAATAGAAATTACTCGCCTTGAAGTGAGTAACACTGTTGATCACTGACACGAAACACTTGACTACTAGCACAACCTTGTAAGTCACTCGCTTCACTGGGCACCTTTAACGCAAGCACAACTCCCCCTGTAACGATTGTAGAGATTGCAACAATTGCGACTAAACCTGCTTGATAGAAGTTCTTTTGTAACAGCATTGGCATGACTTGAATCCTATGCTGCTAGTGTGACTGGCAAAAGTGGAAAACTAGATGAACCCTTTATAAACTAGAGAAATTACTTCATCCTAATTTCATCCTTACTCAACGACACTGCTCAGCGGTCATCCTCAATAGCAAACGTCTAAATAGCAACCGTAAAGATGGAGCCTTTAGGTTCGTTCGCCTCTAGGGAAATTTGTCCTCCATGGGCTTCGATCGCCATTTTACAAAATGCTAATCCCAAGCCTGTTTGCTTGACGCCTTGGAACCCCTCACCCACCTCATATTTCTGGAATAGGCGTTCTTTGAGTTCTTCACTGACCCCGCGTCCTGTGTCTTTGACATGAATCTTCATTTGAAAATCCTCAGGATAACTTACTTCGATCGTGACTTGGCTGTCATAGGGAGAAAACTTGATCGCATTTGAAACTAAATTATCTAACACCCGTTGAATAAGGAGTGGATCAAGACAAACGGTTTGTTTATGGGGTGGATGATTGATGATCACCTTAACTCCCTTCTGGGTGGCAATTTCCTCAAATTCTGAGGCAACTTGATGGCAGAGACTTTCTAAATCTAAGTTGCTAGGATTGAGAACTAGCCGCCCCGATTCTAGTTTGGCCATTAATAACAAACTATCCACGAGACATTCCAATTGACGGGTTGCGCCACGAATCTGTTCAACCTTTTTCGCCTGTTTATCTTGAACGCCTGCCATTTCTAAAATGTCGCATGCCAAGACGATCGTTGAGAGAGGATTACGCAAATCATGCACGACCATGTTGGACATGTCTTCCCGCAGTTGCAAGGAATCTTCTTTTAAAGCCAATAGATGTTGTAATTCATCATATTGTTGTTTAATCCGTAACATCGATCGCACCCTAGCCCGCAGTTCAATTCCATTAACAGGCTTTCCAACAAAATCATCTGCTCCCGCTTCTAAGCAACTGGCGAGATCTTGCTTAGAGTTCAGTGCAGTCACCATAATCACGGGAATATGCTGCCATTGTGGACTCGCTTTAAGCCGACGACACACTTCCAATCCATCCATTTCTGGCATCATGACATCGAGAAGAATCACATCGGGAATGTGATTTTCTAGGAAAGCTAGGGCGGCGGGGCCACTATTCACGTATTCCAGATGATAGCCCTCTTTAAACAAAAGGATTTCAACAACATCGAAGTTGTCGGGCTCATCGTCAATCACTAATAGATAGGGGGAGGTCGCTTTCATATAAGGGTTACCGTACTGTTTCTGTAGAGTTCTAAAGTTCTAGGGAGCGCTAATTGCACAAGTTAATGGCGGGCGTTTCAGCAACTCGTGAATGGTAAGAGCCAACTGTTTTAAAGAAACAGGTTTTGTCATATATTGGTTGGCTCCAGTGGCTAAACATCGCTCCCGATCGCCCTGCATAACAAGCGCGGTCAGTGCAATGATCGGAATGGTTTGAGTTTCTTGATGGGACCGAATACGTTGGATTGCCATCAAGCCATCCGTTCCCGGCATTTGAATATCCATAATAATCAGTTGCGGTTTTAGGGTTTGACTCATGTGAATCGCTTCTTCACCATCCTTGGCCATCTTTAAGCGATAGCCTTGTTCAATTAAATAATCCGATAGCATTTCCCGATTGGCTTCATTATCTTCCGCTAGCAAAATCAACGGTGCCAATGTACTCGATTTGAAGGGTTCGTCCAACTTGGCAGCAGCAGGTAATTCGATCGTCGCAGGGGATTGGGGCTTGAGCCAGGGCTTGTTTTTGAGTTGCCAGGGGAGCGTAATCGTGAATTGACTCCCTTGGCCAACTTCACTTTGAACATCGATCGTTCCATTATGTAACTGCACAATCCGTTTGACCAATGCCAATCCTAACCCAGTACCTTCATATTGACGGTTAAGGCTACTATCAATTTGGACAAAGGATTGAAAGAGCTTGCTGAGATTTTCTTCCGCAATTCCAATTCCGTTATCGATGACATGGAAATAGATTTTTTGATTCGTTTCATCCAGTTCTACGATCAATGAGATCTGACCTTGTTCCGGCGTAAATTTCACCGCATTACTCAACAGATTGATCAGAGATTGCCGCATACGGAGATCATCTACTTGAATATAGATTCCCTCCTCGGGAACTTGTAAATGAATTTGCAGAGATTTCTTAGTGGCAAGTTGCCGAATAAAACTCAAACTAGACTCACACAAATGGCGAATATCCACCATTGCCATATGTAATTCAAGTTTGCCAGACTCAATTTTTGCGAGATCTAGAATGTCATTAATCAGTTCGAGCAGATGCCGACCACTTCGTTCGATCGTCCCGATCGACTTTAACTGTTTCGCATTGAGATCCCCATAGACCTGATCTAACAACCCTTCCGACAGCCCAAGAATGGCATTGAGGGGCGTTCGCAATTCATGGCTCATATTGGCCAAAAATTCGTCCTTGAGGCGAGTCACTCGGGCTAATTCCAAGTTGGCATCCGCGAGACAATCATTAATGATTTGCAGCTTATCCTCAGCTCGTTTACGCTCACTAATGTCGATCTGGATAAAGACTGCATTTTGTTCTCGATTGTATTTTTGCGCGATCGTTAAATAGGTAAAGGATTCTGAATCGACTGCGTAGGTAATTTCTCGACTCGCAGATTGCTGATTGGAGGCGAAGAAGTCTTTGACAAATTCCACAAATTGGCTTTCTTCCTGCCTAAACCCGACGGGACATCCTATAAAGTCCTCCGGTTGGAGTTGGAACTGTTCAGCAACTTTGCGGTTAACCCCTAAATAGGTTTGATTCGCATCCACCCAGGAAATTGTTTCAGGGACAGCGTTGAGAACGGCTTGGAGTTGCTCCTTGGAGGCTTGTAATGCATTTTCACCCTGCTTACGGGTCATAGCAATAGCAATATATGTCGTAACCGTTTTTGCCAGTTTGATTTCCTCTTCAGAAAACACATGGGGGGAATCATAGTAGACAATCACTTTCCCCAGGTTCTGATTTTGATAGCACAGTGGAAAGGAAGCCGCAGCCTGAATCGCTTCTACAGCGCGTAAATGCGTTAAAAAGGGAATACCAGCCGCATCACTAAAATCAGACAGTATTACGACCTGATCATTCAACCCGGTTTGTGAAGTTTCAAAATGACTTTCTACGGCGGTTTGATAGTTTTGGCTGAGTCCCACCGATGCTTGATAGCGGGGAATTCCCCGATCGTCGGGAATTAAAATTGCGGCAGAAAAGACCTGCAACGTTTGACAAATGCCCTGGAGCGCGATCGTATAAATCTCTTCTAACGTTTCCGCCTGATTGAGATCTAGGACTAGGTGGTAGAGCCAATTTAATCGCTCAATTTGCAGATTGAGTTGCGCTTCTGTGCGTTGATGCTGTTGAATTTCCGCAATTAACTTTTCATTGGTCAGCGTCAATTCATGGGTTCGTTGCTGCACCCGCTGTTCCAATTTGGCATTCAGTTCATGGAGCGCAGAAGTCACCCGTTGGCGTTCCAGTTCAGAGGCAGCCCGAGCGGCCAGAATTTTCAAAATTCTTTCAAAATGCTCCCGATCGGGCATGGGTGAATTGTCGAGAATAAATAAATGCCCAAAGGTGGTTCCTTCCCCATCCTGCATGGCTACGCCTAAATAGCTGTCTGCTTCTAGGGCGGTCAAATTCTTGTCGTGGGGAAAGAGCGATCGTACATTCTCCGCACAGTGGTAAACGCCGTGGCGAAAAACTTGCTCACAGGGCGTTCCAGCAACGGGATAGCGAAGGTTAGGAGAAATTTGGTGATCAGACCATACCACCAAAGTGGAAACCCAGTCTCCTTCAAGGGTACCGATCGCAGCCTGACGAACACCTAGGACTTGGGTGATTTGATGAACGAGAATTCGCAAAAAGCGATCGCCCGTTGCAGAAGCCGTACCTTCCACTAAATTCCGGAGGGCCACTTCAAATTGGTTTCGTTCGTCGGGAATACTCTGGGATTGACTCAGGGGGTGAGCAACAATCTGAAACCCCAAAATCTCGCCAGACCTGTTGCGAATGGGCGAAACTTGGGCACTTAATCGACGCCAGTTGCCACTGGCTTGCCCACACCGTAATTCAATCCCGATCGGTTCCCAGGCCATCATCAACAGTTCAGACTGCTGCAACTGTCTATAGTCCTGCCAATCCTCTGGATGGATAAACTGATTCAGGGAGCGATCGTTCAAATTCCCTGGCTTGACTCCAATCAGGGTATAGAACTGAGGGGAACAATAGGTAATCTGGCCCCCGATCGTATGGGCTAGGAAAATTCTGTTGGAATGATCGGGACGGCTAAGGAATGCAGGTTCGTTGATCGCAATCCCGGCTTCGGCTTGTTTACGATCGGTAATATCTGTGATGGTACCCACGTAGCCTGTCTGCCCATCGGGCTGATCCAACGGGAGAATCTGCCCATAGACCCAGCGCAGCAAACCATTGGGATGCTGAAATCGATATTCAGCAACAAATTCACTGCGGGTCTTGACTGCATATTGCCACAAGGTTGTGATCTGTCCCCGATCCGCTTCATACACGGTTGAGGGCCAATCTGTATTGAGCATCTCAGACAACGCCCATCCCGTCATTTGACAGTAGCGATCGTTGGCTGCTTCATAGGTGCCCGTTGAACTCAGCCAAAAAACGCCGACTGGGGAGGTCTGAGCCAGTTGGGCATAGCGCTGCTGGGATAAGGGCCCAACTGGCTCAGAAAATGTCTGGGAAACTGGGGGAAGGGTGCCATCAACCCGAGGGGCGGGTAGCGAGGGGGCGGTTCTAGCTTGAGCCAGGGTCAACAAACAGTGAAGCGTTAAGGACAACAGTTCTGGCTGGAGGATCCCATCGGAGAGATAACTGCATTCTGACGATTCATTCAAACCCAGTTGGGTGGGATTGCAATGATCGGGGCCGATCCAGAGGCAAGGGATACCCAAGGTTTGCAAGGTGTTTTGCGCAGAGAGAAGTGTGGTGGGGTTCCAAGCCTCACCTAAGCCGATCATGACTAGCTGGGGACGTTGCTCTTGGCAAACAGTCAGTCCTGTTTCTAGGGTTAGCGCCGTCGTGACTTGAAACCGATGCCGCCGATCGTGACTCAGCCAGTCGAGATACCGGTCTCTCAACGGGTTAGCTGCCTCAATTAGGAGGATCGACGTGGGCGGATCAAAAGGCATAAAGATTAGCGATGGTTCGGCGAGTAAATCAACACAAAGGAGCCAGTCTTATTCATTCCAGCATTCACCATCATTTCAAACAATTCCTCATTGTTATCAATTTACATCCCACGATCAGTTGCCTTTGAGACAAAGGGGGGTCTCGCAGAGATACTCCTAGAGGATTGTAGATCGTGTTACGACGCGATCGTGGGGACTGCCCCCGAGAGCGGAAGATGCACAGTAAGATGGGTTCCCAGGCCCAATTGACTAATGAGGATGAGCTGACCGCCAAACCATTCAATTAAACGCTTGGCAATGATTAGCCCCAACCCAATGCCCTGTTGTTCATAGGTTGAGCGCTCAAATTGCACATAGGCTCCCAAAGCTTTGACCTGCTGAGTATTCATCCCTCGTCCCTGATCAATGACTTCCAGGTAATATCGATCGTTTTTGACATGGCCGATCACCTGCACAGGCTGACTCTGCTCTGAAAACTTAAATGCATTGTCGATCAATTCAATGGCAATCTTTTCCATGTATTGGACTGAGATACCAATCTCACATTTTTGCAGAGCAATGTGAAGATCTGGAGTACGATTCCAACGACGAGCCACCTCTTGGGCGCTGTATTGAACAATTTCATCGACCCGACAAACTTCCGAGGAATTCCTGATGGGCAGGGTTCCGGTGCGGCTTTGCAGCTCTAGATCCAGGTAGAGAAGTGCATTTTGGGTCAAGTGATGGAGCCGTTTTGCGGAAGTGCGAATAAACTCTAGCAATTCGACAATTTCAGAGTCCTCTAACTCATCTCGATCGTTCAGTAGCAGATCGGTGGAGCAGAGAATCCCATTCAGCGGCGTATTCAGTTCGTGGGGCAGGGCATGCTTGATAGCATCCCGAAATTGACCAATGCGGGATTGGGTTTGGTCTTCGGAAATGGCTTGCTTGGTCAGTTGGGTGGAAACGGCTCGGAGTAATTCGTCCGCTGTAAAGGGCTTAGTCAGATAGTCATCTGCCCCAGCTTCCATACCTTGACGCAAATCTCGACGATCGGCTTTGGCTGTCAGGAAAATAAAGGGAATGCCAGCCGTCGCATCTTTCTGCCGCAGGGATTGCAAGACCCCATGCCCATCGAGTTCGGGCATCATGACATCACACAGGATCAAATCCGGTTGCGTTTGTTCCGCTAACTGAAGTCCCCGTAGCCCATCGGGAGCCACGATCGGATCATAGTTAGACAGCATCAAAATTTCTTCAATATTGGCCCGAATGGCCCCTTCATCTTCAATGACTAGAATTTTTCCCACCATGGATGACCTCCCATTTCATGATGGCTAGCAATTGTTGCTTTCAACATCGCCAAAACTATCTAGCCATCCTTTGTGAATTATTTTTTACAGCAAATTGATCTGTAAAAATACGTGCCTTGATCAATGTGTGCGTTCATCAAACGGTGTGCGTTCGTCAAAAGGAAACCATCATGCCGGGTTGCTCGACTCAGGATTGATTTAAACGCGGTAGAGTGACCGTAAAAATGCTGCCTTGATTGAGCCGACTTTCAACTTCCAACTGTCCACCATGCAAAGCAACACATTTTTCGACAATACATAATCCCAGTCCTGTTCCTGGAATAGTACCCACATTGTCTCCCCGATGAAACAACTGACAGATCTGAGGTAGATCTTCGGGTGCAATTCCCATCCCTTGATCTTCAATGGCAATGCGAAGGTTGGTTTCCCCTAGGGTCACTGCAATTTTGATTAAACTTTCTGGGTGGGAATATTTACTGGCGTTGGATAGAAGATTGGTAACAATCTGACGGAAGAGGGTGCGATCGATCACAGCATTACAATCAGGCGATCGGGGCTCAAGGGCGTCAACGGCCCGAGACTCAGATCCTTGGGGCGAGTGCATCACCGCTGAGACTTTGATCAAGCGATCAGGAGATTGAATTCTGAGTTCTCCAACCATCTCCTCAATCAGCTCCAGGCAGTCACAGGTGATGGGCTGAAATTCCAAGTATCCTGTATCAACCTTATACAGCAATAGGATTTCATCTAAAATCTGGGTTGTATGTTGTACATAGGTTTGAATGCATTGCAAGTGATGGTTCCGCTTGCTGGCATCAATTTGATCGCCAAAATTGCTGAGAATACTGGCTGAAGAAGCAATCACCGCTAGGGGAGTGCGAAGTTCGTGGGAAGCTCGGGTGACAAAGCGAGTACACAGTTCGCTGAAGCCTGGATCGGAGTAGCACACTTGAGTTGTACATGGGCTCTCGGCACTCCCTGGATGGGCAAACTGAGCGAAAATGGATGGGTTAGTGAGTTGCGTCGATCGGGGTTCAGGTTGAGGAGCCATGGCCTCTACTGGCCTGAGCTTCAACAGCAAAATGGGGGGTTGGCCAGTACTGTGATTCAGGCTGTAGTGGTGCATTTCTGCCCGCATTTTAATCGGGATCTGATACTTAGTTTGTAGCCAAATTTCTGTGGATTCTTCCAGATGTCCGAATTTCTGGCAGAAGAGATCTAAAGTGCGATCGCGGTTTTCCGAGTCTGCATTGGGAACCATCAGATCATGCCAAAAAAGTTGCTGCGCTTCCAGTAAGCTATAGCCTATTTGTTCTTGCCAAGTCCGATTGACATAGAGAATTTGACCGTCCTGGAGAGACACAAATTGAACTGCCTCGGACAAACTATCTAGGCAAAGATTCAGGAGCGTCTCCTTGGCCTGAAGTTCATCTTGGAGGTAGAAAACTTGATCTTTTAAAACATCAATTGTCGCTTCCATTCTTGTTTGACTCAATGTATTACTTAACATGATGTGGCTCTCGCAGATCTTTGGCCTGATCAACCATAGGAACTCTAACTACAGAGACGTTGCCTAAGGGACGATCGATTAAAAGAGCCTCATTCCATCTAAAAAAGGAACGTGAATTTTTTGATCGATTAAGCAACGTCAACTCATAACGTGAATCAATAACGTCAAGCAATTTTGGGATTACATGAGTACAAATCAAAAGGCAAAGTCACTACCCAATATTTTGGGCAGCTTGCATACAGATTACCCATTTGAGGTAGCCTTTGCACATTTGCTAGAAAGCTTCTGCTGAGAGGTTTCTGCGAGAAGGCTCCCTTGCGAGCACCTCAGATTCTGAACCCATAGAATTACTTTTCTATTCAGACTGCTATTCAGATTGCTATTCAGTCAGATTGCTATTCAGATTGTATGAAGTTCATTTCAAGCTCCCTTCTCTAGGATTGTGATATTTACGGAAACTTAAACGTCAACGCTTTCGCCGCAGGATCCTGATGATCCCTAGGACATCTGAAAAACCACTGAGGAATTGCCCTGGCTTGGCTGTCAATGCGTCATTCTATTTAGATAGCCCTACTGAATGAAGCATCTTCGCTTTACCTTATCTACATAAAACAGCATGTTTGTGCAATGGTGGAGCACGGAGATCAAAAAGTAGCGGCTCTGAGGAAGAATCAGGGATATAAGAAGGATTACGGATTCTTTAGGCTTTGGGGGAATGCTGGAACTATCCCCGTCTTCCACTGAATGGCTAGATACAACCATGGTTCTTTCTCTCTTGGCCTTGCTAGGGTATCCGTCGATCGCGCCATCCCCGGTTTCTCCTATTAATCCCGTCTCGATGTCCCGATCGGCTACTCGATCGGAGATTGAGCCGTCGATCGTCCTAGCGCAGTCCCCCAGCCCAACTTCGGGGACACCGGTCTCCGGGAAATCTGAGAGTGGCAATCCAGGGGCGGGACAGTCCCCGTCTCGCTCCCAGGCGACCAGTTTGACGGATTGGGATCACTGTCAGCAGCAGTGGCAAGCGAAGCAACTAGAAGCGGCGTTGAATTTCTGCCAAGGCGCATTGGAGCAGGCTCGGCAGCGGGGCGGAGATCGGGAGATGGAGGGCCGCATTCTCACGAGTTTGGGGATTCTCTATCGATCGTTGGGGCAACCGTCGCAGTCCATGCAGGCTTTGGGCGAGAGTGTGGCGCTCTATCGCCAGCTTCAAAATGCCCCAGGGTTATCTATGGCTTTGTTTTATTGGGGGCAGGGGCAAACTCTTCAAGGGAATTTCGATCGGGCGATCGCGGCTTATCAAGAGGGGTTACGGCTTATCCCGCCCCAGCAGGATTGGAGCAAGCGGGTACATTTTCTGTTTCATATGAGTGGCACGTATACCCTGCAAGGCAAGTTGGATACGGCGATCGCGACCTATCAGGAGATTTTGACCCAAGCGAAAAAGTGGGGCGATCGTGAGAGTGAATTTAGCGCGTTGAATGGTTTGGGGAGTTCCTATACGACCCAGGGCAACTACGCCAAGGCGATCGAATATCACCAACAAAGCTTGCAGCAGGCCGAAGCACGGCAAGCCCAATTTCCCCAAGCTCGCTTGCAAACCGTGCAGGCGTTGAGTAGCCTCGGCCTCGTGTATTACACGATCGGGGATTACGATCGGGCGATCGCGACCTATCAAAGGGCGTTGCCCCTGGCTCAACAGATCAAAGATGAGCGGGGAGAATCTGCGGTTTTAAGCGGGTTGGGACTGATTCACTCGGCTCGTAAAGAATGGCAACGGGGCATTGACTATCAACAGCGGAGTCTAGCGTTAATTCGTAAGTTGGGCGATCGGGCAGGTGAGGCCAGTATGCTTGCCAATTTGGGTGGGGCCTATCGCAATGCCAACCGGTTGAAAGACGCGATCGCGGCCTTTGAACAAAGTGCAGCCATTATGCAGGAATTGGGCGATCTGCCTCGGCAGGGACGAGTCCTGGCGAACTTGGGCAGTGTGTACCGTAACCAACGGCAAATCGTGAAAGCCCTGGATTACTATCAACAAAGCTTAGGGATTGCTAAAAAAACGGGCGATCGGGATTTAGAAGGTTATGTGTTATTCAATTTAGGGTTTGTTCATTTTGAATCGAGGAAATTAGCGGAGGCAGAACAGTTTTTACGCTCAGCCATTACGGTACGCGAGACGCAACGACAACAGTTGGGGCAACGGGATCAGCTCAAGGTGGCGATCGGGGATATGGAAATTACTGCCGATAGTTATCGCTATTTGCAACGGGTTTTGGTGGCGCGGAAGCAACCGGAAGCGGCGTTGGAAGTGGCGGAGTGGAGCCGTGCTCGGGCCTTTGCAGATTTGGTGGCGCGGCGTTTAGAGTCTGCGCCTAATCCGGTATTGGTGGAACCTCCCATTAACCTGCAAACCATTCGTCAGATTGCCCGCCAACAAAAGGCCACGATCGTGGAGTATTCGATTCTTGACGGGGGGTACGATATCACGACCCAAGGTCAAGGAACAGGTGCGGAATTGTTGATTTGGGTGATTCAGCCGACGGGTCAGATCACGCTGCGGCGGGTGGCGATCGGTGAAATGTTGCAGAAATCCTTGCCTCAATTAGTGAGCCTGAGTCGGGAACAGGTGGGCGTGCGGGGTAAAGTGAGCGTGGTGCGGGTGGCGGATTCTCGGACAACTGATCCGGATGCGCCAGCGCCGTTAAACACATTGCATCAACTGTTGATTGATCCGATCGCGGATCTGTTGCCAAAACGGTCGAGCGATCGGGTGATTTTTGTTCCCCAAGGTGCTCTCTTTTTAGTTCCTTTTGCGGTGTTGCAGGATGCTCAGGGTCGCTATTTAATTGAAAAACATACGTTGGTAACGGCTCCGTCGATTCAAGTGTTGGAGTTGATTGGTCAGGCGCAGAAACGGGAAAAATCGCTGGCGAATGCTCCCATTCCCCAGCGGAATGCAGCGGCGCTGGTGGTGGGCAATCCGACGATGCCGCAGCTTCCGGCCAGGGACGGTGCGGAACCGGAAATTCTGGAAAGTTTACCGGGGACGGAGCAGGAAGCGAAGGCGATCGCAGATTTGCTGAATACGAAGCCGTTACTGGGGGCTGCTGCGACGAAAGCGGCTGTGCTGCAACGGATTTCCCAGGTAAAAACGGTGCACCTTGCGACCCATGGTTTGTTGGATGATATTGATGGGGTGGGCATGCCGGGGGCGATCGCGTTGGCTCCGGAGGGGCAGGATGACGGATTTTTGACGGCGCGGGAAATTATGGATCTGAAGCTGTCGGCGGAGTTGGTGGTTTTGAGTGCTTGCGATACGGGGCGGGGACAAATTACGGGGGATGGGGTGATTGGGCTGTCGCGATCGCTGTTTGCGGCGGGGGTGCCGAGTGTGGTGGTGTCTTTGTGGCAGGTGCCGGATACTGCAACGGCCTATCTGATGACGGCGTTTTATCGCAATTTGGCTCAGACGACGGACAAGGCGCAGGCTCTGCGGCAAGCGATGCTGCAAACTAAGGAGAAGTATCCCGATCCTCGGGATTGGGCGGCTTTTATGTTGATGGGGGAAGCGGAGTCGGTGCAGGGGCCGTAACCGGGTTTAATGTCTAGCGAGGATCGATCGCAGGGGATGGAGGCCCGATCGATGTTGCCAAATACCACTGTTGCCAAATACCACACTGTTGCGAATTATCTCAGTACTTGACAGGAGCTTGGTTTATCCGTAGGCTTAGTTTTCATAGCTGAGTACAACCGTGTCTCAAACCCCGATTGAATCAGCTTGTCTCCCGAAAATTAAGGCGCTACCCAACGTTGCTGGTAACAACAGAGGGCAGCTAAACCCCCAAGCTGATGGAGCCAGCTAGGAGGTCTGACACGGATTGTAACATTCGATCGGGCCACCCTACTTTGTCTTGTGTAAGGGTGGCTTTAATTTTTGGGGTTTCTTCCCATCTCTGCAAGTAGGAGAAATCCCATGTTTATTGGTTTTGATGATCTCGATCGTGTGATCGAGGACGATCGGCAGCCGTTGCAATTTTATCTATTGGGCACTCGCAAGGAAGTGCAGGCAGCAATCGATCAGTTGCATGCTTTGCGTTTCTCCGATCGTGTTCTCTGGAGCAGACCCGTTCCGGTGCCGGGTTCGACCTGGAAACATGTGAGCCTGATGGAACGAGATCGGCGAGATCTGCCTTAGCCTCCGATCGACCCTTGGCCCCCTTAAAAAGGGGGGCATTCGGCCAAATTCTTTCAAAGTCCCTTTTATTAAGGGAGATTTAGGGGGAGCGAACGATTTGTAAGCACAAATGTGCTTATCCTAACGATTTTGGCTACCACTATATCACTGTAGAGCTTCTTCACCATAGGGCTGCATCATCATTGGTCAAACAGGATTTCATTTGCCATCTCAACACTGAGTTCATAATAAACAATTAAAATACGGATAAACACTGAGATTAAATTTCTAGACAACAGCCTAATCAGAACTGCATAGGTTCTACAAGCGAGTGATAGGAATACTGCGTATCCAACCTGTGTAGCAAATATCACAGATATCAATCCTCTGGAGTTAGACGATGAAAAAAGCATTTCTGATGATCGCCCTGTCGGCAGTCCCCACGATCGCCCTGGCAGCTCCCTCCCTGGCAGCCGTTTACATTAAGTATTCCAATACAGACTCTCAGAAGCACGTCATGAAAGTGCAAATGGATGGACAGTCGAAGGAAGTCACCTTTGAGGCTCGTACAACAGGTGCAGCAACCATTCAGGGCAGTGGCAAAGTAGCTACGATCGAAACAGCTTGCGGTAAAGTCGAAGTCAAAGATGATGCAAAGATTGAAATCAAAAATGGCTGCATCAAGTTTCCGTAATTAATCCACTTGCTTAGACCCTTGGCTGATGCTTGTGAGACTGATTCCACAGAGAGATCACACCATGGCATTCATTGTGATTCTTATCTTGATTACTGTCCAATTGACTTGTCTAGGACTCCTGTGGATCAGTTGCTTTCCAGGGATGTCAGTCGATGCGTCATGGATACTCATCATAGTCCCGTACGTCTTCCTGACACAGTATGGGTACATTCCTATGGTCGTCACGCTAGTCCTGTTAGGGTGGGCGATCGGGTCGCGCAAGCGGCAGCGGAATCAATCGTCTCACCCACTGCCCCAACCGACTCGGCGGCGATCGGTGAAAAAATGGTTTGTCATCATGACGGGTAGCGTAGTGGTCTGTACCTGCGTTTTGCTTGGGCTCAATTTGCCGCAAAAAATAGCCTTTTCACTCTCACGTTCAGCCTTTGAAGCCTTTATTGCCGATTCCGCTCAAGTGAAGCAAGTCTGCGGACAGAACGTCCGACAGCAGTTTGGGTTGTATCGCGTGGAAGACTGCGATCGCGATCCCCGTGGGGGCATTTACTTTCTCACCGGGTGGCATGGCTTTATGTTCACAGCAGCCTATGGGTTTGTCTATCAGCCCAATCCTGAGGGAAGTCAACGGTTTGGGCAAGACTCCTATACCTACCAGGTTGTAATCGATCAGTGGTATTGGTTTCGAGCGAGTCAGGATTGGTAAGAACCATGGTGAATGACGATCGTGCCTTTGTCAGGTTTATCTCAGGAATTACCCTCGTTTTGAGTGTGGCGACTTGCGCCCAACCCGCGCACTCGGACGACCATGCAAGCGTTGGTATTCCAGCCCTCAATTGCCCGGATGATGGCCAAATTTCCTTGAATCGCTGTGCTGCCTATTGGTCAAAAACCACGGATTTTCTGAAAACCCAGGTGTATCAGGACGAGATGTCCCTTCTCCCGCAACCGCATCGATCGAGGTTTGCGATCGCTGAAAGCCATTGGCAGCGCTATCGTCAGATGCATTGTGACGCAGTGATTGAACCCTTTGCGGGGGCTTCCATGGCACCGATGCTCTATCACCGCTGTTTAGCAACCGTGACCAACGATCGCATTGCTGACCTCCAAGGGCTGGCCCCAGCTTCAGAACCCTCGGAAGATGCCCCAATGCAGTCCCTCATCGCGGAACTCAAGCAGGATCAGGTGCAGCGAATGTGGGATCGCTATCAAGCGGAATACTGCCAATTTGAAGCCCAGTCTTTCCGCCAATTACCGCGCAGTCAATCCTGCATCCCTCGGTTAAACCAAGCTCGTCTGCGGCATCTCAAGGCCATGATGGAGAGTCGTTAAGTGCTGGCTAGTATCGATAGCGCTATGAAGTCGGGGTCACCACTTGGCCAGTAGGGAGCCAGCGTTGAGCGATCGGCATGCGCCAACCGGTACCAAAGGCCCGATCGGTGATTTTGAGTCCCGGTGCGGCCTGTCGGCGTTTGAATTCGGCAATTTTAACCAAGCGGGCAATTTTCTGAACCACTGCGCGATCGAAACCAGCGGCGATAATTTGTTCAGCGGATTCATGGTTCTCCACCAACCTCGCCAGAATGTCATCCAGCACATCGTAGGGCGGTAGCGAATCCTGATCGACCTGTCCTGGCTTCAGTTCTGCACTAGGGGGTTTCGTCAGGATGTGGGTGGGAATAATTTCAGGGCCGATCGTCGCGGGTAAGTTAGCCGGAATTTGGCCTTGTTTTACCTGTTGATTTAACCATTCGCATAGGGAATACACCCGTGTTTTTGGAACATCCGCGATCGCGGCTAAGCCCCCATTCATATCACCGTAGAGCGTACAATACCCCACCGCCATTTCAGACTTGTTCCCCGTAGAAATTAACAGGTAGCCAAACTTATTCGCCACACCCATCAGCAAAGTGCCACGAATCCGAGATTGAATGTTTTCCTCCGCCACCCCAAATTCTGTCCCCGTAAAGATTTCCGCTAGGGATCGATCGAAGGCTGCCATTGCATCGCCGATCGGAATCGTTTGGGTTTTAATGCCTAAGTTATGGGCCAGATCCAGCGCATCGGTAATAGAGTGATCGGAACTATAAGGCGACGGCATCAGAATTCCCAGGACATTATCCGCCCCCAAGGCCGCCGCCGCGATCGCCGCCACCAACGCCGAATCAATCCCCCCGCTCAAGCCTAAAACCGCCTTGCTAAAACCACATTTCCGGGCATAGTCCCGCACCCCCAGAACCAACGCCAACCAGATTTCTGCATCCGCTGAGGTCGGTAATACCGTTGGACTGGCAGGAACTTGGGGGATTAGGGTTTGCGTAGTTACATCGTATTCAATCAGCAGCAAATCGGGGGCAAAGCATTGGGCACGGCTGACCAAACTACCATCCCGATTGACCGCAAAGCTGCCACCATCAAAAATCAAGTCATCATTTGCACCCACTTGATTGGCATAGACGATCGGCTGATTAAACCGTTGCGCAGTATGTTGCAGCATCCGTTCCCGAATCTGTTGCTTGCCGATGCTGTAGGGCGAGGCCGACAGGTTCACCGTAAATGCCACTTGCAGTTCCGCTAAATCCGCGATCGGGTTATCTGCATAATTCCGCTTGCCCCAGAATTCTTCGTCATTCCACAGATCTTCGCAAACGGTTAGGCCAATGTGAACATCATCTAGATAAAAGTGGTTAGATTGATTCCCCGGTTCAAAATAGCGATCCTCATCAAACACGTCATAGGTCGGCAATAAACGCTTATGGAAAATTTGTTTCACCTGGCCGTTTTCAATCAAGGCCACGGAATTGAATAACGGTTTGCCGCCTTGCTGACTGGCCTGGGCATTAGTTTCCACAGTACCGACTAGCGCGGCCAATCCGTTGGGCAGTTGCTGGGCGATCGTTTGCAACGTGTCCGATAATTCAGCAATAAAGCTAGGGTTGAGTAACAGATCCCGTGGGGGATAGCCACAGAGGGAAAGTTCCGGGGTCAGCAGTAGCCGTGCGCCTTGGTTCGCTGCCTGCTGAGCCGCTTGGACGATCGCTTGGGCATTTCCGGCTAGATCTCCGATGGTGGGGTTCAGTTGTGCGATCGCGATTTTCATAATGCTCCGGGAAGTGAGGAAAATTTGAATGTATTTTTCCAGTTCCCCCTTTATTAAGGGGGGTAGGGGATCTCAACCCATTTTGGGATCGACTGATTTTTGTGAAATACTGATGCTTGCTAAGTACTAATGCTTGCGA
Organism: Alkalinema sp. CACIAM 70d; assembly: GCA_002148405.1. GTDB lineage: Bacteria > Cyanobacteriota > Cyanobacteriia > Leptolyngbyales > Leptolyngbyaceae > Alkalinema. The sequence continues at coordinate 17,033 of MUGG01000211.1, read as the reverse complement.
AATACTGATTCTTGTTAAATGAAAATCAGAGGTTTATCTTTAAAGGGGGCAAACGCTTCACTATCGAAACGGTATAAACTAGCGGGGCGTCCGGCTCCTCGGGAGGTTTTGATGCCCGTATCCGAGAGAAATCCCAGCTTCAGCAACCGCGATCGGAAATTGGAGTAGTCAGAAAAATTTTCACCTAACACCGTAGTGTACAGTTGGTAGAGATCCCCTAAGGTAAATAGTTCGGGTAACACATCAAAGGCCACTGGACTATATTCCAATTTATTTTTTAAGCGACCGTGCCCATATTCCACAATACGATGGTGATCAAACGCTAGGGAAGGCAACTGATCTACGGGATACCAAGCAATACCACTGACGCCATCGGCAATCAGTTCCGCTTCGGCATAGCGCACAAGGGCAAAATAGCTCACGGACAAATACCGCACACCATAACTTTCTTCAGCTTCGCGCGGGTCACGGTGCGGTCCCCCAAAGGTATAGAGTTGTTCTAAATAGAGATTTTGGACGCGAATTTTTTCCGCCAGAATGCGATAGGCGGCACTTTCTAGCGATTCGCCTTCCCGCACTAGCGTTCCCGGCAAGCTCCAATGGCCCGCAAAGGGCTGATCTTGTCGCATCACTAACAGCACAAATAACCGATGCAAATCCGTATCTACGGAAAAAATGACGTTATCGACCCCCACCCGAAAATCCGCCAGCGGTTCCCCTTTGCGGGAAGTCCAGCGACCGGACGATCGCCCGACCCGTTGCGTCGATCGTGCCGCTGATTTGGGATTTATTGATGGCTCACTGGCTAATGGCTCACTGGCTAATGGCTCACTAGCTAATGGCTCACTAGCTAATGGCTCACTAGCTAATAGCTCGCTGGCTGCTGCATCATTCGGGGCTTTTGAGTTTCGTCCGGCCATTCGTATAGTTGCTCCTGTTGGATATAGGATTGGATGCTAGGGGGCACGCTGTGGGCTTGCGGCTGCGTGCGGTACGCCGTAGATGAGACATCTGGGGTTGCCAGGTCAGCAATTTCGACCGTTGTTCCCAGTTGCTTAAGCCGATCGATCGCTGCGGGTTCCAAGGCATACCCCGGTCGAGGAATCACCACGAGATGCACCTGGGAAAGAAGCTGCTGAGCTTGGTACCAGGTGGGAATTTGCGGCACAATATCCGCTCCGATCGTCAAGGTAAATTCGCCCTCTGGCCAGTATTCCTTGGCCTTAGCTAGGGTAAAAAGGGTTCTGGGATAACTCAACTCCGGATAGACCCGCACTTTCGTTGCTGGGAGGTGCAATTCCTGCACCAGCAGTTGCATCATCCGAGTTCGGTGGGAGAGGGCCACCTGATCGGCTTTAAATGGATTATCCGAAGCCCACACCGCCACATGGTCAAATCGTGGTACCAGCCAACGCAAAATCGCTAGGTGGCCAAAGGTCGGCGGATCAGCACTGGTACCAAAGAGAGCAATTTTCATGGGTTAATGCATTCCTGCGGGCATGGAATGGAGGCGGTTTTGCGTTTGGGTCAGTAACTGCTGTAAGTTTTCTGAAAGCTGGGGCGTGATGGGAGTTGGTTGGCTAATCTGTCGCACAGCTGTGGGCAACGTCGCCATCGATCGAGCCGTGGTTGCAGTAATTTCCGCCAGTGATTTGATCGGTTGCAGCCGTTTACCCTGCTGCATGACGGGTTGTAGCAGTTGAGTTTCATCGGCTTGGGGCGCTTCCGTGATTAAACCCAGGCGATCGCGGTGAATGATTCCATCCTGATAGGAACGGAAAATTTGTTTACGCCCCGGATAGGTCAGCTTGCCTGCGGATTCTTTCATCACGGGAATGCCGTCGATGTCCACCAGTTTATATACGCCATTCACCGGAGCCCCGGTCACCAATTGCGTACCGATGCCATAGCCATCAATGCAAGCACCAGCGGCCTTGAGTTCCGCAATCCGAAATTCATCCAAATCGCCACTGGCAAAGATGTTGACCGTCGGTAAAAGTTGCCGCACCTGCTGGGAGAGCGGAGCTAAATCACCGGAATCGATCCGCACCCCGGATAAGCTCATATCATGCTTAGCCATACGATCGCGTAATGCTTCTGCTGCATGAATGACATCGTAAGTATCAATCAAAAGAGGAGCACTGGGAAAATAACGGTGAAACGCTGAAAAGGCTTCCTGCTCACTGCCTTCGATCGCACCCAAGGCCATCACCAATGCATGGGCCATCGTTCCCACGGGCTTCTGTCCCATTTTGACGGCGGCCAGTACATTAGAAGTCGCGTCGAATCCTGCGGCGATCGCGGCACGGGCAGCCCAGAGCGCCGCTTGGGGGCTGAAGGCACGGCGTGTCCCAAATTCTAATAAATGGGCTTCTGTACCTGCCACGTCACGCATGCGGGCCGATCGGGTAGCAACTAACGTTTGATAGTTAATGACATTGAGTAAATAGGTTTCCACCAGTTGCGCTTGCCACAGAGGGGCTTCCACCCGCAGGATGGGTTCGTTGGCAAAAATTGCCGTTCCCTCCGACACGGCCCAGATATCCCCTGTAAATTTTGCGGTTTCCAGAAGTTGCCAGAAGCGATCGGGAACATGGGTAAAAATGCCCGTTTGCTGGAGGGCTGCAATGTGCTGAGGCGTGAAATGCAGCGACTCCAGATAGGCTAGCGCTTCCTCTAACCCCATGGCAATTAAGTAGCCAAATCCCGCTGGCAACCGCCGCACAAATAACTCAAAACTGGCAGTGCGCTGATCAAGCCCTTCCCCCACGTAGCAAGCTGCCATCGTCAATTGATACAAATCAGTCAGGAGGCTCGTGTCCTCCGATCGCATTTCTAAAACTGGCATAATATTGCTCTCTTTAACTTCATGGCATTCAAGACTGCATTCAACAGAACTGTTTTAAGTTGTGTGCTGGATGGATTAAGGGTGGGATTAACCCTCTTGTTTTTATTTATAGTTAATTTCACCAAAATTGTCAAGGAGGATTTTTAGAATCTGGCGAAGTCACCGTAACACAGTTAGCACGAGCACATTCGCTTTTCGCACCTTAAAATTCCAGTATTTTTGCTTAGGCTAGTAGCTCAATCACTCAAGTAGAGGGCTAAGCTGTAGGCGCTCAAGCAGGCGGAGTGCAAGGGGCCGATCGCAACAGAATTATGGTGTTATCTATCAAAACAACTTGGAGTATCCATGGCTTGGGGTTGCTTTGAGCTGTGTTTGAGGGGGTCGGATATCAAGAATCACAACGAATTCCCAAAATCCGGTTCGATCGGTCTAAACTATGAGTTAAGTCAACAGACCACAACATGTTGATTAGATTGATTGATTTCCTTACAAATAGAAATAGTTTTCATTGCGAAGTATTTCACTTCACAACGTACTTTGAAAAAGCTTAAAAAATCACGTTCTATGCGAACGAATCGGGGGAGGTGTCCTGATAATTAGCAGAATCATCTAGCAGGTTCGATCGAGGGTTATAGCCCGATCATTTAACTGTCTTCTAATTGTCATTGAACTGTTCATTTTTTTACTGTCACTGAGGTTTGCTATGGGCATCTCTAAATTGTTTGCCAATGCTATTAGTTTTGTTTCCGATGCACTCAGCCGCATTTTTGGTCTGAATGACGATGATTATCCTGCAACTGGTGTGCAACCCTACAGTGGAGACACTCATCACGATTCCCACGCTTCGGATTGGTAAGGGAGGAATTGAAATTTCTTTCAACAATTCCTAGTAAAACGATTACAAAAGCCTAAAAATAACTAGGGTCAGCACGATCGACTATCTAACTGAAACGATCGACTACCCTAGTTTTTGTGTGGAGGTTTATGTGGAGCTTTGTGTGCAGTATTTGAGCACAATTTTTAGGCATCATTTCTGTACCTATAGTTTGAGCAATGAAACACAGTTAAGCAATGCTGCCTCGCTTACGAGCTTCTTTGTAAGAAGTTCCCACATTGCGGAGTCCTGCTTTAATCATTTGTTGCTCCAATAGGGCAAAAAAACGAGATCGATCGCCCCCGCGCACCACGGCCTGATTGTGGGCTTCAGCTAGGGCCACCGGATAGCCATAGCCCTTTTGCACTTGGGTGAGCACCAAACTGAGGGCGGTATTTAACAATTCGGGATCGATCGCCACCCATTCCGGCACTTCCACCCGTGCCACCTCACTGCCCACATGTAAGTAACAAAAATAAATCCCTTGGTCTTCATACAAGTCCTGAATCCGAGCAGAACTGCGCCAGAGGGGACTGCGTTGTCCCGGTTCCAATAATTGCGTCCACAAAGCGACATCGCGTACTGGATCAAGCCCTTGACAAGGCAATTTATCAGCTAAGTGACTGCAATGGCTTAAACAATCTGGTGTAGTGTAGGGACAGGTTTGTAAGCGCAAAAAGTTCATCGCTTCGCCGCTACGAGAAGCACTGACATAGCCGACTAAAGGAATTTTCAGCGATCGCAACTGCTGCCATGCCTGCAAAATCGGCTGCAGAATTCGATCGCGCGCTTCCGTTGGTAAAGGTTCTAAAAACCAGTAAATTAAAGAACCATCAACCATCGCGATCGTGGGAGCCAGGGTTGTCGGTGGCGAAATGGCTGGCGATCGTCGTGACCCATAGGAAAACGATGATAATTCTGATAGCGGGAATTCAGAGAAGTTGGAAGATTGTGAAACTTGATTGGAATGTTGTGAAACTTGATCGGTCAAGGATACTTTATCAGCATCTAGAAGGGATAACTGATTTTCAGTATTAGAGCGGTCTACCACGCTTTCTACAGCATGACGAGAACGTTGGGGTTTGGTTCGCTTGAGGGATTGAGAGACTGATGGAGATTGCGTTATGGGTTCGATCGCCTGATTAGTTGCACTGCCCACGATCGCTTGAGCTAACTCAGCTAAGACTTGCGTTTCCGACACGGTGCGGCAATAACCCATCCACTCCTCGGTGCGAATGCCCCACTGCCGGGATACATAGAGATCTTCGGGACGATAAAAAACCTCCGGTAAACTATCGAGCAAAGGCTGTTTACCTTGGCCGTAATACAAAATAATTCGACCAATATTAATCAAATAGCAATAGGCAATTTCGTGGTGACTGGGGGAAATCTGCGATCCATCAGTGGCAAGTACGGTATGGGCCGACGGCGCGATCGGAATGGTAATTCGAGTGTCTAGGGGTTCGATCGGCACTGCGGCGGTAAAGGTTAAGCGATCGTGCCATTGAGCCTGCCGTTCTACAAGTTCTGTTTGCTGGAATTGCGCCTGCTCCATCAACGTTTTGGCATACTCCAACTTCTGCCGCAGCGCCGTAGACTCCGTGACGAGATGGTGGCTAATGCCCTGCATTTGCTGTGCAAGTTGATTAAAGTCCAGCATGGCTCCAACACACTCCCCATCCAGTAACTTGAGGACAGACTTCCCAAAAGAAGTACATTAGTTTTGCTGGATCAAGCCTAGCACTAACCCACGCGATCCTTCACCTGCGGGGTCAGGATCGCGGCAATCATTGCAGACCCTAGGCAAGTTGACTAGCTTAAAGACTTAAGGGCGGGGAAAATCTGAAGGCGGTCTAAAGCGCTCTACGGGCAGATCCTTAACCGCTTGGGACATAAAATCGCGCCAAATCGGAGCTACAAACGTTCCCCCCGTCGCCCCATGGCCCAAAGGCGAATAGTCATCATTGCCGACCCAAACCGCCGTTGCCAATTGAGGGACATAGCCCACAAACCAGATATCCCGCTCCGATGACGTGGTTCCCGTTTTACCCGCTGCCGGACGGCCAATGCTTGCCGAGGTCGCAGTCCCCCGAGTAATCACCCCTTGCAGCACATCATTGACCGCTGCTGCTGACCACGAATCCAGGACTAATCGGGGCTTCGGACGGTTATCTAGCACGATCGCCCCTCGACTATCCGTCGCCTGCACAATCAACGTCGGATCAGCATACCAACCGTTACTGGCAAAGGTTGCATAGGCATTGGCCATCTCTAGGGGGGTGATATCCACCGCACCTAAGGGCAGCGAAATCACCGGATCGATCGGGCTCTTAATCCCAATACTGCGGCAGATTTCCACCACCTTATTTAAGCCGACCTCTTGCCCCAAGCGCACCGCTGGCACGTTGCGAGACATTTCCAAGGCCCGCCGAATCGTCATGGCCCCAGCAAAGGTGCGATCGTAGTTCTGGGGATAGTACATGTCATAGCCATCGGGATAGCCGACAGGAGTATCCATCACCGTGGAATCCGGCGCATATTTCCCACTGGCGAAGGCCGCGTAATAAACAAAGGGCTTAAACGAAGAACCTGGTTGACGGAGGGCTTGGGTGGCTCGGTTATATTGACTCTTCTTGTAGTCCACCCCACCAACCATGGCTTTAACGTAGTGGGTGCGAGGATCAACGGAAACCAACGCCATTTGATCGGCGTAGACCCCGCTGCCGTTCAGATTTTGGATACTCCGCCGCACAGTATCTTCGGCAATTCGCTGCAATTTCGTATCGATCGTAGCTTGGATCCGAAGCCCACCCTTGAGGATCATGTCCCGACCAAACTTCTTCGTCAGCTCTTGGACGATCGCTTCGGTAACGTAGGGAATTTCGCTGCGTTGGAAGGATGTGATTTTACCAAGCTTAATCGGATAGTTACGGGCTTCTTTTTCTTCCGCTTCCGTAATCCACTGGAGGTCCTTCATCCGTTGCAGCACGATGTGTTGTCGCCGCGTCGCCGCCTTCATATCCAAAAAGGGGCTGAGCGCTTCAGGAGCCTGAATCAGTCCCGCCATCATCGCCGATTCCGCGAGGTTCAGCTCCGAGGCTGGTTTACCAAAGTAGCTACGGGCGGCGGTTTCTGCTCCATAGGTGTTATGCCCCCAATAGACCTGATTGAGGTACATTTCAAAGATCTGATCTTTTGAGAAAACCTGTTCAATCCGCAAGGCTAATACAGCTTCCGCCACTTTCCGACTGAAAGCCCGCTGCGGTGAAAGAAACAAATTCTTAACCAACTGCATGGTCAGGGTCGATCCCCCTTCCACAGTTTCGCCCTTAGAGAAATTTGCCTTCAGCGCCCGACCCACGGAACTAGGGTTAACCCCTTTGTGGGTGAAAAAGTAGCTATCTTCGATCGCCAGCACTGCCCGTTTGAGGTGGGGCGAAAAATAGTTGAGTGGCATGACTTCCCGGTTGGCTTCGCCATGTAAGCTGGCCAAAGGTTTGCCTTTGATGTCGTAAATATGGGTTGTTTCGCTGGGAGTATAGTTCCGCAGCACCCGAACATCGGGCAAATTGCGAAAACTAATCGCTAAACCCACTAATCCACCAGCTATCACAGAACTGGTCAACATCGTAATGCCCAGCAGAGTGGCACCCGTGACTTTGGTAACCGCTCCCAGAAATTGGACGGGGGACTCACGCTTTTGGGGCTGACTGGGAAAGGCGTTGGACGACACGATGATTTCTCTCTTAGCAATGTCGGGGTTGAACAAGAAGCTGCGCTCAGTTCCGAGGACAGTTAGGTAGGAGTGTCAGTAGGATAGACGAAGGTGGAATTCTCGGCACAGTTTTTTACGGAAAACAGGAAGGTGGATCAGCCAGCAGTAGAAAGACAAAATATCCATCTGGCGTTCCCCCAAGCTTGCCGATCGCGAGTTGATGCCGATCGTGAGTTGACTCAGTGGGATTGGGCCCACAGCCTGCATTGATTAGCTTGTACGAATTGCACTCATTAGCTTGCACTAATTATAGTAGGCTGGCTAAGGGAATGCAGTCAGGCTGGCATTTGCTAGTGGTATTTGCTAGCGCGATGCACTTTGCTGGTCATCGGCTGGCTCAGGGTCGGCAACAGCCCTCCTGCATGGGTTTAGAACTATACGGCGTTTAACTTCGATCGAAACGGCTATGACCGACTTTGCTTGGCTTCATCGTGGCACCAGTGAAATCTTTCCTTCTCAGCCGGACTCCACGAATCCGGATGAAAATTTAGAACAGCGCCTTTTGCAGAGCGATCGGCCTTTACGGATCAAGCTAGGCATCGATCCCACAGGGTCAGATATTCACTTGGGGCATAGCATTCCCGTGCGCAAACTGCGGGCGTTTCAGGACGCGGGCCATACCGCAGTGCTGATTATTGGGGACTTTACGGCCCGCATTGGGGATCCGACAGGCAAATCGGAGGTGCGGAAGCAGTTGACGGAAGCGGATGTCGCGGCCAATGCCAAGACGTACCTGGATCAAGTCCGGCCGATTCTCGATTTTGACACCCCCGGTCGCTTAGAAATTCGTTACAACTCTGAATGGTTATCAGGGTTGGATCTGAGCAAGATTTTAGAACTGCTGGGCACGATGACCGTGGGTCAAATGTTAGCCAAGGAAGGCTTTTCCGAACGCTATGAGAAGGGCAATCCGATTTTTCTCCATGAATTTCTCTATCCGTTGATGCAGGGGTTTGACTCTGTGGCGGTGCAGGCAGATGTGGAACTGGGCGGAACGGATCAGAAGTTCAATATTGCCGTGGGTCGGGACTTGCAGCGGCATTTTGGGCAACGACCTCAGTTTGGCTTGCTGATGCCGATTTTGTTGGGCACGGATGGCGTCCAGAAGATGTCGAAATCCCTCAACAACTACGTGGCCCTGACGGAAGATGCGTTAACCATGTACTCCAAGCTGGAAAAGACGCCCGATAGTTTGTTGGAAAACTATTTCACGTTGCTGACCAAGCTCGATCGTTCAAGCTTGCCGGACAATCCCCGCGAGCAACAGAAATTGCTGGCCTTGGATGTAGTGAGTCAGTACCACGGGGCAGCAGCGGCGGAACAGGCGCAGCGGGATGCGGCCAATTTGGTCGGGGGCAGTACCCAGGCGGAATCGGTGCCGGAATTTTCCTTGGCGGCGATCGAATTTCCAGTGAAGCTATTTTACTTGACCAGTGCGGCGGGGCTGTGCAAAAGCAGTTCCGATGCCCGTCGGCAAATCCAAGGGGGTGGCGTTAAGCTCAGTGGGGAAAAGGCCAGCGACCCCAACTTGACCTTTGAAAGCGCTGCAGAATTGTATGGTCAAGTATTGCAATTCGGTAAAAACAAATTCGTCCGCTTTGTGCCTTAATTCTTTGTACCTTAATTCATCGCGTAAAATTTCGGGGGGATTGCCCCCTGAATAATTTCTAATCACTTTAACGGATGACAGCGAGTTCCATGGCTATTTCCGATCGCCCCTCTACTTCAATTTCCGATCGCATTATTGTGCCCCTAGATATCCCGACGGAGGCAGCGGCGATCGCATTGGTCGATCGATTGCCAGAGGTGACATTTTGGAAAGTGGGTTTGGAATTGTTTGTGAGTACTGGGGCGAATATTCTGAAATTACTCAAGGAACGGGATAAGAAAATTTTCCTCGACTTGAAATTTCATGATATTCCTAACACGGTGGCCGGAGCCTGTGCAGCAGCAGCTCGCTACGGAGTTGATTTGCTCACCGTCCATGCCACCAATGGCAAAGCGGGGTTAGCCGCCGCCCAAGCCGCCGCCCAAGCCAGTGCAGCAGCAGCCGGGGTACAACCGCCAAATATCATTGCCGTGACCGTCCTGACCAGCATTAGCCCCCGAACCTTGGCCCTGGAACTCAAGGTGCCGATCGAATTGCCAGAGTTTGCCCTAGAAATGGCTTTACTCGCCAAGGACAGTGGCTTGGCGGGGGCAGTCTGTTCTCCCCAGGAGGCGGCAGATCTACGGCGGGTCTGTGGAGAAGATTTCCTGCTGGTGTGTCCAGGGGTGCGACCCAGTTGGTCAGCCACGGGGGATCAACAACGGGTGATGACGCCCGCCCAAGCGATCGCGGCGGGGGCGAGTTACCTAGTGATTGGCCGACCCATTACGGCAGCAGATGATCCGGCAGCAGCATTTGCGAGGATTATTGAGGAAATCGGTTAAGGCGAGGGGAGGAAACCGCAATGGCAACCCGATCGACGGTACGGTGGCAACGGATATTGTTCAGCGCGATCGGGCTGGCCTGGGGGAGTTGGGTCTTGCTACCTCCCGCTTGGGGAAAGACAGGACTGGAAACGGGCGATCGAACCATTACGCCGCCCACGAAGATGACGCCAGCTCCGTCACGCCCCAAATACCAGTGCCCTACAGATATTCGCGACCTCACAGCAGCATTAATTCGCGATTTACCCAGCTACGCCAATCGAGTGATTGTGCGTAACAAGCGGCGGCAGGACTTGAGTACGGCGGGTTCGGTTATTCTGGCAGGCCGAGCGGAGTTTGAGCCATTGCCAATTCAACCAGGGCCGATTCGACCAGGGGAGTCAGCCCCGAGTCCGAACGGTTCGCTACAGCAAGTCTTTTTAACCACGCTGGAACGACAAAATAGTCCAACTCAGATTGTGGAGTTTCAACAATTCCACTGGTTGTTTTTTGTGCAAACTCGTTATGGTTGGCAGCTTTCCCAAAGTTTTACGCGCACCAGCAGCTATCCTGCTGGAAAAGTGATCACGCCCCCCCGCGAAAGTAGCCAAGCCCCGATCGCCCAAGCTATTCAGATTTGGTTACGGGATTGCAATGCAAGAGCTATTCGCTGAAATGGATCAACTTGTGTTCAATCCTTTGCAGCAACAGGGTTGGTTAATTTACGTTAGTTGATTTACGTTGGTTGATCAGTCACGGAACCAAGACGGATAGCGCTTGAGGAATCACTTTAAAGTGAGCAGGTGTCGTTGTGGTAATTTCTCCGTCAGTGTTGATTGACTTGGGTTTTCGGGTTACGACAAAAAACTCCTGTCCCTGTTGGTAATGGACAAAGGGTGACATGTGATGTTTCCCCCGATACAAGGCAGGCAATAACTTCACCAACTGCCACCAATGGTCAATTTCTAAGCTGTAGAGATCTAACCGCTGATCCGTAATTGCAGCATCATCGGCCACTGCAAGTCCACCCCCGTAATAAATTCCATTGCCCACTGCAATTTGAATACTGCGTACCTGTTCTACCCGATCGCCGCAACGAATTTCCGCTGAAAATCGCCGACTCTGCCACAGGGTTTTGATCGCTGCCACCCCATAGGCTAAAACACCCCAACGCCGCTTGGCATCCTTGGATAACTGCTCCGTAATCTGTACACTCAAGCCTAAACTAGCCACGTTAAAGAAATATTTGCCATTGACCCAACCCAAATCAATTTTCTCGACATTACGCCCCGCAATCACACGACAAGCTTCTGGGATGGTGGGTGGAATCCCCAACGTTCGGGCCAAATCATTGGCAGTTCCTAAGGGCAAAATGCCCAATGGCAACTCTGCTTCTAAAAGCCCCTCCACCGCTGCATTGAGCGTACCATCGCCGCCACCAATAATCGCTAAATCTGCCCGATCGCGGTACTGCTCAATCACTCGAGGCAAATCCTCTGGGTGGTCAAACGATTCTTCGATCAGCTCAAACCCCATACTCCGCAAAGACTTGATCGCCAAGTCCAGTTTTTCCTGTCCCCGACGGGCGTGGCGATTAACTAAAAATAGCGCTCGTTGCTTCATCATGGTGACTGTTAACGCGATCGGCTACGCTCTAGACTACCGCATCTAAATCAAATTCCCATATACAACCCTTTAGATGCAGCAATCATGCTCACTATTCTCACTTTATAGAGATTTTCTCCGGGGACACTTTCAGGATTTTTACTTTTTCTTTATTCTAAGTGCAGACTCTATCCACTAGCATTCTTCCCCTCTATATCTGAGGTAATGGCATTCTTTGAGATTAGTTCACGGAAATTAGTTCACGGAAATTAGTTGGCAGAGATTAGCGCATAGCAGGCATGGGAGTGGGATTCGATAGAGCTTTTATTTTGACGAAGGACGCCCTATGCCACTCGATAGTCCCATTATTTCTTTTACAATTCTGATTGCAGCGATCCTCATTATCCCGCCTGTATTTGAGCGACTGCGGCTACCCGGCTTAGTGGGGCTCTTGGTGGCAGGCGTGGTTTTAGGCCAGAGCGGGCTCAAACTTCTCGATTCTGAGTCAGATACCATCAAGCTCCTATCAGACATTGGCAAAATTTACTTAATGTTTGTAGCGGGTTTAGAAATTGACCTTGACCAGTTTCGCAAGACCCGCAATCGATCGATCGGCTTTGGTTTCTTAACGTTTCTCATGCCAATGCTCGCTGGGATCGCGGTGGGGCAAATTTTCAACTTTAGCTGGAATGCGTCGTTCCTGATTGGCTCGCTACTCGCATCCCATACCTTGCTGGCTTACCCGATCGTTAGCCGTCTAGGGGTCGTAACCAATGAAGCCGTTACCGTGACGATCGGAGCCACCATCTTTACCGATACGGGTGCGCTATTAGTTTTAGCCATTTGTGTTGGGATCCATGCAGGTGGTTTTACTTGGTTAAGTCTATTGACCCTTTTAGGCGGATTGGCCATCTATTCTGCCGCCACACTTTTTGGCTTAGATTGGGCAGGAAAAGCTTTTTTCAAACGGTCTGGAGATGAAGAAGGCAAACAGTTTTTATTTATCCTATTAGCTCTTTTCATGGCTTCAGTGGGCGCACAGGTCATTGGCGTCGAAAAAATTGTTGGAGCCTTCCTAGCAGGGTTAGCCGTGAATGACGTATTAGGTCGCAGCCCCATCCGTGAAAAAGTAGAGTTTGTTGGTAGTGTACTCTTCATTCCCTGTTTCTTCGTGGACATGGGCCTGTTGATTGATATTCCGGCTTTCCTCAAAACCCTGGGTTCTCTGGGTCTCACCGCCGCGATCGTGGGTGCTTTAATTGGTAGTAAGTTTCTAGCTGCCCTATTTGCCAAGATATTGTACGGCTACAAGCAGAATGAATATTTAACCATGTGGTCCCTTTCTTTACCCCAGGTGGCGGCTACGTTGGCAGCTACATTGGTGGCCTATCAATCATTAAATCCTGCGGGAGAACGTTTAATTCCTGAAAGTGTTTTGAATAGTGTGATCGTATTAATGATCGTCACTTCAATTCTGGGGCCAGTTCTAACTTCTAGATTTGCCAACAAACTTCCTCTAACGTCTAGCGATTCTCTCAAAGTTTCACCTTCCATTTGGTGGGAAGGGCAGCAGTGTGATATTAGCGATCGGACTCAGCGTCCTTTTAAAGTCCTAGTCCCCATCTACAATCCCCAAACTCAACGCAATTTACTAGAATTAGCCGCTCTGTTGTCTAGGCATGAAGCTGGACAAATTGTTGCATTAGCGATCGCGAGAGCCCATATCCACATGGATGCACCGGAGCTGGAAACCAACCTCACCCGCACTCAGCAACTATTGGATCAAGCCAGCACGATTGGCGAAGAATTCGGGGTACCCGTCACGACGAAAATTCGCATTGATGATGAAATTGCCCTTGGCATCAGCCGCACCAGTCGCGAAGTGCAAGCGAATCTGGTTGTTATGGGCTGGAGTTCGATGATGGGTTTGCGAGCCCGATTATTTGGATCAGTAATTGACAAAGTTTTTTGGTCATCCCACTGCCCTGTGGCGGTTACGCGACTGCGGACTAGCCCATCCGAAGTTCGCCAAATTTTGGTGCCTGTGGATGGTTTGACGGAGCAATCGGCACGAACCGCGCGCTTTGCCCAAATGTTGGCTCAGGCCAATCAAGCGCAGGTTATTCTCCTCCATATTTTTCCCCGCCGCACTGCGCCCCTGCAAATGGAGCAATTCAAGGGGTACCTTTTGGACTTCATTACCCGCGATCGGATGGCGACAAACATAGAAGTTAAAACCATGACCCATGACAATGTGGCGGCAGCGATTCTTCGGGAGGCGCAGTCCTGTGATTTGATTGTTCTCCATACCATTCGCCATCGCACTTCAGCAGGCTTAGAAGTCAGCAATGTGACCAGTCAAGTGGTGCGGGAAGCGCCTTGTTCTTTTATCCTTTTTGGAGAGCGGGCCTAGGATAGACTGCTTTGGGGATGCTAGCGGATTGGTTGAGCCAGACCGTTGCCTCCCCTATTGGACAGGCTATTGGAGCTTGGAACCGCGATCGGGGCAATTTTTCTGCTGAATTTTTATTCCCCAGCCTGGGTATATTAAGCCTAGAAGTCTTACAACACCTATCTTCTATGCGACCTTGGTGGATTTCCCTTGCGCTGTGTTTTGCCATCATGAGCTGTCAGACCGCTATCTCCGATCCGACCAATGCTGCGGCCATCACTCCAACCTCCGCCTATCGCTCAGACTCGATCGCTGGCTTCACGGTCTTATTTAATCCTGAAGTTCTCAAACATCCCAAGGAAGCAAAAGCCCTACGCCAGGAACTCCAATCTCAGCTCTCCGCCATTACCCGTGTCCTGCCTGCGAAACCCCTGAACAAATTAAAAAAAGTACGCATTTGGGTGGAATGGCAAAGAAAAGTGAATGGGGCAGCGGAATTTCATCCTTCGGCAGACTGGTTGCGACAGAATGGTTATAATCCTGATAAAGCAGGGGGTGTGGAACTGTCTAATACCCGTAATTTTGTGCAATGGTCGCAAACGGATCAACCTTGGATGGTATTGCACGAATTAGCCCACGCCTACCATTTTCTGGTGGTTGGGTATGGCAATTCTGAGATCCAAGCGGCCTATCAAAACATCCTCGATCGCCAGTTGTATAAATCTGTTGCCTACGTGCGAGGAGGGAAAAAACCTGCCTACGCGCTCACAGATGACAAAGAGTACTTTGCCGAAATATCCGAAGCCTACTTTGGCAAAAATGATTTCTATCCCTTTAATCGCGCTGAGTTAAAAAAGTACGATCCCGTAGGCTACCAATTAATGGAAAAAATGTGGCAGAAATAGACGATCGCTGCTTCTCTCCTAACCCAACGCTATAATCCTTGCATCGTTAGGATCAGTGACGCGATCGATGCAAAGCAGCATAACTTTGAACAGTGGAGTCGCCTTATTCAGCGCGATGACCCTCCTAGCGGCCCTTCCCAGCGTTAGTGTATTGGCAGTGGTGACGCGATCGACTAGCTTAGGGTTGCTTCATGGAATTTGTACTAGTGTTGGCATTGTTGTGGGTGATGTTGTTTTTATTATCATCGCTATTTTTGGCTTAGCCCTGATCGTAACGACGCTGGGCAGTTTTTTCTTTCTAATTAAATATTTTGGAGGAGCCTATTTAATCTGGCTTGGCATCCAGCTAGCACAAGCCAAATCCACCCAAACCGGCCCAGAGACTGTAGATAAGGCGTCTTTGTTTTCCAGTTTTCTTGCAGGGCTATTGATTACCCTCGCCGATCAAAAAGCAGTTCTATTTTACTTAGGCTTTTTTCCAGCGTTTATCAACCTTGCCACAATTTCTTATCTCGATACTGCCATCATTATTACGATCGCAATTCTGGCTGTAGGTGGCGTTAAAGTTATCTATGCCTGCATAGCCGATCGATTCAACCGCCTGATTCATCATCAGTTTAGGCAACAACTGAATACGATCGCGGGGATTGTATTGATTGCTGTTGGAGTATTTCTAATCATAAAACCCATGGGAAATTAACGCTATTGGCTATTGATGGAACTAACCCTCACCAATTGCGCCACCATAGCCACCCGTGAAGACACCTCTAGCTTACGAAAGATTCGTTTTAATGCCTGTTTAACAGAGTTTTCCGTAATCCATAACTCTTGACCTATTTCTGCATTAGTTTTTCCGAGGGCAACTAGTTCTGCAATTTGTAATTCGCGTGCTGTTAAATGCGGAGTTTTTTGTACTAAATTCTGCGGGTGCTGCCACACATTCTGCTGGGGGGCTTGCAGGAGCTGAGCTGGAGGCTGAACCGTGGAAGGCTTAGTGGCGTTGATTCTTCCCATCCACCCTGAGAGGTGCAAGCAAATCGCCCCCAAGTCAATCAGACTATCCTGATCAAATGCAGGCATTGTTCGTGGTCTTGTACACCCGATCGCGCCCACAATTTGCCCAGAATAGACGATCGGCCCTGCCATAACATGCCAATGATCAGGCCGGGGACAAATCAATCGCCAAGCTTTCGGGGTGGCCACCATCGCTTCGTGGGCAGGGGCATGTCGTTCTGTAATGTATCGGGCTATGGGATTGTGTTCGATCGACAGAGCCGTCTTCAGAATGGTCTGTAGGGTTGGATCATTCAACGGTAGTTCATCAAAAAAGAAAATTGCGCGTCGCGTTGCGGAAAAATAATCACCGATTTGCGGAACCACCTGCGATCGTAGTTGAGTCTTGCTGTGGGATTGATGAATCGTAGTCAGCAGCGACTCTAGAGAACAGGGCATAAAATTGCACTTAGGAGAGAAAAAATAGAGACCCAGCGCCAAAGTGTACTCGATCGGGGTCTAGAAAAATTATAGCGTCCAGCCTATATTGGCTGAAATTACATAGTTTCTAGCCACCCTTATATGAATCAAGCCCACATCTTCAGTCCATTTTT
This sequence comes from Alkalinema sp. CACIAM 70d, assembly GCA_002148405.1. Classification (GTDB taxonomy): domain Bacteria; phylum Cyanobacteriota; class Cyanobacteriia; order Leptolyngbyales; family Leptolyngbyaceae; genus Alkalinema. Next base: position 615 of record MUGG01000211.1, on the reverse strand, counting down.
TGCGATGATTCTCCTGACCTTTCTCGTGTGGGTGTACATGTACATCCGCCGGATTAGTTTTATCAACCGACAAAAGATTCAGCCACAAACCTTAGCCACCGCTGGCGCATCCATGCAGAACTGGCCACTTAGCGTTACGACCCCATCGGACAACTTGAAAAATTTATTTGAGATTCCGATTCTGTTCTACGCGATCGTATTGTATCTTTTTGTCACTCAACAGGTTGACAATTTCTATCTCAGTGCAGCCTGGTTCTTTGTTGTTTTTCGGGTTTTACACAGCATTGTCCACTGCACATTTAATCGAATTCTTGTGCGATTCTATCTCTACTTACTCTCGACCCTGGCCCTCTGGTTCATGGTAGGCCGCGCCGCCTTAGTCCACATGGGTTTACAGCCCTAGCAGGTATTGGAGTCCATACGCCAAAAGCCCCCAGCGAGAATCTCGCTGGGGGCTTTTGAACTATCTATTGACTAATCTCAAGCTAAAACCGAAATCGGAATTAACCATTGATCGCAGGTGCTTGCAGTGCTACAGGTGCAGACTCGCCAGATGCCAAGTCCAGAGGGAAGTTGTGAGCGTTACGCTCGTGCATCACTTCCATCCCCAAGTTA
>MUGG01000071.1 GCA_002148405.1 Alkalinema sp. CACIAM 70d | reverse complement strand
CCTCCTGCAACGTAAATGCAAACACTCGTAAGCCCTTAACATCAATCACCCAATACTCAGGAATGCCTAAGCTGGCGTAGAGATGCTTTTGTTCATCCAAATCCTGGCTGAGACTGGTAGCGGAAATCTCACCAACCAAATCCGGGATGCGATGGCGCGGAATTTCAATTTTGCGGGGTTCTCCATCTTGCCATTTCGGAATTCCTTCCCCTTTGTACAGTACCAAATCCGGTGCACAGGCGTGGGTGTCAGCTTGCTCAATCAAACAGCGGCCTAGGGATGCATAGGTTTCCTCGGGATGTTGTAAGGCCCATAGGAAAAAAATAGCAGTCAACAAATCACTAAAACTTGCGTGATTAATGCCTTCTTTGCCCATGTCAACCCACAACCACCCTTGATAAAACGCGATCTTGCAATCTCCATAGGCAGGATCATCCCGCACAGCTAAATAATCCTCCCAACGGACAGACGGAGAAGACGATAGGCGGGAACGTGGAGATTCTAAGGAAACAGTCATGGGAAGGGCCGCAATCAATTGACGAGAATCAACTCAAGCACGATCGTATAACTAGCTTAGCTGGAAAACCGCGATCGTTAAAACTGCGCCATCATCGTGCCCTCGCAACCCGTCTTGCCAAACTATCTGTAGTCGCGAGTTGTGGTCACGAGTTGTGGTCGCGCGATTTAGCAGCAAGCGTGATATCTTGCCCTCAAGCTTTGGCGCATCACAATTCTATTCACCTTTGATTCAGAAAACTATCTTAAAAATTACTTTCCTGAAATTTTCCACAAATAGAGTTAAACTAATCTTAATCCATGGGTCTGCTTAATCCATCGGCCTACAGAGTGTAAGAAGCTTGTGGGTTCTGACTTTCGCATCTGCATCTAAGTTGTGAAGTTAAGTGGTGAAGCTGAGGTGCCGAGCTATAGAAGTAGCATTTATAGCAGCTTATAGGCTCTCAGGCTGGAACTTTTAATCTTCACTTAGAGTCCATTTAAGCTGGTCTTTAACTCAACAATCGCTTTTCCTTGTTGATCGTCAATTGGAATTATTAAAATGGAACATAATTTACCTACCTTTGCAGTTCGCCCCAAAAAACTGATCTATTTCCTGAGCTTCATCACATTTCTACTTTTAATGGCCCATATATTTGGATTGGTTCACAAGTATGTTTTCCATGCTCCGGATGATATTCAGACATTTGATTTAGATCAAGAAGGCAATATTCCTGCTTTCTTCTCTACTTGTCTATTTCTAATCAATGCTGCGCTCTTTTTCCTGTTGTGGAAGGTGAAAGATTGCGTTGATGGGAGTCGGAAGATTTGGCTTTTTTTGGCAGGATTACTGTTTTTCTTGGGAATTGATGAATTCGCAGCTCTCCACGAACGCTTAATTAAGCCTGTCAAATCCTTGCTTCCCGTTTCCGGGGTTTTCTACTATGCCTGGATCATTCCCTACGGCATTGCGTTGGTCGTCTTAGCGTTTTTTTTGGTGCCTAAGTTGTGGAAATTGGATCGTCCTACCCGATCGGGGTTTATGCTATCCGCCATTGTCTTTGTTACTGGGGCGATCGGGTTTGAAATGCTCTCAGGTCAGTATATGGATGGGAAGACGGAAACAGATCTCGTTTTTGGACTGCTTGTGGCAGGCGAGGAAATTTTGGAAATGATGGGTTTAATTATTTTAATCAACACTACCTTAGAGCGAATTCAACGTAGACATGGTGGCTTCGTTGTCCACATGGCTGGTGCTAAAAGTCTAGCGCCCACCCCCCTCTCCAGTTTGCGATAGTTGCTTTGGGCTGGACAGCGAGGAGGGAATGACGTAATCTAGCCTCACCCAATTTCTCTCCTCAATCGAACCCGCCATGCACCACTTGATTCTCTACAGCAAACCGGGCTGTCACCTCTGCGAAGGCTTGGAAGAAAAACTGCGATCGATCGTCAATCTACCGCTGCAAATTGAGATTCGCGACATCACGACCCGAGATGACTGGTTCCAAGCCTACCAGTACGAAATTCCCGTCCTTTACTGGCTCCAAGGCGAAACGGCTATCCCCATTCCCCGCCTCTCTCCCCGTGCTTCTGTGGCTCAGGTGGAGCAGATGTTACAGAAATATATCTCGTCAAATTGCTAAAGATCTCTGACAATGGGCGCTAACCGGGACGATCGCTCACGATCCCACCGGACTTCAGACCCATTCGACATCCCATTGGATAGCCAGGAGGAACCTTAACATGCTGCTAAAAGAGCTATTTGACAAGGCTGGACTTGCTGCGGTGGATCATCCGGGACTCAATGCCAAAGTCAAAGGATTAACCACCAATTCCCACAAAGTACAGTCGGGAGATCTATTCATCGGGATGCCAGGGACGCGGGTGGATGGCGGTGATTTTTGGCAGAGCGCGATCGCGGCGGGGGCGGTGGCAGCGGTCGTGTCTCCCCAAGCGGCGGAAAAAGCTAAGGCCGACCTGCAACCGGGGCAGTGCGTCATCCCCGCGATCGATATGGCCCAGGCGTCTGCGAACCTAGCCGCTGCCTTTTATGGCTATCCCACCCAGGCTTTGCAAATGGTTGGCGTCACGGGCACCAATGGAAAAACCACGACGACCCATTTGATTGAATTTCTGCTCCAGCGATCGCAGCGGAAACCGATGCTGATGGGGACGCTCTACGTCCGCTGGGAGGGCTACCACGAGGTCGCTATGCACACCACGCCGTTTCCTGTGGATTTGCAGAAGCAATTGGCGACGGGGGTGGCGGCGGGCTGCCAGCAGGCGGTGATGGAAGTCAGCTCCCATGCCTTGGCCCAAGGACGGGTGCTGGGCTGTCAGTACGATGTGGCGGTGTTTACGAACCTGACCCAGGATCACCTCGACTACCACCGGGATATGGAGGACTACTTCGAGGCCAAGGCGCTGTTGTTTAGTGAGAAATATCTGCGGGGACGGGCGATCGTCAATTGTGATGACAGCTATGGTCGGCGATTGATTGAGCGGCTGGGCGATCGCTGCTGGTCTTACAGCACGGAAGGCGAAGCGGATCTGTACCTCAGTGATGTGGTGTATACGGCCACCGGGGTGAGCGGGATTGTGCATACGCCTGTGGGAAGTGCACCCTTTACGTCCCCGTTGGTGGGACAGTTCAATTTGGCTAATATGCTAGCGGCGATCGGAGCGGGTTTACTACTGGGGCTGGATTTGCCAACCATGGTGAATGCCCTGCCGGAATTTGTCGGCGTGCCGGGGCGCATGGAGCGGGTTCAGGTTCAACCGGAGCAAGACATCAGCGTGATTGTGGACTATGCCCACACGCCGGATAGTTTGGAAAATCTCTTAAAGGCATCCCGTCCGTTTATTGCGGGGCAGATGATCTGTGTGTTTGGTTGCGGAGGCGATCGCGATCGCACGAAACGGCCTTTGATGGGGGGCATTGCAGCCCGCCTAGCGGATCACGCGGTCGTGACTTCTGATAATCCCCGTACAGAAGATCCAGAGCAAATCTTGCAGGATATCTTGGCGGGTATTGAGGCAGGGGCGAATCCCACGGTGCTGGCCGATCGGGCGGCGGCAATTCGGCAGGCGATTCTGTCGGCTAAACCGGGGGATGGGGTACTGATTGCAGGCAAAGGCCACGAAGATTACCAAATTCTGGGGACGGAAAAAATCCACTTTGACGATCGGGAACAAGCCCGCAATGCCCTAGCCGAGCGGTATGGTTAGTGCTGACGATTGACAGATCGTTGATTGAGTTTGATTAACGCGATCGTTGCTTAGAGGAAGATTGGTTCTTCAGTTTCCTATTGGGAGAACTAGACTCCTCTGGGTGTGGTCGCGCGAACGGAGGAGTCTAGTTCTCCGTGATGCAGGGCTAACTCAATCACTTTATCGAGATGAATGCCGCAGTCTAGTCCCCCTTCAACCTCACCCCCGACTTCGGCCTCAAGTTGTGCCAGTGCTTGAGCTTCCGTTGCAGTAATCTTAAACTCCATCCTTCTCCTAGCCTTTCCCTTTAACCTTTAGCCTAATTCTGAAGTTCGATCGGATTGAGTCAGCAACTGCAATCCAGTCGTCACTGCTTGAACCCTTAATACTCGCAAAATCACTACAATTTAGTATGGGAATTGAGGCTTTATAGTATAGGTTACGAATAAAGAATCAAAAATTTTCCGCGCTTCACTGATTTGAGGAGCCTTACCTTCCAAGATTAAAGGCTGATCTTCTTGAGATATTTTTCTTGCTTGAATTAAATTGATATTGGCCACCGTAGAAATTGCTTTAAGCTGTTCTACATTGTGAGAACTTGTACAACATAAGTACATTTTATACTGAGTTAAATCTTGATAAATCTGCGGTATGTAAGTCGTCACCACTGACCAGTCACATTGCATACAGAACAGTCCCTGAAGACTCTCTTTAATGCGATATTCGAGACGTGCACCACAGACTTCACATTGTTCCAGCATGCTTTTCTTTGGGTTCCCAGGTCACCTTAATTTGATTCAAAAATAATTTAAATATTCAAGCTGACGCAAACGGTACTTAGGCTGGCTGCAATGGGGGCTGGCTGCAATGGGAGCTTTGTAATAAACAGCAATCGGATTGACAACGCTGCGCTCTCACCAAAAAGCCCCGATTGAAGTCGTTCTTGAGGATCCGATCGGGGGCTTCATGATTCTATTCAGGGGAATGGCAACAATCCGTTGACCTGTTTTGCCTTTACCTCAGTGCGCAGGGCTAGTTAGCAGGTTTCTCGCTACCTTTATTATCAGGAGCAGGGCTAGCCGGAGTTGCTTCACTAGCCTTGCCATCCTTAACTTCAGGAGCGGAAGTATTCCCTGCCGGAGTGCCATTAGGGGCCGTTGCCGATCCCGCAGGGGCTGCCGTTGGATTCGGGGCTGGGGGAGTAGAAGCAAGACGGTTAATCTGATCCTTGAACTGCGCGGGTGCTATGGACGCCGCCTTTTCAAAGATGGGCTTCGCTTCGGCATCCTTACCCTGCTCTTTCAACGTCAGGGCCTTGCCGAGATAGGCTTGGAAGTCGCTGGGTGTGGCTTTAATAGCCGTGTCAAAGGTTTGGATCGCTTCGTCGTAGCGTTTCTGAGACGCAAAGGCACGGCCCAAAAGCACTTGAAGCGCACCAACATCCACACTCCCCGGTGTCACTTGGTTCAGCTTGGGGGCTTCCCGCAGGGTATCTTGCAGCAGGCCGATCGCTGCTTCAGGACGTTGCTGATTAACTAGAAGTTTCGATAATTCTTGGAGTAGCAGAAGATCGCCCGGTTTCGTCTTCAGCGCCTCGCGGTAAGTTTGGATTGCCCCCTCCGTATCGTTGTTAGCATAGCGTTTGGTTTCTGCCAGCAACACTGCATACTGAGGCTCCGTCGGATTCAGTTGCACCAGTTTTTCTAACGGCGCGATCGTGCCTTTAATGTCATTCAACTGCCGACGGGCATCAATTAACCCTTTCAGGGCGTTTTGGTTATCGGGCTCCCGTTGCAGAACCGCTTCATACCCCCGAGCTTGATCTTCCAACTGCTTGCGCTGAGCATCTGGCGTTTGAACCGCGCTGGGCGTATTGCCCTTATTGGAACTAATCATGCCAACCAACGGCACGAAGGATACCCCCATCAGGGCCAGCGTTGCCACAATTAGGACGATTCTAGGCAACCAGCGATTGCGTTTAGATTCTTCTGCCACAGGACGGCCTCACAAGAACTCGGATGAACTGCCCATGGATTGTAGCGCAAGACGGGAAGATCCAACGGGGACGATCGAGAATGATGCCTCAATTTGTCCCCAATGAACCGTCCCGTCTTCAAGTCGCCGCATAAAGGTTAAATCTAGAACTCCCGCTCGGACTAAATAATGGCGGGTTGTTGATTGGATGCTGGAGGATTGTTAGAAGCGGTTTCTGAACTGGGAGCCACTTCGCGCACTTCAATGTGGTTGAGCAACGTGGTTACGAAGGCAAACAGCAGGAAGGGCAAAGAGAGCACTAAGATTAATCCAACGGTGGCGAGGGCATAAATTGGGCGACTTGCGCCCATAAGACCCATTGCGGCTGCAAGGCTCAGAAAAATCACGAGTAGCCAAACAATGATTTGGCCATAGATATCACCAAAGGAAAGCGTGCAAGCTAAGCGATACCGATGCAGGTTCTTAAAGTTATTCATGATCATTCCTAAAAGGCGTTTTGTACAGAAAACGTCTACGCAGGCTCAATAGGTTATGGGTCAAGGTTTGCACGAATGGCCCACTAGTGGGTCACGAATCGTTTGTGCCTACCAGGTGCACAACTGCGTACCAACCAAACCCGAGCACCAACCAGTGCAGGTTCTATGAATACCTCAGCTTAAAACTCAGACGCAGGTTTGTGGAGATTCTCAACGTATTTGAACAGTTCTTAATGTTAATTCATGGGATCCCCAGTCCTTCTCGGCGATCCCAAGATAAACCTTAACAAAAGGCCGACCGGGGATTAATAGATCACTTCAAAGGTTTCAAAAGTATCCGTTTTTCCTTTCAAAATCAATTGACCGATCACATGACATTCCACCCGTTCCTGAACCGCTTGATAGGTTGTTTTGCCGATAAGAATTTGTTGGGCTTGGGCTGCACTTTCCAAGCGAGCGGCTGTATTGACCACATCTCCCAAAATGGTGTAGTCCATGCGGAGATCGCTCCCGAGGCATCCGGCAATGACCTCACCGGAATTAATACCAATGCCAATCTGGATACGAATAGCATGCTGTTGATTGATTTCAGCTACCTTACGTTGAATCGCGATCGCGCAATTCACCGCCCGTAATTCTTGATCGGTTTGGGCGATCGGTGCTCCAAAGACAACCATAATCGAATCGCCAATGAATTTATCGATCGTGCCTTCGTAGTGAAATACAATATCAATGATTTCGCGAAAGTATTGATTCAGAACCCAAAAAATGTGATGGGGGCTGCTTTGTTCGGCCCAAGCTGTAAAACCGCGCACATCACAGAAAAAGCAGGTGACATAACGCCGTTCACCTTCGATGATCCGGTCAAAATCGGGTTGGGACATCAAGCGATCGACGAGCTGCTGGGTCACGAATCGCCCAAAGAGCCCCTGAATGTGGTTAGCCCGCAGTTGCTCTTGTTCCCACAGGTGTTGCAAGCGCAGCAGTGGATTTTGTAAAATTTCTCGACGGTAGGTTTGAATGCCCACCCGACCTTGTTTGACCAGTTCTCGGGAGGCATCGCGCAGGGTGAAATGCTTCTGCGATGGTAAGGGGAACAGGCGATCGTGCTCTAGATAATGGATGAGTTGCGGATGCACTTCTGGATCAATTTGCAGGACTTCAAAAATGGCACAGCGTCCGTACTGCAATCGTCCGCCTATCCCCGTATTGTGGCAAACTGAACAGCCTACCTCGCGCCAAAGTTCTTGGGCGGTTGGGCGATCGGGATAGATCAGGCGCGTTTCTTCCAAGGTCGCAGGCGCTAGTTGTTTACAGTCTTCGCAGAGACGGGGCAATAGCATTTGCGAAAAGATCCCCGACACTAGGGTGAGGATCTCCGATGGAGTGAAGCCCCAAGCCCGGAGATTGTAGAGCACATCAATGCCCACAAAGGGCGTATCAATGCAAGTTAAAACCCAATGGCCAGCCCCGGCGGTCTGTTTAATCGCCGCCTCGTTCTCACCGCTGAGTTGATCGATCACCAGTGCCATTTCTGGATGGTCGATCGCGTCATTGACGGCCTCTAACCAAGCCTGTTCCGACGGTTCTACCCATTGCAGCTTCCACTCTGGCGGAAAAAGAAAAGCATCCTCTAGGACGGTTCGATCGGAACTCAGAACCAGAATGGGGTGCCCCTGTTGCCAAAGACGATAGGCAATCATAAATAGGGTCGTTGTTTTGCCGGTTCCTGATTGGCCGGTGATGGGAAAAAGTCCTGGTTTGCCAGCCAAGATCTGTTCAACTAAGTCATGGGCAGCGGTGGGCGTGATGTAGCGATCGATCGGATGGTCAGCTAAGTTAAAAAAGGTCGGCATTATGATAGAGCCTCTGCTGTAAGACTAAGGGCGATTCAGGTCGGTAATTTTGGGTCAGTGATTTTGGGTGACTCATTAGATGATTTAAAAAAGGCTAATCCTATCAGCTCAAATTTCGTAGCTTAAAAGCAAAACTTGGAAGACAGGACTTGGAAGACAGGACAGAACAAGATGTCTCACGTTTAACGGGATGCTTATAGATATGCCGCAAACCTAGGCAACTGATCATTGATTTCGGGCACAGGGGGGTATGATGTGACGCACAAAAAGACCCTGGATAGCACGCTTGCTGCCCAGGGCTTTTTAGGGTTTTTGGCTCAAGTTGAACGGTTGTTAGAATTCGTTCTCTTGTTTTTGTAAGCGTTGAATTTTACGCTGACGTAATGCCTGAATGAGCAGCCCGATTGCGCTAGGAAGTAGGGTTGGAATCGGAATTGCTTGTAAATTACGATCGAACCCCAAGTCATTTTCCGCTAGGGGATCTAGGGCGATCGCGGCGGCTCGCACAGAGCTAACGGGCATAGATAACGTATTTAAACTGAGCAACTTGGCCGGGCTGGCTTTGAGAATCACCAAGCGATCGGACACTTTGAGGGATAGCTGATTGTTGACTGGATTGATCGCAAAGGTGGAAAGTGACCCATTGGAATTAAACTGATAACCTGTGATTGCGCCTACTTGATCAGTAAATGTCAACGTAATAGGCTCGCTGGCAACAGACAGGCGAGTTTTCGTCGTGGGATCCCAACTCTGTTCCCCCAACCAAAGGGCTAAATAAAAATCGCCATTCTGCTTTTGAAATAAGGCCCGTTGTAGATTGGTGGTATCCCCTTGTACTGCATAGGTCAGCTTGCCAGGAGTGAATTGTGCACCGGGATCCTTGAGGACAGTGATCAGGTTTTTTAAGGCTTTATAGGCAGGTTTCTCTGAACCATCACTGCGCAGTAGACCGAAGGTTTGCGAATAGGTAGGATCGGTTTTCTGCTCAATCAACTCATAAAGATAGGTGCGTCGAATGCCACTATTAAATTGCGACAGAAACATACGCGGCATGTACTTGGCAACCACATCTTCTGGGGTGCCGTAGGGTGTGTTAGGGCCTTGGAGCGCGTTGTACCAACCAGTTTCTGTGGAAATAATTGGTTTTGAACCTGTGATGGCTCCAGCAACATATTGTTTATTCCAAGCAATGCTGCCATAGCCATTCCCCCCCCAACCCGTCGTTTCTGGATGTCTACCGCCGAAGTAGTTATGTAAGTTGCCGTAATCAGACCAAGCTGCTAAGCTGGGTAGCTTTGTTTTGACCGTTGTAATCGAAGGGGCAATCACAGATACGTTTTTCAGTTTTGGATCGCTTCTAACGGTGTTGTACAGTTTGATTTGCGAGTTACGGGTGATGTCAAACCAGTTAGATTTACCTCGCAAATTCAGATCCGGTTCATTGACGCCTTCAAAGGATGTGATAGAACCGTTTGTCCAAGTGTAAAGTTGACTGAGGAGGCGGTAATCTGTTTGGGGTAACGATCGGGTTGGCACTGAAGTTACTAAATTAAAGCGAATCCCTTTGCTTGCCAAGTCTCTCAGGCGTTCATAATAAAATGAACTAGATTTCACCCCAGCATAGGTGTAAGCACCATCGCGAATATGGCGCACACCCAAGTTTAATAACTTCGGTTTAATCAGATCATTAAAGCGAGCATAAACTGTGTTGGAGTAATGCAGGTGGGTGTTGATGCCAATGGAGTTGACAAAGCTATCTGCACTCTTAGCGTTTTCAGAAACCCAAGGCACTGAAGAACTTCCGATCGTCGCTGCTTGAGCCGATTGGACGCCTAGGATAGACAGGCCGATTGTGGCCATCATCAGCCCACGGAAAGATGCAGCAATCTGAATTTGCCAAAGCGATGATACGGCTTGGTTGCTCTTCATCATGTTCATTTTCATTGTGTTTAATTGAAATCAACATGGAAGATGCTCGCCCTGGGAGAAGTAGAACGTTTCCCTATCACTCTAGAAACTGACTTGTCGGAAACAATGCGATCAGAAAACAGTCATTAACTGAGTAACACCCTTAACTGGGTAAAACCCAAGTGCTGAACTTTGTTCTACAGAATGCAGAATTCCCACACAGAATAAGGGGCTGCACGGCTGCTGCATGACTGAGAACGTGGCACATAAAATAGTGGCACAGGTTAGAAAGAATCTTGGAATACCTTTGGAGGCCGATCGTCACCATCCTCGAGTGGACGATCGTGGGACTGACCGTAGTCCGGCTGAGTTGCTCCCCTTGAGATTTTATTAAGTCTTAAGCCAGAAGAAATTGCGCAGGAAAGTTTAACGGCTATCCTAAAGCTTGCTATCACAACACAAGATCACAAAACGATTAGACAGTGAGTTTGACGATGAACGTGACGACCAATTTAACTGCGAAGCGATATCTTCCCTGCCTCCTCAGTGTTCTTTTACTCAGTACGACGGTTGCTTGCAGCAACTCCGAACAGAATAATGCACCTACAGGATCATCGGGGCAAACGGGCTCTCCCACTGCAACTAAAGCCCAGCCCAATCAAGCGTCTGCGGGAACGATCGCCGCAGGCGCGACCTTGACGGGAGATCTGCAAGAAGACATTTCGACGGGAAAAAACCGCAACCAGGAGCGCTTTACCTTGCGAGTTAAAAATGACTCCATTGGGAAAAATGCTGCGCTGAAAGACGCCCAGATTCATGGCCACCTCGAAGATGTGGTTAAAGCGGAACGGGGCAAAAAGGCGAGTCTGCATTTAGTATTCGACGACATTACCCTGAAGGATGGCAGCCTGTTACCGATCGATGTCACCCTCCTCAATACCCAAGTGGAAACTAAAACGAAGGGAAAATTTCTCCAGAATGCAGGTCTGATTTTGGGCGGAGCAGTGGCTGGACATTTCCTCGGCAACAAGACCAAGTTTAAGCATGGAACTCTAGCAGGGGGAGCGGCAGCAGCGGCCTTTGTTCTGTCCAGTCCGGGTGGTGAAGTGGTACTGAAGAAGGGGACGGATATTCAACTGAAGCTCAAATCGCCTTTAGTCCTCTAGAACGCTGACGGCATCTAATACGATCGCCCAGAGGATTCAAAGGAGTCTAAAGGCGCTGGCTAGGACGATCGAACTGGGAAGTTCAGGACGTTTGTCCCAGGTATGAATAAGACCTCTGCCCCATGGGAATGGGATGGGAATTCTTTAGGATGAAGGCATCCAAAGACTGATACCCCAAGAGGTTGAATCAGATGCTGAAATACTTTACTTTTGCGGCGGTTGGATTGTCCACATTAATGCTGCCCATGGCGGCTCAAGCAGGCGAACTTACCCAGCGAGAAATCCATCAAGAACGTCGGATTGCCCAAGGTGTTAAGTCAGGAGAGCTTAACCCTCAGGAACTCCGGAATCTGCAACGCCGGGAAGCCTCGATCGCAGCGCAGCGCTTCCGCTTTGCCCATAATGGTAATGGGTTGCAGCCTTGGGAGCGTCGCATTGTAAATCAGCGTTTAGACAACGTTTCCCATAGTATCTACAAAGACAAACATGACTAAAGACCAACACGACTAAATTTCCTATTCCTTATCTGCTCTACATCAAGTACACAGTCCACCGGATTCCCTGAAGATTGCTTTTAGTATTTCTAAGCGGGTTGCGGTGGATTTTTTGACCTAGGGGCTTGATGGATAGAACTGATACCCAATTGATTTGATTTGATGTGACCTGAATTGATCTAGAAAAAATTGGAACCTAGCGCCAATTCTGGGAAAGTAGGTGGTATGGTTAGCCTACGCTCGTTTTTCTGGATTGGTCTACAGGAGCTTACTATGAGCTATCGGATGAGTCGCCGCGCCTATGCAGAAACCTACGGCCCTACGGTGGGAGATTGTGTGCGGTTGGCCGATACCGAACTCATCATTGAAGTGGAACAGGATTACACCACCTACGGCGATGAGGTGAAATTTGGTGGCGGCAAGGTAATCCGTGATGGGATGGGACAGTCGCCCATTACCAACGCGGATGGGGCGGTGGATACGGTGATTACCAATGCGCTGATTGTCGATTACTGGGGCATTGTCAAGGCGGATATTGGGATCAAAGATGGCCACATCTGCGCGATCGGCAAAGCAGGGAATCCCTACATTCAGGACAAGGTTGATATTATTATTGGCCCTGGCACAGAGGCGATCGCGGGGGAAGGCTTAATTCTCACTGCTGGCGGGATTGATACCCACATTCACTTCATTTGCCCGCAACAAATTGAAGTCGCGATCGCGGCGGGCATTACAACCATGATTGGCGGTGGAACCGGGCCAGCGGCAGGCACTAACGCCACCACCTGTACACCGGGGCCGTGGTACTTGGGGCAAATGCTGAAGTCCTTGGATGCGTTTCCTATGAATTTCGGGTTGCTGGGGAAGGGCAATTCGGCGCAACCGGAGGCATTGGAGGAACAGGTGGAGGCCGGGGCGATCGGCCTCAAGCTCCATGAGGACTGGGGTACGACTCCAGCGGCGATCGATACTTGCCTAGGCGTAGCGGAAGATTATGATGTGCAGGTGGCGATTCACACCGATACGCTGAATGAGGCGGGGTTTGTGGAAGACACGATCGCGGCGTTCAAAAATCGCGTCATTCACACCTATCACACCGAGGGTGCAGGCGGCGGCCACGCTCCAGACATTATTAAAGTTTGCGGTCAACCCAATGTGCTACCGTCTTCCACCAATCCAACGCGCCCCTACACGGTGAATACGTTGGATGAACATTTGGATATGCTAATGGTGTGCCACCACTTGGATCCCAGCATTCCAGAAGATGTGGCCTTTGCGGAGTCGCGGATTCGGCGAGAAACGATCGCGGCGGAGGATATCCTGCATGATTTGGGAGCCTTTAGCATTATCTCGTCGGACTCCCAGGCCATGGGACGGATTGGGGAAGTGATTTTGCGCACCTGGCAAACTGCGCACAAGATGAAGGTGCAGCGGGGATCCTTGGCAACCGATTCGGCAACCCATGACAATTTCCGGGTGAAACGCTACGTTGCCAAATACACGATCAATCCAGCGATTACCCACGGTATTGCGAAGTATGTCGGTTCGGTGGAAGTGGGTAAGTTCGCTGATTTATGTTTGTGGAAACCGGCAATGTTTGGCGTGAAGCCGGAAATGGTCATTAAGGGAGGAATGATTGCTTGGTCGCAAATGGGAGATGCCAATGCCAGCATTCCCACCCCGCAGCCTGTGCATATGCGTCCGATGTTTGGCAATTTTGGCGGTGCGGTGCAGGGGACTTCGCTGACGTTTGTCTCGAAGTCGGCTTTGAAGAAGGGTGTACCCGAGGCGTTAGGTTTGCAGAAAAAAGCAGTGGCGGTGTCTGGCATTCGCAGCTTGAGTAAGCGGGATTTGAAGTTGAATGATGCTTTGCCGCAGATGGAGGTTGATCCAGAAACCTATGAAGTGCGGGCGGATGGGGAGTTACTGACCTGTGAACCTGCGACGGTGTTGCCGATGGCGCAGCGCTATTTTCTGTTCTAGAAAGTCTGGGATCCTAGGATCGATTGCAGCTTGATTGAGCGTCACAAGAGTTCTCTCTTCCTCTCTATGGTGGACTGGTAGGTGGGAAGAGAGACTTCTATTGCGGATTACGATGGCGATCGATCACGCTCCATCAGGCTGACGTGTTTCCAGTCTGAACCGGGAACGGGAACGGGTCTGCTCCAGAGAACACGATCGGAGAAACGCAAGGCGTGCAACTGATCGATTGCTGCCTGCACTTCTTTGCGAGTGCCCAAGAGATAAAATTGCAACGGCTGCCGATCGTCCTCGATCACACGATCGAGATCATCAAAACCAATAAACATGGGATTTCTCCTGATTTGTAGAGATGGGAAGAAACCCCAAAAATTAAAGCCACCCTTACACAAGACAAAGTAGGGTGGCCCGATCGAATGTTACAATCCGTGTCAGACCTCCTAGCTGGTCTAGTCAGCTTGGGGGTTTAGCTGCCCTTTGTTGGGCTCAATCAACATTGGGTAGCGCTTTAATTTTCGGGAAACAAGCTGATTCAATCGGGAAATCAAACACGGTTGTACTCAGCTATGAACACTAAGCCTACGGATAAACCCGGTTCCTGTCAAGTACTGAGATAATTCGCAACAATGTGGTATTTGGCAACATCGATCGGGCATGAACTCTTATGGGTAGACAGATCAGGGGGGCATCCTTATAAACAGCCGATTAAATTCCCAGCGAATTCGAGAAAGGAGCTAGGACTTTCCATCGTTTCTGATCCATCAGAAACCACGATCGAAGTTTCATCAATCACCCAAACAACCTTAAAGGTTCCCACTGGCAGATCTTCAGGTAACTTAATTTTCAATTATGTTTTTCTTTTTGGATTTCTGAATGTAATAATAATATATGCCACAGATGTAATAGTACATAAAGGAAATAAAATAATCAAGAATAAAGGAATCATTACAGCAGCGTGAAAAGTAGAACCCATATCTAGGCCGAATAAGTAACAACTACCAACGCCCCCTTCATTTAGAGAACATTTAGCTTGCTGCGCTAAATACATCACAAAAATCACTCCGAAAATAGATGGAGCAAAACACATAAACCAAATGCTGAAAACACCAATTAAAGCGCTCTTCCAACCCCGAAAGCTTTTGTGAACCAGCATCAGCAACCCAATAAGCAGTCCAACACTCACAATCGGAACTTGAAACAAACTCAGTAGAGGAATATACCAAGTCCAATCTACTAACGTTTTGATCGTTTGACCAATATTAATACCCTTTACAAGACAGATCTGGGCTGTTTTACCTACCATTTGGCAACCTGAAGCCTGACCGATTGCAACCAGCAAGGTCGCAAATATAATAGGTAATAACAGGCTAACTAACAGGAATCCAATCAGCCATTGTCTTTGCAGTTTGCCAACAGAAAAATCCATAGAGCCAAAGCTATCATAGATAGTAACTTTTCACGAGGAGATATCGTCAATCAGTAGCAAGGAAGGATTAACTAGCCCTTAAGTGGGATCTTAGGCTGACTCACTTCAGTATAGAACCCATTACCGAACTTACTGGATTTATCGAATGACCCAGAATGGCAGCGATTGTCGTTTCAGCTTGAGGAAGAATGTGATGGCGAGGTTAGTGCAGGCTACGGCGGTCAGCATCTAGGGCAGCTAATGGCAGATCCTGCATACTTTACCCGGATCAGACGCTTGCAGAAATGGGTTGTGCGGGAGTTGGCGAATCTGCTGACTGAGATGAATTTGGGGATTGGGCTGGAAGCGGCCTTAGCCTGTGGACGAAAAATTGTGCTCGATCGATTGGCTCAACCCCCTTTGGAAGTGCAGCAAGAATTGTGGACTGTTCTGGATTTGGATGATTTACAGGAAGCCGATCGAACACACCTGAATGAGAAAGTGCGGCAGGTTGTGGAACAAACGTTGACGGCTGATGATTGGGGCGAGATCGCGAAGGCTGCCGCTGATTCGGTTCAAGCGCAAGTTTTGGCGCGTCATTGTTTGCTGAAATCTGCCTAATGAATTTTCTCGTTGGTGGATTGGTGGATGTTGAAGTGAGTAGAGACGATTCGGATGCCTGATGATGTTTATGCACGATCGCTGATCCTAAGCTGCACTCTGCTCACCCAACTAAGACTATTGTGACCAATCGACGATCGATAAGCCTGGAACTAATGAAAAATCTCGATAGTTGCAAGTCACGACTGTTGCTTGGTTAGCCAATGCGATGGCGGCAATTCTCATATCTTTTTGCAAGCGCTGTTTGCACAACGTGGGGTTTGATTTTAACAACGCTTTAAGCTGGGTTGCTGCGGCTTGATTGAAGGGAAGAACCGGGGCTTTTTGGCATAGCTTAATTATCCCGGAGAATTTGGTGTAGAGGGGTATTAGTTCTTCAATACTCTTTGCGGCGTTAATGCGTACAACCCAGCCGTTAAAAAGCTCCTGAGCCGTGATGATTGTAATAGCAACGTCTTTTCCTACGGCTTGAACTTGGCGAGCAACATTAGAATTTTCCCAGAGTAGTAAAGAGGCGGTGTCTGTGTCCAAAATCCAGAGACTCATGGCATTTCTATCCGATCGAAGGATGGGCTTCAAGTCCCCGTTCGGCGCGCATTTCTGTCATGATTTCGGCAAAGTCAGGATCGCCTTTGTACATACCAATGAATTCTGTCCAGGGATTTTCCTGTTCAGTTATGGATTCTTCTGGAATCACTGGAAAGCTGAGTACCTCTGTTCCCGCAAGGTGGGCTGTGACTAATTCTTGGATGGCTTCGATCGCGGCTTCTCTAGTAGGTGCTGTGACTTGACAGTCGTTTAGTTCGGCGACGGAAGCAACGAATTGTTCGCCTACGGATTTCAGTAGGATGTGGAGATTTAGACTGTTGGTGCTGCGTGAGTCAAGCAGGTTCATTGGCGTTACCCTCAAGAAGTTGCTCTCGCTTTGATGACAGGGCGATGCAGATGACCCTCCCAAACTCACCCATCTAGTCCAAACTTACCTAGTCGATTGTTTGGGAAAGTGTTTAAAAACTGTTACGTAGAGCCTGCGTTACTGATGGGCAGTACAAGATTCGAACTTGTGACCCCTTCCGTGTGAAGGAAGTGCGCTACCACTGTGCTAACTGCCCGCGCTTTGTTAATATAGCAAACCCCGATCGTAAAAACAACCCATCACCCCAAAAAATTGCCCAGCGACCCAGACCATTTCAGCCCAACAATTTCAGCCCAATTTTCAATTTTTCCGGATCACCCTCCCCCGCTTAGAAGAGTGGAATGGTAGATGCACCCTGATGATGAACCCTGACTCCGGTCGGGGTTTTTATTTTTAGACACGATTTTTTGGACAGAACTGATTCCGCCGATCGCCCAGCATCATCCCTTGCGCTGCTGAAACCGCCCCAGCACCCGCCCCACAAACAAATTCAACTCCGGCAACCGCAACTGACTCGCGATCGCACCAAACACCAGCAAACCGCCACCCCCCGCGATCGCCAACTCCACCAACTGGATCCCCATACCTTCCGTCCCCAACAGCCGTTCCAACTGCGTCAGGACGCCCCAACTGGCCATCCCCGCCACGCCACTGGCGATCGTCAATCCCCCGATCGCAAAGCCCCAGGATTGCCAACCTAAGCCATTTAACTTACGGTTAAGGTAATAGGTCAGCGCCACCATTGAAATCACATTTACACTCACCGTTGCTAACACTAAACCCGGTGCCCCCAACGGCAACAGTAAATAATCAAACAACGCATTTAGAAAAATATTCACCATGCTAATGCGAAACGGCGTATTGCCATCGCCCAGCGCATAAAACACCCGTACCAACACATCCCGACCTAAATAAACAAACATCCCTACGGCATAGGCCACCAACACCGATCCCACAATATAGGACGCATTCGGATCAAACGCCCCCCGTTCGTAGACAATCCGCACGATCGGCTTTGACAACGTAATAATCAACGCCCCCAACGGCAACATCGCGATCGCCGTAATCAGTACCCCCTGCCGAATCCGCTGTTTTAACTCCGACCAATTCTCCGGACTTGCCAAGCGCGAGAACACAGGTAAAAACGGCACCAAAATCATATTGGACAGAATCCCCAGGGGCGTCTGCACCAGCAAATTGGCATAGTCCAGTGCAGACACCGCCGCCGCCGGATTGGGCAAAAAGGACGTAAAAATCATGTCCGTGTAGACATTGATCTGCAACATCCCCGACGCAAACAGCGCTGGCCCCATCACCCGCGTCACTTCCTTCACCGCCGGATTGTGCCAGTCAAAGCGGAGCCGTAAATTGCCTAACCCCTCCCGCTTCTGGACGATCGCTTGGGCAACCCACTGCAACACCGTCCCCGCCACAAACGCCCCCGCCAGCACCATCCCGCTCAACAGCGCATTCTCCGGTGCGGCAATCTTGCTACCCAGGGCGATCGCCAGTCCCGCCACCGCCGCCACCACCGCCAAACTGGAAATTAGCGGACTCACCGACGGCAACCAATAGATATCCGACGCATTCAACGCCCCAAAGCCAATGCCAATCATGCCCGCAAACCAAAAGGTGGGAGCCATGATCCGCAACTGCTGAATCGCAATGTCCCGCACTTCCGGCGCTTTCGTCGCCAATCCTGGCCCAATCAGCGTAATTAGGTAAGGCGCAAAGAGCACCACCAGCACCGTCACCCCCAGCAGCACCAACCCCACCATCGTGGACACCGTTTCCACGATCGGAGCCGCATCCTTCTTCTCTTTCTTAGCCAAAACGCTGACCATGGCGCTGTGGAATGGCCCGTTAATGCCTCCTAGCAAAATCAAGAAAAAGCTAGGAATAATCGTAGAGTACTGATAGGCCCCGTAGGCGGAACCCACCCCAAAGGCGGCAGCCAGAGCCACTTGGCGCACCAGGCCAAAGACTTTACTAATCAGAGTCGCGACGGCAACAATACTGGCAATGTTGACCAGCGATCGCTTTTTGGGAGCTTCTTCGGACACGCGGATTGAGGGGACTAAACTAACAACCTCCCTATTTAATCACCTCTCGGTCGGTTCAGCGTTCCTACCATCAATTTGCACGAATCAATGCTATTTGCAGCTAGACAGGTATTTTTAGCCCCAAATTTTAGCCCCAAAAGTATTTGTAGCCAAAAAATCTGCATTTCTCCTGTCTTTTGATCTTCTAGGAGTCGAATGTGGGCACCGTAAGATAATTGATTTGCGCTGTTGTCTAGGGAGAAGAATGTGTCTGTGTCAACTCAGCATCCACCAGAACTGACGATCGCAACCCCTACTGTGCTGGGAGGCCACGATCGACCGCTGACCCTAGACTCCACGCTCAAGGATTTGCCGCTGTACAGTTGCCCGGTTGATATCCAAATCCTCGGCCGGGACTTGGCCCAAGTGTTTGAAAATAACCCGGACTTACCCGGCGTGACTTTGCTCGATCGAGGCAATTGGGTGGGAATGCTCTCCCGCAGCCGCTTTTTAGAATATTTGCTGCGACCCCAAGGCGGCAAAATGTTCCTGAGTAAATCCCTGAAGGTTCTCTACAGCTACGCCCGGACAACCTGCCTCACCCTTTCCGGTGATACCCAAATCTTACTAGCCGCTCAGCAAGTCTTGCGTCGATCGCAGATTTTGGGCAGTGAACCGATCGTGGTGCAACTGGACGAGGACACCTACAGTCTGCTGGAATCCCATCAATTAAACTCCGCCTACTGGCAAATTCGCGGCATTGAGATGCAGGTCTGGCAGGAGCGCATGCAGGTACAGATGATTCGCAGCGATAAAATGGCTAGCCTAGGCCGCTTAGTAGACGGGGTTGCCCATGAAATTTTGGATCCAGTCAGCTTTATCTGGGGGAACCTCAGTCACCTGTCTGGTTATGTCAAAGATGTCTACAGCTTGCTAGAAGCTTACGAAAAAGCCATGCCGACCCCTCCGCCCCACATTGCGGCACTCCGGGAGGAAATTGAAATTGACTATCTACGAGAAGATATTCCCAAAACCCTAGAAAGTATTCGCACCGGAGCCGATCGACTCTCCAAGTTGGCCTCCAGCCTACAAAACTTTTGTCATATCGATGAAGTGTATCCCACCCCTGCCAATCTTCACGATTGTTTAGACGGAGTCTTGCTACTCCTGAAAAGTCGTTTGAAAAATGAACTGACGATCGTGAAGCACTATGGGCATTTGCCGCCTGTGCCCTGCTTCATTGGCCAAATTACCCAGGTCTTTTTAAATCTTCTCAGCCAAGGCATTGAGCGGTTGCTAGTGCGGGCGGTGGCAGAAACCTGGCAAACGGAATCGTTAAATATTTACGGTAAGACCCTGACTCCCGTGGATTCTTGCATTACGGTAACGACGGAAACTTGCTCCTTGGACGGCAGTGGCACCCGCTGGATTTCGATTCGCATTGGTAACAATGCTGCTCCGATGTCATTGGAAGAACAGCAACAGTTACAAGCCAGTTTTCTGGATCCGCATCTCATGGGAACGGAAACCAGTTTGGTGACTAGCTATCGAATCATTACCTATCGTCATAAGGGAATGCTAAAAGTGCGAACCCGGACGAATCCTGAGGATGTCTTGGAGGAAGGAATTAATACAGAATTTGAAATGCTAATTCCGTTGCGATAACTATGTTGTGATAACTATCCGTTGCGATAACTACCCGATGCGATAACTATGTTGTGATAACTATCCGTTGCGATAACTACCCGAAGGAGAGATTAAGCCTTGACGATCGTGGGTCAATTGGGAGCCGTTAGGAGTGTTCGGGAATGACCAGTTCAAGGTACTGGCTATCGAGCAGGAAGGCTCCCCGCTCAAACCGAATGCCCCAAGTATCGCTGGGATATCGATCTAAAACAATGCCCTCTTCTCCCACACAAAGAACTTGAGAGGGCCGCAGCATCGGTTTGGGTTCTGCGGTTTTAACGTAGGGCGGTTGTTTAATCAATCGAACCTTGGCACCGATCGGGAATTCTTTTGACATAACGTTTGACTCAATTTGACTCGATAAGAAGTGAATAGATGAAGGTAATCCTGCTTATAGCTTAATGTAAAACACCTAACAAGGGAGTGAGCTCGGCTGCATCCCCGGTTCTAGATCCTTTGCTGTCCCAACGATCGATCTCGTAATCGATCGGCTGTCCTTAAAATCTGCCCCGCCAGCATCGCCGCCCCAAATCCATTATCAATATTCACTACACCAATCCCCGCTGCACAGGAATTCAACATGCCTAGCAATGCTGCTAATCCATTAAAACTAGCTCCATAACCAACACTAGTCGGCACAGCAATCACCGGACAATCCGCTAACCCACCCACCACACTGGGCAATGCGCCCTCCATCCCTGCAACTACAATCAACACATCAGCATCGGCAATCACATGACGATTGCTTAATAAGCGATGAATTCCCGCTACACCCACATCCCACAAGCGCTTCACAGAACACCCCGACAACTCCGCTGTAATGGCTGCTTCCTCCGCCACTGGTAAATCCGCTGTCCCCGCTGACAGAATGCCGATCGTTCCCGGAATGGGTTGCGGAGGAGCCGATCGCAATGCACAAATCTTCGCTCGATCGAAGTATTCCACCTGCGGCACCATTTGCTGAATCCAATCGTAGACCTCCCGCTCCACCCGCGTCGCCATCACCACCGACGCCCGATCGCGCATCGACTCCATAATTTGGGCAATTTGTTCCGGCGTTTTTCCCGGCCCCCAAATCACTTCCGGAAACCCCGTCCGAATGGCCCGATGGTGATCCACATGGGCAAAATCCCCCACCTTTTCAAAGGCGAGATCCTTGAGATTTTCCAACGCTTGATCGGGACTGAGATGGCCTTGGGCAACAGCTTGCAGCAGCGATCGAATCTGTTCCGGGTGGGTCATAGTGCGGCAGAAAATCAATTACACTGGAACTAACCTACCATTGACTTACCCCCTTCTCGCCCCACCCCACCGGAATTCTATCGTCCACCCCACCCCATCTCCTATCACGAGGGCACCATGGTTACCCAACTAAATCAGCCCCAACCCACTGCCAGCGATCGTCCCGAAATTCACTACCCCGACAGCGATGGGCAACCCATGGCCGACAATACCTTGCAATTTCAATGGATTGTGACCATTAAGGAAAATCTGGAACTTTTATTTGCCAACGATGCCAATGTTTTTGTCGCTGGGGATTTGCTCTGGTATCCCGTGGAAGGCAATAACAAACTGCGGCAGGCTCCCGATGCCATGGTCGTGTTTGGCCGTCCCAAGGGCTACCGAGGCTCCTATCAGCAATGGCAGGAAGACAACCTGGCCCCACAGGTCGTGTTTGAAATCCTCTCGCCGGGAAACCGCCTTAAAGAAATGGCGAAAAAGTTTCAGTTCTACCAACAATACGGCGTGGAGGAATATTACCTGTACGATCCCGACACGATCGATCTCATGGGTTGGCTGCGGGGGGCAGAATCGGCGGAGTCATCCAGGCAATACTTAACGATTATTGAAGAAATGGAAGGCTGGGTCAGTCCTCGGCTGGGCATTCGATTTGCGATCGGGGCGGCTGGGTTGGAACTTTACGATCCCCAAGGTCAGCGGTTTTTAACCTTTACCGAACTCGGCCAACAGGCCCAAGCCGAAAAGCAGCGGGCCGATGCAGAAAAAGATAGAGCTGATGCTGAGAAAGACCGGGCCGATCGCTTGGCGGCTAAACTCCAAGAACTGGGCATCGATCCCACGACGCTGTAAATTTCCTCGCTACAAATTTCTTCGCTACCCTGCTAACGGGATTGGGTTAGGTAGAGTTCATCGATATTCCACAGTCCCCAAAAGGGCAAACCGTTGTATTGCAAGCCCTGCACGGGGTTACGCACCGCCATCAACGCCCGATCGTTGACCAAATGAATAATCGGTAACTCTTCCTGCACCAGTTGCTGAAATTGCCCATAGATTTTTTTGCGTTTGGCCAGGTCAAATTCTCGCGCCCCTTCCCGGAACAGGCGATCGATTTCCACTTCAAAGGGCTTCGGGGCATAATCCTGAATGGGAGGCTGCCCTGGTTGCTGCTTGAGATTAAACGAATGGGAACCGCCGCTGCTCATCCACAGGTTTGCCACCAAATGAGGTTCCACACCGCCCTCAAACCCCACCATATGGGTATCCCAATCCCGCGAACTATTAATTTTGTCCACCAGCACATTAAAGTTAATCGCTTGGAAATTCACCTTCATTCCAATTTTGTTCAAATCCTGCTGCACCTGCGCCGCGATCGCCACTCGTACTAGGTTATTAGCGTTGGTGATCAGTTCAAACTCAACGCGATTGCCCCGATCGTCGAAGAGTTCGCCCTGGGCATTGTAGCGAAAACCCGCTTGTTGCAGTAATTCCTTGGCCTTCGCTGGATTGTGAGCGTAGGTTTTTAAGCCCTGCTGGGGAGAAAGATAAAAGGGACTTTGCACGGATACAGGGGAATGTTGAACAACCCCTAAACCCCGAAAGATATTGTTATTGATCCGTTCCTTGTCAATGCTATAGGCAACCGCTTGGCGAAACAGCTTGTTGTTGAACCAGCGGGATTTTTTCGGATCAACAAAGGGTTTGCCATCTTTATTTTTAGCCGTACTCAGATTGAATACAAACTGCAATACCCCTGACCAAGGCCCCCCATCCATTAGGCGAAAATTACCCCGTTGCTCTTCCCGTTTCAGCAATGCGTAATATTCTGCTTTCAAAGGACGAGCATCGCCCATTACATCTAAATCGCCCGATCGAAATTTCAGCAATTGCAGATCTTGATTTTCGATCACCTTCCAAATGATTTTTTCAATTTTCGGCAGCGTTTCTCCAGCCTTTCCCTTGCGCCAGTAGTAGGGATTGCGGCGAAAAATCACCCGCTGTCCCGTCGTATAACTTTCCAGCATGTAAGGGCCATTGACGACAACCTCCTTCGGATCGGTATCCGTGCCCCAAGTACTGAGAAACTTTGGATTACCCTTCTGGTCAACTTCCTTCAGCGATCGCTCTAGCTTATGTTTTGGCAGAATCGCGACCGACCCCGTGCGGCCTCCGGTGGTCGTGTGTAGAAAGGGCGAAAACGGTTCGGGAAAGGTAAACTCCACCCGTCGATCGTCCAGTTGCCGGACTTTGGGAAACTCACCCTTTGCACCAATGCGAATTTGATCCTTGGATTCGATCGGCACCTTCTCATTAAAAACAATCTCGTTGTAGGTAAACACCACATCTGCTGCGGTTAGTGGGTGCCCATCGGACCAGCGCAGCCCTGGCCGTAGGGTAAAGACCACCTTCTTCTTATCCGGCGAAAACTCCCATTTCTCTGCCAGTGCGGGTTCTACTTCCCCAGTCATGCCGTTTTCACGGGTCAAGCCCTCATGGCTAAACAGAAAAATATTGGGTACCGAGGCACTGTTGGCGTAATTAAAGGTTTTGGGATCGATCGGGGTTAGCAATCGCAGTGTGGTTTCAGATTCTTTTGCCCAGCGATGGGGATTACAGCCGCATAGCATCAAGGCTAGCAATCCCGAACCTAAACCGATCCCTAACGGTTTTGGAAAACTCACCATCAGTCTTCCACCTTCAACTCATAGAGATTCCATAGGGCTTCACCGCCTTCTGGATAGCGAATGCCTTTGACCCGATCGCGCACCGCTGCCATAATCCGCGCATTGACGAGGTAAATAAACGGCACTTGTTCTTGGGCGATTTGTTGAAACTGGTTGTAAATCTGTTTACGCTTCGTTTCATCCAGTTCCTGGGCCCCTTTGATGTAGAGTTGCTCAATCTCCTTTTCCCAATCGGACACGACCCGTCCTTCCACCGGAGGGGCCGACGGCCCTGGTTTTTGGTTGAACAGGTGCGATCGTCCGTCAGTCAGCCACATATTGGAACCGCCATGGGGGTCAAGGCCTCCGCCCCCATAGGCCATCAGCACTGCATCCCAGTCCATGGAGTTATCCACTTTGTCACTGAGTACATTAAAGTCGATCGCGCTCAGAGCCACTTCCATGCCAATCTGGGCTAAGTCCTGTTTAATTTGCGAAATCATTTGCACCCGCAACACGTTACTCGCATTGGTGGTCATTGTGAACTTCACAGGATTGCCGTCAGCGTCTACTAATCTGTTGTCACTCGTATATTTAAACCCAGCGGATTGTAGAATTTGCCGCGCCCGTTCTGGATTGTAGCTGTAGGTTTTCAGTCCCTTCTCTGGTGGTAAATAAAAGGGGCTTTGCTGCACAATGCTAGAATGCACCCGTGTGCCCAGACCGCGAAACAGGTTGGTGTTCATACGATCGAGATCCAATGCATAAGCTACCGCTTGGCGGAATTTTACATTGTTAAACCACTTGGATTTCACCGGATCAACTAAGGGCTTACCGTTACGTTTTCCCTGGTTAAGGTTAAAGGCAACAAAGGTGAAAATCTGACGCGGCCCACCCACATAAAGTGTAAATTTACCCCGTTTTTCCTCTTGCTTCAACAGCGCGAAATCCTCTGGACGAATGGGTTCTACGAGATCTGGCCCCCCGGAACGGAACTGTTGTAATTCTGTATTTTGGTTTTCCACAGACTTCCAAACAATTCGTTCGATATAGGGTTGCTGCTGATTTTGCTGATCCTTGCGCCAGTAGTAGGGATTGCGTTTGAAAATCACGCGCTGATTCGGCGTGTAGCTGTCCAGCACATACATGCCATTACAGACAATTTGTCGAGGATCGGTTTCCGTTGTCCAAGTGGACATAAATTTGGGCTTGCCATCCACTTTTTCCCGCACTGTTGATTCCAACAAATGCTTCGGCAAAATGGCGAGGCCCAGTTGGCGCAA
The DNA here is from genome assembly GCA_002148405.1 of Alkalinema sp. CACIAM 70d. GTDB lineage: Bacteria > Cyanobacteriota > Cyanobacteriia > Leptolyngbyales > Leptolyngbyaceae > Alkalinema. Next base: position 9,866 of record MUGG01000071.1, on the reverse strand, counting down.
AAAAGGCGCAAAGGGTTCTGGGGTGGTAAATTCCACTCGCCGATCGTCAATCTTACGAATGGTGGGCAATTTGCGATCTTTGCCGATTTTGAGAACGTCTTGAATATCCGTTGGAATGTCAGGATTGAAATACACATCCTGAAAACTAAACACCACATCATCTACCGTTAGTGGTTGCCCATCCGACCATTTCAGTCCGGGGCGCAGGGTCACAATCACTCGTTTTTGATCGGGCGAAACTTCCCAGGACTCTGCTTGGATAGGTTCTAGTTCGCCAGTCAAGGTGTTTTCGTTGATCAAACCTTCATAAAGGTAACCGAAGACATTAGGGCTTTCGTTACTCAGCGCGTAGTTGAAGGTTTTAGGATTTCCAGTTTGGCTAATGATCAGTTCAGGAACGCGGGCAGCTTGGCTTTTGAATGTGGTAGGACTACAGGCTGCTAATTGTAACGCAAGGCAGAGGGCGATCGTGGCCCAGAGAGCCACCCATTTCCATGTTTTGCGCCGAAAAAGTCCCACCATAGCCGAATCCAACTAGCTTGTTCAAAGGTCATTGCCCTCTATTGTACTGTTGAATCCTGAACTAGATAGGCTGGGAGCCCGATCGGACTCCCAGCCCCTTTTAACGAGACAGTGGTGGGTGGTTAGAAAGTGACGAAACGAGTGGCGCTACTTGGCTAACTCTGCTTCGATCGCTGGAATCAGACTGTCAGGAGTTGCACTGCTGGCATAGCGAGCCACCACGTCCCCTTGTTTGTTCACCAGAAATTTTTCAAAGTTCCACTTCACATCTCCTTGGGGCGGCGTTTGCGTCAGTTCTGCATACAGTGGATGGCGATCGGCTCCCAGGATTTTTACCTTGTCGAATAAATCAAACGTTACTCCATAGCGGGTTTCACAAAACTGCTGAATTTTTTCATTGGAATCGGGTTCCTGCATGCCAAAGTCGTTACAAGGAAAGCCCAACACCCGAAGCCCTTGGTCAGCATATTGTTTTTGCAGGTCTTCCAATCCCTTGTACTGCCCCGTGTAGCCGCAGTAGGATGCCACGTTGACAATCAGTAGAACCTGACCTGCATAATCTGCCAGTTTTTTGTCATCACCCGTAATGGTTTTGACAGTGATATTGGAAATGTTAGTCATGGGGTTTAAATTTAAGCGGGTTCGATCGTGAAATGACTGGTGGAAAAAATCCTCGTTTAGTTTAGCAAATCCCGTCCTCACAGGTTCCTCACGGGGATATGACAATGTAGAGGCGAGACGATCGTAGCGCGACAACTGTGGAGAATCCTACGATGACCCAATTTCGCCCCTTCACCGACTCGACCCCCCATTCCCAGCCGATACCGCCCGATGCTGTACCGGAAACCCCGTCGTCGCCATTATCCGCTGTCTCATTAGCCCCCTCCCCCTTATCCACTCCCGCATCCTCAACTCCTGCAGTATTAACGCCTGAATCGCCCGCCCCGCCTGCCGCCCCGCCTCAACGCAAATTCCCAAAATTACCGCTCAAACCGATAATCTATAGTGCCCTAGGGCTCGGGGTCATTGCAACCACAATTTGGGCGTTTCAGCCTCGACCCATTCCCGTCGATATGGCGCAAGTGAGTCGAGGTGATCTGCAAGTCACGTTACAGGCGGAAGGAAAAACGCGGGTGCGCGATCGCTACATCATTGCCGCCGACCTTGCGGGCCACCTCGATCGGATTGTGCTAGAGGAAGGGGACACGGTACAGGTGGGCAGTGTGGTGGCTCAGATCGATCCATTGCCTGCTAATGCTTCCGTACAAGCGGCCCTCAGCCAACTGGCAGAATGGCGAGCCGAACGGGCCGGAGTCGCAACCCAGCGTCCTAAAACAGAAACGATCGACCAAGCCCGCACCCGCATCCAAGCTGCAGAGGCCCGCTATCAACAGGCCGCAGCCCAGGTTGCCCAAGCCCAAGCGGATTGGGAACAAGCCCAACGGGATCAGGCGCGATCGCGGCAATTGGAATCCCAAGGGGCCATTTCCCGCAATACGAGAGAAATCAGTGAACTCAATGCAATTAATAAAGCAAAAGATCTGGAAGCTGCAAAACTAGCAGCCCAAGCCACTGCTTCTGAGGTGGAAGTGGCTAAGGCAGCGCTGATCGTGGTGCAAAAAGAACAGGCTGATCCAGATTATCTCCTTCGGGTTTACGATGCTCGCATTGCTAGCGCTGAGGCGGAATTAGCTAAATTGCAAAAGGATGCCCAGCGCACGGTGGTTCGATCGCCGATCGCTGGTAAAGTCCTACGGATTCGCCAAAAAAGTTCCCAATACGTTACCGAAGGTACACCTCTAATTGAAATTGCCAATCTCAAACAGCTAGAACTGGTCATTGATGTCCTCTCCACCGACGCCGTTAAGCTCAAACCGGGAACCCCCATTTTGATTGCCCAAAGCAGCGGAAACCCAGCAATTCGGGCCAAAGTCCGGTTAATTGAACCGTCCGCCTTTACTAAAGTCTCCGCCCTCGGTGTGGAAGAACAGCGGGTCAATGTAATTGGGGATTTTCTCGACTCCGGCGATCGCTTTGGCGATGCCTATCGGGTGGATGTCAGTTTTATCGTCTGGCAGGGGCAGCAGGTGTTGCAAGTTCCCGTCAGTGCGCTATTCCGCTGCCAAGAAACCGCTTGGTGTACGTTTGTTGTCCAAGATGGTGTGGTGCAGCAGCGATCAATCACCATTGGGCAACGCAGTGAATCGGCGGCAGAGGTATGCCAAGGATTAACCGAAGGTAACACTGTCATTACCCATCCCACAGGACAGATTAAAGCGGGGGTACGAGTAACCCGATCGAGCTAGACATATAAGTCGATCGAGCTAATCATCGCTCCTTTGAGTTGCCCCTTCAGACTTATCCCGCTCTTTTGTTCTCTTAGCAAATAATGTGGGTAGCCTAAAGTTAATACTTTGAAACGCTAAGGAAAATTCTCATGTCAGACGTTCGGGCTGTGGCAGGCAATCCTTCTGAAGTATGGGATGATTTGAGTTGGGATGACTTGAACCAAACAGAACAGCAACTTTGGGGCAACTTAGGTTGGGATGCAGACAGTTGGGAAGAAGAAACTGATCCGCCTGCATCCAGTGAAAAGTATTGGGAAGATTTGAGCGGTTCAGAACGCCAATCTGCCGAAGCCCTCGGCTATACCCAAGCGACCTGGGATGAAGAAGATGATGAAGAGGAAGAAGACGAAGAATAGTCATCGTTCAACCTAGTCATTTCTCGATTTGATTCATTCCTTTTCCAACACTCAAAACCTTCAGGACTAGAAGCAGGGCAGTCTGTTTCTAGTCTTATTTTTTTAGGGACATAACGCTAGTCTTGTAGACTCAGCGATATTAGCTCCGTGATGTAAAAAGTAATGTATTTAATCTGATGAGATTTAGAAATTATTTATATGCTAGAGATAGCAAGAAAGTACTGTAGTGGAAATCACATCCACTATTCTCGGAGAGTTCACTATGCTGAAAAAATCCCCCTTGGAACGCGATGATAATCACTCTACACCAACACCCCTTCATCCAGTTCCCCCCCTAATGGAAAACGAAATTCTCAAGCATTCCCCCAACTTGCAAAATGCCCGATCGCCCCTTTGGGCTGGACTGACCGATCGGGATACTGGAATGGGTCGGGTTTTGCAACAGCTCCAAAACAACTGTTCAACCGGGGCTTCGACCACCGGCGGAGATTTCAATATTGATCAGTCCCTCGCTCAAGTTTCCGGTGAAGAAGCTGTTGGTGGTACCGCACCCACCCCAGAACAAAATGTGGTGGAAGATTTAGCCGTTGCGGTGGGCATTGAAATTCCCGATCGGGAGTGGCTCCACACCACAGAAATGCTGGAAAATCGCGACTCCCACCGCTGGGAACTGGATCCCAAATCCTCGGAGGACTATTCCGATCGCCGGGACTGGTAATAGCTGCGGGAACGGCTCACCAAAACATAGATTCCACCAGCCGAGAACCCCCTGCCCGCAATGCCAGGGTGGAATGTAACGCAGTAAACACTAACGTGATGGGAACCGTTAGAAAATGCACTGTGCGTAGAACTTGCCAATCGTTGCCAAAGAGTTCCAGAATCCAAGCAAACTGCGCCGGTTTATACATTCCCAAGCCCGTCAGGATTGCTAGCAGCAACACCGGCACGATCGCAGTGTAAACCAAGCGATGCAGCGCATAGACTTTGCGTTTGGGATTTTTACCTTGAATTAAAGCTTTTCCATCGTTACAGCCAACATAGCGAATTCTCCAGCGGCGGGTCGCCAAAATATAAACGCCATACCACAACAAATTGAGGGCGAAGAGATTCATGCCCGCAAAGTGCCAATCGCGTCCCCCCGCCAGCCAACCACCGAGGCCGAAAATGGGGGGAATGTGCCACCCCGCCCGCCCTCCAAAAACCGGATTAGCATTATAAATTTGCAGGCCACTGGTCAGCATGATCGCCACACTGATGATATTTAGCCAGTGGAATACCTTCGTCGCGATCGCGGGTTTGGGCCAAAGCTTGGGCGTAGCAGCAGAAGTCATGGGAGATCACAGCAAAAGGGCAGATCTATGGTAATCGATCGCTTCTGCAATCCACCTTGATCTGCCCAAAAGTCATTCGATCTCACAGGGGGTTAACCCTGGTTTAGCAGGCTTTCCCTACCGTTTACCGTTGGCCGTCGCCGTTCCCTTATCGGTTTTTGCCAAAATCCGTTCTGCCAACTTATCCGGCACTTCCTGCAAGTGGTCATACTGCCACTCAAAATTGCCAACGCCCATGGTGAGCGATCGCAGTTCCACAATCATGTCATGCATTTCCGCTTGGGGAATTTGGGCTTGTACCTCATCCCAGCCGACCCAGCCAGCCTTGGCATCATAGCCCAGGATTTGGCCCCGACGGCCACTGACCAAGCGCAGAACCTTGGAGGTAAAGTCCGTGGGTACGGAAATCGTAATGCTGAGAATCGGTTCCAGCAAAATCGGTTCACACTTGACTAAGCCTTCCTGCATAGCAATGCGTCCGGCTTGCTTGAACGCTTGTTCGGAACTATCGACGTTGTGGTAGGAACCATCGGTCAGCGTTACAGCAATATCAACGATCGGGAATCCCAACGGCCCCTGGTTGAGGTATTCCCGCACCCCGATTTCCACCCCCGGAATGTATTGTCTGGGAACAACCCCCCCAACAATGGTTTCGCTAAAGCTGAAGCCTTCCCCGCGACCTACAGGTTTAATGTCCAAATGCACATCGCCAAACTGACCATGGCCGCCAGTTTGGTGCTTGTAGCGCCCGTGGGATTTAGTAGATTTGCGAATGGTTTCCTTGTAGGGCACCTGCGGTTTACGGGTCACCATAGGCAGATTGTATTTCCGCCGCAGCCGATCGAGGGCGACTTGCAAATGAATATCACCCTGGCCCCAGAGGATAATTTCGTGGGTGTCGGGATGGTGTTCCCAACTTAAGGCGGGATCTTCTTCCAACAGTTTTGTTAACGCTGTGGTGAGTTTAACTTCATCGTTGCGTTTTTCTGCTGCGATCGCTAGAGCGAACACTGGAGAGATCGAATCTGCCTGCGGTAAGGGTTGCAGATTTGTCCCCGTGGTGAGAATGTCTCCGGTTTTGATGCCTTCCATCCGGCCCAAAGCCACGATATCTCCGGCCCGCGCCGTTTGTACCGACTGGGTTTGCATTCCCATGAGGCGATAGAGTCCGCCAATCCGAACCCCGTTTAGCACCATGCCATCGGTGATTTCGCCCTGCCAGACCCGTGCCAGTGTTAATTTACCGCCCTGGGGCGTGTAGTAGGTTTTGAGTACTTGGGCGATCGGATCTTTCTCCGCTGCTTTCAGCCCCCAATGATCGGCAGTCGTATCGGCTTCTGGGGCTTCCCGCACCAAGGCATCCAATAAAGGCCGGACGCCAAAATCCCGATCGGCCATGCCAAAGAACACGGGCACAATTTGATCGGCTCCCAGTTCCATCTTCAGATCCTGGAAGATTTCCTCTTCCGAGGGGGCAATGTCTTCTAGCAATTCCTCCAGTAAGTGATCATCAAAGTTCGCTAGCGTTTCCAACATTTCCGTTCTAGCGATGTGTTCTTCCGTTTCCAATTCCTTGGGGAAGGGCACTGGATCGGCGGGGGCACCGGGATGATAGTGGTAGGCTTGCTCAGTAACTAGGTCAATAAAGCCCAGCAGATTTTCGCTCCGTCCGATCGGGTATTGGTGCGGCACTAACGGACGGCTAGAAATGCCCTTCAACGCATGGAGCACTTCCATAAAGTCCACATCGGCCCGATCCATTTTGTTGAGGAAGACCATGTGTGGAATTTTCAGGTCATCCAGAAATTTGAACAGAGGCGACAGATTCAACACCCGATCGACCACGGGTTCGCAGACAATTACCACCGCATCCACACCCACGAGGGCATTGTAGGTTTCCTGGGCAAATTCAACGGAACCCGGACAGTCTAAAAAGGTCAATAAAATACCGCCATAGGACGTACTGGCGGCGTTCACTTCAACGGACATTTGCCGATCGCGGGCCTCTGGTGAACTATCCCCGACCGTATTTTTCTCTTGAACCGAACCTTTACGGGTAATGGCTCCCGTGACAGACAGTAGGCTTTCTAATAGGGTAGTTTTTCCGCTGAGGTAGGGGCCAACGATCGCAACGCTTCGTGACCCCGAGAGTCTTCTTTCGGTCATAACAGATCCCTCTCTTGCATGTAGCGAACTTGCATGTAGCGAATGAGTTGGAGGAATGAAGAGGTGGAGAGCCGATCGCTAAACCGCTCGGATAGAGACTTTGGGGCTAGAGATCTTGGGAGGTACTGGAAGGAGTTCAGCGAGAATCCAGTACGGGAAGGGGAAGCCTTCGCAATATTTGTGCAGAAGACCTAGATTCAGAGTCCCTAGGTAAATATTAACGAAGCCTGAGGCTCATCACCTCTTCAACCTTGAACTTAACTTTAGAGATAAGCTGTACCTGCTTGCTAACATTATCCCGATATTCTGAGCCTCAGGCGCGATCGTCGCAGCATGTTTTAACAAATGGCTAGGATTTCGTTAAGAAGTGCAGCGTAAGTTCTGCTATTTGGTTAACTTTTCGAGAGTTAATTATCTTGGCTGTGCCATTGCAACCATTATGGGATTTGGGTCAGAACGCTAGAGAATTTGCGCCAAAAACCGCTGGGTGCGTTCCTCCTGGGGATTTTGAAAAAATGCGTCCGGCGGGGCAATCTCCACGATCGACCCACTGTCCATAAAAACAATCCGATCGGCCACTTCCCGCGCAAAGCCCACCTCATGGGTCACCACGACCATGGTCATACCGGACTGCGCTAGGGATTTCATTGCATCGAGCACCTCCCGCACCATTTCCGGGTCAAGGGCTGAGGTGGGTTCGTCAAACAGCATGATTTTGGGCTGCATGGCCAGGGCGCGGGCGATCGCGACCCGCTGCTGTTGGCCCCCGGAAAGCTGACCGGGATATTTCTGGGCCTGTTCCAGAATGCCTACCCGCTCCAGCAGTTGCATCGCCACTTCTTCGGCTTTGGCAGCGCTCCATTTGCGGACGTGGGTGGGAGCTAGGGTGATGTTTTGCAGGACTGTCAGGTGGGGAAATAGGTTGAACTGCTGGAAGACCATGCCCACTTCTTGGCGAATTTTTTCGATGTTTTTCACATCTTGGGACAGTTCAATTCCGTCGATCGTAATGCGCCCCTGTTGATATTCTTCCAGTGCATTAAAGGTGCGGATGAAGGTGGACTTGCCCGAGCCCGATGGCCCCATGACGACGACGACCTCACCGGGATAGACTTGCAGGCTCACCCCTTGCAGCACTTGAAACTGGCCATACCATTTCTGAACATCCTGGGCAATGATGATGGGCTGGCGATCGGCCCGATCGATCTGTGCCGAAGATTCGTTAATAGACGCAGACTTCGGTTCAAAGGTCATGGGGTGCTCCTTGCTCAGTGTTGCCCTGACTCAGCAAAGCTATTCTACTGTTTCCACCGTTTGCTAGGGTATCGCTCTTGGAAGCCCGATCGAAGATCAAGGTTTAGCGTTATTAGCCCCCTAAACAAAATGATAGGGTGGTAACTCTTCGCTAACTTGTACTTGCCAAAATGGACAATGGGCCTGCCAGTCGGAAACCGTTTGTGGAAGATTATTGGCCCGATCGAGTAACAAATGCACCTGATGGCCACTGCCTGCAACGAACTTCGCGCCGATCGTTGCCATCGTGCCTAACATCATTTCAAAGGCTAGCTTTTGTTTTTGTTGCCATTCGTGTTGGCGCTCTGCCATCTGCTTTTTCGCTTGGAAATAGGCTCGTCCCTTGAGTTGGGGATTTAAGTCCGCCTCGGGGCAATCCACGGGAGACAGCTTTAATAGATATTCTGCTTTACCATCCAAGGCAGTGAGTTTGTTGAGATAGTCCTGACCATTGTCTTGCAAGTGCCGGAGTAAATCCTGTTGAGAAGCAAATTCAGTCCCAAAGCGCAGAGGCAAAATCGTCGTCTGGGCAAACAGCGATCGCAAGATACAATCGTGAATCATCACCGCTTGCAGCAATGCGCGATCGTCCTCTTCGCAGGTTCGAATGCTAAAACCCGGTTCGACAATGGCAGCAATTCCATAGTGTTCAACGATTGTCAGATCTCCCACCATGCCAGTGGGCAGACAAATATTGGTGTCGTTGGTGAAGGCATAGGTATACATGTCTACTCAGCCTCCTCCATGGCTTGAATGGCTAACAACAGCTCTTCTTCTTGAATTTCAAACAACTCTTCGTCAATTTCTCCCATATCGAAGGCCATTTGCAAAGCCAGTAAGCGTTTGTGTAAATTTTCTGTTTGATCTAGTTCAGCCATGACCCGATCGTGAACTTGTTCTGCAACCCAAGTCAGACCCGTAATCGGCGCAAATAAAATTTGATGTAGCATTATTAAAATTCCCCCGTTAAAATTCCCCTGCTAAAATTCTCCCGTCCTATTCCAAAAACCGTTTTAATGAAGCTGTGCAAAGTTGTAGGGCGCGGTGAAGTTGTTGTAGCGGATTTTCAGCCGATCGGAAAATTGCTGATCGATCGCTTCCACCTGCTGACTGAAGGTTGTTTCGGTATCCCAGGGAATCAAGAATGCTGCGTTATAAACCATCGCTTCCGTAAGATTGTCATTCTCCACTACCTCGATCGCGAGGGCACTTAACCCATTCCTAAAGGCGGTAATAATCGCGTTGCGCCGTGCATCCATCGCCTGCTCGATCGCTTGGCCAATCCGCACCACTTCATCCATGCTCAGATTGCGGCCAGACATGCGATCGCGTTCTGCGCTCAGCGGGGCATTTTCTGCCATCAGTAGTTGTAATTCCGCCGCAGCGTCCCAAAACACCTTCACGCCCACTTCGCGGTAGCCATCCAGTCGCGCTAACAAGGCTTTCATTTCCGCACTGCGGGGCGCAATTAACTCTTCGTTCACCGCTTGCCAATCGGAAATCGTCAGGCCAAATCGCAAGGGTAAAACGGTGCGATAGCCCTCACCCATGGCCTTTTCCAACACTTTTTCGTGGCCTAACAAATTGCGCCGACTGGCGAGATAGCGGGACTGCTTTGCCTCGGAATACAGGAAGACAAAATCTTCAATGACTTGGGCCTGAACTGGCTGTTGATCTAAGCCTTCTAGCGCTAACCCAGTGGGGCCGGGGCTGGGGAAGATGCCGTACAAATATAAACCGTGGGACATGGGAAAAATACCTTAGAGACTTGGGGGAAGAAACTGGGAAGTCGAAAATGGAAGCAGCAGCGGAATGTAATACCAAATCAATTCGTGATTACGACCCATAAC
>MUGG01000173.1 GCA_002148405.1 Alkalinema sp. CACIAM 70d | reverse complement strand
AACCTGGGGATGGAAGTGATGCACGAGCGTAACGCTCACAACTTCCCTCTGGACTTGGCATCTGGCGAGTCTGCACCTGTAGCACTGCAAGCCCCTGCAATCAACGGTTAATTCCGATTTCGGTTTTAGCTTGAGATTAGTCAATAGATAGTTCAAAAGCCCTCATCGAGTCTCTCGGTGGGGGCTTTTGGTGTTGGTGATGATTGCCGAAATACCGCAAATCCGAAATGCAACAAATCAATTGGGTAGCTCTTCTATAGACTTGATCTGGATAGAGATAGCCCATGAACCTGTTACGTTTCCTACTCACGTTGGTTCTCCTTGCTCCGATCGCGGCTCCTCTCCGTGCGGCCCAAGCCCAAACTGCCAGTTGCCAAACGATTGTTTCTGCGGATCAAGCCAATCGACAATGGTATCCTGCCCAGCCCTTGCCCCAGTCTACAGCGATCAACGCAACAGCCCGGTTACTCGACGAACTGACCGCGATCGCCAATGCACCAGCTAACTTTGATGAAAGCATTCGGTTTCGCCTATTTCAGCTATTGGTGAGTAATCCCAATGCCCGCCCCCCCGAATCTCCTACGATCGCAGAAGTCGAACAAGCCATTCAGAATTTGCCTCCTGCTCAAACTCGTCAATTTGTTGCCACCTTCGATCGGCTGGCGTCGAAAATTGAAAACTTGACCAATGAACCGAACCAAGACGTTTTGATTGCCAACTTGGCGAAATACTATCAACAATTGGGGCAAGGCAAACAAGTTGCGGCTTTGCTAGATCGTGCCCTGGAAAGTGAACTCAAAAAACCAGTGAACCAGCGTCGCTTCGTTGTATTACTAACGGCAGCGATCGATCTGGGCCAGAGTCCGGCGCTTGCTGCGAGGCTTCCCAAAATTGAATCGACGATCGCTGCAACCAATCCGACCCTAGTTCTTCGTTTAGCCCAAGCCTACCAAGCCACAGGCAACCATGCAAAAGCCCTGGCCCTCTTCGATCGTTTTGCTAAAGGTCAAAACCCAGAAACGCTACAACCTGAACTGGTCGTTGGTTATGTGAAACTCAACCGCCTAGACAAAGCGAAACCCTATCTTGAGGCGATTCTGAAAGGCTATATTCACTTTGAAGATCATATCTATGGCAACGTCATTGCAATCTATGAAAATGCGAAACAACCCCAAATTGCTGATCAATTATTTAATAAGTCCTGGAAATCAATTCAGAACGAATTATTAGATCAAGAAACACCATTCCTACAAAATTATTTCAAGACAGGGGGGAGTCCCGATCGCGTTTTTAAGGCATTACAAAAAGATACGCTCGATCGAAGATTTGATCATTTACTCACCGTTGCTGGCGAATTTCGTAAACGCAATCAATCTAGAAATGCATCCCAGGCGATCGAACAATGGATGAAAGTGGCGACCCAGTTGAAAAATCGAGATGTCGCCTATTTATTCTGGCAAATGGGCGAGCACGGCTACGATTCAGAGGTCAAAGTGGCCATGACTCGTTTAATTCCCCTCAACCGTCTTGATGCAAAAGGCTTTCGCCTTGTACCCCTCGCCCAGAAACTGGATCTCTTGGAAGCCGTTGAACCGATGATTCAACGATTACTGAAATCTGACCCCGAAGCGCGAATTGACCTTTTGCAACAGTTGGCGATCGCCTATGCAGAAACGGCTAAGCCGGAGAAAGCCGTTGCCATTGCTGAGCGTATTCCCCGCAAATATCCGGAGTATTCTCCCGCGATCGCCACACTTGCCCAAGTGGCAGCAACGCTCCACCGCAACGGTCAACCGGCCCAAGCTCAAGCCATTCTGACCAAAACGGCCACGATTGCGGCGGGCATCCAAGAACTAGATACCCGTGCCCAAGCCTACGGAGCCATTGCCATCGCCCAGGGGCAAATGGCGCAACTAGATGCAGCCGAGGCTTCCCGCCAACTTGCGGTGCAGTGGGCCAAGGCTGCACCCGCTTCCAATGCCGTGTTAGGGGCGATCGTTCAGCAATTCCTCGATCAACAGCAACTTTTGCCTGCATGGAGCACCTTTCAAACAATTCCAACAACGGCTTTGAAAGAGACGAATATTGATAACTTAATCATCGCAGCCCTTGCGGTGGGGGATCTCTCCACAGCCCAATCCGCGATCGCCTTGGTTGCCCAATACCATCCGCCCCGGAGCTTATTATTTACAGCTCCTCGCCTCGTCAGAGCTTACTTGGGTCGAGGGCAAGGGCAAGCCGCTGTGGTTCTTCTCGATCGAGCCGCCCAGGCATGGATGAGTCTTCCCGCTTCGGAGCGATCGCCGGATGATCTAGAGGCCATTGTGCAACTCTATGCCCAAACAGGAAAAATAACTTCCGCTCAAACCTTAATTGACCAATATCCCAATGCTCAGCAGCCAGGCTATGCCCAGCGCAAGCAACAACTCCAAACCCACCTGAATTGCTATCGATCGGGGCGTTGAGAACCAAGGGCGGAGGAAATTTCTAGGCTGCGGTACCCATGCACTATCTCAGAACGCTAGAATCAGTAAGCCCTTTTCCCCCAGTGTCCCGATGGCGAAGCGTCCTGGTAAGTCCTCCAAGCCTGATACAGCAAGCGTTCTTAGCGATCGCTTACCCAGTGTCGGCTCTCGCAGCAATCCATCCAATACCATCCGCATTCGGGGGGCACGCCAGCATAACCTGAAGAATATTGACCTAGAACTGCCACGGGAGCAATTGGTCGTCTTTACAGGAGTCTCTGGCTCAGGAAAATCTTCCCTCGCGTTCGACACCATTTTTGCGGAGGGTCAGCGGCGCTATGTGGAATCGTTGAGCGCCTACGCTCGGCAGTTTTTGGGGCAGGTAGATAAGCCGGATGTGGACGCGATCGAGGGCTTGAGTCCGGCCATTTCCATTGACCAAAAGTCTACCTCCCACAATCCCCGTTCCACCGTGGGAACCGTAACGGAAATTTACGATTACCTGCGCTTGCTGTTTGGCCGAGCCGGTGCGCCCCATTGTCCCGAATGCGATCGCTCCATTGCCCCCCAGGCGATCGACCAAATGTGCGATCGCGTGATGGAATTACCCGATCGCACCAAGTTTCAAATTCTCGCGCCCGTCGTGCGGGGCAAAAAAGGAACCCATAAGAAATTAATTTCCAGCTTGGCGTCGGAAGGCTTTGCACGGGTACGGATTGATGGTGAAGTGCGGGAACTCAGTGATTCGATCGAACTGGAAAAAAATAAATTCCACGACATTGAAATTGTGGTCGATCGGTTAATTAAGAAAGCGGGAATTGAAGAACGCTTAGTCGATTCTCTGGGCACTTGCTTAAAACATTCCGGCGGAATTGCTGTCATTAACATTCTGCAAGATGAGAAGAAGAATGATAGTAATGTTATAGAACTGCCCACGGCTCAAAAATCTAGCGATCTCAAGGCAGCGGAAGCTGGAGGTAGCTATGGCAAGGTGGCGGAACCCCTAGCCGATCTTGTGTTTTCGGAGAACTTTGCCTGTCCGGAACATGGTGCCGTTATGGAGGAACTCTCACCTCGGCTCTTTTCCTTCAACTCGCCCTACGGAGCCTGCCCCAATTGCCATGGGTTGGGAAGTTTACGCAAATTTTCCCCCGATTTAATCATTCCCAATCCTAAACTGCCCGTCTATGCCGCGATCGCCCCTTGGTCGGACAAGGACAACACCTACTACCTGTCGCTCCTGTGCAGCGTGGCGGAAGCCTACGAATTTGATATTCAAACCCCTTGGGAAAAGCTGACGGAAGATCAGCAGGACATTTTACTCCACGGATCGCCGGAACCGATTTGGATACAAACGGAGTCTCGCTATCGGGAAGCGAAGGGCTACCATCGTCGCTATGAAGGGGCGTTGCCCATGCTGGAGCGGCAGTACCAAGAAACGACTTCCGATGTTTACAAGCAAAAGTTAGAACAATACCTCATCGATCAAACCTGCGAAGACTGTCAGGGCTATCGCCTCAAGCCGGAAGCGCTGGCCGTGCGGATTGGGCAGTACCACATCCATGATTTAACCGGGGTGTCCATTCGGGAATGTCTGCGCCGGGTCAATGATATGCAATTGACGGAGAAACAGGCCAAAATTGCTGATTTGGTACTGCGGGAAATTCGGGCACGGTTACAGTTTTTGCTAGATGTAGGGTTGGACTATCTCACCCTCGATCGACCGGCTATGACCCTGTCCGGTGGGGAAGCGCAACGGATTCGCTTGGCAACGCAGATCGGTTCAGGATTGACGGGTGTGTTGTATGTTCTGGATGAGCCGAGTATTGGTTTGCATCAACGGGACAATACGCGACTGTTGAACACCCTGACTAAATTACGAGATTTAGGCAACACCTTGATTGTTGTTGAACACGATGAAGAAACCATTCGTGCAGCAGATTACGTAGTTGATATTGGCCCCGGCGCTGGGGTGCATGGGGGGCACATTGTCTCCCAGGGCAGTGTGGAGGATTTATTACAGGCGGAAGACTCGCTGACGGGGGCCTATTTATCAGGGCGGCGGGTGATTGCGACGCCAGCGGAACGGCGGGAAGGCAATGGCCGATCGCTGGTGATTCAGGGGGCAACTCGCAACAATCTGCGCAACATCAATGTGGAAATTCCCTTGGGGAAATTGGTTTGCATTACGGGGGTGTCTGGCTCGGGTAAGTCCACCCTGGTCAATGAACTGCTCCATCCCGCCATCCAGCACCACTTCGGCCACAAGGTGCCCTTTCCCAAGGCGGTTGAGAAGATTTTGGGGCTAGATACCCTAGATAAGGCGATCGTCATTGACCAGTCGCCCATTGGACGCACACCGCGATCGAATCCTGCCACCTATACGGGGGTGTTTGACGTGATTCGGGAGGTCTTTTCGGGGACGATCGAAGCGAAGGCACGGGGCTATAAACCGGGGCAGTTTTCGTTTAACGTCAAAGGGGGACGCTGTGAAGGCTGTTCGGGACAGGGCGTGAACGTTATTGAAATGAACTTCCTGCCCGATGTCTATGTGCAGTGCGAGGTCTGTAAAGGCAAGCGCTACAACCGGGAAACGTTGCAAGTCAAGTTTAAAGACAAGTCCATTTCCGATGTTTTGGATATGACGGTGGAGGAAGCGTTGGCCTTTTTCCAAAATATTCCCCAGGCGGCGACGCGGTTACAAACGCTGTACGATGTGGGTTTGGGCTATATGAAAATTGGGCAAACGGCTCCGACGCTGTCCGGGGGGGAGGCGCAGCGAGTGAAGCTAGCGTCGGAATTGTCGCGGCGAGCCACGGGCAAGACGTTATATCTCATCGATGAACCAACGACGGGTTTGTCGTTTTACGATGTGCACAAGTTACTGGATGTTGTGCAACGATTAGTGGACAAAGGCAATTCGGTGTTGATGATTGAACACAATCTAGATGTGATTCGGTGTTCCGATTGGATTATTGATCTGGGGCCAGAAGGGGGCGATCGGGGGGGCGAAGTGATCGCTGAGGGGACACCAGATGAAGTGGCTCAAGTATCAGGATCTTACACAGGTCAATATTTGAAAACGGTATTGGAACAGTATCCTGTACAACAGATAGAGCCTTGATCCAGTGGGCAGACGATCCAAATAACCGAATAGCCATAGATCGGTCACGGATAGAGCTCTAGCAATGGGCCTCATCCTGCACCTAGGCAGATATGTCTCGATCGGAAATACGGTAAACTCTTTACAGATTGAGAATGTTCTGTACTGAAAGTCGTTCATTTAATTCTGCAAATTCCAGTCCTTCTAGGATAACAAGCTTTACTTAAGTCCCTCAGCCGAGTATTTGTACTCTTATTGCTTATGTTTCATCGTGTGTTAGCCAGCAGTCGGCAACTGATTATTATTGCTGTCTTTTTTTCGTTTATCGCTTCTGTGACAGTCATGATCTATGGGGCGCTACAAACCGTAACGACGGTTCTTCAGATATTTACAGAAGGTGCTGTTTCCAGCAAAGGAGCAAAAACACTAGTTTTATCTTGTATTGAAATTATGGATCTCTTTTTACTTTCCACTGTATTTTACATTACGGCTTTAGGATTGTATGAACTGTTTATTGACGATCGAGTTAAGGTTCCAGAGTGGTTGGAAATCCATGATATTGATGATCTCAAAGGTAAATTAACAAGCGTTGTCGTAGTTGTTCTCAGTGTATTGTTTTTGGGGCAAGCTGTCCGATGGGATGGAGAAGCGACGATTTTGCCCTTTGGTGCGAGTGTTGCCTTGGTCATTGCTTCGTTGACCTATTTCTTGAGTGGCAAAAAGGCAAGAAAGTCGAACTAGATCGCTTCAAAGCGTTGGTGCTGCTAGATTTGAAAATAACTACCAAGTCATTCTCTAGGGTGAGCCACTCTCTAGGGACTGTTGGTAATTCCAGGGATGAGTGGGTCATGGAATGCCTTCAAATCTATAGATTACCAATCTCTCTAAAAAGCAAGGGGACGATCGATCGTCCCCTTTTCACAATTCCTGTTCTACGACTTTTAGTTTCCTAATTGGGTGAATTAGGCACGAATATGTTCGTACACGCTCAGGTACTGTTCGGCGGGGAGATTCCAGGAGTTATCGTATTCCATCCCTTGAAGAGCTAATTTGCGGAATAGCTCAGGATTGTTGTACCACAAATCAAAGGAACGTCCCATTGCCGACTCCAATGCCTGAGGATCGGTTTGATAGAACACAAATCCATTACGTTCTTCGGGCGGATGTTCTTGGTCGTAATCCCAGTCAAACACCGTATTGACCAAACCGCCCACCCCACGAACGATCGGTACCACACCATACTTCAAGCCGATCACCTGGGTTAAGCCACAGGGTTCATAGTTACTAGGCACTACAATCATGTCGGCACCTGCGTAGATCAGGTGGGATAATTCCTCGTTAAACCCAAGCTCTAAATGACAATCGGAATTGTCATTTAAATAATATTTCTCGTGCTGGAAGTAGGCATTAATTCCCGGTTCCGTGGCCGAACCCAGCAGCACAAACTGTCCACCGCGATGCAGCGTGTAGTAGATCGCATGGTGAACTAAATGTACCCCCTTCTGATCATCCAAGCGACCAATGTAAGCCACGATCGGCTTGTCATGATCCTTGTCCAGCATTAAGCGCTCTCGCAGAGCTTGTTTATTCTTCTGCTTCTCAGCGAATGTTGTCGAAGAGTAGTGATAGGGAATGTAGGTATCGACTTCTGGATTCCAGATATCGTAGTCAATTCCGTTCAGAATTCCACTAAACTTATCTTGGTGAATTTCCAACGTATGACCTAAGCCATAGCTAATCCCCGAAAATCTTGCTTCCCAAGCGTGGTGCGGTGAAACTGTATTCACATAGTTAGAGTAAACAATTCCCGCCTTCATACAATTAATCACGAAGGGATTGAAATTATCTTGGAGCTTGTCGTATTGGAAATAGTAATCGGGCCGATTTAATCCAGTTGCCGATAGGATGTCTACACCCGCAATGCCTTGATGTTTAAAGTTATGAATGGTGTAGCAAACCCGTTGTCTCTCCATCCCGTGGTATGCATACATTTCGTACAGCATTACAGGAATTAACCCTGTCTGCCAATCGTGACAGTGAATAATATCAGGCCGCTTGTTTGATACCAGCAGAAACTCCAGTGCTGCTTTGCTGAAGAATGCAAACCGCATGTTGTCATCTGAGGCACCGTAGTAGATTCCCCGATCGAAGAAATCCTGGTAGGAGTGGGGGCGAATAAAGAAGCAGAGACAACCATGCACCCAACCACAAAAAACAGAGCAATGGATTTTACCATTATCCCAAGGCACCCACAGCTCTCGATAGGCTTCGTGGAGGCCCCAGATATGGTCGTACCGCATGCAGTCGTACATCGGCAGAATTAATTCCACACAGTGCCCCCGGTTTTGCAATTCTCGACTGAGGCCGTAAATCACATCACCCAAGCCACCAGCCTTGATTACCGGAGCGCACTCAGAGGCAATCTGCACGATATACATTAAACACACCTCATTAATCTTTAATAAATGTCAATTTTTACGAATCTATTGAAACAGAATACCCTATTACATTTAGTAGTGTGGCAAACGAAATTAAGGAAAAAGATTTAGATAAGTATCTCTGATACAAAATATTGATTTTTGTAGGGTAATCAGGAAATTCAGCAACGACCGCTAGGCTGGAAACGATTGGCTAAGGCTGATTCTGTCGATCGAACAAGGGGAGGACTATCGGAATTCTGATGATTTCAGCGAAATCCTATAGGTTAATTTAACTTCCTTGAAATTGGGATCTTTTACGATCGAACAGGCCACACAAGCACCCACAGAAAGGAGCTTTCATGACTGCTGTTGCCACCTCTCCGCTAGAGGATATTCGGGCCGGATTGCCAAACATTTGCGGTCTGGAATCAGAAATCACTGCTGTTACTAACCATTCCGATCCCGTCTTCCTCCCTGTTTCCAATTTGCGTTTAGATGAGATTCATTCGGGCTTTGCCTGCGCGCTTCACATGCATCAGCCAACGATTCCCGCTGGCGCGAATGGGGAACTGATCTGTAATTTGCAACACATGTTTGAACACCAGGGCGAAGGCGACAACCACAACGCCAGTGTCTTTGCTTGGTGTTATTCCCGCATGGGAGATTTTATTCCTGAACTGGTTGATAGCGGCTGTAACCCTCGCATCATGCTGGACTACTCCGGTAATTTGCTCTGGGGCTTGCGCCAGATGGGGCGAGATGACATTCTCGACAAGCTGAAAACCATTACTTGCAACGCGAAATATTGGCCCCATGTCGAGTGGCTGGGCACGATGTGGAGTCATGCGGTCGTGCCGTCCACGCCTATCCCCGATATCAAACTGCACATCCAAGCTTGGCAACATCACTTTGCTGCGATGTTCGGCTTCGATGCGCTGAAACGGGTGAAAGGCTTTTCACCCCCCGAAATGCACCTGCCCAACCACCCCGATACCCTGTATGAGTACATCAAGGCGCTGAAAGACTGCGGTTACAAATGGTTGCTGGTACAGGAACATTCGATCGAAAATCTGGACGGATCCGGCGTACCTCAGGATCAAAAATATATCCCCAACCAACTAGTCGCCCGTAACTCCCATGGCGAAACGGTCAGCATTACCGCCTTGATCAAAACCCAGGGATCGGACACCAAACTGGTGGCCCAAATGCAGCCCTACCATGAAGCCAAGGGCCGGGGTAGACAGCGGATTGGTTCGATCGAAGTGCCGTCCCTGGTATCGCAGATTGCCGATGGCGAGAACGGTGGCGTCATGATGAATGAGTTTCCCCGCGATTTCCAACCCGTTTGGCATAACATTCGCGACGCAGGTAGCCGCACCGTTGGATTTAATGGCACGGAATACTTGGAACTGATCGAAGCGGCAGGCGTCAGCCCCGACGACTATCCCAAGGTGCAGGCTGTCCAGCAGCATAAAATCTGGCAGCGGGTGGATCCGACTACGGCAACCCCCGAGAAAGTGGAACAGGCGATCGCGACCCTGAAGCAGGAAGATCACCAATTCACCATGGATGGAGCCTCCTGGACCAATGATTTGAGTTGGGTACGGGGCTATGACAACGTTCTGGAGCCGATGAACCAACTCAGTGCAAAGTTCCACGCCAAGTTCGATCGGCAGGTGGCAGAAAATCCTAGCTTCACCCAAAATCCCACTTACCAAGCCGCACTACTCTATGTGTTGCTGACGGAAACCAGTTGCTTCCGCTATTGGGGCCAAGGGGCTTGGACAGACTACGCGCGGGAACTGTATCGCCGAGGGGTAGCCCTAATCGAGTCGTAAAGACTGAGTGAGGGGAAATTCTCAGGATGGCCCTCATTGGGAGCTTCGGCTCGATCTCCCCTCACACTGACTCGAAGGAGATAATAGATAGCCTAGTGGAACTGGCTCAGCATGGGACTATGCATCATAGAAAATGCGACCCATGGGGCCAGTTCATCTTTTCTCGCGCTCCAAATTTTTGTACCTCTGTTCTCGGGTTCCCATGCTTGAGCCCGCTATTTTACTTGAGCCCGCTATTTTATTAGTCTGGCCCCGATCTCTGAAGCGCGTGAGATAGGATAGGAATCGAACTTTGGTCCCTTGCAGAAATCCATACTCTTTTGAAAACATGAATCATGGTTGGAAAAGAGCTATTGGCAACTGACGTAAGCAATCTACATGAGCAATATACATAGGCGATTTACCGTCCGATAGAGACAGTAATACTAGCGACTGAGCTAGAGCGATCGAGGGAGAGAGATTGGCAATCGAGACAAGACGCTGGGCGATCGTGGCTTTTCCAAGCCTTAACTGCCCAAATCCTGCGAAGATTTTTGCCGATCCTCCGTTTCAAGCGCTATCCTGCTTAAGGTTGTGTTTGCTGCAATCTATCCGCTATTTGCTGTTGACGCTTTGGGTTTAACCAGGTTCGTATGAAGACATCGCATCTTTTCTTTCTTGCAGGGGTCGGTGCACTAATCACCGTAGGTCATGCAGGTTCCAGTTCTGCCCAGTCGGTCAATCCGCAAAAACCCTTGAGCCAGCCATCTTCTGAGCTACAGTCCCCTAACTTAGGGAAGTTCCTAGCTGCGGCGAATGCCCCGGAAGAATTTTCTCCTCAAACCATGCCGCTGCCCAGTTATCTCCAGCAAACCCAACCAACAAGTTCCCCTAACAACTCTCCCAATAACTCCAACGTAGCTCCGGCAACCTTACCCAAGTCGCCTGCTCCCAAATCCGGTACCCCCTTACCCCCCAGCCAAGATCAGCCCACCCAGAGCCAACCCAATCTATCAACGCCATCCGTTCAACCCGCTACACCGGGCACCCTTCAAGAACGAAAATCCTTGCTCACCGAAGAACAGCGGAAAGCTCCTGCGCCAGAATTGCTGAATCCCCATGCCAACCCGTTGCTGTTTCCTACCAAGACCGAGGAAGTCAAACTAGCGGGTGCCCAACCGATTACGCTGAACCAAGCGCTGGAATTAGCAGAACGCAATAATCGGGACATTCAAGTCAGCAAGTTGGAACTGGAGCGCAGTAAAGCAGCCCTGCGTCAGGCGCAAGCTAGCCTCTTTCCTACGCTGGAACTGCAAGGGACTTTTACTCGATCGGAAAATGCCAGCACTGAAATCTCCCAACGCTCCCAACGCATTGCCTTCGATCGCCTCAGTCCTGCTGAAAAGTTTTTTCAGCAAGCCCCAGACCCAGGAGATGACCAGCCTGTCACCAGCCTGAATACCCAAATCCAACTCAACTACGACATCTACACCTCCGGTCGTCGGCCTGCCCAGATCCGCGCAGCGGAAAGACAGGTACGCACTGCTGAACTGGCGCTGGAACAGTCCCAAGAAAAAATTCAGTTTGATGTGGCCAGCGCCTATTATGACCTGCAGGACGCTGAAGAACAGGTACGCATTAACCAAGCAGCAGTGGAAAATGCCCAGCAAAGTTTGAGCGATAGCCAAAAGTTACTGCGAGCGGGTTTGGGTACCAGCTTTGATGTGTTGCGATCGCAGGTGCAACTGGCCAATAACCAACAACAATTAACCAACTCCCAAGCCAACTGGACAATTCGCCGCCGCCAACTAGCGCAGTTACTCAGTCTGCCGGAATTTGCTGAAATTCTCGCTGCTGATCCGGTGGAGAAAGCAGGGGAATGGAAACTTTCCCTCGAAGAAAGTATTATTGCTGCCTACAAAAACCGAGCAGAACTGGAAACCCAATTGGTACAACGGGAAATCAGCGAAGCCCAACGCAAAGCTGCCCTGGCGACCCTTGGCCCCACCCTCAGTGTGCAAGCCGACTATAACCTCTTGAAGGTTTTTGAGCAGCCGGTACCTGGTTTCTCCGATGGTTATAGCCTATCTGCCGTGGCGCGATGGTCGTTATTTGACGGGGGCAGTGCCCGCGCCCAAGCTAAGCAACAGGAAATTAATAAGCAAATCGCGGAAACTCGCTTTGCCCAAACCCGTAATGTGGTTCGCTTTGAAGTTGAGCAAGCCTATGCCAACCTACAAGCCAACGCAGCCAGCATTGAAACGACAACCCTAGCTGTCACCCAAGCGGAACGGGCCCTGTATCTTGCCAGAATTCGCTTCCGGGAAGGGGTGGGTACCCAAACCGATGTCATTAACGCCCAAACCGATCTGACCCGCGCCCAAGGCAACCGTCTGAGTGCCATCATTGGCTATAACCGATCGCTGGCCCAATTACGGCGAGCCATTAGCAATATTGCCCGTGAATAATGGCTCAGTTATCTCACTCTGGACTGCTAGTTTTTTGACTCCCATTGCCTATCCCTTTCTAGCCATGATCTCCAAGCCTCAGATTCAGTTGCATCAATTTCTTCCCTTTGGCAAATTGTCCTACCGTCGATCGATCGGGCTTAGCTTTGGTTGCTTGCTTAGCCTTGTCCCCTTTGCGTCGATTGCTGCTGCCCAAAGCAGTTCCCTAGATGATGCTGGTGCAGTTACTAGTCCAGCTCCGACGGCTGCGGAACCGACAGGAGAAAGCTTCGGTGGTAGTAGTGTGCCCGATGCGGTACCCGTTGCGCCGATCGATACATCGTCCCAACCCTACGAGCCTGAGGTTAGCGCGGGATCACTCGAACCGCCCAAGCAGGTCGAATCAGCGGATGTTTTTATCGATCGTACCGACTACAGCCTTGGAGCGACCCAGCGAGAAGTGCCTGGAGCCGTTGCTAAGCCGGAATCCTTGGGGACAGCGGTCGCAGTTGGTTCCAGTCCTAGTGCGGCTCCTGTACGAGTCGGCTCCCTCAATTTCTCCGCTGGTGGCCCCAGTTGGACTCCGGCAACTGTCAATCCCAACGCGATCGCCAGTGCACCTAGTTACTTCAGCAAAAAACTGATTCGGCCCTTTGGTCGCATGGGTAATGGAAATCTAAAACTCATGTTTCCCCTGGCGATTCCGGCTCCGATTACCTCCCTGTTTGGTTGGCGCATTCACCCCATTACTGGGGAACAACGGATGCATACCGGAACGGACATTGGTGCACCCATGGGAACGCCTGTGTTAGCTGCTTTGGCGGGGCGGGTGTTGCTGGCGGATTTTCTAGGGGGCTATGGGTTAACGATCGCCCTAGAGCACAGTGACGGCTCCCAGCAAACGCTCTACGGTCACCTGTCGGAAATTTTTGTCAAGCCCGGAGAATTGATCCAGCAGGGGGCGGCGATCGGTCGAGTCGGCAGCACCGGGAATTCCACCGGCCCGCACTTGCACTTTGAATTGCGGCAACTGACCGACGAAGGCTGGGTGGCCATGGATGCCGGACTTCAGTTAGAAACCGCCATGGCCGATCTGGTTAAATCCCTGCAAGTTGCCAAAAATTCAGCCAACCCTCAAGCAAATTCCCCAGGAACGCCTCAAGGCACTCAACCGCGATCGTAATTTTCACTGCCGGATTTTGTTTCCTGGTGGGCACCCTTAAGGGTGGGATCTAATGAATGGAACCCATTAACGAGATCCCACTTTTTTCCTATGGTGAACCGCCTTGGTAAACAACTTTGGCAGTGGCGCGGCCTTTGGATGATTATTCCAGCGGTCACAGGGGCGATCGTGCTGCTGCGGGCTTTGGGCTGGCTGCAACCCTTGGAATGGATGGCGCTGGATCAATATTTTCGGCTGCGGCCCCAGGAACCGACCGACGATCGCATTGTTATTGTAGGGGTGGACGAGGCCGATATTCAGGCGATCGGTCGCTGGCCCATGGACGACAACACCCTGGCGCAGGTGATTGAAAACATTCAGAAGCAACAACCCCGCGCGATCGGGCTAGACTTTTTCCGGGATGTGCCCGTCGAACCCGGTTCTAAACGATTGACCCAGG
Source organism: Alkalinema sp. CACIAM 70d (assembly GCA_002148405.1). GTDB lineage: Bacteria > Cyanobacteriota > Cyanobacteriia > Leptolyngbyales > Leptolyngbyaceae > Alkalinema. The sequence goes on along the minus strand of MUGG01000173.1, from coordinate 21,507 downwards.
TTTTGGCAAAGCTGCCCAACCTAATTGGCATTGAAAAACGCCTTGGCCGCCAAGATGCAGCAGCGGTCAATCCTGCTAACCTGCTCAAACAAAAAGGCCAAACTGCGTCCAATAATATCGTGGCCGATGGCGATGGCAAACTACGCCGCGCCTTGCTGTATTGGACAACCCCCGACGGCAGTGAATCCCTGGAAAGCTTGGGGCTGCGTCTAGCGCTCATGTATTTAGAAAAGCAAGGCATCCAACCGGAGGCGGAAAGTGAAACCTCCCCTGCCCTGCGTCTCCGGAATGCCGTGTTTCCCATTTTTGAACCCAATGACGGCAGCTATGTGGGGGCAGATGCGGGTGGCTACCAAATTCTGCTGAACTACCGAGGCCCGTCTCGCACCTTTCAGACCATTCCAATGCGGGAGGTCTTGCAGGGCAAAATTGCTGGGAATGTTTTCCGCGATCGCATTGTCTTGATTGGCCCCACGGCGGAGAGCCTCAAGGACTTTTTCTACACTCCCTACAGCGGCAATACCATCACCACCCCCGAAAAAACCCACGGGGTTGAAATTCAAGCCAATGTCGCTAGCCAAGTTATTAGTGCAGCTTTGAATGGCCGATCGAATCTGCAGGTCTGGGCCGATCCCCCACTCCAACTGTTTCCCAAGGGCTTTCCTCTGCAATGGCAAATTTCTGAACCGAGGGAAGCGGCCTGGATTTTGTTCTGGGCAACGATCGGGGGGCTGCTGGCCTGGATCTACCGCAATCCGCGCTATGGCATTTTGGCCTTGTCTGTGGCGGAGGGCAGTTTGTTTGTCATCACCTATGGGGTCTTTCTGGCAGGCTGGTGGATTCCGGTGGTGCCCCCGGCCTTGGCCTTGGGACTGTCGGCGATCGCGTTAACGGGCTATGTCGGCAGTTTGGAACGTAACGATCGCAAGCTCGTGATGAACTTGTTTGGCCGTTATGTCACCCCACAGATTGCCGAGGCCATCTGGCGCGATCGGGATCAACTCCTCGGGAACGGACGACTGAAAGGCCGCAAGATGACCGTAACAATACTGTTCACGGATATTAAGGATTTCAGTACAATCTCGGAGCGCACCGATCCCGAGATTTTAATGGATTGGTTGAACGACTACATGGCAGCCATGACCCAGATTGTCTTGGATCACGGGGCTGTCGTCGATAAGTTCATCGGAGACGCCATTATGGCTGTATTTGGAGTACCGATCGCCAGAACAACCCCTGAAGAGGTGGGGCAAGATGCACTCAATGCAGTGGATTGCGCCGTCAAAATGGGATTAGCGCTAGAAGGCTTAAACCAAAAATGGGCCAAGGAAGGGTTGCCCACGATCCAAATGCGGGTCGGCATTTCCACAGGAACAGCGGTTACAGGCAGCCTGGGGGGCCAACAACGCATGGACTACACGGCGATCGGCGATACGGTCAACATCGCAGCTCGCTTGGAAAGCTTCGATAAAAGTATTGAGGGTGGCCTCTGCCGAGTTTTGGTCAGTGATTCGACCTACCAGTTAGTCCAGTCTCAATTTGCAGCTCGATCGATTGGTTCGGTGCAACTCAAAGGGCGGGAACAACCCACGCAGGTCTATCAGATTTTAGCGACCAGCGAATCGGAGCTAGTTCCATCCACTGTTCCAGAATAGTGGTGCTCCGGCCAGCGCTCCAGTGAGCCGGTCGCATAAGCATATCGTGAGTGAATCCTATGTGTGAATGAATAATCTGTGAAATCTATCAAATCCGGAATACAGTCACCGTATTTCTTGTCCAAATTAAATCATCGTCACCCAGTTTCGCTGACTACTGATTCTCAATCCGTCTAATAGGAGTCCTGAATATGCCTAGATTGCACCCTTTTCGGTTTTCCACAAACACTTTCTTAACTAGCGTAGCGGCGCTCATTGCTCTCCAGAGTTTTGTGAATTCTGGGACGGTGCAGCAATCACTTCTGTTGGAAGGGAGCCAACCGGCGATCGCGGCGCAACGGGCTAAGTACAATCCCCCCAACCGTCCTACCCCAATTCGCACCGATGGAACCGGAGTTCGGAGCAGCCCTGGAGTGAAGTGCGGTAGTAGTAGCGAGTCGATGTTTCTTTCCATGCTAGCTCCGGTGGGGCATACCGGAGAAACAGTGAATCCTCGCCCTACCTTGTATGCCTATTTCACAGGCAAGCGTCCGATCGAAATGCGCTTTGGTGAAGTGGGCAAAAAACCGCTATTTATCCAGCGTGTGGAATCCAGTGAATCCGGCTTTATCCCCCTCCCCTATCCCAGCGATCAACCAGAACTGCAAACAGGCAAAACCTACCAATGGTCGGTGGAAGTCGTTTGTAACCCCAAGAAATCCTTTGAAAATGTTGGGTTGATTAAAGCGAACTTGCAGCGGGTGGAGGCTTCCAAGAAATTAGAAAACGCACTGGCTAAAGTCGAAGCCGTACCGGAGCGATCGGCAGTCTACGCAGACGCAGGACTGTGGTACGACGCAGTGGATACCTTAGCTGGGCCCTTGTTGGATCAACCGAAAAATAAAGCTCTCAAAACGGCTCTATTCGATCTTTTGGAACAGGGTGGATTGAAGAAGACGGTAGAACAAGACCGTAAAGTGAAGCGGGCGACGGGCTGCCATGGGGAAATGCCGATCGGGACACCTCGTACTGACGAGAAAGTGCGCTGCCCTCAATCCCAATTGCGATATTAATTGCACTGAGTAGTGCACTATTAAGTGTCTGCAATATTCAATGAGCTTGCATGAAAATCCTGCAAATTATCCCCTCCATTTCGTTGGTGTACGGTGGGCCCAGTCAGATGGTACTGGGTTTGTCATCAGCCTTGGCCCGATCGGGCGTGCAAGTGACGATTCTCACCACCGATGCCAATGGAGATGCAGGTCAGGCACCGCTCCCAGTGCCGTTAGGGGTTCCCATCGAACAGGATGGCTATGAAATTATTTATTTCCGATGTTCTCCCTTTCGGCGGTATAAGTTTTCGATCGAGCTATTAACCTGGCTATGGCGTAATACAGATCGTTATGATGTTGCTCACATTCACGCCTTATTTTCACCTGTTACTTCCCTAGCCGCTACGATCGCGCGAATCAAGGGATTGCCTTACGTGTTGCGGCCTCTGGGAACCCTTGATCCAGCGGATCTCCAGAAAAAACGACAAATCAAGCAACTCTACGCACAGGTTTTAGAACGGCCTAATTTAGCAGGAGCGGCTGCGCTCCATTTTACCAGTGACCAAGAAGCTAAGGTGTCAGAGCGATTTGGCACTCAATGTACAGATTGGATCTATCCCCTAGGGGTGCAACTCCCCACCGCTGAGAGATCGGTTGCTGAAACGAAAACTGTGCTGAACTTACCGAACGATCGACCGATTTTACTCTTTATGTCTCGTATCGATCCTAAAAAGGGTCTGGATTTGCTGATTCCAGCGCTGGAAAAGCTGAGTCAAACCACCCCTTTTCACTTGGTCTTAGCGGGCGGAAATCCCCAGGATTCAAGCTATGAAACCCAAATTCAGCAGCGTATTCAAGCGTCACCATTAAGCGATCGTACAACTATCACGGGCTTTGTTTCCGGCAGTCTGAAAACTGAGCTATTGCAGATTGCAGATCTATTTCTATTGCCGTCCTATTACGAAAATTTTGGAATTGCTGTAGCTGAATCCATGTGCGTTGGTACACCTGTAATGGTTTCCAATCAAGTTCACATTTGGCAACAGATTGAACAATCTGAATCTGGTTGGATTTGTGAATGTACAACAGATAGCGTGTTCAATACAATCCAGATCGCGCTCAAGGATCACCATGAGTTGCGCTATCGAGGACTGCAAGCCCAAGACTATGCCCGCAAACATTACAGTTGGGACGCGATCGCGTCCCAACTCTGTCAACGGTATCAGGAAGTCATAGGTTAATGAAGGTGACTGGACAACATGAGTGAAAGAATTACAGATAGCAGAGCGGGTCATCAAAAGAGCTAAATGAACTCTAAACCTTGCAGCTCTATCCGGATTCGCAGTGTCGATCGGTGAAGCAATAAATGATAGTGATAATTAAAAATCAAATAATTTATAGCGTTTGGATTGATGAAGCTCATCATTCTCTGACTCAACCCTATCCACCAATTATGCAATCATCGCTCGATTTGTTGTTCGATTGGTTGACTTGTCATAAATTCAGGTCTAATATAATCCACTAAAGATTCAACGTCCTTTCTCTTCAGCACAGTCATAACGCTTTGCCAATAAGACTTCTCGCAGAAGCACCCAACGTCATTCTTAATATTATTTTTGGGATGATTGATACTTTCAGAATCTATTTCAGATAGTGTGAAGTCGCAGAGAATCTTCGCTCAAAAACTCATTAAAAGGTACAATCAAAGCTACATTTTTCACCTAATCTCAGCGTAATCCGGACAAAAGAAAATTAGGTTTTCTAAACATTCTATTATCTTAGTTCTGTAAGAATCTATCTATCAAAATCATGACTTTTGAGATGGGTGGGGCACTCTTAAGCTAGGGTGCTTCTATCGGTTAGTAGCACACCATCTCAATCACCATCGATTTCAATAACTATCGGGTTGGAGCCCAATATTTGTTCAGCTTGGAGTAAATTGCCCCGAGGTTCCCGTGGAAGACTTGCCGATCGCTGCCCATCCCCACTCCTTCTTTTCCCAGGATGTCATCGCCCATCCTCCCATTTCTTCTGTGGCAAATGCACAGGATGCGGCACGAAGGTATGATCCAAACGATTTACTGCAGGCAATTATGGCGGCGCAGTCGCAGTTTATTAATGCCGAAGCACCCAAGGCTCTCTTCAACGGTTTGCTGGAAAATTTACTGTCCCTAACTGATAGTGCCTATGGTTTTATTGGGGACGTGCTCTACAGCTCCACCCAGGAGCCCTACTTCCCAGAAGCCCACATGAAAATTCGGGGCTGCCCTTACTTAAAGACCCATTCCATCACCAATATTGCCTGGGATGAGGCCACCCGGCAACTCTACGATGAGTACGAACCCAAAGGCATGGAGTTCCGGAACCTTAACACTCTCTTTGGGACAGTCTTGGTAACGGGCAAGCCTCTGATTTCCAATGAGCCCAGTACCGATCCACGGCGTGGCGGCTTACCCAAAGGCCATCCCCCCCTCAATGCCTTTTTAGGCATTCCGCTCTACAACGAAGGGGTGCTTGTCGGGATGATTGGGCTGGCGAATCGCCCCAATGGGTATCAGCCAGACCTTTTGGAAGAATTTAAACCATTTTTAGCAACCTGTAGTGGCATCATTGCCGCCTACCGGAACGAACGGCGTCGCTATGATGCAGAGTCTGCCTTACGTAGTGCAGAAGAAAAGTATCGCAGCATTTTTGAAAATGCATCGGAAGGCATTTATCAATCCACGATCGAGGGGCAATATCTCAGTGTTAATCCGGCTCTGGCGAAACTATATGGATATGATTCCCCCAAAGAATTTATTTCTAGCGTCAACGATATCGCTACAGAAATATATATCGATCCCAATCATCGTCAGGTATTAATTGATCGGGTTACTTCTCATGGATCAGTCATTGATTATGAGTCTCAAGTTCGCGATCGCTTTGGCAACTTCCTCTGGATTTCCGAGAATATGCGAGCGGTGCGAGGCGAGGATGGACAGATTCTTTACTATGAAGGGTCAGTCAACAATATCACCCAACGTAAACTCGCAGAAGCTGACCTCTGCCAGCAGATTGACAAGGAACGGGTTTTGCGGCGCATTACCTTAGAAATTTCTCGCTCCTTCGATGTGCAGCAAATTTTGACAACGGCTGCTGCTGAAGTCCGCAAGTTTCTCAATGTCGATCGGGTTCTCTTTTACTGCTTTGCGGAACAGTTGGGGGGCGGCATCTTAGTCGAATCGAGTGACCCCAATTGGCTACTGCCCCAAGAGCATTTCACCGCTGATCATTCGTTGCAGTTGCAGCAAACCATTATCTTCCAGGATCAAGTTACCGAAACCCATGCCAATATTTACCAATCCAACCTTTCAACGGATTATGTGGATTGGTTAAGTGCGTTGCAGGTGCAGGCGATCGCCAGTGTGCCGATTTTGCAAGGCGACCAACTGTGGGGTCTGCTGATTGCTCACCATTGCCGTGCGCCCCACCACTGGGAAGATCTCGAAATTGACCTGCTGCAACAGTTAACTACCCAGATTGGCATTGCCCTCCAACAATCCCAGCTATATCAACAAACCCAAGCCGAACTGAAGGAACGGGAACGGGCTGAACAGGAACTCCGGGAAAGCGAAGCCGCCATGCGGGAGTTGTATCAAATTATTTCCCAGTCCGATCGCGCCTTTGAGCAAGCTATCCGTGACCTGCTGAAGATGGGCTGCCTCAAGTTAGGCATGAATATGGGTATGTTGTCCCAGGTGAGCGATGATCAGGTGGAAGTGCTGTATTCCTGGTGTTCCAGTGGTGCTTCCTGCAAACAAGTAACGCTACCGTTAGCAGAAACTTACTGCCAAGAAGTTTTACAGCACCAAAGAACCATCAGTATTCTCTCGGTCACAGGTTCCGAGTGGCGTCATCGCACTTGCCATCGCGATCTCAACATTCAGTCCTATCTGGGGACGCCCATTTGGGTTCATGGTCAACTCTACGGGACACTCGCGTTTTATGGTTTCTCGCAGCGAACTCAACCCTTTAGATCGATCGAGCAGGAAATCTTGCATCTGATGGCGCAATGGATCGGTAGTGAAATTGAGCGGCAACAGGCGGCCCAGGAACTGGCCCAAGCCCGTGATGCAGCCCTTGCGGCTACCCGTGCTAAGAGTGAATTTCTAGCCACGATGAGCCATGAAATTCGCACGCCGATGAATGCGGTGATTGGTATGACGGGATTACTCCTGGATACCTCTCTAACGCCAGAACAGGCTGATTTTGTCGAAACGATTCGCAATGGTGGCGATACATTGCTGGCCGTGATTAATGACATTCTCGACTTTTCCAAAATTGAATCGGGCAAGTTGGAACTGGAAGAACAACCCTTTGATTTGCAACTCTGCTTGGAGGAAGCGGTGGATTTGGTCATGCCCCAAGCCCAGGATAAACGCCTGGAAGTGGCTCACCACATGCATCCAACCGTGCCCCAGAGCATCCTAGGAGATGTCACCCGTCTGCGCCAAGTCTTGGTGAACTTGCTGAGCAACGCAGTGAAATTTACAGAAAAAGGGGAAATCATGGTGTCTGTCAACCCCTATCTTCCCCCCAGTTCCTCAGAAGCTGCCAACACTGCCCCCCTTCCCACCGATCGTACTGATCGTGTAGAACTCTGTTTTGCGGTGCAGGATTCCGGGATTGGCATTCCACCGGAACGGATGGATCGCTTGTTCAAACCCTTTAGTCAAGTAGATTCCTCCACAACTCGCAAATACGGGGGTACAGGTCTAGGACTGGTGATTTGCAAACAGCTCATCGAGATCATGGGGGGACATATTTGGGTTGAAAGTGAAGTCGATCGTGGCACAACCTTTTATTTCACGATCGCGGCCCAGCCTCTCAACGCGCTTCCCCAGACTCTACCCACGTCCTCTCATGTCATGGATGGTAAGCGGGTGTTGATTGTGGATGATAATCCTGTCCATGGCAAGATTTTGCACCAGCAACTCAACAACTTGGGCATCACGTCTCAAATCGTGGATTCTGGTCGATCGGCGCTGGCCTGTCTCCAGCAGGGTGCTGCCTTTGACTTGGTGATTATCGATCTGCGCATGCCGCAAATGAACGGATTGGAACTGGCGCAGGCCATCCATCAGTTGCCCCAATGGTCGAAGTTGCCCTTGGTGCTGATGAGTTCCCTCGATCGCAGTGAACTGGGGGAAGTGAACAATGACCAACATTTCGCAGGAATTTTATCCAAACCCCCCAAACGCTCTCAATTGTTCGACACGTTGGTGGAAATCTTCGATCGCCAATCCCAGCCCTCAGCCATTCCGGTTAGTTCTGCATCCAATCAACTGGAAAGCCAATTGGCAGAGCAGCATCCCCTGCGGATTCTGTTAGTAGAAGATAATGCGGTTAATCAAAAACTAGCGATTCAACTCTTGAAACGCTTGGGATATCGTGCCGACATTGCCAGCAATGGCCTAGAAGCGCTGGAGGCCGTGGAGCGCCAAACCTATGATTTGATCTTCATGGATGTGCAAATGCCCGAAATGGATGGCTTGACGGCCACTCAGGAACTTTGTAAGCGCTATCTGCCCCATCAGCGTCCCCGGATTGTGGCCATGACGGCCAATGCCATGGTGGGCGATCGGGAAAAATGTTTGAATGCTGGAATGGATGACTATGTCAGTAAACCTGTTCGCATTAAGGATCTCATCCAAGCACTGAAAAATACGCAACTGCGATCGACCTCCCCTACTTTGGAGAATGCTGCCATGTTGAACAACCGTAGTCTTGCTGCGCTCACCCTCATGCCTGAAGTTTCCCAGCCCACCCCAGAACAGCCTGCCCTAGATTCTCGACCAGCGCCAATTGACGAGGAAGCCATTGGTGAACTGCTCGACATGTTAGGCGAAGAGGGCATCAGCGTCTTTGTGGAAATTATTCATAACTATTTTGAAGATGCGCCGACTTGCCTGCGTCAAATGGAGCAGGCAATCGCCCAGCAGGATGCCAATGGCCTCAAAGCCGCAGCCCATACCTTGAAAGGGATTAGTGCCGCGATCGGAGCCTTACCCTTAAGCGAAATCTGTAAAGAGCTAGAACTCTTTGGACGGCAGGGCAATATTGACTCCACCCAGTCCCAGATTCTACCCCTCCTCCAGCAAGCGCAACGGGAATACGATCGGGTCGAGGCAGATTTACAAATCCGCCTTCGTCCGTTCGAAGCCAAGGTTTAACCCACAATCTGCTCCAGCGTTGCCACAAAGTCAGGATAGGAAATAGAAGCGGCTTCTGCACGATGAATTGTGGTGGTTCCCGCTGCATTCAGGGCCGCGATCGCCAAGCTCATGGCAATACGGTGGTCAGTAAAGCTATCGACTTCAGTGCCCGTCAGAGGCGTGCCGCCCGTAATTTCCATGCCATCGGGTAACTCGCTGACTTGGGCTCCCATGGCATTTAATTGGTTGGCCATGACGGTAATGCGATCGCTCTCCTTGACCCGCAATTCTTCGGCATCCTGGATGACGGTAGTCCCTTCCGCAAAGGCTGCGGCTACTGCCAGCACCGGAATTTCATCAATTAACCGGGGAATGATGTCCCCTGCAATGCGCGTGGCTTTGAGTTGACTATGGCGCACCCGCAGATCGGCAACCGGCTCTCCCGCCACTTCCCGCTCGTTTTCTAGGACAATATCTGCCCCCATGGCTTGCAGGGCTTCTAAAATGCCTGTGCGAGTCGGATTAATGCCCACATTTTCCACAGTTAAATCGGATCCTGGAACGATCGCACCTGCAACGAGCCAAAAGGCTGCCGAACTAATATCGCCTGGAACCACAACGGTTTGCCCCCGAAGCCGTGCTTGTCCCGTTACTGTGGCACTAATGGTTTCCGGATCGACTTCGACTTCAGCACCAAAGGCCCGTAGCATTCGTTCACTGTGGTCGCGGGAGAGGGCAGGTTCCGTCACCGTTGTTTTGCCATCGGCCATCAACCCGGCCAGTAAGATGCAGGACTTGACCTGCGCTGAAGCGATCGGAGATTGGTAGTGGATTGGCTTGAGCACTTGCCCTTTAACGGAAAGCGGCGCTAGGGTGTCATCTTTGCGACCCCAAATCTGGGCTCCCATCATTTGCAACGGCTTTACAACCCGAGACATTGGGCGCGATCGCAGGGAAGAATCACCCGTCACGGTGAAGTATTTTCCTGGATGGGATGCCAGAATACCTAACATCAGTCTAAGCGTAGTGCCTGAATTGCCTGCATTCAGCACATCTAATGGCTCTTGTAGGCAGCCCAAGCCAATCCCCTTAACCCGGACTTCTTGGGTATTCAGCTCCGAAATCTCTGCCCCCATGGCCCGAAAACACTCAGCTGTACTGCGCGGGTCTTCCCCCAGCAGTAGCCCCTGGATAATGGTTTCTCCTTCGGCCAATGCGCCCAGCATGAGCGATCGATGGGAAATGGACTTATCGCCAGGAATCTGAATCCGTCCACGGAGTCCATGGCAAGCTGAGCGACCCTGTATCACGAGATCCTGATGATGGCTGATGGGTTTCACTGTTATGACGGTGGTTGTGGCCATAGGGAGTTCGATAGACTGGCGAAAGTTGCGATCGTCTATCCTATCAAGGAATTGAAAGCCGTAGATGGGAAATTCGAGAGGGATTTCTAGATGCCAATCAATGTGGTTCATCTAGGCCCCTAGTTTGATCGTTTTTAGTTTCTAACTGGTTTCTGACTGGCTGTTGACTGTTCTCTAACTAGTTTCTGATGACAGGATGATCCGGGTGGCCTGGATAATTTGAATTTTCAATCTAACGACTTAATTTAATTGTTCTCTGACTTCTCAATTGTGTGGTTTCCCTTATGTTGACTCATTTTCGTCGCCCTGTTTGCCTTTCAGTCATGTCTGCGGACTTGGCGATTTGTTCTAATGTTGAAACCGTTGGCACCCTTTATCAGCGAGATGCCCAGCGTTTCCATCTCCTGCTAACTGAACCCAAAGTCTGTGAACCTTGGACCCAAGTTGAGCATCCTGGTTTGCCCTCTGCTGATCAACTGCGGTTGATTTGGATCGAAATGTCGCCCCTGCGCGTCACCATGACCATGCAGGGCAATGGCAAACTCAGTTATCGCCACCTTTGGGAACGCAATGCCTATGGCTTGAGTCGTTATTGGCTCCAAGGGGATGCTGTGGGCCAAAGTCATCAACTCCAACTACGGAACTTCACGGTGGGCTTGCACTTAGATGGCAATCCCCTACCGACCTCGTTGGCCTTGGAATATGAACTGTGGTCAGCCCACAGTCGCTTAGGGCGCTATACGCTTCAATTAGATATTCAGCATTAAGCCACGTTGCTTGCGAATCCCGCCGTTTTGCGAATTTTATTAACCCTTGGCATCCCTTGAAACTTACAGCGAGTTTTAAGGGATTTTTGATGACCTATGAATTCCTAGGGCACTAAAACGGATTGCGGCTAGGCAGATTAGCTGAGCGGTATGACTGAGATTGAGTGGCGATGGCATTCCCCCCCGTTGCATTACTCGTAGTATTGGCTGGCAGAGTATTGGCTGGCAGATTGGCTGGAGCCCCGATCGAACCGTGGGGCTGAATTTGGGGAATAGCAGGCGCACTGGCAAGACTTAATTCCTCGCGCAATACCCGTTGATAGACCTGCGGTAAGCTGGCACTCATGGAATTGGTTTCAATACCGTAGCCCAGACTGGTCCATGTGGGAGACAGAATTTCCAACACGCGTGTAATTTTGCCCTGTCGCAATAAGCTAGACAAATCAACCCCCCAGACTTGGGAATCGCTGAGCCAACGGTATACCACTGTATCTTGGTACAACGGCTCAAAGCTATAGCGATGCCAAAGCCAAAAGCCTCCAGGATTGGGATGGTAGCGTTCAGCCTGTTCCATCCAGGTGGTGGTAATGAACTGATAACGTCCAGCAGCCGTCGTACATTGCCCCACATTTGGCCCTACGGCGATCGGCACGCAGCGATCGGGATGTCGGCTTAAGTCCTGGGTATATTCCCCCCCGTACATCACTGCGTAGGGATTCTGCACATTGGATTCACTGGCGGAGATGGTGCGCATCAAGGCTCGAATGTAGGGATCTCCTCCCTGCATGACTAACGGCGTTTCTGCCCCCTTCCCTAAGCTGGAATCCCAAGGCATCCGCTGTTCTCGCAGGTTGAGTAAAATAAAAATCAACCACAGAATGATGGTGCAATGGACGAGAAATTTACCAAGGGTATAGTCTTTGGACGGGGTATCATCGGCCATACTGACATCAGCTTTGAACAGTAGAGTACGTCGCAACAAACTGCTGGGTAAAAGTGGTAGCAGATTGAGGGCAGGAACGATGCGCAGTCGGGATAGGCGTAGGGGGGGAGGCGGACAACCCTTAGGTTGCCATCGGAGCTTGGATCGCACAGTGTCTTTGAATTGAGCTTGCAACCGACCCTTTTGTGGGTCTTGCGATCGGCTTTGCGACCTGTCTGGCAATTTGCTTTGCCAGTTGCTGTGTAACCTGCCTTGCAACCTATCCTGCAAAAAGAGGCATCGAGCTTTTACCCCAGACCAAATTTGAACCAGCGTCCATGACGGATAACCCGATCGCCGTCGGAGACTCCGGGAACGTTGCTTGGGCATTGTACTCCACTTTAACCAGAAGGAACGATGGGTTCGATGCGCCCGAGAGGAAACTCAACCTGTTTCGTAGACCCCCTTTGTAGACCTCTTGAGTTCAGCTAATCCTAGAAAAATGCCTAGGAAAAACAACTGATGTGTTCGATCGCAGGGTTTATGTAACCCCCATGCAATCGACTCGCAATCGAGTCAGCTCCTACAGACTTCATTCCTAGGTCACTCGTTTACGCCTAACTCACGCACAATCCATTTGCAGCATGGGAGCAGCGGCCAGTAGGGTTTGGGTGTAGGAATGCTGAGGATTATCGAATACAGCGGCGGTTTGGTCAAGTTCTACAATTTTTCCTTGGTACATGACTGCAATGCGATCGCAGAAAAATCGTGCGACCCAGAGATCATGGGTAATGAATAAATAGGTCAACTCAAACTCGTCCTTGAGTTCTTGCATCAGTTCCAAGACTTGCGTCCGCACCGTAGCATCCAACATACTGACGGGCTCATCACAGATTACGAGTTTAGGCCGAGTAATCAAGGCCCGCGCGATCGCCACTCGCTGCTGTTGGCCGCCCGATAGTTCGCCCGGATAGCGATCGTAAAATTTCTTGGGATGCAACCCTACCCGTTGCAGTAAGGCTTCCACCTGGGGCTTGGCCGACTGGGGGGTTGCCATTTGATGAATCAGCAATGGATCGGCAATGCTTTCCCCGATCGTCATACGGGGATTTAAACAAGCGTGGGGGTCTTGGAAAATCATTTGGATGTCTCGCCGTTGCCGCAGCATCTCCCGCCGCTTCAATCGGGCTAAATCCTGGCCTAAAAATTCCACCTGTCCTGCTGTGGGCTTGAGCAATTGCAAGATGGTGCGGGACAGCGTGGACTTGCCGCAACCCGATTCGCCCACGAGTCCCAGGGTTTCCCCGCAATAGATTTCTAAGTCAATCCCATCCACTGCGCGAATCGTGCGATCGTCCGCTTTAGAAAAAACCTTAGCCAATAAATTTGCTTCTAGCGTGTAGTACTGCTTTAAACTCCGCAGACGTAATAATGGCTCAGGGGTCGGCAAAGGCTCTGAAGACGAGGAAACGCCAGCTTGCAAAGAAAGTGCAGATTGCAGAAGGGCTTGGGTGTAATCATGGTGCGGCTGTTGCAAAACCTGAGTCGTGCTCCCTAGTTCGACCAACTGGCCGTTGTACATAACCGCAATGCGATCGCAATATTCGCCCACCAGTGCTAAATCGTGGGAAATCAAAATCAACGCCATGTTACGTTCTTCGCACAGGCGTTGGAGTTCCTGCAAAATTTGGGCTGCGACGGTCACATCTAAACTCGTCGTTGGTTCATCGGCAATGATCAGTTTGGGGTTAAGCAAGAGCGCTAGGGCGATCGCGACCCGTTGCCGCATGCCACCACTAAATTCATGGGGATACTGGGCCCAGCGTTCTGCGGGAATTTTGACCGCTTGTAGGACTTCTAAGGCGCGGGTTTTTGCCTCTTTGGTTGAAATTCCTGGACGGTGGGCTTGCAGGGTTTCTAGGCAATGTTCCCCGATCGTCAACAACGGATTGAGCCGTGTCATAGGATCCTGGAAAATCAGCGCAATTTCCTCGCCACGAAACTGCCGCAATTCCCGATCGGACAATTGGTAGAGATCCCGTTCTGCTAAGTGAATGTGGCCTTCCACGACTGAGCCTTCGGGTAGCAAGCGCACAATTGCCCGCCCGATCGTGGACTTGCCGCAACCCGACTCACCCACCAACCCCAACCGCTCCCCCGGTTGCAACGCTAGGGAGACATCATTCACGACCCAAGGTGTGGTAGGGCTATAGGCAATCTTGAGGTGTTCGATCGTCAGGAGAGCTTCGGCCATAGGAATGGGGGGCGATCGGTGAAAACGATATTGCAGCAATCTTACCCTGAGATTGGAAGCTGCTTTAGGATTGCCCCAGCCCAGAATTTTCCTCTGGTTCGCCCAAAATTCCGTGGCAATAACGAATTAGGGTTTCTACCCGATCGATTACCTGCTGTACCCGTTGAGCCTGCGTCTGAGGTTGTCGAGCTGCGGCCAGAAACGTGCAATCTAGTCCTACCAAACGTAGTTGCTTACTGATTTCAGCTTGATAGGATTGCACCTTGGCCCGGTGGGTGGAATCAATTTCCTCTAAGGGAAGCGTTAAAACTTGTTCCCGAAACATTCCCTGAAGGTTGGCCAGTCCTGAGGAAATTAACCCGAAAGGTCTCGAGTTTGCAGAGTTGGAGTGGGTAGGGCGCAGGTTAGTAGTAATCGGGGTCTCGGATCGATCAATTTCTAGAGCTGCGATCGGAGCAGTAGAATTTTCTTGATTTAGAGGATAAAAAGCCTCCGACACCTGCCCTCTCTGGGCCACATCCCGCACTTGGTGCAACAGTTGAATCAATTGAGCCCGAAAGTTTTCGTAAATCCTACGCTGCGTTTTGGGGATCATCTTTCATCCTGTATTAAGGGTGGCGATCTGAGAACGTTGGGTGTGATGGCATTGAGTTGTTCCGGGGATCGCACCGAGCCGTTATCTAATGCCGAATCTAATACCAAGCCCATAACTAAGGCTTGATTTAAATAACGTGAAGAAGTGTATCAACATTCTTGATAGAATGGGGGGATATCTTCTAAAAGTGCTTAGCAGCAGTGAAAGTTATTAGAACTTTCCAAACAGCAAATTTTTCAACCGTAGGGCTTTTGCTTTTTAAAAGAAAATTTTACAAGAGTGCTAATTGGCATTCATAGATACCGCTCAGTATTCTAGGAAGCCACGATTGGTAAAGATAGGTTACCGGGATCTAGAAGCACATGTTGCTGCTGGATAACTTTTCACTCTTTTTGCCGGAATTTTGTTTACATCTCCTCTCCCTATCCTAGGATGATTCGATATTTTCAAGGATTTCCAAGAGTTTCCAAGGACTTCAACTGTGCAGTTCGCACGGGTAGTTTGCAAATTTCGCAAATGCAGAGATAGTTTGCCAACGACTCCTACTGCTTGTTTGATCAAAATTCCAGATCAGTCTTTCTTCAAATCCAAATCTAGTGCATTCGGGCGGCTAGCATGAATCTCCCCATCCGATCTCTTCCTACCGATCTCAACCTTCCCCCTTGGTTACGGGCCTGCCTACTGGATGGTACAGCCACCCCCAACGACCCTGATCCCTGGAAAGCGAATGACTTAATCTGTCGAGCCTTTGACTTTGCCTACCAGCTCCATGAAGGGCAACGGCGTGTTTCGGGAGAACCATATATTGCCCATCCGGTGGCTGTTGCGGGGATTTTACGGGATTTAGGTGGGAGTAGCAGCATGATTGCCGCTGGTTTTCTCCACGACATTGTTGAAGATACCGACGTGTCTTGTGAGGAAATTGAAGAACGGTTTGGTCCAGAAGTCCGGGTGCTGGTGGAAGGGGTTACTAAGCTCTCGAAGTTTAACTTTTCCAGCAAAAAAGAGCGACAGGCCGAGAATTTCCGGCGCATGTTCCTGGCAATGGCTAAGGATATCCGGGTAATTGTGGTCAAATTGGCCGATCGGCTGCACAACATGCAAACCCTGGAACATTTGGCTGACGAGAAACGCCGGCGGATTTCCCAGGAAACCCGCGATATTTTTGCCCCCTTGGCCAACCGTTTGGGGATTGGCAACATCAAGTGGGAACTGGAAGATCTCTCGTTCAAGTATCTGGAACCGGAAGCCTACCGCGAAATTAGCCAGCGAGTGGCTGAGCGACGCACGGTGCGAGAGGCGCAGCTCTCCCAAGTTAAGGAAATGCTGAAGCCGCGTTTAGAAGAGCTGGGAATTCACTGGTTGGATATCAGCGGTCGGCCTAAGCATCTCTATGGCATTTACCAGAAAATGCAGAAGCAGCAGAAAGAATATGAGCAAATCTATGACATCGCGGCCATTCGTATCATTGTCGAAAATAAGGATGAATGTTACCGAGCCTTGGCTGTGGTTCACGACATGTTCCGCCCGATTCCTGGTCGCTTTAAAGACTACATTGGCCTACCCAAACCCAACCGCTACCAATCGCTTCATACTGGTGTGATTGGCCTGGGTGGTCGTCCATTGGAAGTGCAAATTCGCACTATGGAAATGCACCATGTGGCGGAATACGGGATTGCTGCCCATTGGAAATATAAGGAATCTGGTGGATCAACGACCACCCAGATGAATACGACCGATGAGAAGTTTACCTGGCTTCGGCAACTCCTTGACTGGCAAAGTGATTTGAAGGACGCGCAGGAGTATTTAGATACGATCAAAGATAATCTCTTTGATAGCGAAATTTACGTCTTTACGCCCCAAGGCGAAGTCATTCCTCTCAGTCCCAAGGCGACTCCTGTGGATTTTGCCTACCGGATTCACAGCGAAGTCGGAAATCATTGCGCCGGGGCACGGGTGAATGGTCGCATGGTGACATTAGACACTAGTCTGGAAAACGGCGACATTGTTGAAATTCTGACGCAGAAAAATTCCCGTCCTAGCTTGGACTGGTTGAATTTCGTGGTGACGCCCAGTGCCCGCAACCGAATTCGTCAGTGGTATAAGCGATCGCACCGGGATGAAAACATTGCTCGGGGTCGGGACATGCTGGAAAAATCCTTGGGCAAAAATGGCTTTGAAGCCTTGCTGAAGTCGCCACCCATGCAAACCGCAGCGGAACGGTGTAATTACCAAACGGTGGATGACCTCTTGGCGGCGGTTGGCTATGGGGAAGTCACCCTCAATCATGCCCTCAATCGGATTCGAGATGCTGTTAAAGCTCAGTCTCCCGCTGCCCCATCCGAGAATACGACCGCCACGGTTAGTTTTAGTCCCAAAAATCCTCCTGCACCCACTCCAACGCTATCCAAATCGCCGATCGCGGGGGTTGAAGGACTGCTTTACCACATTGCGAAGTGCTGTCACCCCGTTCCAGGGGAGTCGATTATCGGCGTCGTGACGCGGGGCCACGGTATTTCAATTCATCGCCAAGGTTGTCCCAACTTAGAGCGGGTGGAGGGAGAACGGCTCATCCCCGTCAGTTGGAATCCGACGAACGATCGTGGACGGCAGCAGACCTATCCTGTAGAAATTCAGATTGAAGTGATCGATCGGGTGGGGGTTCTGAAAGATCTCCTCTCGCGCTTAACCGATAACAATATCAATGTGCGGAATGCGCAGGTCAAAACCTATCCTGATCAAACTGCCACGATCGATCTGGGTATTGATATCTGTGACCATCGGCAACTGGAACATACCTTCACCCAAATTCGCAAGATGACGGATGTATTAAATTTACGCCGAGTTACACAGGTTGATGAGTCACTACTCGCTTGACAAGTTTTGATGGATTTGTTTTATCTCAAGAATTGCAAAATTGTCCGGGATTTCCAGGATAGGGTTGTATAAATTGAACAAGGGCAGCCACCTCTTTCCACCTCTGATGTGTGAATTACAATGCATCAGTTGGGCTCTTGGACGGTGAGCAATTAAACTGGAATTCCTTTTCTGGAATTGAGCCGTTTTTACTCCAGACGATTGACTCAGCTTTTTCCTCTCTAGCGGAACTTTTATTCTCGGTCATCGTCCTTCTTCCTGCATAAAGTCGTTCAGCAGAGTCGTATATATACGGCAGCAGGAGTACCTAATCCCCCAAAGGTTTGTCCTTTCAATCGACCTTATCCTATGACACTTCTTGAAGTGTCTGCCATAAAAATCGCCAAATTGGTGTTTAGATTCTATGAAGGAAGGGGAATTCTACGGAGTTCCTTTGTGGTTTAGGTAGTATAAAAATACGCAGTACCCAGGCCATATGACTTCCTAGATTTGGTTAATTTTCTTTAGATTTAGAAAGAAATCTCCAAATTTTCGGGATGTGATGTGTCTAACCAATTGGGGCTGATGACTCAGCTTAAGATGCTCAAGACCCAGGGATTGACCTCAGGAGAACCATGAGTGAAGGTTATAGCAGCAGGGGCACAGTGGACGTGAATCATTGGGTAAACCATAACTTTCGATCGATCGGCACCGAAGAGCAACAGTTATATGATCACCTACTTCAAATTGTTCAACTAGAAACACCTCAAGAGTTGATCGATCGGATGCGGCTGCTGTTTATTGAAGGTACCAATTATCCCGATCACAACGTTCTCAAAAATTTAGATCGGCTCATCCTCTCAAATATTGAGATGGAAGAATTTCAATTTATTCTGAATCGCTGCATTCATATCCTGACCAATCGTTGGCAAGGTCGCCCCCAAACCCAAGCAGCTATTCCAGACTTGATCCATCTACTGGAAAGCTCCCCTTCGCGGCCCGCGAATGAGTTTAGCCGCGCCAAGGCGATCAAGCGGTTGCGGGAGTTCATGCGATATTTCCTGGAGACTGAACAGTTTTTAACCCTGCGTCGGTTAGCTCATGTTCTTGAGAGTAATAGTGATCTGTCTCAAACCCGTTTGCCCTTGGGCAAATTGATTCGTCGTTACCCCTATCTTTACTCCCACTGCTTGGTCAGTGAATCGAGTTCTGTGGAAGATCAGCAGTCGATTCGGGACTTGCAGGACACGATGCAGCATCAGTATGAGCTGGATCTGTCTCAGTTTGTCACCTACCAAATTCGTCGATCGCATCTGTTTAACCAAACGGGATCAGATACGGTAGGGCGCACGCTTTATCCTGTAAAAAATCCCACATTGCTGACTGAACCGGAAGTGTGTTCCGCACTGCGGCAATTTGCTGGCAAAGTGCAAGGCAATTGCACCCATCGCGATCTGGCCCAACGATTTCTAACCCATACCCATGACGCTCGATCGTTCAAATCCTTTAAAGACGATCTCTACGAATATCTATTGCCTTCTGTGGATCCAGATTACGGTCGTCGGCAGTTTAACAATCAGCTCTATGACTGCCTAAATAGGGTGTTGCCGGAAAACCATGCTCAACCCTTCAATGAGTTCTTATTGCTGCGTACGTGCAGCCAATTGCTCAATTTCCTAATTGTTGAAAGTTCGCAGCAGCCTAAACATTTTGTATTTGTCGATTTGTTATCCAATATTGGCCCTATTTTCACCACGAGTCTGTTGTTGAAGATTGTGTTGATTTGCAGGAAAGTGAAGCCCTACTTAGAAAAGCGGTTTTCGATTCTCTTTAACCACTATGAAGCCTATGCCCAGGAATCGGTTCAGTGGCTGGTTTCGTCCCTGGAACACCTCAATATTGCCCTCAGCACCAACTTTGGCAAGATGAATGTGGCCTTGGTTCATCAACTTGCTTAACTGAGACTGGTGTGAATTCCAGTCGTTCAGAGCCTTTGATCGTAAATTCTAGCCTCGTCGATAGACTCTCCCCCGATCTATCCGTACCTGCTACCGCAGCTTAGCCCCCTTCAAAGTTGCGAACCCAGAAAGTTGTGAACCCAGAAAGTTGTGAACCCAGAAAGTTACATCGAGCGGATGCTTGCGATCATTGAATTCAGTGACTTTCCCGATGGGCTGCAATCTGAAAAATCGAATGGTACGATCGCAACCATGACAGGTAATGCTCTTGATAACCATTTCTTGATAACCATTTAACGGGTAGGCATTGATGAGTTAAGCGGTTTTTTCCTGTTCTGGTTGTGCCACAGTAGCTCCTAGGTGCGATGACCTCCTTTCTCCCCCCCAGCGAAGAAAATTCTCGTCCCATTTTTCCCGTTGAGTTTGATCCCGCGATCGAGGAAACCCTCCTCAGTTTCGATGAAATCCAAGCTGAATTGAATTACCGCAATGCCCAGTCCGCGTTGCAGGAAATGGTCGATCGCTTAGATCTGCAACCCCAGGAACGGCAGGGCTTGGAGCAGGAATTAGCCAGTCTATCCAGTATGTTAGACAAGCTGGAACGATCGGTGGTGCACATAGCAGCCTTTGGCATGGTGGGTCGGGGGAAATCGTCACTGCTGAATGCTTTGATTGGACAACCCGTGTTTCAAGCCGGGGCGATCCATGGAGTCACGCAAACGACCCATCAGGCAACGTGGATTCTGAACCAAGAACCCCTCCCCTCGGCACAATCCCTCTCCTCGGCACAACAATGGATTCGCAAAGCCACCAGCCAAATGGGCGCGCAGATTGAATTGATTGATACTCCGGGGATTGACGAAGTGGGGGGAGAGGATCGGGAACTGCTGGCGAAAGCGGTGGCTCAGCAGGCAGACCTGCTTCTGTTTGTGGTGTCTGGGGATATTACCCAAGTGGAATTTCAGGCCCTGGCTCAACTGCGGGAAGTGGGTAAGCCGATGATTCTGGTCTTCAACAAGATCGATCAATATCCTGAAGTCGATCGCCAGAGTATTTACGCCAAGATTCGGGATGAACGGGTGAAAACGTTACTGTCCCCTGACGAAATTGTCATGGCTTCCGCTGCACCTCTCACCCCGATCGGCACTCGGCAGGCCGATGGTCGGATTGTTGTGCGGATGGTAGCTGGGGAACCGCAGGTACAGGATCTCAAGCTGAAAATTTTGGAGGTGCTCGATCGGGAAGGCAAAGCCTTGCTGGCGTTGAACTCCATGCTGTTTGCCGATGGGATTAACGAACGGATTGTCGATCGCAAGCTGCAAATTCGGGAATCCAGTGGCGATCGCGTGATTTGGAATGGGGTAATGGCGAAGGCCGTGGCAGTGGCGGTCAATCCCATCACCGTTATCGATATTCTCAGCAGTGCCGCGATCGATGTAGCCCTGATTCTCAGCCTGTCTAAGCTCTATGGCATTCCTATGACCGAAAAAGGCGCGATCGGATTACTGAAAAATATTGGCCTCGCCATGGGGGGAATTAGTGCGAGTGAGTTACTGGCAGATTTGGGCTTGAGTTCTCTCAAGGGCTTGCTGGGGTTGGCAGTTCCGGCTACAGGGGGCCTATCGGCGTTGCCCTATCTATCCGTGGCGATCGCCCAAGCGGGCGTTGCGGGTGTGGCCACCTATAGCATCGGCCACATTGCCCGGACTTATTTGGCCAACGGCGCAACCTGGGGACCCGATGGGCCAAAGGCTGTGGTGGATCAAATTTTGTCGTCCCTGGATGAGAGATCGATCCTCAGCCGCATTCGCGAAGAATTGCGAGCGAAACTCGGGCGGCAGCAGTAAGGGGACGTGAATTCGATGAATTCGTAATGTGGTGCGATCGTCGGGGCTGCTCCGCAGCAAAGAT
>MUGG01000052.1 GCA_002148405.1 Alkalinema sp. CACIAM 70d | reverse complement strand
GTATCTAGGGTGAAGGATAAGGTAGTCGCTGCTGAAACATTTCCCGCGATATCGGTTTGCCGTACCTGCACCGAGTTGTTAACTTCTTGAGGAACAAAACTATTGCTCCAAGTTGTTCCTCCATCAACACTGTATTCCACTAGCGCGCCCGTTTCTGTTCCACTGATTGTCAGCCCGCCATTGTTAGTGATCTTATCGGTACGGGAGCTGCCTGTATCACTGGTTAGTGCAACCCTCGGAGCCGTTGCAGTGGTATCTAGGGTAAAAGATAACAAACTGTTAGCAGAGATGTTTCCGGCGGTATCGATTTGCCGCACAATGACATTTTTTGCACCATTCCCTGTGAGCGTAAAGCTATTACCCGTTCCATTGATCCAGTTAGTTCCCCCATTAGTGCTGTATTGCCACCGTGCGCCACTCTCTAAGCCGCTAACAGTAACCGCTCCGTTGTTAGTAGTTGTGTCGGTACTGGAGCTGCCAGTATCACTCCTCAGTACAACGCTAGGAGCAGTTGGAGCAGCAGTA
The DNA here is from genome assembly GCA_002148405.1 of Alkalinema sp. CACIAM 70d. Lineage (GTDB taxonomy): Bacteria > Cyanobacteriota > Cyanobacteriia > Leptolyngbyales > Leptolyngbyaceae > Alkalinema. The sequence continues at coordinate 39,679 of MUGG01000052.1, read as the reverse complement.
TCCAGGGTAAAAGATAATGAACTGCTTGCAGAGATGTTTCCAGCAGTATCGATTTGCCGGACAATGACATTTTTTACACCATCTCCTGTAAGGGTAAAACTGTTACCCGTTCCGTTAATCCAGTTAGCTGCTCCATCGGTACTGTATTGCCAACGCGCGCTACTCTCTAAGCCACTAACAACCACTACCCCAGATTTTGTGATTTTGTCGGTTGCGGAAGTACCACTATCTGTTTGAAGACTGATGCTTGGGGATTTCGGGGCGATCGTATCGAGAGTGTAAGTTGTAGAAGTTGCGATCGCGTTAGTCAGTTGAGCCGGGGCCACTGTAGCCGTTGGATTAACATCAAAGATACTGCCAGCAGGTAGGGTTTTAGCAGCACCTGTGTAATTACCCGAATTCGTGGCACCGCTACCGTAGGTTCCCTGCCAAAAACGAACAACGATACCCCCTTCGTAAGTTCCTAGAGCCGTATCAAGGTTCAGGGAAGTACTAAAGTTAATCGCATCTGTTCTTGGACTAGCGGCTGTGTTATTGATGATTGTCCAGTACAGTAAGGTACCGCTGGATGAGTAAATACCGACTAATGCATCTTCCAAGGCTTGCTGAGAGCTATCGCCGTTCTGAGTCAGACTTCCAGAAATAGTCAGATTTTGGGCTTCAGCAGCATTGAAGAACGTATCAGTTCCAGAGATACCTGAAATGGAGTAGTTGGTGATTGCTAAAGTATGGGGATAGGTAGTGAAAACGTCTGTGGCAAAGATAGGCAAAAGATTATGGAGATTCCAAGTTCCACCTTGAGCCGTGGCTCCAACTTTGTCAGATGTTGCAATCACTTCCGCGCCCGTCAAGTGAGCCAACTCTGTCAGAAAGAAGGGATCCGCACCAACTTCACAGCTATAAAGCGCAATTGTTTTGATTCCCCATTCCTGTAATAAATGGGCGTGGGTATAGAGTTGGTCGATCGTGATGGGTTGCTTTCCAAGGTGGATAACGCCCGGTTCACCATGGGCAACGATCGCTAACTGTGTGGCTCCTGTAACGGTCAGTAATTCCGTAATTTCAGCTAAAGCGTCTTGTTGATTGCTGAAGATCTGACCAATGGCAGAGGGCAGTAGAGCATTAGATAGAAGATTATGATCGTCAACGCGATCGTCAAAGAGGACGAGGGTTGAAGCGGACGTTGCGGACGGATCTGAGCAGATGGTGGAAGCAATGGAAGGAGACAGTACTGCAGAAGAGATGTTGCTCATAGAACTGTTGGTTTCGCGAATAGTTGGAAAGAACTTAGTCGGAATGGGAAAGACCTGAGTTGGCAAGAACTCAACGGTGACAGGAGTTACGCACTCCAACTCAAAACTGAGGACTTCGGACAGTTTGTTCAAAGACTAAAAGCTTGAAAATCGTTCAATTGCGTCATACCCGATCGATTTGTGATTGCAGCCCACAACAATCTCCTTGAATCCCCTCGCTCACGCGCCACTGCGCTAGCAATAAGGGGGCCCTTGAAAGAATTTGTCTAAATTCCTCCCTCAAAAAGGGGGCTAGGAGAATCGCAGCTGGGGCGGTGATCAATCAATGGGATATAAGTCCTGGGTGGAAAAACTTAGATCGAGGCAACCTTCAATGCATCGACTTTCTAGATTGAAAGTCAGGTTGAGTCATGCTGCGAGAGAATGACTATTTGGTAACAACACCCTGAGGGTCACCGCAATGTAGATTGGCTGAGAGCGCAAAGGTAACTTAATCGACTTGTACTTCGTTTTGTACTAACCATTGATTGATGTCCGTATTTTCCCGGATAAGTCTGGGTATTTACGGAAAATGGTGATGCTTAAAGTCAGTAAAACATAATCACGAGAGAAAAATCACCAATCTTGCTTGAAAGAAATTAGAATTTGCAAAAAAAATATTTTGCGTGACTTGGGTTTAAGATTCCTTTATATTTATTTTTTCAGAGATTTTAATTGGCCTAGCCGAAACAAAGAACGTTTACGCCCTTGCGCTCCATCGGCCAGCATTGCGGCGGGTATCCGAGATGTTTACCACAGATATGACATTTCTCCATGCTTGCAATGCGCTGGTTACACCCCATGACGGCATCTCATGAGTGCAATGAGCCCATCACTGTAGCAATTTAAGACCTTGAGATTGTCTATGGCTACCATAGACAATCTTGAATAATCCTCAAGGGTGTCGATCGCGTTCCATCATGCTGACGTACTGCCAGTCGGAACCGGGGACGGGCATGGGTGGGCTCCAGCGCACTCTGTCAGAGAATCGCAAAACATGCAGTTGGTTAATCGCTGCCTGCACTTCTTCACGAGTGCCAAATAAATAAAATCGAAACGGTTTGTATTCCGGATCGATTGCACGATCGGAATCACCAAAACCAATAAACATGGGATTTCTCCTACTGGTAGAGAGGGGAAGAAACCCCAAAAACTAAGGCCACCCTTTTGCACAGGACAAGTAGGGTGGCCCGATCGAATGTTAAAATCCGTCTCAGACCGCCTCGCTGGTCACCTCAGCTTGGGGGTTTAGCTGCCCATGGTTGTTGGTAGCAACCTTGGGTAGCGCCTTAATTTTTGGGAACGGAGCTGATGCAACGGGGAAGTTAAAGGTGTTGGCATGCAGCTATGAAAAACCAGCCTAGGGGGAAATAGGGGCGCTGTCAATCCGTATTTCAAAAAATTTTATGGGTATCATTGGGCACTCACTACGGGATAGGAGGTGCCTGCTGGTTGAATTTGCTAGACTGGCAGGTAATACCCAATCAATTTGTGATTGCACCCTATCACGATCCCCTAAATCCCCCTTAATAAGGGGGGCTTTGAAGGAATTTGGCTAGATTCTCCCCTTATTGAGGGGAGCGAGGGGGATTGGATCTGTAGCAGTGATAAATCAATTCGGTATGACTGCTTGATCGCCTAATTTTTCTCGCCCAATTCTGGACTCTTGCCCTATGGTTTTCGATCTGCTGACGAAGGCTTTGGACTTGTTGATGGGGAGCCAACTGGTTAAGGATAAGCTGCAACGCAATGAGCATGTGATTCGGCTTTTGAAGCAGCTTGGACTTTCTCCCGACCAGCCGCCAGCGGATTTTGATGGAGTTTATACCTACGCGCTGGTGGAATATGGCGTGGGCAAACCCAAGCCCTGTTTAGAGATTTTTCGTCAGTCGGAAATTCGCAAAATTTTTAAAACGGCCTTCGGTGACAACAACGCCCAACATTGGCTAACGTCGGGGGAACAGTTTTTAGACCAAAGTCCGATCGGGCAAGACGTACGATCGATCGGGTTAGATCCGAAGCGGGAATTAGCCGCTTTTGCCGCCTGCTTTATCACAGTGACGAAGCAAACCCGCAATCCCAGCGAGGTGATGCTGTCCCATCAAGTCACGTCCGTCCAACAGACCCTTCAGCAGTTGATCGAACGGCTCGATCGCTTACCCAGCTTGGAAGGCATCCGCACGGAACTGGCCAACCTTGCAGGTGCACAGCCCGCTTTACTCTCCGGTGCAGCGGCCCCCAACCCAGCCCAGTCCTGCCGAGCTTTTGCCCTGGGACAACAGGTGCGGGGTTGGTTTGAGACGTTGGGCTATCGGTTTGAGTCCTATGAGGTGTGGGATGCGAATTATTTTGAATGGATTATTAACATTCCAGTGCGGCGAGGTCGCTACGATCGCATTCTGGTGCGCGGGGTGGATGGGGAAGTGGGCGTTCGGGATGTGCGATCGTTGGCGGAAGTTGCGGCCCAGCAGAAAACCGATGAGGGCTGGCTGGTGACGGCACGGCGGATTTCCCAGGCGGCACGCAATGCCCTAGAACAACCGGATTATCATTCGTTGGCGGCGTTTACGTTGGATGAGTTGCTTGACCAAGATGCTGATTTTACGGGCTATTTAGACTGGTTGGCGGCGGAAATTGCGCAGCGGGGCATCGAAGCGCGCTATGTGCCGTTGGCTTGTACAAAGGAAGAAGTTGATCCCATCACCCATCAGCGGCTGGGCATTAGTCGCTATGGGGCGGAGGATGGCTGGACAGAGGGCTATCTCGATCGCTGGTTGGATGATCCGGCCAAGGAACATTTGTCGATTTTGGGTGAGTTTGGCACGGGCAAAACCTGGCTGACGTTGCATTATGCGGCGCAGGTGTTGCGGCAATATCGCGAAGCCCAAGCGAAGGGCATGGCACGGCCTCGGTTACCGATCGTGGTGCCGTTGCGGGATTATGCCAAGGCGGTCAGTGTGGAGTCGTTGTTTTCGGAATTCTTTTTCCGCAAGCATGAAATTCCGATTCCCGGCTATTCGGCGTTTGAACAGTTGAACCGCATGGGGAAATTGCTGCTGATTTTTGATGGATTTGACGAAATGGCGGCGCGGGTCGATAAGCAGCAGATGATTAATAATTTTTGGGAATTGGCGAAGGTGGTGGTGCCGGGTTCCAAGGTGATTTTGACTTGTCGGACGGAGCATTTCCCAGAGGCGCGGGAAGGTAGGGCGTTATTGAATGCGGAATTGCAAGCTTCAACGCGGGATTTAACAGGAGAAACACCACAGTTTGAAGTGCTGGAGTTAGAAAAATTTGACGATGGGCAAATCCGTCAGGTATTGCAGTTACAAGCGGCTGCGGCAACGGTCGATCAGGTGATGGGTAATCCACAGTTATTGGATTTGGCACGGCGTCCGGTGATGACGGAGTTAATTCTAGAAGCATTGCCGGATATTGAAGCGGGGAAGCCGGTGGATATGTCGCGGGTGTATTTGTATGCGGTGCGGCGCAAGATGGAGCGGGATATTAAGGCGGAACGCACGTTTACCTCGATGGCGGATAAGTTATATTTCCTCTGCGAATTGTCCTGGGAGATGTTGAGTACCGATCGTATGAGCTTGAATTACCGGGAGTTTCCCGATCGGATTCGTAAGCTCTTTGGCTCGGCGGTGCAGGAGGAGAAGGATTTAGACCATTGGCATTACGACATGATGGGTCAGACGATGCTGATTCGGAATGCCGACGGGGATTATACGCCTGCCCATCGATCGTTGCTTGAGTTTTTCGTGGCGTTTAAGTTTGCGGCGGAACTGGGGGCTTTGGCTCCGGATTTTCTAGAGTTGGCGCAGATGCGAGGGGATATCGATTGGGCATTGGAACCGCGTGAGTATACTTGGTCAGAGTATTTTGAAACACGAGATCAAGTTGCTCCGCTAGCAAGTTTTAAGACAGAGAGTTTGGAAAAACTGCGATCGGGCTTTGGAGAATTACCTTTACCTAAAGCGGTTGTGGAACTCTTGAAACCATTCATCCAAGGAACTCAAAGATTACTTTTCTTACTTAAAACATATAGATCTATACAAGATAAGCAAATCAAATATTTGACTGGAAATCTAATTAACATATGTCTAAATATTGACAATCAATCCTTAGCAACAGAAAACTTGAGTCAAACTTATATCAGAGCTGCAAATTTTCAGAATGCAAAATTAAAATGGTCTGATTTTAGTAATTGTATATTTCAAAATTGTCAATTTACTCAACTGATTGGCAAGATTTCTACTCTTGCTTTTAGTCCAGATGGAGAACTATTAGCAACAGGTGATAGTAATAATATTATTCGCCTATGGAATGTGAAGTTGGAATCTGAAGTAGGTTATCTGTTTGGGCACGCAAGCTGGGTGTACACTGTAGCTTTTAGCCATGATGGGAAAAAATTAGCTAGTGGAAGCTATGACGGAACCGTAAGAATTTGGTCGATTCCTAGTGGTGAATGTATTCAAGTTCTTTATGGACATACAGACTGGGTAAGATCAGTCAGTTTTTCACCAGATGGAAAATTTATTGCAAGTGCCAGTGCAGAGATTATTATTTGGGATGAATCATCAGGCAAGCCAGTCAGAAAACTTGAAGGACATCAAAGTTGGATTTATTCAGTTGACTTTCATCCTGAAAAGAATTATCTGGTTAGCGGTAGCTATGATAAAACCATCAGAGTATGGAATATACTGACGGGAAGCTGTTTGATGGTTTTGCATGGCCATCAAACATCAATTCAATCTGTCAGTTTTAGTCCTTCCGGGAAATTCCTTGCTAGTGCAGGTGATTTACTAAATGTGTGGGATGCTATTACTGGGGAAATTGTTGCCTCTTTCAATGGACATCATCAAGCAATATGGTCAGCAAAATTCTCCCCTGATGAGCAGGTAATTGCTACTTCAAGTGCAGATCAAACTATTAAGTTATGGAGCTTAGAGTCGAAGGCTTGTCTTCGTACAATGAAGGGACATACTGATAGAGTATACAGCTTAGCTTTCCATTCATCAGGGGAGTTTTTGGCTAGTGCTGGGCATGATGCAAGTATTCGTTTTTGGAACATATTTACAGGAGAAGTAACCAAAATTATTGAGGGTTATTCCAACGGAATTATATGCCTTCAATTTAGCCCTAATGGCGGATATTTAGCAGTCTCTAAAAGTAATAAGATAGTTGAAATCTTCGGTATTATTTCTGATGAAACTATACCTCTTGATTTAATAAGTCTTGTTGAGTTTTCTGAGTATGGAAGCTGGGTACAGTGTGTCAACTTTTCACCATTGAATAATAGGCTAGTTGACGCGGGTATCAATATCAATGTCTGGGATGATAATGCATTAGAACATTCACAAGTTTTATCTGATTCTCATGATCTAACTTTATGGCTTGATTTTGACTCTACAGGGAAACTTATGGCTAGCAGTGGTGACGATAGCCAGGTTAAATTGTGGAATATGGAAACACATCAATGCATTCAAGTTTTTTATGGACATTCTAATAGAGTTTGGCAAGTTGTATTTAGCTATGATGATAAGTTTCTAATAAGCTGCAGTTCTGATGAAACCCTTAAGATATGGGCAGTGGATTCCGGACAATGTATTGATACTAAGAGTGGCCATAAAAAACGTATATATACATTAGACTCCCATCCGTTGCATCATCTTTTCGCAAGTGGTGGCGATGACAGAATTGTTAGAATCTGGAATTTAGAATCTCAAAAGTGCGTCCTGGAGTTATTAGGACATGAAGGTGAAATTCTCTCATTAAAATTTTCTATTCAAGGAGAATTCATCGCTACTGGTTCTGCTGACTGTACTATCAGAATTTGGGACACTTATACGGGGCAATGTCTGAAAATTTTGACTGGACATACTGCATCTGTAAATTCTCTAACATTTCATCCTAATAGTGTTTGGCTAGCAAGTGGTGGTGCTGATGGGTCTATTAAGATTTGGGATTTGTATACAGGTGAATGTTTACTTTCAGATCAAAATTTTCCTTACGAAGGTATGAATATCACCGGAGTCAAAGGCTTGACTCCTGCCACGATCGCTTCCCTCAAAGCCCTCGGAGCTGTGGAGGATGAAGAATGAAGAATTCAATATGGAAAAAAGAGCGATCGTATTTATATCGCTGGCACATAAGGCTTAACGAATGCTCAAAAAGGAGCACTCAAACTCCTCAGTACGATTGCAGATGAATAATAGAAGAGAGAAAATGAACTTTGAGGAGAAAGACACGATCGAACAAAACAGCTAAACATAGGAGCAAAAAGATGAACTCTGAAACCACTGAACCCAAAGCTAACCTACAACTTGTCGAATCGATCGTTCAGTTAATTCGATCGCTGCCAACGGTCGATCGGCAGATTCTCGAACAACGTCTATCTGAAGAACTGATGGAATATCCTGAAGTCACAACCCAGGAAATTATGCAAATTGCCCATCATGGTGGAGCCTTCGATTTCCTCCATGATGAGCCTGATCTCTACACCCTCGAAGACGGAGAACCTGTGCAATGGCCCTAAACAAAGGTGATGTGATCCTAGCCCAGTTCCCATTCACTGATCTCAGCCAAACCAAACTCCGACCTGCGATCGTTCTTCATACATCAGTAGAGAAAAATGAAATTACAATTTGTTTTATTTCATCTCAGAAAGTCACCCAACTATCAGACAGTGAAATTACTCTGCTAGATACCGATCGAGATTTCGCACTAACCGGATTGAAAGTTTCTTCCAAAGTTCGTGTTACTCGGATTGTTACAGTAAATGCTCAACTCATCTCTCGCAAACTAGGTTATTTGGGTACAAATTACACTCAGATACTCGACCAAAAACTCAAACAAACTTTGAAAATTCCATAAGTAAGATATGAATGGTTCAAGTTCAAAGGTTTATAAACCCCGCCACGTTGGCGCAGCCTCTCCTTCGGAGAATCCCCTCCCTCAAAGCCCTCGGAGCAGTGGAGGACGAAGCATGAAGAATTGAGAATGTAGAATTGACTAAAACAAGGAGAAATCAGGAAGAAACTCAATTATGACAACCTTAGAAAAAATTATCCAAGATTTATCCAAAATGGATGAACAGCAACTCCAACAGATTTCAGCCCTCATTGCCACCTTGAACACCCAATCACAACCCATATCTTGCGATCGTAAAAACATCCTACAATTCATCCAACAAGCACGCCAACGCCATCCCCAAAGACCTACAGAAGACATCGATCGTGAGTTGCAGACGGAGCGTAACTCATGGGACAGCTAGCACCCACTAACGGCGACATCATTTACATCGATAGCGCGATCATCATTTACACGATCGAAGGTAACACCAACTATCTCATTGCTCTCTAACCACTCTGGGAACAATTTCAATCGGGTACTATTGAACTAATGACTAGCGAACTCACCCTCATGGAGGTTTTAGTTCAACTCCTCAAAAATAACAATAAAAGTCTCGTCACAGATTACGAAAAAATTTTGACTGCATCGAGCATTCAGCTTCTTCCGATCGACCGAACCATCCTCAAAAATGCTGCCCAGTTTCGATCGACCAAAAACATCAAAACACCCGATGCAATTCATGCCAGCACAGCAATGCGGTATTCTTGCACCATGTTTCTCACCAATGATCGAGGCTTTCAAACTATCCCTGGGTTACCAAGTGTGATTCTTGATCAAGTGATTCAATCATGAACCTCACCGGAGTCAAAGACTTAACCCCTGCTGAAATCGCCTCCCTCAAAGCCCTCGGAGCAGTGAAGACGAAGAATGAAGAATTCAATATGAAAAAGAGCGATCGTATTGATGCTGTTCTTCACATCACGCGTAGAACGTTTAACCAACGACCAAAAGAAACACTCAAAGCCCTCGGTGCGATCGAAGTCTACGGATTAACCTTGAGTTTTATTCACCTTGGTCTTTAAAAGTGGTTTGAATAATTTCAACGATCGTATCCAGTGGTTGAGCAATATCCACCTCTAAAACCCCTTCCGGTTCCTCCAGTGCTTCAAATTGACTTTTTAACAAACTCGCCGACATAAAATGGCCTTGGCGTTGACTTAAACGTTGCTGAATTAATTCAAAAGACCCTTTCAAATAAACAAATTTCACCCGATCGGAAACTTGTAGCCACTGTCGGTAACTATTCTTGAGTGCAGAACACGCCAAGACCGTTGGGGTAGGGACTTCCAGCCACTGTTGGATTTCCGTTTGTAAACACTGGAGCCACGGTAATCGATCGGCATCCGTCAACGGAACCCCCTGACTCATCTTAGCCACATTAGCTACTGGGTGAAATCGATCGGCATCCTCAAATTGCCAGCCCAGAACCCGCGCTAACTTCTCTCCCACGGTCGTTTTACCCGAGCCAGAAACACCCATCACGATAATGACATCAGCCACCATTGTCAGTTCCTGCCTTCTACTATTTCAAACCTGCTTGCGGCTAACCCCAGCCAGACATTGCTTGCCTAGTGGCGATCCACTGCTTTCTACATCATGAAAGCGGCAGGAGAAAACGTCCATTGGAGCATTCAGTCTACCTACCGCTTGCCAAATATAATGACTAGAACCGATCTCGTGGCTTAGAACAATTTAGAACTTCCCATCGATCGCCTCAACACAGCGATCGCACAGTAACGGGTGCTCCTCGGACTGCCCCACATGGGTGGAATAGTTCCAACAGCGATCGCACTTTTGACCCTCCGCATCCGCCACACCCAAAGACCATGCTTCAGAACTGAGGGCATATTTCATACCTGAAACCAGATCGGCACTTTCCACCAATTCCACCTGCGAAGTTAGGAATAAATACCGTAACTCATCGACCCGATTTCCAGATTGGCTATCCGATGGATTTAGCGTTTGTAACACTGATTTCCAAGCATCATCTGCTACATAAATCAATAACTTCGCTTCCAATGACGAACCAATATCCTTCGCAGCCCGTGCCTGTTCCAAAACTTTGTTCGCTTCCGTACGTAACTCTCGCAACTTCACCCATTTCTCCGCCAATGTCGGATTCTTCCAAGCCTCCTCTAAGCGCACCCAACCAGATTGGAAAACTGACTTATAGGGCGGCGTCTCATAGGGCAAAAATTGCCAGATATCCTCGGCCAAGTGAGACAGGACAGGCGCGATCGCCTTGGCCAGATTTTCCAGCGCGATCGCCAACACCGTTTGGCAACTCCGTCGCCGTTCTGCATTGGCGGAACTGATGTAGAGCCGATCTTTGGCAATATCCAAATAGAAATTGGATAAATCCACCACACAGAAATTCTGTACGGTTTGGAAGAAGCGAGAGAACTGATAGGTTTCAAAAGCGTCGGTGACTTCTGTAAACACCTCCGTAATGCGATGCAGCATATAGCGATCGAGTTCCGGCAGGTCTTCATACTTCACGGTATCCTTGGCCGGATCGAAGTCGTGCAAATTCCCCAGTAGGAACCGCGCGGTATTGCGAATTTTGCTTCGCACATCGTTCAGTTGCTTAAGGATGTTTTTCCCTAAGGGCATGTCGTTGGTGTAATCCACGGAGGAAATCCACAGCCGCAGAATGTCCGCCCCATAGGGAGGCTCCTGCTGCTGATTTTTCCCACCATTAATCACCACCGCCGGATCAATGCCATTGCCCAGGGATTTGCTCATCTTGCGACCCTGTTCATCGATCGTAAATCCGTGGGTCAATACCGTTTTGTAGGGCGCATGGCCATTCACCGCCACACTGGTCAGCAAACTGGATTGGAACCAACCTCGGTGCTGATCGGAGCCTTCCAGGTAAATATCCACCGGATAGCGATCGCGCAACTCGGGCCGCGCCTGCACCACCGATGCCCAGGAAGACCCGGAATCGAACCAGACATCCATCGTGTCAAAGCCCTGGCGATAGGTGCGACCATTGTTGCGATACTGCGGCGGCAGCAATTCCTCCACCGTCATCTCCCACCAAGCATCGGAACCTTTCTCAGCAATAATGGCCTGGATATGAGAGAGTGTTTCCGCTGTGATTAACGGTTCATTGGTTTCCTCGTCGTAGAACACCGGAATTGGGACCCCCCAACTGCGTTGCCGGGAAATACACCAATCCGATCGCTCCGCTACCATTGCTGTGATGCGATTTTCCCCCTGTTCCGGAATCCACTTCACCTCTTTAATAGCCTTGAGTGCCGCATCCCGGAAGCCTGCCACCGAGGCAAACCACTGCTCCGTTGCTCGGAAAATCACGGGCTTTTTTGTCCGCCAATCGTAAGGATATTTGTGCTGGTAGGGTTCTTCCTTCAGCAGAGAACCCGCTGTTTGTAACGCTGCCACTACCGCAGGATTCGCATCCTTCAGCACATTGAGTCCCGCAAACGGCCCTGCTTCCTCGGTCATGTTTCCCGCATCATCCACCGGAGATAAAATCGGCAAGCCGTAGCGCTGTCCCACCAGGTAGTCTTCCTGCCCGTGGCCCGGAGCTGTATGCACCAATCCCGTTCCAGATTCTGTGGTGATGTAGTCCCCACCGATAATGATTTCACTCACGCGATCGAATAGGGGATGCTGGTACGTGCAATGTTCCAACAATTTACCCATGGTCGAAGCTTTGACCGTTAGCGTTGTGCCCAGCTTTTCCGCCAGCGTTTCTACTAGATCCTTCGCGACAATGAGGTACTTGAAGCGAGTTGGATTATTGTCACCGATTTCTACCACGGCGTAGACTAAATCCGCATTCACGGCAACTGCTAAGTTCCCCGGTAATGTCCAAGGCGTTGTTGTCCAGATCGCCACACCTAATTCTCCCAGGAAGGGATCAAACGGGGTCTGCAAAGCAGGCGCAAGATTCAGGACTTCAAAGGCTGCATACAAGCTGTTGGAGGTGTGGCCTTCGGGATATTCTAATTCCGCTTCTGCAAGGGCCGTGCGGGAACTTGGGCTCCAATACACGGGTTTCAATCCCCGGTAGATATAACCCTTGAGAAACATTTCTCCAAACACGCCGATCTGCGCTGCTTCGTATTGCGGATCGAGCGTGACGTAGGGATGCTCCCAATCCGCCCAGACGCCATAGCGCTTGAAGCCTTCCCGTTGGTTGTTCACCGTTTCCAGGGCAAACTCTGCTGCTTTTTTCCGCAGGGCGATCGGCGTCAAGCCTTGCCGCTCTGAAGACTTCAGTGTTTGCAGCACCTTGAGTTCGATCGGCAGTCCGTGGCAGTCCCACCCAGGGACATAGCGCACCTTACGGCCATTCAAAAGCTGATACTTGTTGATGATGTCCTTAAGAATTTTGTTGAGTGCATGGCCGAGGTGTAAATCCCCGTTGGCGTAGGGAGGGCCATCGTGCAACACAAACAGCTCACCGGGATTTTCCTGGGCTAGGGTTTCGTAAATCTTCTCCTCGTTCCAAAGTTTCTGAATCTCTGGCTCCCGTTTGACGGCATTGGCTCGCATGTCAAACTTTGTTTGAGGCAAATTAACAGTTTCTTTGTAGCTTCCAGGTTCGGTTAGAGCCATGATTCCAAGAAATGTAAGAGTGGCGTGAGCGGGGTGTATAGGTACCGGAGAGACAGGAATTGGCAGAAGATGCCGAATCCCTTAGCAAGCTCCAGCGATCGCAGATACAAAAGTCTTGATACTCCCACAGTTTAGACATTATTGACAACTGGTGGGGGTTGTCGCAAGGGATTGGGAGACTTGTGCGGGCAGCTAGTTTGGCAAGCTAAGGGTTCTGACTGGTATTTCCCAAACGAGCCGGGTGCTTTTCAATGACGTTAGCCCGATGGAATCCATAAGAAGGAAATTTAGAATTTGGATCCTGGGTTCGATGTCAATAATAGTTAACAAATCCCGATAAACCTCTTGACAGAAAACGCCACATGGTAAATCAGGCAAGAGTTTTACAAATCTGAGTAGCAATATTACAAAATGTTTCAGACTCAAGGGAGTGAACCGCGTCATGCCGCAAAATTGGTTCTGGAAGGTCGCTAGTCCAGAAACTGATAGAGCCAAGGGTTGCCAGATGGGCGCTTCAGGCATGATGTCAGATCCTGTACTCGCCCAGCCTTGGGAGCCATTTGGGGAACTCCTTTTTTAGACAAAATTTTTGGTTACAGATCTTTTGGAGGAATCCATCCATGAGTATTGTCACGAAGTCTATCGTGAATGCAGATGCTGAGGCTCGTTACCTCAGCCCTGGTGAGCTGGATCGCATCAAGAGCTTCGTTGCTTCTGGCGCAAGCCGCCTGCGGATTGCTGAAACCCTGACCGGTGCTCGTGAGCGCATCGTGAAGCAAGCAGGTGATTCACTGTTCCAAAAGCGTCCTGATGTCGTTTCTCCTGGTGGAAACGCATACGGCGAAGAAATGACCGCTACCTGCCTTCGTGACCTTGATTACTATCTGCGTCTCGTGACCTACGGTGTAGTTTCCGGCGACGTTACCCCGATCGAAGAAATCGGTATCGTGGGTGCTAAGGAAATGTACAAATCTTTGGGTACCCCCATTGATGCAGTGGTGGAAGGCGTTCGTGGTATGAAGAGCGTTGCTACTTCCCTGCTGTCTGGTGAAGATGCTGCTGAAGCTGGCGCATACTTCGACTACGTAATCGGTGCAATGAGCTAGTTCTTCGAATTCTGTTCGAGAATTTCTGCCATTCCACATATTTCGTACAACCCGATTGTAAGGAACTTAGAATCATGCAAGACGCAATTACCGCTGTTATTAATTCTTCTGACGTTCAGGGTAAATACCTGGATTCCTCCGCTCTGGACAAGCTGAAAGGCTACTTCGCAACTGGCGAACTGCGCGTTCGGGCTGCTAGCACCATCTCTGCTAATGCTGCTGCGATCGTCAAAGAAGCAGTTGCTAAGTCTCTGCTGTACTCTGACACCACCCGTCCCGGTGGCAACATGTACACCTGCCGTCGTTATGCAGCTTGCATCCGCGACTTGGACTACTACCTGCGCTATGCAACCTACGCAATGCTGGCTGGCGACCCCTCCATCTTGGATGAGCGCGTTCTGAACGGCTTGAAAGAAACCTACAACTCCTTGGGCGTTCCCGTTGGTTCTACCGTCGGTGCTATCCAAGCAATGAAAGAAGTGACCGCTTCCTTGGTTGGCGCTGACGCTGGTAAGGAAATGGGCGTTTACTTCGACTACATCAGCTCTGGCTTGAGCTAGTTCCGTTAATAAACGGTACAAGGTTGATAGGTTAATCAGTTGTGGGCTTAGAAGTTTACTTTGCTCAGATCTGATCATCCTATAGCTTTCCTAGGAGCCAGGAGTCAGGTTTAGCTCGTCGAAGGCTGGTTATATTCTGGTTTTAGCGATCTAAGTCTGGTTCTTGGCTTCTTAGCATCTAGGAAAGTAATGTCTTGAATTTTGCAATCTCCTTTGGAGAAGTTGCGCGATCGCTTCCTGGGCTATTGACCGTAAGCGCTTGCGTTTTGAGAAATTGCATAAATTTGCCCTATTGACAGTGACGAGTCTGGGGCACAACATTTTAGATCTAGGCTTGCTTAGGTTGGCATTAGGAGAGATAAATCCATGAGAATGTTCAAGGTTACCGCTTGCGTTCCTAGCCAAACGCGCATTCGCACCCAGCGGGAATTGCAAAATACCTTCTTTACCAAGTTGGTTCCCTACGAGAACTGGTTTAAGGAGCAGCAACGCATCCAAAAAATGGGCGGCAAAATTGTGAAAGTTGAACTTTCCACCGGAAAGCCCGGAACCAACACTGGACTAGCGTAATAATGCTCTATGCCACAACTACATTGGTAACTCATTTGTGAGGGGTGGCTCTGAGTATCAAGACTGTTGGAGGCTGCTGTAGCCTCCTTTTTTATTAATTATTTTTGTTGCGCTAATTTTTTTGATTGCCTTGAATTTTGAGGTTGAGTGTATGCTACCGGATTCAGGGACGTGCTTTAAATGATTCAGGATTGAGCTATCTCTGTCCATCAGAGATCCCAATGCTCCGGCGCAAGTTGGTATCGACTTTTAAATAAGCTTATAAATAAATAAGCTCAATTTGCTAAATAAGCTCAACTTGCTAATAAAAAAGAGAGGCTACTGACCTCTCCTTCGTGACCCTTCAGCTTCTTGCGGAGCATTTGGGTTTGCTTTTTAATTTGACGCTGTCTAGCAGAACTGCGTTTTCCTTTGTCATTTCTTCCTTCTCGGCGGGGGGATTCCCATCGTTTGAGTCTCATAGCTTACCTGCCATTACTGTATTCATATACTACCAGCATACTACAGAGATTGTCTAGTTTATTTTTGAACCTATGCAGGTCGGTTCCCACGATTGATTTGGCGTGATCCCATGACTTGACGTGCTCTCAGCTCAACTGGAAGCGCTCGTTACATACAACAGAAGAAATTTTGACTTCAGAAGCAACTGAATCGCGTTGCCTAGAGATCATTTGAAAATATGGGCGAGGAGAGACTCGAACTCTCATGCCTTTGCGGGCGGCAGATTTTGAGTCTGCTGCGTCTACCATTTCGCCACTCGCCCGAGTTGCGTTCTATTACTATACCCTAAGCTTTTGACAGAAGCAACCACTGACTACAAAATTGACTGGCTGAGAATTATTGACTAAGAATTTACCAATTTCGCCAACCGCCCTTGGGATCATTCGTTGTGCCTGAGGACTGCTGTAACAAGGTTTGATATTCCACACTGTTGCCCCAGCGATCGACTTCCCGCGCCCGCAGGACTGGTAGTGGATGGGTAAGTTGGCTAGTTTGTAGTTCCCGTAGCATTTGACCCAATGGGGTTTGACTGGCCTTGTCGTAATCCCTGGCTTGGGCAATAAAGGCATCTAAATTAAGTTGGTTTACCAGGGAAGGGGAGCCCCCTGTCAATTTCATCAAAACCGACATCATGACAGTTGGATCCTGAGTTGCCAATAAAGCTGCTCGATCGCAGGTAAATTCAGCACAGCGGACCCAATGCAAGATTTGGGCTTGCAGACTTTGGGCAATCACAGTGCCCCAGGAAGGCAGTTGACTTGCCGCCAAAACTAAAAGATTGGCTAAAGTTAAATACACTCCATGCTCACATTTCAAGTGCCCTAATTCGTGAGCTAATACTGCCTGCACTTCTTGGGGGGTTAATAGCTCCAGCAAGGCCGTGTGCACTACGATAAAAGGCTGCTTGCCCCGCATGGCCATGGTGTAGGCATTGGGGACTGGATGCTGACGCACATAGAACTGAGGGGGCTCCAAATCCAAAATCTGACAAGCTTCTAGTAAAAGCTGATGGAACTCCGGCAACTGCACTGCACTGACCTGAATGCTGGAGGCTAGATTTTCCATGTAGAAAAATTGTTCTGCGACGTCGCCTAACAACGTTCGCACCATAACGTCCATTCCCAGTAACTGCTTCAGCTGATTTGTAGCTTCTAAATCGAGAGGATGGCGAAACTGGTGGGCTTTGAGACCGCGTAACGTTTTTTTGTTAGATAACTTCTGGTTAGACAACATCAAACTTCCCCTGTAACAGCGACCCAGTTAAAACAAGCGCGATCGTGAATGCTGTAAACCTAGCCTAGATCATTACGGAGATTCTGGGTTTTGGACAATGTAGAGATAACTATGTAGAGATAGCAATAATCTGGGTAGAGATAACAATAATCTGGGATAGCAAGCAACTATAGGGCTAGCAATCTGAGGAAAATGTAGTCAATTCTGCTGGATTGCACAATTTCCCACAGTCTTGCCTGATCTTTCGATTCTTTTCAGTTCTATCTTGGCTAGTCTCATTCCAGCGTGCAAACAAAGGGGTTTAGACGTGTGAGTTTAGACGCGTGAACTTACAGACCAGGGAAGCGGAAATCAAACTTGACTGTGGGGAAATGGCGTTAGAGAGCACAAAAAAAGAGCGGATGAATGGAACACTCGGGACATTCAGTCAATGCTAATTGGAAGTTGAAGGTACCCCAAAAATCAGGCGGAAGAGCCTAGATCCTACAATGACTCCTCTAATGACTCCTCTGCCCCGTGGGTTAGTGATCAGGTGAGCGATCGGCGCTTCAAACGACCCCTCTTGGCGAGATCTTGGCGAGATCTTGGCATTAACTTATGCCTGGGGATCTGCTGCTGGCTCACCGGTTTGCAGTTCCTCCGGTACGTAAGCACGAACTAGGTTGGCACCCAATTTCTGGAACTTCTCTTCTAGGCGATCGTAGCCGCGATCCAAGTGATGTAGTCCGTGAATGGTAGTTTTGCCTTCTGCGGCTAGCCCAGCAATGACCAACGCAGCAGAAGCGCGTAGATCTGTTGCCATGACGGGTGCGCCAGAGAGCATCGGTACCCCACGAACGATCGCAATATTGCCTTTAACGCGGATATCTGCCCCCATGCGGTTCAGTTCCGCCACATGTTGTAGACGATTTTCAAACAGCGTCTCAGTAATGACGCTGTTTCCATCTGCCAGAGTGAGCAGCGACATAAACGGCGCTTGCACGTCTGTCGGGAACCCAGGGTGGGGCAGCGTCTCGATATCGGTGCCGCGATAGGTTGCAGTGGGGTGTACCCGCAGGTAGGTGGGGGTTTCCATGGTGTACCCAATGCCAATTTCTCGCAGTTTCGCTAAAACGGGCGTGAGATGATCCGGCACGATCGGCCCCACCAGAATGTCCGATCGGGTGATTGCGCCAGCCAAGATGAAGGTTGAGGCTTCAATCCGATCGGGGATTACGGAGTAGTCGGCCCCGTGCATTTTTTCCACCCCTTCGACCACTATGCGTTTAGTGCCTGCTCCAACAATTTTGGCCCCCATGGCATTGCAGAAATTTGCTAAATCAACAATTTCTGGCTCTTGGGCTGCGTTTTCAATGATGGTTTCCCCCTCGGCCAGGGTCGCTGCCATCATGATGTTTTCAGTGGCTCCCACGCTGGGAAAGTCGAGATAGACCCGAGCGCCCTTCAGACGCCGTCCATTCTTGACGTAGGCATGCACTACCCCATGCTCAATGTGCACCTCGGCTCCCAGGGCTTGGAGACCGCGTACATGCAAATCTACAGGCCGATCTCCGATCGAGCAACCACCGGGTAAAGGAATCCGCGCAGTGCCCATACGAGTCAGCAAAGACCCCATGATGAAAAAGCTAGCCCGCATCTTGCTGACGAGTTCATAGGGGGCTTCTGCGCTAGTCAGATTCGATGCATCAAATTCAACCCCATCCGCATCTCGGTTCACCTTTACGCCTAAGGCTGCCAAGATTTCACTCATTCGAGTGACATCCAGAAGAGAAGGAACGTTGCGTAGACGACAGGATTCCGAACAAAGTAGGGTTCCTGCCATGAGAACTAGGGCAGAGTTTTTTGCCCCGCTAATTGTCACATGACCGCTGAGTGACTGACCACCAACCACTTCAAGCACCGCTTGGCTTGTTTTGGAATGGGTGGAAGATTGGGATAGACGAGATGCCACAGTAATGGGACTACCCTCCTGGGTTAACATTTCTAAAAACTTGTAAAGTTGGTTCCGATTCTACCTGAAAGTTTTTTTATGTCCAGCCTATATAGCTACAGTGCTTTTCTGATGAGGATAAAGCAGTCCGGATACAACTCAAAAGTATTTCCGCGATCGGGCTTGACAAATTAGGGATTTTTCGTAAGAATAAAGAACATTGTGAGTGACGCAAATCACTCTCCTAACTTAACAAGCGGAACTGGCGGAATTGGTAGACGCGCTAGATTCAGGTTCTAGTGTTCGCAAGGACTTCCGGGTTCAAGTCCCGGGTTCCGCATTAAAATCAAGTTTACCCAAGAGCTACTCAAATCTAGCGAGTAGCTTTTTTAGTAGAAATTTTGTGAATGAATAGAGATTTAAGTTTTTAATAGTACTTAGAACGTCAACTTGAATTGGCTAATCACTGAACTGGCTACTTCCTGACTGATCCTAGTGAGTCTAGAGTTGATTCTTTCGCCTAAAGCAATATAAGGGATCTTCATCACGCCTCAGTCTTTTGTTTGCTAGTGTTTCCTAGATTGTGAGGCTGCCTGTTCCGGGGCGTTAACTGGATCTATCGTTGACTGGATCTATCGGTTTCAATCGGTTTCATAGGTCATTGAGGCCATAGCTCATGTCTTGAGCTTAATGATGTCTTGTTAGTCTTGCTAGGAGCTTCGATCGCTATGCTCACCAGTCTACAAAATCCTTTGGTCAAGCAGTTGCGTAAGTTGCAGCGTGCCAAGGAACGGGTGGGCCAGGGCGTATTTCTGTTGGAAGGAACCCATTTACTTCAAGAAGCTAAAGCAACCAAGCAGCCGTTGGATGTGGTTTGTTGTACGGAGGACTGGCAAAACCGCTATCCCGATCTCTTTGCCTGGGTGATGGGGACTGCCCAGCGCCTAGAACAGGTGAGTCCTGAGGTTTTGAAGGCGATCGCGACCACGGTGGAACCGGATGGGGTGGTGGCCACTATGCCCCGGCTGCATACCCAGGCGATCGAAATTCACAGTTTAGGCTTGGTTCTGGAATCTATTCAGGATCCAGGGAATCTTGGCACGATGATTCGGACAGCCGCCGCTGCGGGAACGGAGGGGTTGCTGGTTGGCGGCAGTAGTGTGGATTTAGAGAACCCCAAGGTATTACGCGCCTCAGCGGGACAGTGGTTTCGGCTACCCATGCAGGTAGCACCTCAGTTACCAGAGCTCTTACAATCCTACCGAGATCGGGGATTTCAACTGGTGGCTACCCTTCCTACGGCACAAAAGAGTTACTGGGATGTGGATTTTAGTCAGCCGACCTTGGTGTTAATGGGGAATGAAGGAGCGGGTCTTTCAGCGGAATTGGCTGACTTAGCAACCCTTCCTGTTCGGATTCCCCTTGCGCCAGGAGTTGAATCTCTCAATGTAGCGATCGCGGCAGCCCTAGTTCTCTACGAAGCTCAACGCCAGCGCCAGGCACTTCCTTAAGGATCCAATAGGCTGGCGGTAAAGTGACCATTCTCCTATCAAGAGGCCTCCGGTCGCGGGGTAGAGGAAACGGGCCTTTCAGAATGGGGCCAATCGTCCTGGCACTGCATAAATTGCTCGATATCGGCGACAGCCTCGTCCAGTTCTGCGGGCGTAATGGCAGCATCTACGGACGGGCGGATGGGTTGAGACAGAACTTGAGGGCCGGGTTCTTCACTGCAAAGGGTTTGCTCAAGCTGATTTAACGAGTTCATAAATGCTTGAGCAGCAGCACGGCGCAGATGTTTTTGATGTTGACCCATGATGCTTGGCTCCAAAATCGAGAACAGCGTCCCTCAACGACCAACGACTTCAGCGGTTTGACTTCAGCGGTTTGTTGATGGAATGAGTGGCGAATGCCTGTATGGTTGCTCGGCTGAGTTTCCTAGTCATGGCTAACTTACCATCACTACAAAACCTAGAATGCCCAAATTTTGCTAAGGGTTTCACAACCTCAGATTGACCTCGCGTCAATCTGCGTCTATATGCTGATACGCTAGTGAGATAGCTCAGTCGGGACGATCGAAGCATTTTGTTATGACATTCAGAGAAAACCCTGAATGCTGAAACGGATTCGATCGTTGTTGAGAATCAGTTTATCGGCCTATGGCATTTTGCCAAGGGTGAAAACTGGCAAAAATTTTAAGAAATGCCAGGATCTAGTTCATTGGGCAGGTAATTTTGGAGGGAAGTGTGGCTCAGACGTTTGATTATGATTTGGTCATTGTAGGTGCGGGCGTAGGAGGTCATGGTGCGGCGCTCCATGCGGTGGCCTGCGGCCTAAAGACCGCGATCGTGGAAGCGGCTGAGATGGGCGGAACCTGTGTCAATCGAGGCTGCATTCCCTCCAAGGCGCTGCTGGCGGCCTCCGGAAAAGTTCGGGAATTGCGGGATGCAGGCCACTTAGGCGCGATGGGGATTCAGGTTGGAGGCGTGGCCTTCGATCGTCAAGCGATCGCCGATCACGCCAATGCAGTGGTGACTAAGCAACGGGATGGGTTGACCAACAGCCTTAAGCGCCTTGGGGTAGATGTCTTCCACGGGTGGGCGCGGGTCGTAGATCCCCAAAAACTCAGCATTACTAGCGCTGACGGTGAAAAATTTGTCACTGCTAAGGATATTATCCTGGCTCCTGGATCCGTACCCTTCACACCGCCGGGGGCTGAGGTGGATGGTAAAACCGTCTTTACCAGTGACCATGCGGTTTCTCTGGAAAGCTTGCCCCCATGGATCGCGATTGTGGGTAGTGGTTACATTGGCTTGGAGTTTGCGGATGTTTATTCCGCCCTCGGCTGTGAAATCACCCTGATTGAAGGCTTGGATCAATTGATGCCTACCTTCGATCCCGATATTGCCAAGGTGGCCCAGCGGACGTTGGTACAGGCACGGGATATTGAAACACGTACGGGCGTTTTTGCGAAGAGTGTGACGCCAGGTTCGCCGGTAACGATCGAGCTGATGGATGCCAAAACCAAAGAAGTGGTGGAAGTTCTGGAAGTCGATGCCTGCTTGATCGCCACCGGTCGCGTGCCCGCCACCAAGGACATGGGGCTGGAAAATTTGGGCATTGAACTACAGCGTCCTGGCTTTATTCCCGTGGATGATCACCTGGCAGTGGTCAAGGATGGGCAGGCGATTCCCCACCTTTGGGCGATCGGCGATGCCACGGGCAAGATGATGTTGGCCCACACCGCTTCGGCCCAGGGGATGGCGGTCGTGGAAACCATTTGTGGTCGGCCTCGCACCGTCAATTACAATGCCATCCCTGCCGCTGCCTTTACCCATCCTGAAGTCAGTTTTGTAGGTATGACGGAACCGGCAGCGAAGCAAAAGGGCGCAGATGAAGGCTTTGAAGTGCAGTCCGTGCGGGCTTACTTCAAGGGCAATGCTAAGGCGATCGCCGAGGGGGAAACCGAAGGTTTGGCCAAGGTGATTTTCCGACCAGACAGCGGGGAAATTCTGGGTGTTCATATTTTTGGTCTCCATGCGGCGGATTTAATCCAAGAAGCTGCCAACGCCATGGCCCAGGGAACGACCGTTCGCGACCTTGCTTTCTCAGTCCATACCCATCCCACCCTTTGTGAAGTGTTGGATGATGCCTTTAAACGGGCTGCGGGTGCCGGGGGCGGTCACTAGGGATTGATGGTTAAACTCAAGCCTGGTGGTTTTAACCGTCAGGCTCTGAAGTTAACTCTGGTCTGAGGTGGACTCTGGTCTAGAGTTGAATTTGAAGCGTGGTGAGTCAACCGTTGCCCGAGGGGCTTTCCCAAATGCCATTCTTAGAATTGTAGAAATATGGAAATTCGTCGTCGTCCTCCTAACCCATCGGTTGCGGTGTTGGATCTGAAATATCGGATTGAGGCTCCAGATTCGGCTCCTCGCCATATTTTGGAAGAAATTGTTTGGCATAAGGAAACGGAAGTTGAGCAATTGCGCGACAAGCTTTCGCTGCTGGAACTTCAGCGAAAAGTGGCCCAACTGGAGACTGCACCGAAGGATTTTCTAGGGGCATTGCGCCAAGGCCGGACGCAGCCTGCGGTGATTGCTGAAGTCAAAAAAGCTTCGCCCAGCAAAGGGGTGATTCGGGAAGATTTTGATCCCGTGGCGATCGCCCAGTCCTATGCAGCGGGTGGTGCTTCCTGTCTGTCGGTACTGACCGATCGTCGGTTTTTTCAAGGGGGCTTTGAAAATCTGGCGCTGATTCGCGATGTCGTTGAGTTGCCGCTGTTGTGTAAGGATTTTGTGATCTATCCCTACCAAATCTATTGGGCGAGGTTACATGGAGCCGATGCAGTTCTCCTGATTGCGGCCATCTTGAGCGACAAGGATTTGGCCTATTTCCTCAAGATTGTCAAAAAACTGGGGATGACGGCGTTGGTAGAGGTTCATAGTTTGGCCGAACTGGATCGAGTGCTGGAGATCGAGTCTGTTGAACTGGTAGGGATTAATAACCGGGATCTGCGGGACTTCTCAGTCGATCTGCAAACGACTTGTAATCTGCTGGCTCAAAGGCAATCGGTGATTCACGATCGGGAAATTGTTATGGTCAGTGAGTCGGGAATTCACACATCCCAGGATCTTCAAACAGTGGCCCAAGCAGGTGCTCAGGCGGTGCTGATTGGCGAATCTTTTATGAAGCAACCCGATCCCGGTGCTGCGCTTAGACAACTATTCAGTTAGGAATGGCTTGCTAACGGATAACACTGGGGGATGAGAGTGGCCCGTTAGAGCAGTGATGGTGCGGCGAGATCGTTTAGATTTATGTCTGCAGATTCAGACGATCGGGTCGCTCACTTCAGGATTATTGACTAAGTTAGTTACTAAGATAGTTTCTTCCTATTTCAACTTTGCTTAGACTGGGCATAGGATATTGTCAGCTTTATTATTCGGGCTAGTTTTCTCTCGATTTATTTTGTTATTACGATTTAATTAGTAAGCTTTCTGCTAAGGACACCATGGAGCCAATTTCCCTACCATCCCATGTCCATTACGAATTGTTGCTGCAATTACTCGAGCGACAGACCCTCTTTGAAGTGGGTCAAACCTGTGGACTAGGGCAACGCTCCCACCAACGAGATCAGGTGCAACAGTTGATTAGTACTCTCCGCAAAGCATTGGCTCAACAGAAACAGTTGGAAGATGAATTGCACCGTTTGCATATCCCGATCGAGTACCGCTGGTCACTGAATGGTGCAATGGGAGAAAAAGCTGTGGGAGAAAAAGCTGTGGGAGAAAAAGCTCTGGAAGAACAATCTGTTACGCCGGACACGAAGGCAGGATAGTGGGTTCCTTTGGAGTCCCAGTTTTAGTAAACAACCAGTCTGGATAACAACATGGCATCAGACGATCGGGCTACCGATGAACTAGAAGAGTTGTTGGACGTCATTCAACATCAGAGTGAACGCATATCTCAGCTAGAGCAGGTTCTTGATCAAACGATCGTCATTGTCAATGAGTTGCGATCGCAGTTAGTGCATCAAGATTGGTTGGAGGCTCAACTAGCCGCAACGGAAGAAATTGCCAATGTCCAGCAGCAAGCTATTCACCACCTCAAGCTAAAAATGTCAGTGGCCCAGCCATTGTTGGAAGCTAGTCGAGATCCATCTTTGCCCCTGCTTGCATCCACTGAAGGCGACCCAGAACGGGAACGATTGGGGGATCCAGAAATGCCCCTTGCAGAAGGTTGGGAGGCTTCCCAGGGGGGGGATTCTGCTGCTAGTACTGTACCGACTCAAACGCCTGCCACGCGGTTGGAAGTCCGGTTTACCCAAGCGCAGCAACAGATTCAAATTCTCTATCAACGGCTACGGGGCGACTCCAACGATCGCTTACACCCTGCTCAGGAAACTTCAGATGCCTCTGCGTTATCCCGTGATTTGCCATTAGAGAACCAAATCGGACAACTACAACAGCGATTACAGGAGTTGGAAAGTGAAAGCTCTAAGCAAATGCAAGTGCAAGCATTTCTCCAACAGGCTTGCCAAGAATTAGAACGAGAACGAGAGGAGAATCAGTTTAGGATTCTTGAACTAGAGCATCAAACCGCAGAAATGCAGGAGCAAATTTTGCGACAAGCTCAACAAGCAAGTGAGTATGAAACGGCAATTCAGCACTGGAAAGATCGCTTTTATCACATTCAAAATCAAACTTTGAGTCTTAAGGAATTGCTGGAACAAATGTCAGAACCCTTGCCAGAGCAAATTATTACATTACTGAATACCATTCCGCAGCCCACGACTTCTGAACAAATTCAAAGCCTACGTCGTGCGGTTCCTCGACGCAGTGATTTGCCAGAATTCCTGCAACGAAGACGGGGTTATCGAAAACGATAATTGGAATTGTGAATTGGAGTTATAAAAGCGTGGTTTTTTAGTGAGTGGCTTAAGCTTGTGAAAATCCATACTTGACAACTCCATAAATCAGGACCATCGCCAATAATCCCAAGGCCATGATCAACGGTTGTACCCCTGCTAACCAACATCCCACGAGGCCGATTCCTAACCCATCTGCTAAGAGGACGGGGAAACGATCGCGGATGCCCCAAGGGACGATCGGAGCAGAAGATTCCTGGGGCTGAAGCTGAATTCCTGCCCATAGATTAAAGCCTACTTGGCTCAGCAGTACGATCGCGGCTCCCCACCCGAGCCACCCGATCGCGCTATAAAAGCCCAGCAATTCGATGGCAATCGTGGCGATCGTGACGCCATAAAACCTTGTCAATCGGGTATCCTGAGCCAATGGTTTCGCAAGTATCAAATTTTGTACCAGCGCCACATTTTCCAAATCTACGATCGCCATACGGCACTGATCCACACAGAGCAAAAGCAACGCGATCGCTAAACCTCGGTTGGCCCAATCCACAGAGGCGATTACCAGTGTGCTTAAACCGACAATGGCAGGCAGAAACAGTAGACTGACGATGATTGAGATTGTGGAAATCTTGCGCTCCATGGCTTGCCTCGAACCCAAAGCCCTATAATCATGCCATATTGTTTTGCGTTCTCGATTGTTTTCGATCGTCCCTTTGTCTTTCTTCTGGTTCCCCTATGGCACAATCTTCTACGCCTGAATCTTTTACCCCAAGCACAACACAATCCATAGGTACAGAGCGAGGTATAGACCCGTTATTGATCATTGCCGATCAATTTGCTCACTCCGGTCAAGTGATCGAAATTCGTCCCTTTGGGAATGGCAATATTAACGATACGTTTTTAGTGACAGTTGACGTCCCGATCGATCATCAATTTATCTTGCAACGCATCAACACCCAAGTGTTCCGTCAGCCGGAACTGGTTATGCAAAATATGCGGGTTGTTACTGACCATATCCACAATCGGTTGCAACAGGAATCCCTCGATCGCCGCTGGGAAACGCCACGGGTTCTGCCAACTCGCAACGATCGAGATCATTGGGAAGATGGGAATGGTTCCTTTTGGCGAGCGATTAGTTTTATCGATCAGTCCCAAGCCTTGGACTCGATTCACGATGTAGAACACGCACAAGAAGTGGGTTATGCCCTTGGAAATTTCCATCGTTTGATTAGTAATCTCAATCCTAATCAACTTGCGGACACCTTAGAAGGATTTCACATTACGCCTCGTTATCTACAGCACTATCATCATGTTCTGAACAACATCCAAAGTTCATCTGATGTATTAACTAATGAAGATGTACAATATTGCATCCAATGGATTGTCGATCGAATTGAATTGATATCCGTTCTAGAAGATGCAAAGAATCAGGGTAAATTGCCCTTGCGCCTCATGCATGGGGATCCTAAAGTTAACAATGTCATGATTGATATTGCTACACAAAAGTCCATTAGCTTAGTGGATTTAGACACCGTTAAACCGGGACTGATTCATTATGACATTGGGGATTGCCTGCGATCGGGGTGTAATCCCCTCGGTGAGGAAACCCAAGACTGGCAAGGGGTGCGGTTTGACTTGAATCTCTGTCGTGGGATTTTGCAGGGTTATCTTTCTGTGGCTCAAGCCTTTCTGACGGCACAGGATTATGACTATTTATTCGATGCGATTCGTTTAATTCCCTTTGAATTAGGTTTGCGCTTTTTTACCGATCATCTGGAAGGAGATGTTTACTTTAAAACGAAGTATCCCGGTCATAATCTCATGCGGGCATTGGTGCAATTTCAACTGATGAGCAGCATTGAACAGCAGGAAGCTGCCATTCGCCAAATCATTGAGGAGATGCGCTAACGATGCAGTCCTTTACGCTTCAGCCTTTCACGAGCCCCAAGACTCCGCCAGTTCCCCAGACCTTGCAACTGACGGGTACGATCGATCGTCGAGAAAATTTCCTCACTGTGCATTACCGACTGCAAGGATTACAAAATGCTCAGGATTTGTGCGATAGTCTAACGATCGCGCCGCCTGCCAAGATTCCAGAACGGCGGGATAACCTGTGGGAAACCACCTGTTTCGAATTTTTCCTGGGACTGCAAAACTCGCCGCAGTATTGGGAATTTAACCTTTCTCCAGCAGGGCATTGGAATGTTTATCGCTTTACCGACTATCGCCAAGGCATGGAACCGGAGACACAAATTACATCACTACCTTTTCAAGTGAATCAACAAAATCACCAACTCGATCTCATGATTGAATTCAACCTTGCATCAATTATTTCTGCTACGCAATGGTTAGAAGTCGGCATCACAACGGTGGTTCAAGATTGTGCTGGAACTGTTACCTATTGGGCCTTAACCCATCCCGGTGACCAAGCTGACTTCCACCGTCGTGATAGTTTTATCGTGCCCCTTGAGTCCGAACATTTTTGAGAATTGCCATTGCTGGAAATTAGCAGAAAAGCTTAATGAATCGGGCTGTCGATCGCTGCGTACTATGGAGAAATAGTCGTTTTTGCAAACCGTTTCGCTATGGCTGATGCTCCCAAATTAGCAGAATTAGAACTTATTCCCTATGTCAGCGCTGAGGGGCAACTTCCTGATGACCTTCAAGGTAAAGTCGGAGTGTATGCCATTTTCGATCAGGATCACGTCCTGCAATACATTGGCTATTCCCGTGATGTCTTTCTGAGCCTGAAGCAACATTTAGTCCGGCAAGTCGATCGCTGCCATTGGATAAAGGTTTACTGCGTTGAAAAACCGAGTCGATCGCTGCTGGAAACGGTGCGCAATGACTGGATGCAGGAAAATGGGGCGACACCACCGGGCAACGGCGCAGATCTAGCCGCTTGGACAGAACCGATCGCGGTCAGCCATCAAATGACTGCGGAAGAACAGGATAAATACAACCACCCCGGCAACAGTGAAGTCGATCGGGGCAAAGTCCTCAAAGCGGTTGC
Source organism: Alkalinema sp. CACIAM 70d (assembly GCA_002148405.1). Lineage (GTDB taxonomy): Bacteria > Cyanobacteriota > Cyanobacteriia > Leptolyngbyales > Leptolyngbyaceae > Alkalinema. The sequence continues at coordinate 11,602 of MUGG01000052.1, read as the reverse complement.
TCGGCGCATCGAAGCTACGATCCTGCAAACGCTGCACGATCGCGGGATCCAAGTTGAACTGCGATTCAACCCTAAGCTCAAAGAAGAGGGGCTATTGGATCTGAAATAGATTGGATTTGCAACGAATCTAAATAGGGGAAAACCTTCAAATGTGCAAACACAACAAGAGGGATCCGCGATCGCGGATCCCTCTTGTTGTCAATAGATTTAATCTAGCCAGTGGGACTCGCGGATAGAATCCTAACCACCCGCAACGCAATCTACGATTACTCAGCAGTTGCTTCTTCAGCCCCACCTTTCCCAGCTTCCTGTTCTTGCTCATCCAGACGGTTATCATCAAAGCGGCGACGACCATGACGACCGGTATTAGTCCGCTTACGGAACTTACGAGCGTAGGCTAGGTTACGGAGTGCTTTTTCTTTCTTTTGATTGCGGCGCTTTGCCATGTTGGTTCCTCTATCACAATATCGGTGGCGACATAAAGCCTGACGCAAGCTGGAGTCTCAACTCTTGGATACCTGATATTGTCCAGGAGTTAACAGCCAACGAATTCACACAAATAGTAATCCTATCACAGGACTCCAGCGTTTCACCGTTCTGATCGATCGAATTTTTCCGTCACTCCTCAATGCCACACTCCTCGATCGGTCAGGGATCAGCTTGCCGTCAGGGATCGGTCTAGCCCAACTGGCAATGTGTATCCCCAATCTCCCCTAGGCTCGGATTCCTTCGACTACGCTGACCATGCTAGGCGTTGGGATGATCCGGGCGAGTTTGAGCCCTGCAGCTGCAAAGAGTTGTTCGTACTCCTCTGCTGTGCGCTCCTTCCCACCGGGACACATGACGAGCATATTGACATCTAATAATTTGCCGATGAAGGGATCATTTCCGGGCGGGATCACCTGCTCTACCACCAGCACTTTGCCGTTGTCCGCCATGGCAGCTCGACATTGCTTGAGGATTTCGACCGATCGAGCATCGTCCCAGTCATGGATGATGTGCTTCAAGATATAGGCATCGGCTCCGCTGGGCAACGGTTCAAAAAAGCTCCCAGAAACCAATTGGCAGCGATCGGTGACAGGCGTTTGAGCAACTACCGACTGCGCCCCTGCAATCACCGCTGGCAGATCGAATAGGATGCCCTGCATGGTGGGGTAGGCTTGCAGAATCGAGGTCAGCAAACTGCCATGCCCCCCGGCTACATCGACCAAAGTGCCAATGCCCGAAAAGTCATAGTGGCTTAGCACGCCACCAATTTCCTGAGCTGAAAAACTGCTCATTGCTCGATCGAAAATCTGCGCGGGTTCTGGATTTTGGGCATAGTAGTCAAACACCTGCATCCCAAAGAGATTCTCAAAGGCACTTTCGCCTGTCATGATGCTGTGAACGATATTTCCCCAACTGTTGTAGTGCTCCCGATCGCCCAACATCAGGGCCATCCCCGCCACCGATCCAGGCACATCATTGCGGAGATAGAAACCCATGGGCGTTAGGCTGAAGGTTTGGGCAGGTGCTTCAACGATCACACCCACACTGGCTAGGGCTCGGAGCAGGCGATACAGTGAAGGTTCATGGGCTTGGGTTGCGCTGGCTAACTCGCTCACCGATCGGGAGCCGTCTTGCAGATGATCAGCCAAATTGAGTTTTGCAGCAGCGTAGAGACATTGCGATACCCAGTATCCTGTGATCATCTGACTGAGGATCATCTGAGGCGGTTGCGCATTGCCGTTAGACATGTTGGGGGTAGGCGTAGAAGAAGGTATCGGCTGGGCTGCAGTTTGCATGGTTGTAGATATATGGTTGTAGGTATTCAGATTGATGGTTTACTCTAGAAAGCTCACTAGCCTAGCAATCAGTGACGGCTCTAGCAATCAGTTAAATTGCGTGACAAGGAATACGTTAGTGCCCTAGGATTGGATTTCTGAAATTGGAGGGAACGATCGCCCCCTTGTCATCTGAAGTTGCACGTAAATTGAGGCAAGCATGACTTATGCAGATTGTGGAAATCTCTGACCCTAAGGGCAGAACGCTGCTTACTTCCAATCCCTTCAGCCTATAAAACAATCATTACAAAAAATTAGAGGGAACAAGCTTGCATAAAAAATGCTGAATAGTTAAAACTACTCAGCACAGGATTCAAGATTATTAACAATTAGACCCAGTGGTTGTCGAACCCTTTTGGGGGACGATCAATCCAAACAATTCAGTCTTAAAACAGCTTTCGTTCTTGGCAATTTTGATAACTGCGATCGCGAAATCGCGGAGCCATCGATCGGGGGTAAGCGTTGGTTTCGCTTAAGCCTTCATCGACTTTGCCATGTCACGGAAGGCACCCAAGCTGGGGCCGGGACGGCGACGGCTGCCATTCGCCATCGGAGTCAAATACTTCGTTGCAAAGGCAACTTCTTTCACTTCCGTAACGGTAGGTTCAGGCAGGTTTAGGGTTGCCGCAGGCGTTGCTGCGGGGGCATCTGCCTTGGCTTTAGAGAGAGCCTGAAGCTTAGTAGCCCGAGCACTTCCTGCCTTAGCCGGAGAAGCATCCTTTGCAGAGGCGTCTTCTACGAGGGATGTCACTGCATCAGCAGCGTCAGCCGCAACCGATTCCACTGCGGAGACAACTTTTTCAGAAGCCTCTTTGACTGCTTCGCCTGCATCCAAATAGAAGCCATCAGCTCCCTTTTTGCCGCCGAACAATCCACCAATAAAGCCGAAGATTCCACCAAATAAACTTTTGAAGAAATTAATCAGACCGCCCATGTATGACTCCTGAAGGTTTGATTCAGAGATTTTCTCTTACAAAACAGCAAGCTTTGGGTCTATTATCCAGTGCGGTGTCCCCCTCGAGCAAGGGGATCCCAGATTCTGGTGCTCAGGAATTAGTAAATGGGCTCATCTTCTTCTTTTTGAAACAGTCCTAGCAAGGGCCCTAGAATTGCACCAAAGACGAATCCGCCAGCGTGGGCCCAGTAGGCAACACCGCCACTTTGCATCCCAATGTTGGACTGGGCCAGACTGCCTACGCCGTAAATAGCTTGCTGGATGAACCAGATGCCCAAGTAGAGAAAGGCAGGAACGTTAAAAATCAAGGGGAAAATGCCGATCGGAATGACAGTTCGGACGTTGGCGGTGGGGAAGCGGAGGATATACGCGCCTAGGACTCCGGCGATCGCGCCACTGGCTCCGAGGGAAGGAATGGTGGAGGTGGAGGAGAAGAACCACTGGGTTAAGCCAGCCAGAATTCCGCAGGTGAGGTAAAACAGCAAGAATTTGCTGTGGCCCAATTTGTCCTCGACGTTATTGCCAAAAATCCAGAGAAACAACATGTTCCCTAGGATGTGCGCGAAGCCGCCATGCAGGAATTGGGACGTGATTAACGTGATCCACTCGGGGGGTTCGCTGAGAACACCTTGTAGGTGGGGAATGGGTTCGCCGACGAAGCTTGCGGTCAATTGCAAGGGCACCACAGCCCAATCCCGTAGGAAATAATCGAGGGCACTGCCCAGAAGTCGGCCATTAGCGGTCACGATCGCTTGATTCTGGAGCACTAATTCGTACAGAAAGACCACTACGTTAATTGCGATGATCGCATAGGTAACATAGGCTGTTCTGCGGGTTGGATTTTCATCACCGATCGGAAACACGATACCCTGCCCTTGACATGAAATTTACTTGGAGGATAACGCATTTTCTTTGGCGACAAGACTCTCAAAGGGGATACATTTTGCTGGCAAAAAAGTTGTTGGCAAAAAAGAAGCAAGTGGGGCGATCACAAGATCGCCCCACTTGCTTGGGAAAAATCTCAAATATCAACTCGATGAAGTATCAACTCGATGAAGGCCGAGTTGGTTGGCCGGAATTAGTTATTTACCAGCTTAAAAGAACTGAAGAAACCATTGACACTCTTGGCTGTTGCTTTTTCTTGGGCTGTGAGTGTCAACAGTTGGTAGAAGCGATTATCGACGAGAAACATCCGAATTTTCCCAGTGATATTGCCATTCATACGGAAGGTGGCTTCACGACCTGGATTGCCTTGCAAGGCGAAGGATTGTTGCGAAACCAGCTCGCCCTGAACCTTACTAAGAACAGCGTTCATTGCACCATCTAGCATTTGTTGGCTGAGATTACTTTCCTTGCTGGCAACGAAGGGCATGTCTGCATACGTGACCATATACATGCCTTGTTTCGGGCCAAGGTCGGTTACATAACCAATGAGTTCAACTTTGTCTCCGGTTTGAATGTTTAAAGATTGGGAGATCTGTTGTGGATTTCCGGGCATCAAGATCGAAAAGCCACCACCCGCAGGGGAAAACGTTTTCCAGATGGATTGTTTAGCTTGCTTAGCTTGGGCAACGGAGGGTTGAGCGATCGTCATGTCTACGATCGCGCTACCAACGCCTGTGAAAAGCGCAATCGACAAAGCAGGAGCTAACCAGTTTAGTTTTTTCAGCATGGAGACGATCGAGAATTCAGGTAAATGATGAACTGACTCTTGCATAACATTTCTGAGCGGCGAGATGCCAAGGGGACATTCACTAAAATTACTGAAACTTGATGGAATTTCTAGTTTTTAGACGAATTTCTACAAAAAAGCCCATTGGGGACGGTTTACATCCAACTAATGGGCTTTTCGAGGTATGCGTCAACCGGTTAACCGATCGCGCTGCTTAACCGATCGCGGCGGTGAGTCGGGTGCGATCCCAACCTTTCTGGTTCAGGAGCAGCCAGGATTGCATTAGGTCTGGCCCCTGGAGGGATCCGGTTAAGCCTGCCCGCAGGGACTTCATGACTAAACCTTTTTTGACGCCTTGGCCTTTCACAACGGATTGGATCAGGGCGTTGGCGCTGTCCTGGGTGAGGGTTTCTGCGGGCAGGCCATCGAGGATGCCTTGGAGGGCTGCGGTGACGCCGTCTTGCTTCAGGTGGGCGATCGCGTCTTCTGTGGGTTCGATGGCTTCCATAAATAGGTAACGGGTCATATCCACCGCTTCCGACAGTTTGCTGAGGCTGGGGCCAATCACGGCGGTGAGTTGCTCTAACCAAGGGCGATCGGCGATGGGATCGAAGGCAAAACCGGCTTCCTGCCAGTAGGGAATTAGGAGATCGGTTAATTCTGCGGCGGGCATTTTGTGCAGGTATTGGCCGTTAATCCAGTTGAGTTTATCCCAATCGAATTTGGCTCCGGCTTTGTTGACCCGATCGAAGCTAAATTCTTTGGCGGCTTGCTCTAGGGTGAAAATTTCGTCCATGCCTTCCACGGGTGACCAACCGAGGAGGGTCATGTAGTTAGCGATCGCTTCGGCGGTGTAGCCCATTTTTTTGAAGTCGAAAATGGAGGTGACGCCATCCCGTTTGGATAATTTTGCGCCCTGTTGGTTCAGGATCAGGGGGGTGTGGCCAAATTCGGGGACGGTTGCGCCGAGGGCTTCGTAGAGCAGGATTTGTTTGGGGGTGTTGCCGATGTGATCTTCGCCGCGAATGACTTGGGTGATGCCCATGTCAATGTCATCGACAACGACGACGAAGTTATACAGCGGTGCGCCGATCGTGCTGGCGCTGGCAGCTCGGGCAATGACCATATCTCCGCCGAGGTCGCGGCCTTTCCAGGTGACTTGGCCCCGCACAAGGTCATTCCAGGTGATTTCCCGATCGTCGTCGATTTTGAAGCGGATGACGGCAGTGCGGCCTTCGGCTTCGTAGGCGGCGATTTGCTCTGGGGTGAGGTTGCGGTGGCGGTTGTCGTAGCGGGGGGCTTCGTTGCGGGCTTTTTGGGCTTCCCGCATGGCGTCGAGTTCTTCGGGGGTGTCGTAGGCGCGGTAGGCGAGCCCTTTGTCGAGGAGTTCTTGGATTTTTTGGGCGTACAGTTCGGTGCGCTGGGTTTGATAAACGGGGCCTTCATCCCAGTTCAAGCCGAGCCATTGCAAGCCTTCTAGGATGTTTTGGGTGTATTCTGGCTTCGATCGTTCTAGATCGGTGTCTTCGATCCGCAGAATGAATTGGCCGCCTTGGTGCCGTGCGTAGAGCCAGTTAAAGACGGCTGTTCTGGCGGTACCGATGTGGAGGTTGCCGGTGGGACTTGGTGCAATGCGAACTCGAACGCTCATAGAAGACCGTTTGTAAAACCCAATTTTTGTGCATTCTCCATTCTAAGGGGATTGGTTGCGTTTGGGTTGGTTGGGGGATGGTCTGAAAATTCTCCAAGGGAAAACGGTGAATCTTGACCGTGGCAGTAATCATTCGTATTCTATTGAATCTTAGGGAATGCTTTGTGCAGTGTTATTTCCTTAACTTAACTTGAATGGTAATGCCACAACTCTTCTGGTTAGACTGCGGTAAATAGCAAAAGCAACAAAATTTGGGATATAAACTGCACCGATTAGGCTTTGAATCTAAGGATCAAGAGCTGGCAGAGGATTTACGTTGACAGGTAGAAGATTCAGGATAGTGTTTCTTGTCGAATTGAATGTAATCAAGACTACGTATGAATTTATGTTAGAGAAAACACCCTACAGCGGCAACTAGTGTACTTTCGACTAGAGTTCTATAAACATTTGGTCTTAACCATCAGAATTAGTAGGGTGCATCCCAGCGCACCCTACAGAGTTATTTATACTCTAAGCCTCAGCAGACTTATTCTCGTTTTTCCCACGCTTACGCAGAACCGCGACACCTAGGCCAATGAGACCAGGGAATAACATGGGGGTTGGCACAGCCGTTGGAGGAATGGTTGTACCGTGCAATTTGACAGCATCTATCTCCTCCCAAGTACCAAGATTATGGTCAGTATCAATGTAAATTTTCAGCCCCTTAACTAAAAATGAAGTAGTTGACCACGAGGCAAAAAAGTCTACTGGAGAACCAGGTTGACTTGAATCGATTCCATTCCACACGTTATGCAGCGTATCATTAATGTCGAAAACATCAATTTTTCGTACAAACCCATTGCCGTAGGTTTCACGGATAGTTGCACCATTTGCATATACGGGAGTAGAAAATCCTAGAGTGAGAAATTCTTGTGTTCCGTTAGCTGGTCTTGGAGCCCAAGCTGTTGGAATATCACCATAAGCGAATGTGTTAGGTACTCCCAATGCTTGAGAAGCCGACCAATTACTAGCAGAGTATTCACTACTAAAATCAATCACACTTGATGCGTACTGCTCTAGACTCATCGCGTGAGCAGACTTAGGAATCATTGAACTGCTAGCTATCACCGCGATAGTGATTCCAAAACCCAACCAGTCTTTCTTCATCGTTAGCCTCCAAATATAAACCAGGTTTAGAGGCAGATGCACATATGCATTCAAAATTTTATCTTCTCTGAGGATAATCTTCTCTCCACGAATTTAGTACCGCTAAAGCGTCTAATTTACACGAATTTTACTAAAAGATGCTCTGACAATAAATTTTTCGCTGACTTGAAGCCTTTTGTCCCGGTGGTGTTTGCTCCACTTGATAAGGTTTAGATTTTCATCTAGAAGCAGTTTCACAAGGATGCTACGAATAATTTTTTTCTCACGATCGCTGAATACCACCTCAAACGCTTTACGATCAACTAGTCGCTTAACGATGGTTGGGATGCTGATTCTTATAGATTATCTGAGCCTTACTCTCCCACTTCTTTGAGTGTCCGGTCATAGAGCGCTTGACTAACTCGAAAGCCTGCTTGGTTGATCAACCGATCGAGAATTGGTTTGAGAACTGGAAGAAGCCCCTGCTGTTTAGCGTTAATGAGAATACCTACAAGACCTCTGAGTTTCAGTCCATAACTGGTTGCAACGTTTCTACCTAGACGTTCGTCAATGAGCAGCCGATCGGCACTGAGTTCGATGGCAAGGGCGATCGCTTCAGCTTCCCCTGGATCAAGCGTCTGATTAAGTAGCTGTAGAATTTGAAGATTGGTGGGTGCCTGGATTTCGAGCCAACCGATGCCCAGTAAAGAAAGTATTGTGGGCTGAAGAATAGGTAAGCGCGTCAGCTCGGCATGGACTGAGGGCGGGATGAGAACTTTAGGGTAAATCTGCTGCAATAGTGCAATTTCACCGATGATGATCAGATTACTAATGGGTGAGGTATTGCTGACAATGATCATTACCAGCCTTCCTCGTGCAGGCTTTTGAGGTCTTGCTCTAGCTCTTCAACATCGTAATGGATACAGATTCCACGACTGCCGATTAATTGCTGAAATTCAATTTGATGCAAGCCTGCAAGTTGGCTAGCGGTACCGAGAGTGATGCGCTCTTGCTGAAACAGTGAAATCGCTAGTTCGGTGCGGAGGTCTGCCTCACTGATTTCTAGTGCATCGGGAAGATCGATCGTGATTTGCATGGGTTAGGCTCCTTGATCAGGGGTTGTCGAGATAGGTGATGGTAGCTTTGGCAATCAATTAAGCTTTTTCGTAAGCGGCTTTGGTGACTTAGACAGTAGCGGTTTTACCGTCTTGCAGAGAATCGTCTCATCGATATCTTCAACTTTCACCGAATATCTCCAACAAAATTATGTAGCTTACTACTTCCTATTCGAGTATCTTCTTCAAGTCGCTAAGCATCTGTGAGTAATTGAAGCAATATCGTGCAAATGGATGAGACATTGTAGAGCCTCGTTTGATCCAGGCTGTAATATCCCAGCCTGATTCTACAAGGTCAGAGGCTGCAAAGATAAACTCCAGAGTATCGGTAAAAAACTGAACCTGAGCGGAGTGCACACTGTAATCAAGCTTTGCATTCGATCCGTGGACATAGTAATTCCGGCAGTCAATAGCTTGATCTACAACTAATTCAAGATCTGGAAATCGATCGTTGACAACATCCGTGATTATCTTGGCACGGCTCCGAACCTTGCGTTTTAATGTGGCTTTACCTATCCGTCCTAACGCGCCTAAAATGCTATCTCGCTCTGGACTGAGAGGTAGGGCACGGAATGCCTTGCGTGCATTGTCTCGGGCTTCAGCAAGGTCAGGCAGTAAGGTGACTGATTCTGGACATGCACATGCAGGAAGGATGTCGAACATATTAGCTGCACCAACAATGCGGTCGATATTGTAACTGTTCTGATAGGCAAATGCTGTAGAAAATCGGGCTCTAGCATCTCTCCACTCGTTATGTCGTTCCATCCATCGCTCCAAAACATCGCTAAATTCATCCAAATTAATAGCTGCTTGTAAAGGCAGGTCAAATGGACGTAGTTTATCTGAGTTATCATCATGTTCACACTGTGGTTGCATGCACCAATAAACCTTGAGAGGCTTGGGATGATCTTGGGTGCTTATAGGCCAAAAGACTAAATCAGAAATGTTCTGCGGTCTACCTGCAATCACTTCTAAGAACTTTAAAATATCAAGCACGCTTGTGATTGCTTCATCGATAGACTGGCAAGAGTAGAATCCAATGTTAATTGTGATTGAATTATCGACGTATATACCTTTTGGACTTGGCAGTTGATATGAGGGACAATGCGTTACCGAGATTTTGCCAAGGGCTGTGTCAACACTAAGTATCTCATATTTGCCTGTAAAGTAAAAAATCTCGGGGTATTCTCCAATCTCGATTTTTCTACCTTGTTGCTTTGCTATAGCCTCAACGATGTCTTCTATGTACGGCTTCGCATCAATGACTAAGCCAAACGCATCAAAATCATAGAATAATGCTGCCGCATCATTTACAGTGAAACTTAGTTCACGAATTATCTGACACGAGGAACTGATATGCTGATCACCGAAGATAACGAAATGAGGAAAAATAGTGGAGAAACTATAAAGTTCATTACCTCTTGTTGCAGAGCTACTTGACATCGTGACACAGTTGATTAGTGACACTTTCGATCTATCGTATAAAATTCCAAAAATATCTACATTCGTATGCCAATCGAAGGATGAGCTTGAATATAGAACGAGGGTTGTTGCTGCTTCCTTCAAACACAGTTCGCCCTGGAACTCCATTTCGTTCTTCGTGAATGAGAAGCTCCCTGCCTTCTTAAACCCTTCATACTCTTGTGTCACTAATAACCTTTCTCCAAATTTCAAACAATCATCTAATACTTGAGACTGACTAAGGGGAAAAAATCATCTTTGTCAAATTATTCAGACATATGGGTACCTGAATAAAATCTGGTCTGTTTACCAAGCTAATGTAGGTCAATGGCAGACATTGATTATCAGTATTAGATACAGCATCACTTCTTGTTAGATGGAATACAATCTGTCTAGCACTCCAGCTCGGAATCTCAAGCAGAGTCACCTTAGTAGTATAACGTCCCCCAAAAAGGCACTGTTTCTATTTGTAAAGATTTTAAAGACAGGAAAATAACTTTAACATTGAGGTATTCACGGGCACAAAACAACTAACGCAACCTTTAGGTCATCAACATTTCAGCCATTAACGCTGACGTTCGCAACTGAGGATGCTGATGTATTGTCCGTCATCATACCAGCCTTTGAAGTGCCCCCTTTGGAATTACCCGCAGCAGTCCACTGTTAACGGGGTAGCCCCGATCGCCCCTCCGGATTCAAACCCCATCAATGTCAATATTTTCGTAGAGGGTGATGATTTCGATTTGGGCTGCTGCTGTATTCAAGGACAACGTAACCGTCGGATCATCATATTCTGAAAGTAGCCATTGATTCGCGGCTGTCTTGACGTAGTGTTCTACATGGATGCTGTACTGATCGATCAAGAGATATTCCCGAAAGCTATCGATCGAACGATAAGCAGAGAACTTTTCGCCATGATCATAATCTTGGGTTGATTTGGATAGCACTTCAGCAATAAAACAGGGATTCATGACGGTGTCAGTTCGCCCAGTTTGGAGTTGTAGCGGTTTTTCAACCACCATGACATCGGGATAGGTGTAGAGGTTGCGATCGGGAATCCACAACCGTTGATCGGCCCCAAAAATCCGGTAGGGTTTGCCGCGCAAGGCAGATTTGAGCAGGGATGCTAGATTAATGGCGATTTCATTGTGGTCTGGAGTTCCCCCGGTCATGGGAATCATTGCTCCATTGCGGTATTCACTGCGAGTTTCTGAAGCAAGCTCAAGGGCGAGATACTCATCGGGAGTGTAGAGTTTGGGTTCGAGAGCCTGAGTCATGGTTTATTCCCTCTTGTCTGGGCTACATCGATCGATGGATCTCCTACAACACCAAAATTGGATTGCATTAAAATCTCGACGTAATCAACTTTTAACTTGCAAGGCTGAGATCTTAGGCAGAATACTTTCAGTATAGCGTTCTTCCCAAACCAATATCTCCGCCCATAACAATTTACAAGTGGAAGACCAACTATGACATTAAGGAACCCACAGGCCACGGAATAGACAACGAAACCTATGGGACACTTACGTCTTAATCGTTAACGCAGCCGTTCGCGACTCAATATGCTGATGTATTGCCCGTCCGAATGCACGATCGGCATCGGTTTACTCCAATGAATCCTGTCTGCGATCCGATGGGCATGGAATTGATTAATTGTGTCCTGCACGAAATCGTAATGACCGATTAAGTGGATCTGTAAGCGTTGTTTCTCATGTTGAACTTCACGATCGCTCTGATCGCTAGAACCTGTAAAACACATATTGAGCTTCTCCTTGTTGTAGTGAATCTCCGCCCTCACCC
>MUGG01000149.1 GCA_002148405.1 Alkalinema sp. CACIAM 70d | reverse complement strand
TCGAACGATTTGCAAGCACAAATATACTTGTCCTAACGACTTTGGCCATAGCTATACTGTGATATTCGATTAAAAATAGCAAGAAAAAACGGGAGTATTGTTTTCAACACTCCCGTGTAATTTGACCAAGCTCATAACCAACGACGAGAGGCTGGCAATCTTGTAGTAATTTCAAATAGTAATTTCAAAATTTACAAGGATTGGCAACCTTGCCATTCAGTAGATTTAACCCCGACTTTTAATCATCATCACTTCAACGATTTTGCTTGCAGTTTCCTTCGCGATTTCCAGAATCTTGCATAGCTCGTTGAGAAACAGTTGTTCGTCCTGGGTCATCATTCCATCGGCTAGTACTAAATCTGTTGCCACTGCAAAGGCCGCTTCCCGCAATTCAAACGGGAGTGACTCCTTCGCCGCTTGCAACAAAACGGTAATGCCATCCCGTCGCATAATGCCAAATAATTTGTCATACATACAGCGCATGGTCTCCGTGGAATTAGTTCGGAACAGATGCATCCGAGCAAGACTCGCAGTGATGGTATCAATCTCTTCATCCGCCAAATAGCCATCGGAAGAAATCGCCACGATCGTGATGGCCGCAAACGCCTCCGCAGGACTCAAGGTAATGGGGATGGGTCTGGGTAGGCTGCAAGGGGCATCGAACATGACCATGGGATCGATCTCCTGATTCGCAGTGGGGACTGTCGTATTTTTCTGTACCCAGAGTGCCCGGAAGTCTGTTAGAGTGAACGCGCCGACAATGGGTTCAGTCATTTGGCGGAATTGAATCAGTATGAAATCGCGTCTTGCTCCCTTTATCCAGGAATATATTTACCAGCAGGGTTGGGCGGATTTGCGTCCGATTCAGGCGGAGGCTTGTCGGGTGGTGTTTGACACGGACGATCACTTGTTAGTGGCGGCGGGAACGGCAGCCGGCAAAACAGAAGCCGCTTTTTTACCAGTGCTGACACGATTGTATGAACGACCGTCCGCGTCGATCGGCGCATTGTATATCGGCCCCATTAAAGCGTTGATTAACGATCAATTTGAACGGCTGAATGACTTGCTGCAATTTGCTGAGATTCCCGTCCACATGTGGCATGGGGATGTCACGCAAAGCAAAAAAGCGAAGGTTCTGCGGCAACCCCAAGGCATTTTGCAAATTACGCCGGAATCGTTGGAAAGTTTATTGGTGAATAAGGCCGCAGATCTACAGCGATTACTGGGCGAATTGCAATTTGTGGTTATTGATGAAGTTCATGCCTTTATCGGGAGCGATCGGGGAGATCAAATTCTCTGTCAACTGACTCGATTGGCGCAGTTAACCAATAACGAAGCACGTCGTATTGGCTTATCGGCTACCTTAGGTGATTACGATTTGGCGGAACGCTGGATGGCTGCTGGAACGCAGAGACAGGTGATTACACCAAAGATAGCTGGGGCCGATCGTAAAATTCAACTGTCCCTAGAGCACTTTTACGATCCAGGGCTGGTGGTACGGGCCAAGGAAGATACACGGGATCAGGCATTTAATCCCTACCATTTGCATTTGTATAACCAGAGTTTAGGCAAGAAATGTTTAATTTTTGCCAATGGGCGCACGGCGACGGAAGAGGCGATTGCGGGGATTCGCTATATTGCCCAAGCTAAGGGCTATCCCGATATTTACCATGTACACCACGGGAGCATTTCCGCTGATTTGCGTCAGGTTGCAGAGGCGGCGATGCGAGAACCCGATCGCCCTGCTGTTACTGCCGCCACGGTGACGTTTGAAATGGGGATTGATTTGGGGCAGCTCGATCGAGTAATTCAACTGGAATCGCCTGCATCGGTGGCTAGCTTTTTGCAACGGTTGGGCCGATCGGGGCGGCGGGGGGGTGTGGCGGAAATGCGGTTTGTCTGTGCGGAGGAGAAGCCCACGGGGGAGGAGACTTTGCCGGAACAACTGCCCTGGCAATTGTTGCAAGCGATCGCGATTATTCAACTGTATTTAGAAGAACAATGGATTGAGCCGCCGCAATTTGTGCAATATCCCTATAGTTTGCTTTATCACCAGACAATGAGTACGTTAGCATCGCTGGGAGAACTGAATCCAGCAATGCTGGCGCAGCAGGTTTTAACGTTGCCATCGTTTCAGAATATTACGCAGGAAGATTATCGGCAACTATTACGTCATTGGATTGCTTTGGAGCACATTGAAAAAACAGAAACAAATACGTTGATTGTTGGGTTGAAGGGTGAAAAAATTGCTCGGAATTTTAAGTTCTATGCCATCTTTGCTGACAATGAAGAATACATCATTAAGTTCAATCAGAAAATTGTAGGTTCGATCATGGTGCCGCCGAGTGAGGGCGATCGAATTTCCCTAGCGGGGCAGGTGTGGGAAGTGCTGCTTGTGGATAGCCAACGCAAAGCCATTAAAGTGAAACCAACCCATCAAGCCGCGAATGCTAGCTCTTGGCGAGGGACGACGGGGGATATTCACACGCGGGTCTTGCAACGGATGCGGCAGGTGTTGCAGGAGGATACGGTTTATTCCTACCTGCAACCCAGTGCCCAAGCACGGCTCCAAAGTGCGCGGCAGTTTGCCCGTAGTCACGGGATTCTGAGTAGTCCGATCGTGCTGTTAGAAGAGGGCTATGCTTGTCTTTTTCCCTGGGTGGGAACGCAGGCGTTTCGAACCTTGGAGCGGTTTTTGCGGCTGTATTGTCGGCCTTTGTTGAATATTAAGGGAGTGAAGGGTCGATCGCCCTATTTTTTGGTGGTGAATGTAGGGAAATGCCCGATCGAGAGTCTCCGTTATGAACTGCAAGCGTTGGCAGAACGGCCATTACGGGCGGAGGAACTGATGGAAGCGGAGGAAACCCCGAAGGTTCAGAAATACGATGCCTATATTCCCGATGAGTTACTACGCAAGGCGTTTATGGCGGATGGATTGGCGATCGAGGATTTACAATCAGCTTTGGCTTGTCGTGTTTTGCCTGATCAGTGATGCTGCTGCATTTGAAGATAACGATATTGCAGTTGATCGGCAAGAAATTTTACGCCATCTACCGCTGGGTAGTTCGATCGAAGATGTCCAAAGTGCGATGAAGCGTAATGGTTTTGTTTGTCGTAATGTTCAGACGGGGGATCGATATGATAAAAAGATGACTAAAGTTGCAGTGTATGGAGACTATTTCTGTGTCTTCTGAAGCTATTTTTTGTCGTTTTGAGTAGCCTAACACAGTATCTGATTATTACGCAGGCAAGTTCATAGCCTCTGTCACTGCATCTGTAACTAGTTAACCGCTAGGTTGATTAGGCTATTCTTTGAGGGGTTTCAACAATCGTGTAGGCCGAAAAATCTGGATCTCTGCCAATCGATCGGGATCATGGATCAACAGATAATGTTCGTATTCAAACCAGTGTATTTCACCTTTAGGTGCCTACAAAGGGAATTACTATCCCATTGATATGACTCTAGAGCAAATGATTTTCTTCCGATCGTTGCGGGATCTGGCTAACGACAAAACGCCTATTAAGGGGCTCTATCTAACGGGGACTGGAACCCATCCAGGCGGGTCAATTTCAGGAATGCCGGGACGCAATTGTGCGCGGGTATTTCTGCACGAAAATCGCCCTATTGCTCAAATCTAGGGAATTACCAAGGTCGTCGATCGTGCCTTGCCTAAAACCGGGATTTTTTGAAAATCCCGGTTTTTAAATCCCTTGGGAAAACCGATCGATCGCTCTTACTCCGCTGCCCGATCTCGTTCCATCATGCTGATGTATTTCCAATCGGAGCCGAGGACGGGGATGGGGGGACTCCAGCGGATGCGTTCGCAGAAGCGCACCACTTGCAGTTGGTTGATGGTGGTTTGGATTTCTTCGCGGGTGCCGAGCAGGTAGATTTGGAACGGTCTGCGGGAATCGTCGATCGAAGTTTCTGGGCGATCGGTGCCGCCAAAGCCAGTAAACATGGGATTTCTCCTGGGTGTAGATGGGGAGGAAATCCCAAAAATTAAGACCACCCTTTTGCGCAGGACAAGTAGGGTGGCCCGATCGAATGCTAAAATCCGTGTCAGACCGCCTAGCTGCCGTTATCAGCTTGGGGTTTAGCTACCCTTTGTTGTTGACAGCAACGCTGGGTAGCGCCTTAATTTTTGGGGTCGTAGCTGAGCGAATCGGGGCTTATAAAAACACGGTTGCAGTCAGCTATGAGAAACAAGCCTAGGGGTAAACTGGGGCGCTGTCAACTGTTTTGCGATTGTTTGCAAAGTTGTGATGTTTGGTAACGTGGCATCTGGCAACAGGGCATTTGGCAGCGGCCAGGTCATAAGATTGCATCCCCTTGGTTCACGGGCAAGCTCATCGCTTTTGTCGCTGCATTTGTAATGAGTTGGCGATGCGTTCCCTTGGAATTGATTAGGCTATTCTTTGAGGGATTTCAACAATTGTGTAGGGGAAGCTTATGATCAATGGTTTTTCTGCTCAACTTCGTAGCAATTGGAATCAGTGCAATGCATTAGTATTTTGAAGGGGCGATCGGCAGTGTTAATAGGTAAAGCGTAGGTGTCCTTCTGGTTCCATAGATTGCGGCACCTTGACGTTACAGCTGTTTTCCAATTTATAAAATTTTCTGAGCAGAGGCATGGGTTTGGGACGGGACGTTATACTAAAACCAGTCTGCTTAAGATCCTACTTTGGGGTGTTAGATAGATATTTTGGCTACCTAACCATCTATTTGGGGATGTTAGGCGGAAATATTTCTGCCTATGATCCTAATCTGAGGTGTTAGGTAGACTAGATTCTATTTAATAAGAAGTTATGCCGCTGAATTCTTAATTTGAGACACAGCAGTCGTTGTAGCAGGTTTTTAAGCTGTTGAACCATGCATGTTTAAGTATTCTTGAGAATCACTTAATTTTTGGGATGTTTTTGAGATGTATGGTATACAATATCTCAAATCTGAAATATGCTTATGCTGGCTCTTACCTTAATTCAATGTTCTACTGCCAAATAGCTTACGATCCCTAAAGTTGCGCTATCTATAAGTGCATTCTATGGCTCAGCTTGTTCAACTACCTTAGAAAAGTGAGTTTCTAATGGATTGGATATTTGAGAAAATTTTTGACTTAGTTCAAGATATTTTGAAAGGTGATTTTTCGGATCTCAGCAAGCTTCCTGCATTAATTGCAGTTATTGTTATATTTGGGTCTTTTCTAGCTCACAAGCAAATATGGAATGCTATAAAGAGATTGAGAAAAAGAGTGCAAGACTTTACTAGAATTAGGAAGTTTGAAACAGAAGTCGAAGTCAAGCGAAATCGACTTAAGCAAGTTTCTGATGATATTGAAGATAAAATATATGAAATAAAGAGGCAAAATTCCTTATTTCAAACAAAGAAAACTGAAGCTCTTGAGCGTTTGAAAGTTTTGGCGTCAACATTTCCCGAGAATAGCGATATTTATTCCTTGAGAGAGGATTTTAATGATTTAAGTGAAACTCATGATCTATCTGTGGAAACTATTAAAGAGATAAAAAGCCTCTTAGAGCAAATCATAGATGTTAGCAGAGGCGAAGAAATGCGAAAAAATGTGAAGCAGCTCAGTAGGCAGTACCTTAGTGCAGCTCGTGCTCAACAAGCTGCACGGCACTCTCAGGATAAATAATTTCTTAAAAGTGCTAAGTCTATTTCACCTGTTTCCTAAAGTGATAGGTGTACCTCCTGGACTTTGCAAGCTTGTAAACATCTCAATTACTTTAATCCAGCATTCTTCTTCTAGATGCGTTTCAGATATTTCTCGTGCATTACTGAAAGCCAAGTAATACAACTCATAGTCCCTAGATGCTAGGATAGCCGGATTTGTACGGATGTTTTGAATTCCCCATCTATCCAAAATTTCCGTATCTCCTGCTTCTAGACAATAAGATACGAGTCTAGTGTATTGCTCGACATCAGAGTCAATAGTTCCTTCTGTAGGAAATGGGTTGTGGTTTGGTTGTTGGAAGAAATCCTCAATACTCTGTTTGAAGGCTTGCCTTGAATCGGAAAGCTGATGACTGAGCTTGGCAATTTCTTCTTGGAGTTGGCTCATGGTTTCAAATAACTCCCTCAAGTGATTACGTAGGGGATTGGGAAACTCTCCAAAGTCATGCGGCATAGGAAAATACCTAAGTGATCTGAAACATAGTCACCTAGATCTTCTCTCAGTGTGCTTAGAGATCAGGAAAGATTAACTCTCTCGAGAGACCTCTTAGATTTATTTTCTACACCTCTGAAACACTGCACAAAGTGCATAAATCATAATTTAGTACATTTTTACTATTTATGCAACCTGTTGCGCTATTCTTTGATTTATCTTCAACATTGTGGCCTTACAATCCTAAAGCATTCGTCTAGTTGTCTTTCGCATCGGGCTTTTTGAATTGATTTAGGATGTTATGGATGCTGCGTGTAACCAGCTTTCTTTCTGATAATTTGCCTGTGAGTCAGCAAAAATCCGTCGAGAATATTTGCTTCGGTTACCTGAAATAGTGCGCGATCGCCTCACCCATGACCGGAATTGACCGTTACCTTACACCTGATTCGCGACCAAGCTTGATCGATCGCCATTTACCCAACACTTCTCAAGTTCAGCGACTGCTCCGAAGAGAAGGCAGAGCCCATGTCTTTAAAGATCTCGAAACCCTAAAATGGGTTACACAGGCTATTATCGCAGGCGGAGAGCGAACCGGAATGGAGGATGAAGACGATGACTACGAACGATATGGACTCTACTTTTCCGAGCCGATCGGCTACATAATTAGAGCAGATGGGAGCCAAACCCCTCTTTACTACGGCGAGATCAAAATTGTGAAAACAACAGGTGAGTATCATGCAATCCCACGCACCAGCCCTCGTAGAACAAGCTAAAAACTGGCAATTTCTGGAACTTTGGGTCGATCCCGTGCTTTTCCCACCTAAAATTCTCATGCTCGTGGGCGATCAAGACGGTACTTGTCGTATTTTTAATCCGGCGTCTGACTATAAACTCGTTGTTACCCACTCCAACTATGAAGCTGCTCAAGAATGGCTTCTCGAAGACGAGTATGAACGAGTCAAGGGGCAGCTTTTAGCGGAAGAAGTCTTTTAGTAGAAATACCCCATCAATTGCCAACGAGGAACGTTCGTTGACCTTTACGATCGACTTGCTTCTAACACCCGTATGTTGAGATCCTTTTTAAGATGCGTTTATCTTAGTTATTCTTTGAGGGATTTCAACAATTGTGTAGGCCGAAAAATCTGGATCTCTTGTAATCGATCGGGATAATGAATCAACAGATAATGCTCGTATTCAAACCAGTGCATTTCACCTTTTTCTTGATTGCAATTCCTACAAATAACCCATAAATTTCTGAAATCCATGGATAGCCAGGGATACTGCGATCGGGGGAGCTTATGATCAATGGTTTTTCCATTGTTGTTGATTGAGAACTTCTCCCCACAAATTGGACAATGACTTTCGGAATTTTCTTTGACCCAATCTCGGCTCTCCTGGGTGGTTCCGCACTCACTATCCCCATTGATATAGCGCCATTGGTCAAATTTCCGATAATCTTCAAAGTCCTGTTGTGTAAGTTTATGATATCGTTGTTTCCCAATTTTGTCAGCTAACTCAAATAATTCATGAAGCTGCTTATTTTCAAGATCCATGGATATCTACCATCTCATAGGTTAGAAACTACCACTAAGTAACTCATCGCTTATGAGCTTTTCTCTGAAATCGCTGTAACCTTCCTTTACTAAAATCAATTACTTCAATTTCAGTATCTGGAAACTGCTGATCAATCAGCTCACTAATTTCAGAAACCTCCTGGGCAAGCTGCTGATTAAAGTCTTGAATTTCTTCTGGGGTTAGGTATTTATTGCCAATTCGATCGGCTTCCAGGAACAACTCTTCCAAACTCATCTCTTCAAAACGAGACTTGTCTAATAGCTCCTCGATTTTTTTGTAAAGCTCAATTACATTTGGCCAGCCGACATTCCTATAGCCATTTTCTTTCAGCCACTTCCGCGCTTCAGATTGTAGTTTAGTTTGATTGGAAGAGTTTGCACGCTGTACCTCGCAATAGCTCATTCCTTGAAAATCGTGTTTTCGTTTTTTGGAGCCTTTCATTGAAACAATTCCCTATCCTAATGTCCATTGAAACAACTTGATGACAGCTTTGCGGATTTGACTGTCTTCATACTTCAAGAGTTCTTTTGTATCTTTGGCTAATCTAAGCCTAATTTGATCGACAATATTCTTTAGGTCCTTATTCTCTTTCTTCAATTGAGTGTTTGCTGTTGTGAGCTCATCGTTCTGAGTGGTTAAAGTTTGAACTTTGGAACTCAAAACCTGATTGGATGAGGTCAAGTTAGTCACCTCTAGCTCTAATGCTTTGCGCTCTTCTTCTAGTGCAGCTTTCCTTTTAGCCATCTCTAGCTCTAATGCTTTGCGCTCTTCTTCTAGTACAGCTTTCCTTTTAGCCATCTCTAGCTCTAATGCTTTGCGCTCTTCTTCTAGTACAGCTTTCCTTTTACTCACCTCTAGCTCTAATGCTTTGCGCTCTTCTTCTAGTACAACTTTCCTTGTTTCCAGCGTTAACTTGGCGTCTTCGATCGAGCTGACTGACTTTTCTAGTTCAAGGTATTCGGCTTTTAAGACTTCTAATTTATGTTCTGCTTGACTTCGTGCTCGACCAAAAGCCGCATTGTTCGAACCAAGGCTTGCATTTTTGCTGGCATAGGATTGAACTAGCTTGACAGCACTATCTTCACGACTCAAAAGATAAAGGAGCCTTTCACAGTCTTCCTTACTCAAAGGCTGGGTAATATTCTTATTGATGCCATATTTATTCTTCAAAGTACTTTGAATCTCATCCTTAGACGGCATTTTCAACCGACCTCCTATTTACTGGGTACTGTTAGTAAATAATTAGAACCTATGTATTTAAATTTTTTTAATCAATAATTGACTAATCGTATAATTCCCAAATTTACGGGAATTCTTCATTGCAGAACGAATGATTCTAAAATTTTTAAATTCTCTTGACCTTCCTAGACCAACCATAAAGTCTAGGTATAGTTTTTCTCACTCTCCCATCTAACCCACTTTCGATTTATTAGCTTTTCTTCTCGGTTTCCCCGCTTTCTTCACCACCGTTTGCGATACCACTTCAACCACCTCCACCTGCTGCCCATCCCGAATATTCGCTGCCTGAGTCAACAGCGACTCCGCAAAATCGATCGCCGCCTTAGCTGAACCATTCGCAGCCTGCACCACATCCCCACTCGCAATCTGCGCCAACTCCAACCGCCGTTCCCCCTCATCCAACG
The DNA here is from genome assembly GCA_002148405.1 of Alkalinema sp. CACIAM 70d. Lineage (GTDB taxonomy): Bacteria > Cyanobacteriota > Cyanobacteriia > Leptolyngbyales > Leptolyngbyaceae > Alkalinema. Next base: position 31,583 of record MUGG01000149.1, on the reverse strand, counting down.
GCTGAATCCTCACCACCGTTCGCAGATTTTCCGCCTTACTGTTATCCTTAGCCTGCTGCCCAGCATTCTCCGAATCAATCACCTGTTTACTCACCCGAAAATGCTGATCCGCCATCGCCGCCACGATCGGTTGGTGCGTCACACACAACACCTGATGATGCAAACTGAGATGGTGTAACTTCTGCGCGATCGCCCCCGCCACCCGGCCCGACACCCCCGCATCAATCTCATCAAACACCAACGTCCCCACCGCATCCACCTGAGAAAAACAAGCCTGCAACGCCAACAAAAATCGACTCATTTCCCCACCGGACGCAATTTCCGTCAACGGCTGCAACGGCTCCCCCGGATTCGGACTAATCAGATAGGTAATGCGATCGGCCCCCGCAGGCGTCGCCGCGATCGGCGCAATCCCCACCTGGAACTTCACCTTCTCCATCGCCAACGGCTTCAACTCCGCCACCAACTGCGTTTCCAGCCTTTCTGCCGCCGCCTGCCGCAACTGGGTTAACTTGCCACAAGCCTCCACCAGTTCCGCCTTCCGTGCCTGGGCGATCGCCTCCAGATCCGCCAGCGACTGCCCACCCCCCGTCAGAATGTCCATCTCCGCTTGCAGATTCTCCTGAAGCGCGATCGCATCCGCCAGCGTCGGCCCATACTTGCGGCAGATCGCCTTCAACGCCACAATCCGCTCCTGCACCTCCTGAAGCCTATGCGGATCCGCCTCAACATTTTCACCATAGAGATTAATTTCCCGTCCCGCCTGCTCCACCTGCGCCAAGGCATTGGCCACCAAATCCAAAATCGGCTGCAATTGGCTGTCATACTCCACCATATCCAGCAGCCGCTGCTCCGCCTGCCCCAGCAGATCCGCACAGGCCAACGCCTCCCCCCCAGTTTCATTCTGGTAGAGCATTTGATAGATCAGATAACTCTGCTGTTGCAGCTCCACACTGTGGCTGAGGCGATTGCGCTCATTTTCCAACTCCTCCAACTCATTCGGGTCGCTGAGGTTGGCGACATTCAACTCCTTCAACTGGTACTCAAACAAATCCAACTGCTGCAAGCGCTGGGCCTCCATCTGCTGCCGTTGCTCCAGCGTCCGCGCCGCCTGCTGATAAGCTGCAAACTTCTCACTCACCCGCTCCCGCAGCTTCAGCAGCTTCTCGCCCCCAAAGCTATCCAGCCAGTCCCGCTGCACCCCCGCCTGCCCAATTTGCACCGTTTGCCCCTGGGCCGTAATCTCCACCAGCAGTTCCCTTAGGCTCTCCATCTGTTGGCGATTCACCGTCACGCCATTCACCCGCGACTTGCTGCGAGCACTGCCACTGGCAAAAATTTCCCGAGTGCAAACCAAAGTTGCCCCAGGGTTCGCTTCAATCCCCTCCTGGCCCAACCAAGCCTGCAACTCTGGCCGCAATTGGAACTGCCCTTCAATCAGCGCCCGTTCCTCCCCCGTACGCACCGCCCGCCCCGAGGTCTTGCCCCCCAGCACCGCATCGATCGCGTCCAAAATGATCGACTTGCCCGCCCCGGTTTCTCCCGTCAGCACATTTAGCCCCGCCCCAAAGGTCAGGTCAAGTTGATCAATCAGCGCAAAATTTTCGATCTTAAGGGACAGCAACATGGGCAAGCTAAAGGAAAGAATACAGGCGGGGATTAATTAATGGTAGGGATAAATTGAGAAGATTGGGCAGCAACAGCCCGCGATCGGGGGAATCTGAGCCAAGCGACAATCCACTGTTATCCATTAGCCAGATTAATACAATTGAACTGACACGACTGTGCCAGAATATCGCAAAAAACAAGGATTGAAACAGAATCACCATCGTCGATCTCTGAAGTTTCGATCCCCCCTAGCCCCCCTATCTCCTACGGAGAGGCTACGCCAAGAAAAAAGGGGGAACCGGAAAAAACACATTCAAAGTCCCCCTTTTTAAGGGGGATTTAGGGGATCGAATCCAAGCCACCAGCGAGAATCTCAAGCCCACGATCGACCCAAGGTTTGACCAATAACCTGGTAACAACCTCTTTCAACACCTTGTACCAAAAACTGCTCAAAAACAACCTCTCAAAAACCGCTGAGTCGCCTTTAATTTTAAAGCGCAAGCTTCCTTCTCGATGGGTGAATTCCTGCAATGCTGACTGTTCCTGACGCCATTAACGCCGCTTTTACTGCCTTCCAGTCGGGCAATTGGGATCGCGCTGAATGGATGGCGCGCCAAGTCATCCAAATCGCCCCCGATCACCCCGCCATGCTGAATTTGCTGGGTTCCGTCTACTATCAGCGGGGCGAACTGCGGGAAGCGATCGTCCATTACCTTGCCGCCACGGAGGTTCAACCCAACTACGCCGAAGCCTTTCGCAACCTGGGGGTGGCCTTGCAGGCGATCGGGCAACTCCCCAGCGCCTTGGAAGCCCTGCAACAGGCCGTGGAACTAACCCCGGAAGACGCCACCGCCCACTACAACCTTGGCAACCTGTTGGTGCTGCTGGAGCAACCAGAGGCCGCCTTAGATGCTTACCAAACCGCGATCGCCCTCCAGCCGGAATTCCCCCAAGCCTTGACCAACCTGGGCACCCTGCTGCAATCCCTCGGCCAACTGGAAGCCGCGATCGCCGCCTTCCGCCAGAGCCTCGCCCTCACCCCCAACGCCGTCACCGCCCAAATCAACCTCGCCAATGCCCTGCAAGAAAAGGGCAACCCAGAATCCGCCCTGGGCTATTACCGCCGCGCCGCAGAACTCCAACCCTTCGACCCCAACCTGCAATTCAACCTCGGTAACCTGCACCAATCGATCGGCGACTTTGCCGCTGCCAAGGTGCACTACCTCCTCGCCCTCAAACTAGACTCCCGCCACGCCCCCACCCACCACAATTTGGCCCTGATTCTACAAGCCGAAGGTCAGCCGAATTTAGCGATCGCCCACCTGCAACAGACCCTCGCCTACCAGCCAGACAACGCCGCCGCCTACAGCAACCTGGGGCAACTCTGGCAAGACCAGGGAGAACTGCCCAGCGCCATTACCTGTTTCCGCACCGCGATCGACCTCCAGCCCGACTTTGCCCAAGCCCACTTCCAGCTCAGCCAAGCCCTGTTAGCGATCGGTCATCTGACGGAAGGCTTTGCGGAAGACGAATGGCGTTGGCAAGCCCCCAGCTACCTGCAACAGCAAATTCCCCGCCACCGCAAAATTCCTCGCTGGGACGGTGGCGCGATCGCGGGTCAAAAAATTCTGGTCTGGGCCGAGCAGGACTTAGGCCAAACCCTGATTTGCAGTCGCTATTTACCCCAACTGGTCAAGCAAGGAGCCCAGGTCATTGTGGAATGCGATCGGGCGATCGTTCCCCTACTCGCTGCTATTCCCGGCCTGACCCAAGTGATTGCTAAGGGCGATCCTGTGCCCGACTGCGCCCTCCAAATTCCCCTAGGAAGTCTGCCTAATACCCTCTCCCCCTCTCCTACCCTGCTACCCCCTTTCCCCCTCCTTCCCTCCCGTCCAACGCCACCCAATCTCCTCAAACCCATCGGTCTAATCTGGTCAAACCGCACCGCAGACACCCCCAATGCTCCCGGCGCGTTCCCCCTAGCGCAACTCTTAGCGGCCCTCCCTCCCTCCCAGCCCTGGGTCAGCCTCCAATCCCACCTCACCGCCGAGGAGCAGGCCCAACTAGAACAGGCTGGAATTCCACCGCAACCCTGCATCGATCGCGCCGAGTTAATCCAGGCGATCGCGGCGTTGGACGGGCTGCTCACCATCGATTGCGAAGCGGCTCACCTAGCGGCGGCCCTCGGTAAACCCGTGTGGTTAGTGCTGCCGACAACGGGACATTGGGTCTGGGGTAATGACAAATCAACGACCCCCTGGTACCCGACCGTGCAAATCATCCGCGCTTTGGATCCCCAAGATGGGGCATCCTTGCTAGACTCCATTGCGGCAACCTTACAGGAATCCCCTCCCAAAGAGTAGGCGAAACCCGACTGCCATCCTGAGACGAACGTGATTTACTAAACGTAAGGGCTGATTCAGTCTTGTTACAATGCTTAACAAAGCGAGTAAACGCGATCGTCTCCTATGAATTATCGACCTGCCGATGCCATGCCCCAGCCAGGATCCACAACCATCACGGTGGATACCCAGGCTACGACTGTTCCTGAGTCCCTACCGATCGGAGGGACAGCCTTTGGGGGCAAGGATAGCCAGGTTGCCGATCGCTCCCCTGAGAATGTTGGAACCGATCACAACTTTGGGACAGATCACAATGGCCTGCCCCTGCGCTATCAACCGGAGGCGATCGCCAACTACTACCGATCGCGCTATTGGCAGGTGTGGAGCCGGACGATCGGAATCTTTCTGCCGTTGTTAACCTATGCCCTGGGAATCTGGTCAGACAGCCAGCAGGGCAAAAAAATTACCGAGCAACGCAATCGCGCCATTCAACTGCGGGAACTGCTGACCAAACTGGGGCCAGCCTTTATCAAAATTGGCCAAGCCATCTCCACCCGCCCCGACTTGGTGCCCCCCGTCTTTCTAGAAGAGCTATCCAAACTTCAGGATCAGATTCCCCCCTTCCCCAACGAAATTGCCTTCCAGTTTATTCGGGAGGAACTGGGCAAAGATCCGATCGATCTGTTTGACGAAATTTCCCCGGCCCCCGTTGCCGCTGCCTCCCTCGGTCAGGTCTACAAAGCCACGTTGAAAACCGGCGAAAAAGTAGCCGTCAAAGTGCAGCGACCGGGTCTAGCGCGCAGTATTGCCCTGGATGTCTACATTCTGCGGGGACTGTCTGCTTGGGCCATGCGCACCTTCAGTCGAGTTCGCAGCGACTTAGTCGGCATCATGGATGAGTTCGCGGGGCGCATCTTTGAGGAGATGGACTACACCCAGGAAGGTCGCAACGCTGAGCGCTTCAATGACCTCTATGGCTATCTGCCGGATATTTACGTTCCCAAGATTTACTGGGATTACACCGAGCGCCGTGTCCTGACGATGGAATGGATCGAAGGGACGAAGTTGACCAACTTAAAGGAAGTGGCGGAACAGGGCATTGATGCCACCTATTTGGTCAATATTGGCGTGCAATGTTCCCTACGGCAATTGCTAGAACACGGCTTTTTTCACGCGGATCCCCACCCCGGCAACCTACTGGCCACCCCCGACGGCAAGCTGGCCTACCTGGACTTCGGCATGATGAGCCAGATGCAGCCTTACCAACGCTATGGGCTGATTGAGGCGATTGTCCATTTGGTCAACCGTGACTTTGATGGACTTGCCAACGATTACGTTAAGCTAGAATTCCTGTCGCCCGATACGGATCTAACCCCCATCATTCCCGCCTTTGCCGTTGTCTTCCAAGATGCTTTAGGTGCCAGTGTTTCGGATATCAATATTGCAGCGATTACCGATAAACTCTCGGCACTGATGTACGAATATCCCTTCCGGGTTCCAGCTTACTTTGCGTTGATCATTCGATCGCTGGTGACGCTGGAAGGAATTGCGATCAACGTCGATCCAGAATTTAAGGTTCTCAGCGAAGCCTATCCGTACATTGCCAAGCGACTGTTAACCGATCCGGCTCCTGAGTTACGTACCTCTCTGAAAGACTTACTCTTCAAAGATGATAGCTTCCGCTGGAATCGCTTGGAAAACCTGCTGCGCAATGCCAAAGGCAGCATGGAATATGACATTAGTGGATCGTTGGATCAAGCCCTCGATTTTCTCTTTTCAGAACGGGGAGAATTTATTCGTCAACGCTTGGTTAGTGAGATTATCAACAGTATGGATGCGCTGGGACAGACGGCTTGGCAACGGCTGACCTCCACGGTGGGAGCGCGGTTCGGCTTTGCGGTGGAGTCGCCGCAAATGTCGAGTGAAAATGAAGCGACCCTGGGGCATATCAAGCGGATCTGGGCGATTCTTCAGCAAACCCAAGGCTTCGACCCCAATCGGATTTTGAATCTCGTACCGCGCTTGGTGATGCGATCGGAAGCGCAACAGATGGGCCAGCAAATTGCCACGGGGCTGGCCCAACGGGCCTTGGCTCGCTTCATCCGAGAAGTGTTGCTTACGGAACCGCCAGCGGAACTAGAGCGATCGGTCGGCATTGCTCCTACATCTTCACCCTCTTCCCTATCTACTATTCGGCGTTAATGGATGGTTTCTGCGATCGCGACGGTCATTCCCCCCGATGTCTTTAAGCTTTGCTTAGTTGTGTTTTTGTCCTTCCTAATCGGCCTAGAGCGGGAAGAACAAAAGTCGGAGCCAGGACGGTATGTGTTTGGAGGAGTACGTACCTATCCCCTGATTGGGTTATTGGGTTATGGGTTGGCGTTTCTGGCCAATCAGGATCGGCTGCCGGTGGCGGTAGGCTTGTTTGTGGTGGGTGGCTTTATGATGCTGTCCTACTGGAATAAGATCCGTCGATCGAACCAGGAGGCAGGTTTAACCACAGAAATGACGGCTTTGGGAACCTATCTGGTGGGGCCGCTGGTTTACTCTGAGCATTACTGGGTTGCCTGCACGTTTGTGATTACCAGTTTGATTTTGCTGGAACTCAAGACGGTACTGGAAGGATTGGTGCATCGCTTTTCGCCGGATGATATTTTGACGTTGGGCAAGTTTCTGTTCTTAACGATCGTCGTTTTACCGATTTTACCCAATCAGTCCTTTAGTCCCTTTGAAATTAATCCCTTTAAAACTTGGCTGGTAGTGGTGGCGGTGAGTACGGTGTCCTATGCCAGTTTTTTGCTGCAACGGGTCAGTCAAGGGCGAGGCGGGCTGGCGATTTTAGCTTTGTTGGGGGGAGCCTATTCTTCGACAGTGACGACAGTCGCATTGGCGAAAAAGTCAGCGCAAGATCCCCAGCCCCAACGCTATCCCGGTGCAATTTTGATGGCATCGGGGGTGATGTATCTTCGATTTGCGTTGTTGTTGTATTTGTTTAACCAACCGTTGGCTCGATCGTTGTTGGTTCCGTTATTGGTTTTGGCCGCGATCGGGATTGGGGCTGGCTGGTTTTGGATAATCCGCCAGGATTCTACCGCCGCAACAGCGACCTCTGCCACCAGTCAGGAAACCAATCAAAATCCTTTAGAGCTCAAGTCTGCCCTACTCTTTGCGGTGTTATTTGTGGTAATTGCGGTGGTGACCCACTACACATCAACGTATTTGGGCGATCGGGGACTGTATGGATTAGCGGCAATTTTGGGCGTCACGGATGTTGACCCGTTTATTTTAGGGTTAACGCAATCCGCCGGAAAAACCACAGCGCTCTCGGTGGCCAGTGCGGCAATTTTAATTGCGGCGGCAAGTAATAATATTGCTAAAAGCATTTACGCATTTAGTTTTGCCGATCGATCAGTTAAGCGAAAAAGTTGTTTACTTTTGGTGGGATTAGCAATTCTTGGATTATTACCATTAATTACTTTGTTGTAGTTGTAATATTGCCCTGTTTCTTGTTTTATTTTCGGTTTTATTGAGGTTTAGCGTTGCTATGATGCATGGGTTCATTCCACCAGAACGATTTTTTCCATACTTGACTTGGACAGACATTCGCGATTTGCCCGACAAAGATCGCATTGTGATTATTCAACCCGTTGGCGCGATCGAACAACACGGCCCGCATTTACCATTAGTTGTCGATTCCGCGATCGGCATGGCGGTGCTAGGCAAAGCCCTCGATCGGCTGGATTCCGCTATACCCGCCTATGCAATGCCTTCACTGTACTATGGAAAATCCAATGAACATTGGCATTTTCCTGGCACGATTACGTTGTCTGCCCAGACGTTAACCAGTGTGTTGATGGAAACGGGAGAAAGCTTGTACCGGGCGGGATTTCGTAAACTAATTCTGATGAATTCCCATGGGGGGCAGCCGCAAATCATGGACATTGTGGCACGGGATTTGCATGTGGCTCATGAGGACTTTGAGGTGTTTCCCTTTTTCACTTGGCGCGTGCCTCACATGACTAAGCAACTGCTGACGGAAAAGGAAGGGTGGCTCGGAATTCATGCTGGCGATGCAGAAACCAGTTTGCTGCTGTCCATTTTGCCGGAACAGGTCAAAATGGATCGGGCAGTTACGGAATATCCCCATGGTCTACCGGAGGATAGTTTATTGACGTTGGAACGCAATTTGCCGATTCCTTGGACAACGCGGGATATCAGCCGTAGCGGAGTGATTGGGGATGCCACAGCCGCGACGAAGGAAAAGGGCGATCGAATTTTAGAGTCCCTGGCAGAGGGCTGGGCAGAGGTGATGAAGGATGTCCATCATTTTCGGCAACCGCAGTTGTGGCGGGAGGACTAGAATGTGGCACGAGGACTAGAAGTTCGTGGGTGAGACTTGACGAAGGGAAAATTTTGCGGTACCTTAGTTTACCGTAAGGGGTTATAGCTCAGTTGGTAGAGCACTTCAATGGCATTGAAGGGGTCAGCGGTTCGAATCCGCTTAGCTCCATTTTCAGAGTATCATTTAGTTGATGACCTTGTTTGACAGAAGTATTCTGCCCTAGTTTCTTAGGGGTTAGGCACGTCGTGGCCAGAATTAATGGTGTCAGAAACTACGCTGGCAAGTAGTCCAGACTACGATCGTTGAACTCCACCCTGAGCCTGACAGAACAAAAATTCGACGCACTGTCTATTGCATTGTTTGCTTGATATAGATTGTTCGGAGGAAAATATGTGTTCTGAAACTCACAATCCACCTGCCCAAAGTTCCACTAGCCCTGAAGAAAACCCCAGTATCCTGTCCCATATTTCGCTGGGAACCAATCAGTTTGAACAGGCTGTTGCCTTTTATGACGCGGTGTTGGCAACCTTGGGCTACAAGAGACTCATGGATTATCCCGGTGCTGTCGCCTATGGCAAAGTTTACCCAGAATTTTGGATAGAGATTCCGATCGATGGACAGCCGGCCAATGTTGGGAACGGAACGCATATTGGATTTATCGCCCCAACTAAAGATTCGGTTCATGCCTTTTATGACGCGGCATTGCAGGCAGGTGGGCGAGATGACGGGGCACCTGGCCCTAGGCCGGATTATGGTGATCCTTACTATGGGTGTTTTGTGCGAGATTTGGACGGCCATAAAATTGAGGCGACGTTCTGGGATTTTGCACTGGATCAACCTGACTCGCATGGCCCAATTGCGGGTTAGTTGCTGATCTATTGTTTGCTACAGCAGACAAGACCATATGCTTAATAGGGATCACTCATTAAGCGGGTGCTTGTAACGACTCGTAAGGTTGGATTAATACTTCGGCGGGAATTCCTAATTGTTGATGCAGCTTGCGGATCATCTCTAAGGTCAAAGAACGCTTACGGGATAGGATTTCTGAGACGCGCGATCGACTACCCATGCAAGACTCTAGGTCTCGCCGCGACCATCCGCGTATTTCCATATAATACTGAATTGCCTCGATCGGGTCAGGAAAGTCGATCGGGGTGGTTGTTTTTTCGTAGGCTTCCACTAATGTGCTGAGAATATCGAGTCGATCGAACTCAGGGGTGTTAGGAGTTGCATCAAATAGCTGTTCAATTTCTTGCAATGCTGCCTGATAATCGGCTTCAGTCCGAATGGGTCGTAATTCCATATATCAATCCTCTCTAAACAGTGTCTGCATCAATAAAGATTATAATTCTTTAGAGAATTATAAAGTTAAGAGAAAGAATCCGGATAAAAATAGTTGGTAGAAGAATGGATATTTACAATACTTTTGCAGTTTCATCTTCTATCAAATACTTGTTTCCCGTGCTTCCCTGAGGTGATCATGTAATGGCGTTGATCATGTAACGACATTCTGATAGCAGCACTTTTCTACGATTTAGTTTAATCAAAGTAGTTATTCAGTTGTATGGAAATTACTAATAATGGAGTTCGTTTTATAGTTGAATCAGTTGCATAAGCAAAGGTTGCAATTAAAGAGCTAAAACTCAAGAAAAAAGAGTACAGTCTCATGAAAAGAGAGATTTCTCAACAGCAGAAGCAGATTAAAGCGGAATACACAGATAAAGTACGACAACAAGGCTCCAAATTTCGAGGAGGTGGTAGCATTGGGCGAATCGTACGAACGGTGCAAACAATCAATCGTGATGCCGATCGTCGAGCCTTAGCTCATGCATTGGCACCCTTAGAGCAACAGAAAAACACTGTTGAAAGCATAATCAATCAAATTGAGCAAAAGCTTTTACAACTCGAAAGATTTATTGCCGAAAATTCCTAGTTTAATCCACTGAGATACATGAAATTAGAAGACCAGAACCCAGAACTGTATTACCAACTTCTTGAACTTGAAGTTGGATCATCTCTAGAAGAGATTAAGCAGTCATATAAGGACTTAGCAAAGGTATGGCATCCCGATCGTTTTAATGATGATCCTAGGTTGCAGCTTAAAGCCGAAGAAAAGTTTAAGCACATTAATATTGCCTATGAGTTTCTTAAGTCCCATCACCCCCCGACTAGTGCTAAGTCAACTGGCTCATATACGGGAGAGTCTAATTTGGAAAAATCAGAATCCAATCCCATTTCAGTAACCAAACCAGTTGTCGTTAAAACTTCCTGCTTAATCGACTGTCAAAAACTCACAAAGTTTCTAGAACTAGGACAATTACAAAATGCTGATGCTGAAACAAAACGACTACTTCTTGAATTAACGGGACGAGAGAAAGATGGCTGGTTGCGTCCAGAAGATATCAGCAGTCTCTCTTCGCAATCTCTCTCAGCGATCGATCAACTATGGCTTCAGTACAGTAATGGGCGTTTTGGATTTAGTGTTCAACGTCAAATTTGGCAGCAACTGGGCTGTAAATCTTCCAATGATATTGCCTTGCAAACCTTGTCTGAAAATCGGTTCGCACAATCATTGCACTGGAGAAAAGGAAACTCCTGGATCTGCCCTTGGGATGCTTTTAACGATGATATGCAAGCCCCTCTAGGCAGTTATCCAAGAGCTTATATTTTTGCGTTGAGCGGTTGGCAAAGTTATTCCAGAGGTTGGCTGGGATATTTACTATGGCGATTTGATGAACTGTTTCTTAAGGTATAGCGATCGTGTTTGACTATGCTGATTCGTCTTTACTGGCTGATACCTATCTGGAAAAGTTTTTAACCCCTGTATGATCAACTCTTAGAGATGCAATTTGTTGGGAGTTGAAAACGCAATGCTCACCATTACTGGCAAAACGAAACTACTGGGCATTATTGGCGATCCGATCGAGCATTCGCTGTCCCCCGTTATGCAAAATGCAGCATTGGCAGAAATGGGCCTCGATTGGGTGTATTTGCCGTTTCCCGTGCAAGGCAAAAACTTGACCGACGCGATCGCGGGCTTTTCCGCCGTTGGTCTCCAGGGATTTAATGTCACCATTCCCCACAAACAAGCCATCATCTTTCACCTCACCGAAGTCTCCCCCCTGGCCCGCGCCGTGGGAGCAGTCAACACCGTCTGGCGCAGCGAAGCAGGCTGGTGCGGTACCAATACTGATGTCGCCGGATTTCTGGCTCCCTTGCAATCCCTCGATCGGGATTGGAGTAGCGTCAATGTCCTATGTTTAGGCAACGGGGGAGCCGCTCGTGCAGTTGTAGCAGGCTGTGCCCAACTCGGTTGCAAAACGATTCAAGTCGTTGGACGCAATCCTGACAAACTACACCATTTCCAAGACAGTTGGCAGGGTTCCAGCTTTGCTCAGCAGCTCTCAGTTCATCCTTGGGAAACCCTCCCCGATCTCCTACCCACCGCAGGGTTAATCGTCAACACAACCCCGATCGGCATGCATCCCCAAGTTGATCAATCGCCCCTCACGATCGCTGAAGCTGCCTTAATTTCCAACCAAGCCATCGCCTACGATCTGATCTATATTCCCAACCCCACCCAATTCCTGAAGCAAGCCCACGATCGGGGAGCCATGGCGCTCGACGGGCTGGAAATGTTGGTACAACAGGGAGCCGCCGCCCTCAAAATTTGGACACAGCAAGACCAAGTGCCCGTTGACACCATGCGAAAAGCTCTGCAACAGCATCTCGGCCTGATTTAGCCCATCTCCCTCCAGCACTGCATCCCAGTAGTCGCCTGCCTTTGGGCGATCGCTGCGAGATAAAGCCCAACAACTGACAGCACAAATTGATGGACTTCTTGGGAAAACGGGCACATTTTCTCAAGAAATGCAACAATAGGACTTATCGTGTTTGCTTAACTACATGTCTTTTGATCCAGACAGTGCAAATTATTTGAGAATCGATAGTGAAATGATGGATGCCAATGCCCTACTGCGGTATTTGCAACATCAACCACCGGAGGTTTTGGAACGGGTTGCCCGATCGGTCAGTCCCCAGGTCAAACAAATTATTTCCCACAACGTCCAGGGTTTATTGGGCGTGTTGCCCTCGGAAGGCTTTCAGGTAAAAGTAACCACCGATCGGGAAAATCTAGCAGGACTTCTCGCATCGGCCATGCTGACTGGGTATTTTCTCCGTCAAATGGAGCAACGTATGGAATTAGAAGACCAAATTTTTGATCCCTCAATGCGGTCGTCGGACTTCGATTAACTCACTCCGTCGATTAACCGACTAAACTTAAGCAACTTCGATTAAATACAAGAATCGGGAAGGCTCGTCAGTCTCCCGATTCTTGCGTTTATCTAGCCGTTTTAATTCACTTCAAGACCCAGACTCGGCCCATTGGTTACACCATCAGCTGGGGTTACACTATCAGCTTGGTTAAAGCACCTTGGCCCGCATCAAAGCGACGGGTAATGCCAGTAACTTGCGTCCCGTGGACACATAGGCTCGCTTACTGAAGACATCATACTGATTCCGTTCGATTTCTCCCAGGATCCAGCTATAGGTCATGGATGCCGCCCACACCGGCCACCGCGCATCCACACTGAGGAACGTGATCCCCCGATCGGCTTCTTCAAAAAATTGCTTCGCCCGTTGGATCTGGAACTTCATCAAAGCCCGCCAGCGATCGTCCAGCACCCCGTTCAACAAGTCCTTTTCGGTGTAGTTAAAGCGATGCAGATCTTCCAACGGTAGATAAATCCGTCCCCGCCGAGCATCTTCTCCCACATCCCGCAGAATATTAGTGAGCTGATTGGCGATTCCCAAAGCCACCGCTTCTTTGATGGGTAGATAGGGTGGATGATTAGCATTCCATGGCGCGGTTCGGGCTGACTCATCCACACCCATGATGGTAGTGGACATGAGGCCTACTGTTCCCGCCACCCGGTAGCAATAGAGCTCCAACTCCTCAAAGGTTTCGTAGCGGTTGCGATAGAGATCCATCCGTTGCCCTTCAATCATGTCGCGGAAGGGTTGGATGTCTAAATCGTAGTGCTCCAGCGTATCGACCAGCGCAACGTCAAAGTCATCATGGGGATGACCTGCGAACAGATCCTCCAAGCGCTCCTCCCAGGTGTCGAGGGTCTCGTGGGTCGTATTTTTGGCGTCCGCCCCATCCACCAGTTCGTCTGTGCGCCGACACCAGACATAGATTGCCCAAATTGCCCGACGTTTCTCTGGAGGCATGAGCAAGGTCGAGAGATAGAAACTTTTCGCAAAGTCCGCTGTCACCTGACGACAGGACTCGTAGGCAGTTTCGACCGAAGCCAGGGACTTTTTCACACGCGGAGACTCAGGCAATTGCAGCATTCTAGTGCAGATGCGAAGGTTGGCAAAGGATGTTCTTAACCAGCAGTCGCCAGGGCACGGGGTGCTCCAGCCGTGGAATTAGCGGGGTGCGCTTTGGCGATCGCCTGCGCTGATAGCTTACCAGAAAGCACAGCACCTTCCATACTGCCAAGATAACGCTGCATTGTGTAACTACCTGCGAGATAAAAATTGTGAATGGGTGTCACCTGATCCGGTCTATAGGCTTGGCGACCCGGAGAGGCCGTGTAAACCGATCGCGGGGTTTTCACCACTTTATACTTACGAAGCTTAGCAGGATTATCGCCCTTCAAATGCTGCGGGAACAGCTTTTCCAGTTCCTGCATGGTGGCAGCGATAATTTCTTCGTCGGATTTATCAATCCAATCCTTGGCGGGGGCTAGCACAAGTTCCAGCATGGATTTATCTGGATCCTCGTACTCCTTGCAGGTGATGCTCATGTCGGCATACACACTCAGCAAGTCCGATCGGGAGAAGAGCAAGTGATCAATGTCCGTCAACTTGCGATCGAACCACAGGTGCAGATTGATCACAGGCACGCCCTCTAAGCCCTCTAATTTCTGGAAGAAGGGCAGCTGTTTCCAAGCGCTAGGCATCAATACCTTCATCACGTCCACAGACAGGGCAGAGACGTAAATATCGGCCTCGACGATCTCATCGGGTTGGCCGTTCAGCCCTCGCATGACCCAATGCTTCACGGAACCATCATCGTTCAGAACAATTTCCTTCAGTGGTTTTTCCAGGTGAACCTCTCCGCCCCGCTCGGTGAAGTAATCCACGATCGGTTGACAGAGCCGCTCAGTTGGGGATCCATCGAGGAAGGCAATCTTAGAGCCATAACGTTCCCGCAGGAAGCGGTTAATCGCCGTTAACGGAATCGTCGCTGAGACATCTTCGGGATTGATGAACGTCAGGGCTTTAGACGCCGCGATAAACACATCGGAATTAACCCGATCGTCTACGCCTTGCTTGCGCAGCCATTCCAAGAGGCTGTACTTGTCCATGTCTTCCACGTACTTCTGGCCGAAGGCAACCCCTGGCCATAACCCAACGGCAAAGCGGAACTTTTGCTCCCAGGACAACATGTCGTTGTTATTCACGATCGACATGATGACGTTGAAGGGAGCCGGAATATCTGGCACTTTGAAGTAGGAGTAAGTGCCCGGTTTTTCCGGTTGGTTAAAAATCAGTGCGTGCTCTTTCCATTGCAGTCGATCGGAGATACCCAGTTCCTGCAACAGTTGCAGCATGTTGGGATAGGCTCCAAAAAATGCGTGCAGCCCCGTTTCATACCAATCGCCATCTTCGTCCTTCCAGGCAGCCACCAAGCCACCCAGCACATCCCGGCTTTCATAGACGATCGGCTGATGGCCTGCATCAACCAGATATTTGGCACAAGCAAGCCCTGCTAGGCCGGCTCCGGCGATCGCAACACGCATGAAGACCCTTCCGCGAACTTAAACAACAAACGTCAGCAAAAAAGTAAACAGCTAAAGGGGTTTCCCCACAGTTAACCCCAAAGGCACAGCATTGAGATTAACCAATAACCGAATATCTCAAGACAGATCTAAAGATAATCTGATGTCTGACGATATTTGTCTGATTATACGTTACAAGCCGTTACATTCTGGGACGCTCTAAAGAGAGAATCTCCCAAATTCGATAAAAAATTCCTACGCCTCAAGTAGGTAAGACGTAGGAAACTAACATGAGATCGAATTTAAGGCTGCCAGGGAAATCTTCTAGGGTGCAGAATCGCTATACTGCAAGGCTTGGCTCAACTGCCGATAACGCAACCATAGAGCATTCCCGAGGCCAAAAATTAGGATCCATTGAATAATTAAAGCAATCACCCCTAAGTTGGTGGATAAACCGCGATCGCTGGCTAAGATTGTCCAGAATCCTGGGGAAAATAACATCAAAAACTTGGCCAAAATGCTGTCATTATCCCCAATCACCATAATAAAAGCCGCTAATGGTGGAAAAAGCACCGCAAATGACAGACTCCCCACCGCCCAAATAATCCGCTTTGGCGTTTGTAGCAATAGCATCCACTGCACAATTAATCCATAAATCAACACCAGCGCAACTCCGATCCCTAACCCAAGAATTGCTCGAAAGCGATCGAAGGTCTCTACGAAGGACAGCGGCAAGATTAAGGCAATGATGACTAACAGCAGGTTAATTGCGATCGCGGTGATCCCAGGACTTTTGTCGCCCCAAATCAAATCTGCAACGGCTGCTTTGCGCCAAGAAGACGGCCAGCGGCCCGTTTGTTCTCTGTACTGAAATGCCGTAGCTTTGCGAGATTGTAGCCAGTCTAACGCCATCTGTCGGGGGGTTGAGAGACTAAGCAGCAATGGCAAAAAGGCAAAGGTCATAACGCTAATCAATAGACTCGTTATCCCTAACCAATAGTCTTGGGAAAGCTTACCTGTCACGTAGTCCGATTGCATGGCAAATCCCACCATCAGCACTGTGATATAGCCGACTAAACCATAACTTTGGCGTTTACTGATCAACGTAGTTTTGGGATTACGAAAGCTTCGTTGCAAAATGCGCCAGAGCAGAAAGGTCATGATGGCCAAATTGCTTAGGGTAAAGAGATGGGCCAGGAAGGGATTGCGGTTAATCGGAATGGTGAACCAATCAACCCGGCTGGCTGGCCCATCATTCCAAGTGGTGAGAAACTGCGGGAAAAAGTTCCAGACCGTCACACTGTTCCAAGTCCAGAGACTGGGAATCACGAAAATTCCAGCCAAGGCCAAGCCTGCTAAGGCATTGCCTGAAACCCAAGCCACGGGGCTATTTTGTCCCCCACGCCCGGTAAAGCCAATGAAGAGGGCAGCGGTAAACAACACTGCTCCTGTGAGCCCAAAGACCGCATAGTAGCTAATTAAAAAAGCCAAGCCATTCGGCACATGCGAAGAGACGTAGGCATGGAGGGGAAAGGCAACCAGGAGGGCAAGGTAGGGCAAGGATGGTACGCCCAGCAGTTTGCCGAGGAGGATATTCTGGCTCGATCGCGGGCTGAGGCGAAGAAAGTTCAAGGTTCCTTTCTGCTGCTCTTGGTTAATATCCGTAATCAAGCCATAGATCCCCGGCAGAAAAATCACAAAGGGCATGAGCCAATTGAGATCCCGAAACATACTTAACCACCATCCATCCCAATCGATCAGACAGTTGGGACTGTACCCATTGAGGCAAAAGGCGCTGTAAGAACGATCGGGGCCAGGTAAACGATTGATGTAGGAGGTCGCAAACAGGATTTCGCCTAAAACCACTAGTCCTAGGGTGACGAGGAAACTGCGTATCTGGAGACGCCCCCGCCATTCCCGGAGTAGCTGGGGATTGCGATCGCCAATTTGATTGAGCCAAGCAGGATAAATCATGTCAATCTGTTATTTAAGTTTTTTGAAAACTCAGATTTTTTACTAAGCCTGGTGGGATAGAGCTAGAGACTGTCCTGAAATCGGGCAATATTCCATCTCCATCGAACTGACAGCCTAGGAAGTTCTTTGATAATCCATCTTGAGGAAAATCGACTCTAGATTTTCCTGGGTGGTATAAAACTCAGTCACCGCAATGTCAGCGTTTACGATGGTGCGCAATAGAGCGACCCGATCGGTTTCGTTGCCTGCAAAGGTAAATTTCAGGGTGCGATCGCTGGCAATTTCAATCCCAGTTACTTCAGGGCGATCAACGAGAAACCGTTGCAGCTTCTCCAAATCATCCACCACGGAAATCAGTAAGTGCTGACTGCTCAGTCGGTTGTATAAGTCAGACAGCACCGAGCTTTCTACCAATCGGCCCTGTTCCATGATGCCGATCGCGGTACAGAAGTCCTCCAAATCGCTCAGGATGTGGGAGGAAATCAAAATCGTCATCCCAGAGGCTTGCAATTGCTTGATAATGCGGCGAAACTGCGATCGGGCTAAAGGATCCAACCCCGAAACAGGCTCGTCTAGCAGTAAAAGAGAGGGTTTGTGCAGAATGGCTTGGGCTAAACTCAGGCGCTGCCGCATCCCTCGGGAGAGCGTCCCAATGACACTCTGCTGCTTGCTTTCTAATTCCACCAACGCTAGAACTTCCTGGATCCTTTGGGAGCGATCGGGTTCCGTCAGGTATTGCAAGCGGCCTATGTAATCTAAATAGAACCAAACGGTTAAATCTTCATAGAGCGGAAAGTCATCGGGCAAAAATCCCAGACGACGCTTTAGTTCCGGCAGATGCTCGCCATAGCGAAGCGGCACCCCATCAAGGAAAATGTCTCCCGTCGTCGGCTCATCTACCAGCGCTAATAATCGCAGCAAGGTCGTCTTGCCCGCACCATTAGGGCCGATTAAACCGTAGACATCCCCTTGCCGCAGTTCCAAGTTGACTCGATCGAGCGCAAGTTTGCGATCGAATTGCTTAGTCAGAGAACGGGTGATCAACAACATGAATTCCCGGCTTGCAAAAAACTAGCTCCATTTTGGCCAAGCTATTTTACAAGTGTCGAGAATCGTACTGAAATCTGAAGGATTTCGACGGTTTACATCAGAACGCTCAAAAGGAAACTCCGCAATCCAACCACCCAGAAGGAAGCAAACTTGGATCGCAAAAACCTAGCTCAAAGTCAACTAATTTAATTTAGAGAACCCAGAAGGGCGAACGAGGGGACTCGAACCCCCGAGTGGCGGAACCACAATCCGCTGCCTTAACCACTTGGCTACGCTCGCCATGCGCGAATACCGCGAATACAAATATAGCGACTTTTTTCAAAAATTGGAATAGGTTGACCAATTTTTTTGCTGATTTTTCAGTGAGCAATGTTTTGATAAGCTCCAACTTGCCAACCAATTCCAGATCTGACCCGTTAGAGTCGGTCGAGGCAGCCATTAACCGCTAACCTAGAGAGCGTTGTTACCGGTGGTATTCACCGCATCCTTGGCATGAAATCTGGGCAATGGATTACAGGCATCATCGTGTTACTGGGAGTGGGAATTGGAGGCTTAATGGTGGCCACCAATCCCGAACCTAATGCCTTTGAAGCTTTCGCGATCGACCAAATGAAATCGGAACTGTGCCCCCAGGTTCCCCTCGGCTTGGCGAAGCAATGTCCCCAATTGGTAGAGGAAAATCAAGAGCAGGTCAAAGCCTTTATCCGAGGCAACACTCAGCGCCAGAATTACTGGCTATTTAGCTATTATCAAACCCAGCTTTCTTTGCGATCGGTCGTTCCAGACTCCATGTCTCCAGTGCTCTCCGCGCTGCCCATTCCCACCGGCTATGATCTGGAAACGATCGGGGTTCTCGGTCAGTTCTATGTCTATCGCACGGAATCGAAACGGTTTTAGAACCTAAAGTCATTACCATGCCCAGTCCGCCAACCGGGTTTCCACTCCTCGCGATGGATCCTGCGGTAACAGTATGCTTGGGCGGGCGAGGGCAAATCCTTGGGCCAAGTCCACATCAATGGCTTTGCAAAATTGCAAATCTTCGCGATGCTCGATTCCCTCTGCCAAAATTTGAATCCCCATATCATGGGCCGCTTGCACCATGCTTTTCAGCAAGACTTGTTTGACGGGGTGACGACTGCAACCATCCACCATGGCCCGATCGAGTTTGAGAATATCGGGATGAAATTCTAAACAGTAGTGGTTTAACGCCACGTCACTACCTAAATCATCAATGGCCAGTTGACAACCCCAGTCTCGAATCCGCTGAATGGCTTGAGCAACCTGGTTTTCGGTGCGTACCGCCTCAATTTCCGTCAGTTCAAACACAATTTGTTGCGGCTGAATCCCCAGATCCATAACTTGTTGCAGGTGCTGTTCTAGGATGGCTGGATTGGCCGCGATCGCATTAGGCACCGCATTGATAAAAAATTGTTGCTGTTGTAAGTGGGCCGATCCCTGAAGCAATAATGCCAGCGATTGCAAACAGACCTCCCGTGCCAAGTAATCAAACTCATGGGTTAACTGTGTTGCTTTAGCCGCATCAATTAATTGCTGTCCACTAAGTTCCTGTCCATCGTCCATCATTCCCCGTGCGAGGCATTCATAGGCAACCACTTGCCCCGACCCGAGCCGAAAAATCGGTTGATAGTGAAAAAATAATCGCTGCTGTGACAGTAAAGAAAGAAACCAGCTATGCCGGACTAAACGGGTTAAGTCACTCAGGGATTTGGCATTCAAGAATTCTGAAAAAAATTGGGGGGATTCCGGTGAGAGTGCCGTAATCATCCCTCGGGATGACTGCTGTCCAGCTTCCGTAACCAGATGGCTAAGCTGCCGTAAAGCAGCAACCATTTGCCCAGATAAAATTTCGCGTTGCCATAACTGCGGCACTGAAGCAATGGGCCGGAACCCAAGACTGGTAAGACATTGCTCAACCGAAGGATCACTAGGCTGAATCACAACCTTCAGGTATGCATGATTCAACCCTAGTCTCAAAGTCGATGAAGGGCATTGCATATACAGACAACTGAACTTAGAAGAAGGGGAACACTTAGGTTTGGATGAATGGTAAAAACAAACAGCTCGATTTCTGTTAAGCGCTCAATGGCTGTCGAGTTATGGATTGAGATCTGGAGTGAGAAATTACTGCAAATGCATAGAATAACTTTCCAAGAAGCAATGGATCGGATAGACAACCTAGGGTAGATGACTAAACAAATGCATAGTGCACTCAATCCGTAAACAAAAAGCAAAAGTGAAAGGCGAAAAAAAATGTAATCCGGATAACAGTATCTAGCTGGGAATTAGCCTAGCACAAACCTTTGAGGTTCCTCTGGTGGGCATGACCCAGAACCAAAACTGTCTATCCTGAAAGATTGGGGGTAAGATTTGCAACGGACAGACTCATCGATCGATGATATCTGTTTCAGGATTTTTTAAGCTTGATTTATTGATAACTTGAGTCTGTTCTATGTCCCAGTCGATTTCCCCCTTGGCTGCTGTATCCCATCCCCAATGGTCGGATCTGTTACAACAGCTACTTGAACGGCAATCTTTGAATCCAACCCAATCGGCTGACTTGATGCAAGGTTGGTTGAGCGGTGCAATTCCGGAGGGATTATCGGGCGCGATCCTGGCCGCGCTGCAAGCCAAGGGCGTTTCGGGGGATGAACTGGCAGGAATGGCCCGGATTTTGCAAGGGCAGGCGATCGCCAGTACGGGTGCCACGATGCCGACGCCATTGATTGATACCTGCGGGACGGGCGGGGATGGTGCTTCCACGTTTAATATTTCGACCGCCGTGGCTTTTGTGGCTGCTGCGGCTGGGGTGGCGGTTGCAAAACATGGCAATCGATCGGCCTCCAGTCGGGTGGGGTCGGCGGATGTGCTGGAAGCGTTGGGGGTAAATCTCGCTGCGCCACCGGAGAAAATTCATGCAGCGGTGCCGGAGGTGGGTGTAACGTTTCTATTTGCCCCCGGTTGGCATCCGGCCATGAAGGCGGTGTCGGACTTGCGTAAACAATTAAAAATTCGCACCGTGTTTAATCTGTTGGGGCCATTGGTCAATCCGCTCAATCCGACGGGGCAGGTGATTGGGGTGTACAAGCCGGAATTGGTGCAACCGATCGCCGAAGCATTGCAACAACTAGGCAAGCAACGGGCGATCGTGGTTTATGGCCGCGAAAAGTTGGATGAAGCGGGGCTAGGGGATCTCAGTGACATGGCGGTGCTGGCAGCAGGAGCGATTCACACACAGACCTTGGATCCCACAGCGGTAGGTGTTACAGCGGCTCCGATCGCTCAATTAAAGGGCGGTGATGTGCCGGAAAATGCTGAGATTTTGCGCAACATCCTCCAGGGCAAGGGAACACAGGCCCAGCGGGATGCCGTGGCCTTAAATGCGGCCTTAGCCCTACAAGTGGGTGAAAAAGTGACCTCGATCGCGGAAGGGGTGACCCTAGCCCAGTCGGTGATTGATAGTGGTGCCGCGTGGGACAAACTGGAGCAATTGGTGGCATTTCTCAAGGCTTAAGGCAGACCAATGACTTCGCTTACACATTTCTCCGTTTGTAGTTTTCTCAGCTTGTAAACGATGCAGCAGCCGTTCTATGAATTTTGCCGCAGCAACCCAGATTTACGAGTCGAGCGAACGGCTCAAGGAGAAGTCTTGGTCATGGCACCCACCGATTCCGACACAGGCAATCGGCTGTTCAATTTAGTGGGGCAGGTGGGGATATGGATAGAACAAGACGGAACGGGGTTAGGGTTCGATTCCAGTTCTGGCTTTACCTTGCCCAATGGTGCAACCCGATCGCCGGATGTGTCTTGGATTCGTCGCGATCGCTGGGAGGCTTTAACGCCGGAAGAATAAGAATCCTTTGCACCGCTCTGTCCCGATTTTGTGATTGAGCTGAAATCAGCCAGCGATCGTTTAGAGACGCTGCAAGCCAAGATGCAGGAATACATTGACAATGGAGCGCAGTTGGGATGGCTGATCGATCGGCCAGAGCGACAAGTCTACATCTATCGCCCCAATCAAGCTGTGGAAATTTTGGATCATCCTGAAAGGGTCAGTGGCGATCCTGAGCTTGCGGGTTTAGGGGTCGATCTACGATCGATTTGGTGATAAGGTCTGGTGATTATATGGTTTCAGGCGAGGCTGGAGTGCAGTCCTTGCCTCACTCAGCCGAAGGGTTCATCGGTGGCATTTTCGGAAACTTAGGTAAAGCAGGATTCATAACATCCCAAGGCTGGGAACTGTCCACATAGATATCCATTTGCGGCTCGAACCAACTTGGATCATCCAAGGAGCCTGCCATAATGCCCATTAATTCTGGAATAGGCGGCCTACTCAACAATCGAGAGCCACACTGGGGACAAAATCCGCGCCCAACAATTTCACCACTATCGCCAGTCATTTCGTAATACTTCACCTCCCCTGTCACCTTGACTGCAGCACGCGGCACCAGAAGCGCAGGGGCAAAGGCGCTACCGGTCGCCTGTTGGCAATCCCGGCAGTGACAGTTCCCGGCGATTACGGGTGGGGCAGTGCACTCATAACGGACTGCGCCGCACATACAGCCCCCTGTAAAGCTTATCGTCATCGCAAATTCCTTAGCATTACCTACATTTTAATGGCCGACCTCCCAATAACTCCCCTGCGAATTATTGTTACAAGCTCTAATTGGAGCAGCGGGAAAATTCCACTAGATTCTGATTGCGTTTGATGCTGATGTCGCAGTCGCCAAAGAAGTCGTGACCGAGCAGTGCCACAGGCCCGATCGCCACGGGAAAATCATAAATGGTACCGCCCCCCACAGCCATGGATTTGATGTAGCCCACACTGAATTGGGTCGCTCCAGCAGGGGTCATTGCAGGTACAGAGCCGATGGATTCTACACCGAGGGACTGGGCCATATCCTGGGTAATCATCGTTCCGCTGGCTCCGGTATCCACCATCATTTCAAAGCGGTACTTCCCGTTAAACAGAACATCCACCACCGGAATGCCGCCTTGGTAATACTTAATGGACACCCGATAAACGCGGTTACCTGCTGGGGCAAGACTCACGGGTTCTCCATCGTCAGAAATTCTTGGATCCACTGCTACATAGCGTTCACTGGTATTTCGACCCTGCGATCGCGCGAGCTTTTGTTGCGCTTGCGATAACCCAGCCTGAAAAATGGCTAAGCGACGATCAACTTCTTTGTAGTTTGGATCAGCCTTGGGGGTTTGCTTCAACAGTTGAATCGCCGATTTCCAGCGATCGATGACCAAATTCCAATCCTCAGGCGATTGAGCCGATTGGGAAATACTATCTGCACTTTCTGCTTTATCCAGCGCCATTTGAAACACTGGACTATTGACCAATTTGACCGTTGGCTTTGCGGCGGACTGATTACGCATTTGATTGCTGGCCGTCTTGATCACCTTATTGCTGGACTTGGCGGGAGCTGTCGGGGCTCCAGTCTCAGTTGGACTGGGGCTACTGGCCTGGGGCGTAAACTTGGGTGCTTGGCAAGAGGCACAGAGCAGACCGATCGCGGCTGCAAATCCCCATCGCATTAGGCTGGTTGTAGGATCAACGCTCCTAGGATCAGAACGCAATGGGAGAGTCCTCGTGAGGGGCCTCGTAATTGTCCTCCGCAAATTAGCCATGGTAACGGGATCGCAAATAAGGTCTGTATCCAGGATATTTCCCACCTATGACCTTGGCCCCTCCAGAAAACGAAAATTTTTCAGGAATCAATCATTATGACCCGTCGGGGTTTCGATAAAGGTGAGATAATACGCTGGATTTATTTTCACAGGCATTTGCACAGGCTGAGTCTATGACCCTCTCTTCAGTTCAACCCGCCTTGCTAGTCTTGGCGGATGGTACGAGCTACCACGGCTTCTCCTTCGGCGCAACGGGAACCACGATCGGAGAAGTGGTGTTTAACACGGGCATGACGGGCTATCAAGAAGTACTGACCGATCCGAGCTATCGCGGCCAAATTGTCACCTTTACCTACCCTGAGTTGGGTAATACGGGCGTCAATCCCCAGGATGAAGAATCCCAGCAGCCCCACGTTCGGGGGGTGATTGCTCGCAATATCTGTGAGCGGCCTAGCAACTGGCGATCGACCCAGTCGCTGCAAGATTACCTAGTACAGCACAATCTGATCGGGATTTACGGCATTGATACCCGTGCCCTTACCCGCCGCCTACGATCGACCGGCGCGATGAATGGTGGCATCTCAACGGAAATCTTGGATCCTGCAACATTACTCCAGCAAGTTCAAGCCGCTCCCAGTATGGCGGGATTAAACCTAGTGAAGGAAGTCACTACCGACCAGCCCTACGAATGGACGGAAGCCACCGAAACCGATTGGGAATTTAGCCCCTCGGCGTCCCCAGAAAAAACCTTTACCGTGGTCGCGATCGACTTTGGCATTAAGCGCAATATCCTCAAGCGGCTGGCAAGCTATGGCTGTCGCGTTATTGTTGTGCCTGCTAACACCCCAGCCGAGGAAATCCTCAGCCACAATCCCGATGGGATTTTCCTATCCAACGGGCCTGGAGATCCCGCTGCTGTAACGGAAGGCATTGCCACCACCCAGGCGCTGCTAACGGCCAACAAACCGATCTTTGGCATCTGTATGGGCCACCAAATTTTGGGGCTGTCCATGGGGGCGGAAACCTTCAAGCTCAAGTTTGGCCACCGGGGGCTCAACCATCCCGCTGGACTCAGCCAACGGGTGGAAATTACCAGCCAAAACCATGGCTTTGCGATCGACCCCGACAGCCTACCCAATGCAACAGTGGAAGTGACGCATTTGAATTTGAACGATCGCACTGTGGCGGGCTTGAAGCACAAGACTCTGCCGATGTTCTCCGTGCAGTACCACCCGGAAGCCAGCCCCGGCCCCCACGATGCTGATTACCTGTTTGAGCAATTTGTCCAAGCTATGCAAGCCCATCAGAGTGCTTAGATTGAATAAAAGCGCTGTTCATGAATAAATGAATAGCGGACTCTGTCAGAAAGAGTGTATACTGGTTCGTCGGATTGTTGGACTATGGAGCGAGGAGGCCCGCTATACCTGAGCAACTGACCTTGACCGTTAGCTTGAGAGGCACTCGCGAGGTCAAGGATAACTACCAATTGTTTCGCCTCACAGGTCTTCTGGATGCTTTTTCTGAGGCCACTTTCCGTAAAGTGCTCAATAAGTGTCTTGATGAAGGCCCTAAAAATGTCGTCTTGGATCTCTCTAAGATCGACATGATCGATAGTTCTGGCTTAGGGGCGCTGGTTCAGATTGCAAAAAAAGCGCAATCGGATGCTGGAACCCTACAGATCGTGACCAACCCTCGCGTGACTCAGACCGTTAAGCTGGTTAGGCTAGAAAAGTTTTTAGCCTTACAAGCCTCTGTGGATGAAGCGATCGCGAACGTCAAGTCCACCTGACCCCAGAGTCTTGTGGGATAATGCTATCCAGCGATCGTCTGGATAGCGCTTTTATTCCTACGTTTCGTCCCGTGTTTTGTCTAGGAATATTTCGTCCAGAAATGTTTTTGTGAGTTCTATCGTTCCTGTGAGTTCTACTGAGGCCGCTCCTGCCTTGTGCAGTTCATTTTTATTGGCACCCCGTCCTTTGCCCCTACGCAAAGTTCAAGCCCTGTCCCCTGTGTGCCTTGGCCTATCTTGGAGACGCGGTCTACGAACTCTACATTCGCCAAGCGCTGCTGTTACCACCTCAGCGTATTGATACCTACCACCACCGTGTGGTTGCTCAAGTCCGTGCTGAAGCCCAAGCGAACTATCTTCAGCAGTTGGCTCCCCATTTAACTGAAGTTGAGTGGGATTGGGTTCGCCGAGGCCGTAATGCTGCTTCGTCCCGCCACAAACGAGTGGATGCTCAAATCTATCAGCAAGCAACTGGATTTGAAGCATTGATTGGCTATTTGTACCTCGCGCAACCCGATCGCCTAGAAGTTTTACTGTCTTATCTCAATTATTCTACTGAAGGCACTCTATCCGCTCCCCAGGACTAGCGGCATGGGGTCAGTCTATGTGGGGACAGTCTAGAAGTTACCTCTAAATATCTCCAGATTCACTTAGCCCCAAATTATTAGCCCCCTAAGCACTGATCTCCAGATGACTAGCCCTAAAGCACTTATTTCCAAATGGGGATAGGAGACGGGGATCGAGAGCTCGTCCGAGGGGCTGACGGTGGGATTCAACCATGACAATTTGCCTCAGTCTAGCGTTCTCGCAAGGACTGGAACATATTTTGCTCTGACAAGTTAGAAAATTTCTAACGTCCGATGTTCAGTGATCTCGTTGTGTGCGGGGATGCCCCGAGATCGACTGCGTTTTTCTGGTTTTCTCGTAACATTTTGGCAGGATTTTGGATTATGGCATTCAAACGGAATCATTCTGGACAGCGGTCTAACTCCTCTGGTGGAGGACGTCCCGATCGTCAAGGTTCATCAAAATATGGCGATCGGCGCAGTAGTGGCAGCAGTGGTGGCGGCGGCAAGTTCCGGGACAAAGCTAGTGGTAGCACTGATCGCCCTGAACGCAAGTTTGGCGATCGGGATTCTCAACGAAGCGAACGCCCTGAACGCAAGTTTGGCGATCGGGATTCTCAACGAAGTGAACGCCCTGAACGCAAGTTTGGCAATCGGGATTCTCAACGAAGCGAACGCCCTGAACGCAAATTCGCTGACCGCAATGGCCGCGATGATCGTAAGTTTTCGAATCGGGATAGCCGAGATAATCGGGATGATCGTAAGTTTGCCGATCGCGGTGCTCGGGATGATCATCGATTCTCTAACCGGGACAACCGGGACAATCGGGATAACCGGGATGATCGTAAGTTTGCCGATCGCAACGGCCACGATGATCGTAAGTTTTCGAATCGAGATAACCGGGATAGCCGGGATGATCGTAAGTTTGCCGATCGTAATGGCCGCGATGATCGACGTGATCGCAACGGCAGCAGCCGGAATTACCGCAGCGATCGAAAATTTTCTGATCGCACCGATCGGGAAGACAGCAATTCCATTCCTAGTCGGTTTATGGATGATTCTGTGAATGCCACAGAAATTATGGCTTCTTCCGAAGCAGAAAATTCTGATCTCATTTATGGACGGCATGCAGTGATTGCCGCCCTAGAAAATGAACAGACCCTGAATCGTATTTGGGTGATCTCCCGCTTGCGCTATGACCCTCGGTTCCACAGCTTGCTGAACGAAGCCAAATCCCGTGGTGCAGTAATTGATGAAGTAGAGCCTAAGCGGCTAAGCCAAATCACCCAAGGAGCAACCCACCAAGGGATTGCCGCACAAGTTTCTCCCCACGAATATTTAGAGTTAGGCGATCTGATCGATCAAGCTCAGGCTAAATCTAATCAACCTGTGATTGTGGTAGCAGATGGTATTACAGATCCGCATAACTTGGGTGCAATTATTCGAACAGCTGAAGCGATTGGAGCCCAGGGGCTTGTAATTCCCCAACGACGCGCCGTTGGTGTCACGTCTACAGTTCGGAAAGTGGCCGCAGGAGCCTTGGAAAAACTCCCGATCGCTCGGGTGGTAAATCTGGTGCGAGCCTTAGAACAGTTGAAGGAAGCGGGTTTCTGGATTTACGGCACCACCAGCGAGGCCAGCCAACCAATTCATACTGTCGATTTTGCAAAAGCAACGGTATTAATCGTCGGGGCAGAAGGAGATGGTCTGAGCTTAACAACACAAAAGTGTTGCGATGTTCTAGTTTCTATTCCTTTAGCAGGAACCACACCCAGCTTAAACGCCTCAGTAGCAACGGGAATGGCGTTGTATGAAATTTATCGACAGCGTTGGAGCAGTACCATTAATCTGACGACTCGCAGGGTTTCCTCACTCCGTTGATTAATAAATTTGTGATCCCCGACTGATCCCCATTCGTTTCGATCAAATTGCTGCAAAATTGTGTCGAAATTACGTTGAAAGATCCAATGTGAGGAAGTTATAAATGGATTCGATGACTTCCTCACGACATGTTTCACATTTAAATTCAGACATCATTTCTGGCAGGGCAATATGAAAGAGTTGTTAGTTAGCTCCATGGATTTTTTAGGTATGGCGTGGTGGGTGGAGATTAACACTGATACGCCTCGTTGTACCTACTTCTTTGGACCTTTTTTAACAGAGGCGGAAGCTAAAGCAGACCAACCTGGATACATTGAGGATCTTGAGAAAGAAGGGGCTCAAGTCGTCGGAGTTGAAATTAAGCGGTGCAAGCCTACCAATTTAACGATTTCCGATGAACCCAACCCATCAATGGGAACTTGGTCTAGCGTCTATACCACCAGTTAATCCCTGCTGCTAGTGTCCAGGGAGGCGTGCTAGCGCCACGTCTCCATTGGCTTTACGAATCTTGAGCATACAAGGCTTGACTAGATAGACCTAACTTGCACCAGCTTTTCACAAGATTAGGTTTTACGCTGCTTGCCCCTAAAGTTATTTGAGGCGTGTTACTTCGGGATAATCTGCAAGCCAACGATCGATGCGATCGAGTAACCCTTTAGGAATTTCCCACGGTAGTAAATGTGCTGTCTGGTCATAGCATTCCCATTCACAATTTGGTAGCGCTTTCGCGGTTTCACGGCTAGATGCAGCGGTAATATGACGATCCTGTTCTCCCATGAGCATCAGCACAGGACATTGAATTTTGGCTAGGTCAGGCACCCGGTTATACCCCCGCCCCATGGCTTGATACAAAGCGCGGGTCGCAGGTTGGGAAGTCGTTAAGTAGGCATATACTGCTTCGCGGGCGAGATAGTGGTAGGTCGTGGGCTGATGACGCTGGATAAGATAACGGAACAGCGATCGCTTGCCAAAGGTTTCAATATTCCACTCCCATCCCGGCTTAATCCAGTTGATCAGTCCCGCCGCCCCCGTCAACACGTTGTCTAGCAACGAAATATTGGGATGGTCGCTCCAAGGTCTGGCTGCCGTTGCGACTAAAATCAATCCGCTCACCCGTTCTGGATATTGCAGGGCCAGCTCCATGGCCAAAATACCGCCTAGGGACCAGCCCAGGATCACCGTGCGATCGCACTGATATTGATCCAGCAAACCCATTAAGTCAGCCAAGTGATCTTCCATCTGAAAGCGTTGGCTCGTTCGACTACGACCATAGCCCCGCAAATCGGGTGCGATCGTACAAAAACGCTGACTCAAGTGCTCGGTAAAAACGCCCATGCTACGCCCCGTTCCTGGGTGCCCATGGAGACAAAGAATCGGCCAGCCTTGGCCCGATCGAGTTACATAGAGGGGGAAGGATTGATGACTTGCCAACTCAGCCATTGGAAAAACCTAGGGATTCTGAACCTTCGATCGACCTTACCGGATGACGTGATCCCTTGCCCATCGTCTATGATGTTTTCTCAGAAGAAATCGCATGAGAATTTCTACCCATGACGGACGCCAACAAGCAACCTGAAGCAACCCCGACTGAAACAACGCCTAAGGCCGCCGCAGCCGATACTGCCGCAGCAAAACCCAAAAAGAAAAGCCACCAGCCCTGGAATCCAAACCCTTTGCTGATTTTATTCAGCAGGACTATCTACCTGCTTTGCAAAAGGGCTTTGACAAGCTGAATATTGCAGGTGTTGCCTTGCAATTTATCAAGCAAAAAATTCCCGTTGTTGGCTATTCAGACTTCCCAGAATGCTGGCAAGTGGTGGGGCAATGGCAGGCTGATCGGCAAGTGCGCCAGTTCAACATTTACTTCTACGACGAAGATATTCAAGGACAGCGGGGTTTCTCTGCTACCTGCACCGGACGTGACGCCAGCACCCTAGAATCCTTCCGGATTGACGAGAAAAAAGTCACGCTGGATCTACTGGTTCTGGGGACGCTCCAACGGTTGAATGGTCAAAAGTGGTTGGCACTCAACTAGGGGAGCAGGGCACTGAAACTTAGGGAGAACTCTGCTCATAGCGTGAACCCTGGGTTCAAACCGTGTCTTTTAATCACGACCTCTAGTCTAAGGTGAACTCCAATCACTGGGTTCTCATCACGAAGCTCCCATCCCACAGCGTAAGTTTGTAAAGCTAGTGAGTTTGTAAAGCTGGATTGTAACGAAACATCAACTTCCTAGCCTTCACGCTGGACTCGCACAGGTGCCTTGATACACTAGAATCCGTAGATAAATTGGCGCTACCCATACATCGGCCTATTTGCTGGGTGCCAGCGCATCCTGCCATCTTCGAGAAAGCCGAAGCGTTTTAGAACGAACCACACGACGAGCGATCGCACCCATGGTAGATTCCCTTAAGAAACCCGAATTTGCAGAAATTCGTCCCGGTATTAAAGTACCTGCGAAGGAAACCATCCTAACGCCTCGCTTCTATACCACAGACTTTGAAGAGATGGCGCAGATGGACATGTCCGTCAACGAAGATGAGTTGCGGGCATTGATGGAAGAATTTCGCGCCGATTACAATCGTCATCACTTCGTACGGAGTGATGTGTTTGATAAGTCCTGGGATCACATTAGCGGCGAAACCCGTAATTTATTTATCGAGTTTTTAGAGCGCTCTTGTACTGCTGAGTTTTCAGGCTTTTTGCTTTACAAGGAACTATCCCGTAAGCTGAAAGACCGTAACCCACTGTTGGCAGAAGGCTTTGCGTTGATGTCGCGGGATGAAGCTCGCCATGCTGGCTTCTTGAATAAAGCCATGTCTGACTTCAACCTGTCGTTGGATTTGGGCTTCTTGACCAAGAGCCGCAAGTACACCTACTTCAAGCCCAAGTTCATCTTCTACGCTACCTACCTCTCGGAGAAAATTGGCTACTGGCGTTACATCACCATCTATCGCCACCTAGAGAAGCACCCCGAGAACCAGCTCTACCCCATCTTCAACTTTTTTGAAAACTGGTGCCAAGACGAAAACCGTCACGGCGATTTCTTTGATGCGGTGATGCGCGCACTGCCCTACACCCTGAATGGGTTGCGGGCACGGTTATGGTGCCGGTTCTTCCTGCTGTCGGTGTTTGCAACGATGTATCTGAATGACATCCAGCGCACGGGCTTCTATGAGGCATTGGGTTTCAACACCCGGGAATTTGAGCGGGAAGTGATTACCAAGACGAATCAGTCCGCTGGTAAGGTCTTCCCGATCGTTCTGGACGTGGATCATCCTTCCTTTTATCCCCGCTTGGAAAACTGCATTCAGAACAATGAGAAGCTGGCTGAAATTAATGCTTCCAACGCCCCAGCGCCCATTAAGTTCCTGAAGAAATTGCCCCATTATGTGAGCAATGTTACGAACTTGCTAGCGCTCTACCTGATTAAACCGATCGACGTGCAAGCAACCCAAGGTGTTGTTCGCTAAGCTGATTGGCTAACTTGCATTGATTTCTATAGAACTCGAAAGGCTCTGGGTAACAGAGCCTTTTTTATGATCCTGGATAATGAAAAGTGCCACTGTATGAAGAAAG
>MUGG01000063.1 GCA_002148405.1 Alkalinema sp. CACIAM 70d | reverse complement strand
TTTGATAACTTGTTGCTCAGTGATACTCTTTGAATTCACCAAGGCATTGCAATGCAGATTTCTATTCTGCCATCAATGCAATCAACGGTGATTTCTTCCGCCTCAATGCTGCGACATACTTTTCCTCATCATAGGGCACTTGGTCTTGCCAACACCGCCAGAGAATTCTCCCCCATTTGTAAGCTAGGGCTCGAATCGCTTTCGGATGACTTTTGCCCCCCGCTCGCTGGTGCTTGTAAAAGGCTTGCGACCAAGCCGATAATAGCGATACGTGGCTTCGGAGCCGCTGACCAGGGTCGTTCTACGGCTTTAGATGAAGTTAAGTGCGTTTTGCACCGTAGCTGGTTTGCGGCGTAGGTTGTAGAATAGAGAAGACCCACTGCGCTGATGGATGCCATGTCTTCTCCTGCCATTACCACGATCGTCAAAATGGTTGAATCACTGCCTGATGAGATTCAAGAACAGGTAGTGGAGCATGTTCGCGCATATCTTGCCGAAATTGAAGAAGAAAAGAGATGGGATGCGTCGTTTAAGCGGACGAAGCAAAATCTAGTCGCAGCAGCCCGCAAAGCCAAAGAAGAGATTGCAGCAGGAATGTCCACGCCGATGGACTATGAGCAGCTATGAAGTCCGCGACATTGCCCTCATTTTGGGAACAGTATCGTGCCATGAGTCCAGCGGTCAGAGCCGGAGCCAGGAAAGCGTATCGGTTATGGGCCAAGAATCCGTTTCATCCATCGTTACATTTTAAGTGCATTGACAGTGACGAAGATATTTGGTCGGTGCGGGTAACAAAGAGTTATCGGGCAGTGGGTGTGATGTCAGGGGATACGGTGACATGGTTTTGGATTGGCGATCATGATGAGTACGAAGCATTTTATTCGTGAGCGCCCCCCATAAAGTGCGATGCATCGGAACTTTGGAGTATGAGGGTTAGTAGCCGGAGTTGTCTGAGTCTGGTGATCGCAAACGTTATGCTGACTGCCCAGAGAGAAAAAAGCCCTTTTATTCTCTGTCTTTCCAGCATTTCAGCTTACGTTTCAGAACTGTGGTAATTACGATCGCTCCCATGATCGCATCATCAATGTCATCCGAGACTCGGCACGGACTCATCGATCGAGGCTTTTGCGACATTGATCCGTTCGTTTTTCCAGCATTCAATCGATCGAGGTTTCAGCAAAAATAACTGGCTCATTGACCCAGAAACCCGTCCACGGAAGCAGCGATAGCGGTCATTGAGAGCGTCGGATATCATTCAGCCTCCGTCTTCCCAATCCCTCCCCACACCAATCCTTACTGACTCAACCACGCGATCGCCAAACGAATCCACTCCTCCCCATCCGCCGTTTTAGACAACGTACTGTTCTGCCCCACTGCGGTTAAAGCTTGGGTAATCTCCCGCTCCGTATAACCCAACGCTAACAGCGTCATCTCCACATCCTCCTGAATCGACGCCACCGGCCCCGCTCCCGGCTGCATCGACAACCCAGAACTCTGCCGCCATTCCGCCAACTTCGTCTTCAGTTCCAGCGCAATTCGTTCCGCCGTTTTGCCGCCCACCCCTGGCGTTTTCGACAACAACCGCGTATTACCATTGACGATCGCCTGCACCAACTCCTGCAAACTCAACGTATCCAACAACGCCATCGCCAACTGCGGCCCAATCCCACTCACACTAATCAACTGCCGAAACAAATCCCGCTCCGCCGCATTCGCAAAGCCAAACAACGTAATCTGATCCTCCCGCACACTCAAATGACAAAACACCTGCGTCACCTCCCCCGGTGCAGGCAACTGCTGCCAATGGCGCGTCGTAATCTGCAAATCATAGCCAATCCCATTCACCTCGATCGTCAGACCCACCCGATTGTTCTGACTCTTTTGCGTATAGATAACTTTGCCCTTCAGATAACTCAGCATGGAATTGCACGATTAATAATTGAGAGTAATAATTGGCAGCTTGCAAATAACGCAGTTAAACATCCTTCCATCCACCCTAGTTTCGATCCCCCTCGCCCCCCTTAAAACGAGGAACCGAACACAATACATTCAAAGTCCCTCTCCCAGTGTGGGAGAGGGATTTAGGGTGAGGGGCAAGGGAAATTAGAGCGATCGAACTACATCCGCTCCAACACTGGAATACCCAACAGCGACAACCCTAACTTGAGCGATCGGGCCGTCAAATCACACAACACCAACCGCGAAGTTTTCAACGGTTCCTCCGCCTTCAACACCGGACAAGCATCATAGAACGTATTAAACTTCTGACTCAGCTCAAACAAATACTGACACAAACGGTTGGGATACAGATCTTCACCCACCTGCGCAATCACATCTTCCAATTGCAACAAATGCTTCGCTAGAATTAACTCCGACTCCTTCTGCAATTGTAACTGCGCTGTTAATGCCGAGAAATCAATGTCTCCCTTACGGCTAATGCTCTGCACCCGCGCATAGGCATACAGCATATAGGGAGCCGTATTGCCCTTATCCGCTAGCATCTTGTCATAGCTAAAGATGTAATTACTTGTGCGGTTCTGGCTCAAATCCGCATACTTCACCGCACTAATCCCTACGATCTCGGACACCTGCGCCTTAAATTCCTCCGTTTCCTCGCGGTTTTTCTCCTCGGCAATTTTCGCATCCAAATTGGCCCGGAACCGTTCCACCGCCTCATCCAGCAGATCCCGCAGCCGCACCGTATCGCCCGATCGGGTCTTCAAGCGCTTGCCGTCTTCCCCCTGCACTAGGCCAAAGGGCACATGCACCACTTCCACTGTCTCTGGAATCCAACCCGCTTTCCTCGCCACTTGAAACACCTGGGCAAAGTGATTGCTCTGTCCGGCATCCGTCACGTAAATAATCCGTTGGGCTCCGTCTGTGCCGATGCGATAGCGAATCGCCGCCAAATCCGTTGTCGCATAGTTAAATCCACCATCGGATTTCTGAATAATCAGCGGCAACGGCTGCCCTTCCTTATTCGTAAATCCTTCCGTGAAAACGCATTGTGCACCCTGATCCTCAACCAATAATCCCGTCGTTTTCAAATCTGCTACTACAGCAGGCAGATAGGGATTGTAAAAGGATTCGCCCCGCTCTTCCAGTTGAATATCCAGCAGGTCGTAAATCACCTGAAACTCCCGGCGGGACTGATCGCACAGCAACTTCCAAGCCCGCAGCGTTTCTTCCGCTCCAGATTGCAGCTTGACCACTTCCTCCCGCGCCGCCTGTTGGAACGCTTCATCTTCGTCAAACCGCGCCTTGGCCTTTTTGTAGAACGCTACCAAGTCCCCGAGGTCGATCGCGTCCGCTTGGGTCAGGGCTGCTGGAGCCACTTCCCGCAGGTAGGTGATCAACATGCCAAACTGCGTCCCCCAGTCGCCCACATGGTTCAGCCGCAGCACATCATGGCCCTGGAACTCCAAAATCCGCGCAATGCAATCCCCAATAATCGTCGATCGCAGGTGGCCGACGTGCATTTCCTTGGCAATATTCGGGCTGGAGAAATCGACAATCACCCGTTGGGGCGTCTGGGTGGGTGCAATGCCCAAGCGATCGTCCGCCTGCATCGCCTGCAAACTGGCTTGCAAATAGTCCGTCTTAAACCGCAGGTTAATAAACCCTGGCCCCGCAATTTCCGGCGTTTCAAACCACTCCGCCACCTCTAAGCGATCGATTACTTCCTGGGCCACTTGGCGCGGTTGTTTCCCTAACTTTTTCGCCAAGGACATCGCCACATTGGCCTGATAATCCCCAAACTTCGGATTATTCGTCGCGGCCAACAGGGGATCGGTATCCGCAAATTCTGGCCCAAACGCAGCAACGAGGGCTTGTTGAAGACGGGTTTGCAACTGGGCGACAGCGTTCATAGGGCAATCGGGAAGTCTGGACTAACTTTGACTCAGGGCTATGGCGGGTTCTGCAAATGGTTGCGAAAATTTCTAATAAAATGTTCCGAATCCATCTCCAAAAGTTTGTAGCCCCACGGTGTAAGCCCATCTAGTTTACCCTATGGCTCTACCTCTCGGTCGATCGCAAAGCATCTCCACCTTCCGAAAATTTCTTTGACTCCCGTGAATCTACTCTCCATCTCCGTTGAACCTATCTATCTAGAATGAGAATAGCGGGCCAACAGGAGTTCTTGCACATTCTATTAATCTTCAACCTCCCATAGCTGAAATTCTATGAAAACAATTCTTCGTACCGTTACCACCACAACGTTTAAAAAGAAACCGATCCAATCGTCTGCCTTGCCTGAAGATCTCAAAGCTAAGGTGGAAGCTAACCAAGAATTTGAACTTGCTTCATTCACGATCGAGCGGGATCACCTACGCTGTACGTTTGTTAACCCTTTTAAAGACAGTACGCAGTGGTATGTCTTTAGCAAACACGTTGAAATTCGTAATGATAGTCAACTGTCCTTTCCGGCGGTATTGCCCCCCAGCACCAAACTGGACATTCCCTACAAGTCTCAACGGGATAATGAATTAAATCCCGACGGATCCTGTAATGTGACCTCTATCGCCATGTGTTTGCGGTTCCTGGGTGCCCAGCGCAAGAGCGAGGTTGGTCAGTTTGAAGATGAACTGTACGACTATGCTGAACGTAACCGCCTTAGCCGCCACAATCCCTACGATCTGGCGCGCATTGTGGAAGCCTACGGTTGCCGCGATGACTTTCGCCCCGATGCCACGATCGAGCAAGTCAAAGCATGGCTCGCCAGTGGCAAGCCTGCGGTCATCCATGGTTATTTCACTAACTTTGGTCACATTGTGGTCTTAGCGGGGTATGACGAATATGGCTTTATTGTCCATGATCCCTACGGGGAATGGTATTCCTGGGGCTATGATTCCAACGACGCCTGGGAATTTGACACCAAAGGCAAATTTGTTCATTACTCCTATGATCTAATCAAACGCCTCTGCATTCCCGATGGCAGTTTCTGGGTGCATCTCATTTCTAAAGTCTAAATTCGCGATCTAGGCTTCGCGATTAGGAATGCAAGCCCGCAAACCGATCGCGAAGTCGGTCTGCTCGAAAATACAATCGCTTTCACAATCCATCCAACCCATGCCTCCCATCTTCGCGCAGCCAGCCAGGTGGTTTTTGTTTCTCTTTCGCCACCAATTCAGACACTGGGATCATGGCTAGCGATCGCCTGTTTCATCTGCTCTAGGATTCTTAAGATCGCGAATAACCGCGATCGCTGGGCTTCTCGCGTCAGATCAGAGGGTTGTAAAAGTGCCTCCACACCTTGTTGGGCAGCTTGTAGCTTAGCTAACAGAACTGTGAGCTTGTTGATTACTTTGATCGACTCCCGAGATGTGCCCGAACGGTTGTCAAGCAATTCCAGGAACGATTGGGGCGAATCTTGCGACTCCATCATTGTTTGCAAGTTGTAAATGACTTGATACATTTCGATCGGATCAAAAACACGCAGCAAACTGGTTTGAGTGATGAGGCCTAACCCGAGACCCCAATTCCAAGACACCACTAACCGCCCCACCCGTCTATTTTGCATTTCTTGATGGGCTGTCCATAATGAATCTTCGGGACTGATGAGAAACAGCGGCGTGCTCATTACCAACTCAGCGGGGGTGGTCAGGAGATTCATTTGCATTGCTTGAAATTGAACGATATCCCGCTCCGTCACGATGCCAACCGGTTGTATAAAGTCCTCAGCATCCTGCTGCGTAATCACCACGCAACTCACACGGTGTTCTGCCATTAAGACGGCTAGCTCTAGAACAGAGGCATGCAGAGGAGCCTGGATGACCTCTCGAACCATAACGTCTGCCACCCGTCGAAACCGCAATAAGTTAGCAGGGCGCAAGATTTGACGAATGCTTTCATGGGAGATCACCCCCACTATGTGCTCCTGGTCATCTACGATCGGTAAATGGCGAATGCGATAACGGCGAAAGAGAAACAATGCTGCAAAAATATCTTGCACATGGCGTTGGGGCAAGGTAATTACGGGCCGAACCATGACATCCGCCACCGTTAAGCACTCTAAATCCAGCACCTGAGCCGTCAAATCCACAATATCGCGTTCGGTCAGGATTCCTAGTAGTACTTGCTCTTGCACCACTAAAACGCAACCACTTCGAATTCTGGGTGAAGCCCCGATCGTAGGTTGCCCATCGATCTCCAGTGAATCTGCTCCATCCTCACTCCATAACCAATCAGGAGTGCAGTAGGCCTGACTCATTTGTGCAATTGCATGCACTAACCGAGTCTCTGGAGTCACCGTTAACGGCTGTTCATCGATCGCTTCCGTCAAATCAGGAACCCAATCCAGGAAAAAGGGAGAATTCATCAGCTTCCTCCTGCTCTACGAACAACTCTATCAACACCTGAGATCAGTGCCTTCGAGTGAAACCCACGCATCCAGCAACTCTTATCTAGCAACAATTTCTCTTCCACAAGCCCAGCATTCCCCCTCACTCCATCGCGTAACGATTCCCCACCATACAGATCCCCCCTAGCCCAGCAATCTGTAATGTTTCATTACAATGCATTTCAGATCTATCGGCGTTATCAGCAGACTTAGAGGTATTATAGAGGGATGTTACAGGAAAAAGTTCAAAAACTTTGTAGGGGAAAAGATTTTATGCTCTAATGGTTCTTGAAAGGTGAAGGCTGGGGCAAAGGGCTCCTATTTCTCAAAAAAAGAAAAGGCACCCTCAAAATTCTCAGTCCAGACTCCTAATTTCGGGCAGGGTTTTGTTCTTTCCATATAAACGATCGAGCACTCGTTTCACAGAAATGCGCTGCCAAGGCTGACCTCGCTTTGTATGATACCCGTTACTATTCAGCCAATCTGCAATTTTCTGTAGGGATTTTCCAGATTTATGGTGACGGCGAATGAGTTCAATGACTTGACTTTCCTGCGGGTCGGCGACCAGTTCACCATTCACCGATCGCTGGCCAAACGCGGGGGACCCATAGCCTGCATATCCACCGTTGTTGGCTTTGGCTTGTCTTCCTTGTTCTAAGCGTTCCCAAGCTGAGAGGTTACTTTCGGGAGTATCGGTCATGGTAATTAGTCATTCCATGCTGGGTTCTTCCATCCTACCGCAACTGCTTCATTCCACGGAACGCTGGGCGGGAAATCTGGCTAAGTTAGAAGGGTCTTGGTTTAAGGGATCCCATGTTGGTTGTTATTTGAGAGATAGAGCCATGGCAACTGCTACGTTTATTGACAATGAAGCTGCATTTGACACCCTAGTCAGCACTGAATCAGTTTTAGTGGTTGATTGTACCGCGACCTGGTGTGGGCCTTGCAAATTAGTTGCACCGTTGATGGATCAATTAGCTGAAGACTATCTCGATCAGGCCAAGGTGCTGAAATTAGATCTTGACAGCAATCAAGGCGTTGCAAAGCGGTTTGGGATTCGTAGTATTCCCGCCGTTATGTTTTTCAAACAAGGTCAATTGGTGGAGACTTTGGTGGGCGTTAAGCCCTACGAAGAATTCAGTCAAGCAGTGCAGAAGTTATTGTCAGTGTGATTACTAGAGATGGGCTGACAGAAAAGATGTTAAGATAGATAACGCAACAGAAACTAAGTCATCGAACTAGCTATCTTAGCTTTAGAAAATCAACAATTAATATACACTGACATTTATCTACTAAGTATTGCGCTGATTACATTACGCCAATCAATTTTTTTCAGTGTGTTCTTCTGATTACAGATCGGGCTGATTATAGGTCGGTCGGCTTGTAGATTGTGCTGATTACATGATGTAGATGTTCGATCGATAGAAGTCTTGCTCGTTGGTACACATAAATCGAATTGTGGAGGCATTGTAATGCAAACTATGAATTTAGTGAAATATCCGAACTGTGGCAACTTTGCAGAGCATCGATTTATGTAGAGGGAGCTTTGACCAAACAAGCTATTATGATTGAACGATCTACGACGGTACTTGAGGCGATCGCGCTCATGAAGGAGTGTGGTGTGCGAGCGTTACTAGTCAAACCCCGTCATCCTGGCGATCCCTATTGCATTGTGACCGAGGCAGACATTGTCTATAAAGTGACTGCTTTTGCCCGCGATCCCAATACTGTCCGTGTGTGCGAAATTATGTCTCCCTTGGCCTAGCCTTTGATTCTTTGGATTTGTCTAAATGTTCCAATTTTGT
The DNA here is from genome assembly GCA_002148405.1 of Alkalinema sp. CACIAM 70d. Lineage (GTDB taxonomy): Bacteria > Cyanobacteriota > Cyanobacteriia > Leptolyngbyales > Leptolyngbyaceae > Alkalinema. Next base: position 35,427 of record MUGG01000063.1, on the reverse strand, counting down.
AATGAGGAGAGAGATCGCTATGATGCGGGCAGAGGAAATTATGACCAAACAGGTCATTACCATTTGCGGATCTGCAACCGTTGCAGAAGCAGTGGCTTTAATGAAGGACAAAGGCCTACGGGCCTTAGTTGTGGAACCCCGCAGCGAAACTGATCCCTATGGCATGGTGACGGAAACGGACATCGTTTATAAAGTCGCGGCCCATGGCCATGATCCTAAAATCATGCATGTCTACGAAATTATGACAAAGCCCTGTGTGGTGGTCAATCCAGAGTTAGGCGTAGAATACGTGGCACGGCTCTTTGCTCAAACCAAAATTCGGCGAGCCCCTGTGATTAAAAATAGGCTACTCGGGATTATTTCTGTCAGTGACATTTTGCGAAAAAGTGACTTTGTCGAGAAGCCGAAGACTAATTTTGAACGTTACTGCGAAGAGAACCCCAGTGCGCCAGAAGCCCGGATCTATGAAGATTAATGTAGCGACTAGGCTTTGCGTGCAGGCTAGGATTTTGGTGAATTTGACTCTCCGGACTGTTCCATAACAACGAATGATTGATTGAAGCAAGGCATTTTACGGATTTTTTGCAGGGTATTAGAAGATTGGAAGGAGTCCCTAGGGCATTTTGGTAAAAGAGGGCTGGGCCTGCATGACTGGTCAAGCCTTCCGAGCTATTCTTTCCCTAGAGATTGCTTCTGATTTCTCCTTACCTGCCGCCATGAACCGATCGTCCTTGTTCCATCGTTTCGCTTTCGCACTGTCCAGTACGCTGATTCTGAGCAGTGCCTTTCCTCATCAACCCACCGGGGCAACACCGCCGCCCCTCGCTGCGCTCCCGACTGCTCCCACAACAACAGCCCAACGGCAACCCCTATCGATTTACCAGCCCTTGCACACCATTCCCTGGGAGGGCTTTTATTTCACCAAACTTGGGATGGCTTATTTCGCCACAGAACCACTGAAAACCAACTTTATCCAGCGTCCTGAACTAGATGAACTCAGTGCACCCACACTGGCAGCCCAACCCTTACCCGTTCATAGGATGCTCGATCCGAAAAAAACGGGCTGGGAATTGGTCAATTACGCGATCGCGGCGGGGTTGGATAATCAGTTCGATCGGGCGATGAATGCCTATAAACGTAGCTTGCAGATTGCCAAGGAAATCGGCGATCACGAGTTAGAAGGGCTGGCCCTGGGGGGAATGGGGCTACTCCGGGCACAGAAGGGGTTTTATGACGTTGAAACAATCGATGTCCTAACGGATTACTGGCGTTGGACAAGGGAACACCAAAATCCAAAAGCAGAGGCGATCGCGCTCAGTAATTTAGGCAATGCCTATTTCGCGTCCGATTTATATCTCAAGGCGATCGAGTTCCATCAAAAACGGTTAGCCCTTGCGCGAAAATTGGGAGATCGGGCGGGCATGGGCCGTGCCCTGGGAAATTTGGGTATGGTGCAACAGGCGTTGGGTAACTTTGACAAAGCCCTCGCTTTACACCAGCAGCAATGGGACATTGTCCGGCAAGGGCAAGATATTGTCGGACAAAAAATGGCTTTGGCCAATTTGGGAATTGCTGCCCATGGGTTGGAGGACTATGCCAAAGCGATCGACTATCAAACCCAACGGCTCAAATTAGCGCAACAAACCCAGGATCCCCGCACCGAAGCGGAAGCCCTAGCCAACATTGCCGGAGCGCAGTATTTCCTAGGCAATTACGATCGGGCCATTGCATTGTATGAGCAAGCTTGGACGATCGCTTGGAATAAACTTCAGGATGCGGATATTCTCTACGGATTGCGGGGCAATGAGGGGTTGGCCTACTTCCAAAAGGGCGACTATGCCAAGGCAATGGAACTGTATCAGCAATATTTTCGCTACATTTCCTCCCGGAACAATCGTCGCGGAGAAGGCTTGGTCAAAAATAATGTGGGCGTTCTGCGAATGCAGGATGGAAATTTGACCAATGCTGAAAAAACGCTACGGGATGGCATTCAACTATGGGACAATCTCCGCGATCGTCTAGGCAATCAGGATGCCTTTAAAATTTCTCTGTTTGATACGCAAACTGTTCCCTATGTGAATTTGCAGTCGTTATTAGTCCAGAAAAATCAGATCGGATCAGCACTGGAAGTTTCGGAACAGGGCCGATCACGAGCCTTTGCCGAACTCTTACAACGGCGATCGCAGCCACTCAAACAAAAGATTACGGACAATCCACCCAACCTCGAACACATCAAACAAATTGCCAAGCAAAACAACGCCACGTTAGTCCAGTATTCCGTGCTTGCGGAAATCCACAAATCCAAGGCCCAGGGCAACGATCCAGCACTCAAACCGCAAGAATCCGAACTGTTGATTTGGGTAATCAAACCAACGGGTGAAGTGTTTCTGCGCAAATCCCAATTTTTGGCCAGCCCGAATTGGCAGCAACAGGCCCATTCCCTGTCGGATTTGGTGGCGGATAGTCGATCGGCGATCGGCGTGCGGGGACGCGGCATTCGGGTCGTGGCGAAACAAATCACACCGGAGAACGATCCGCCGCTCCAGCAGTTACATCGTTTGTTAATTCAACCGATCGCGGATCTATTGCCCCAGAAGCCCGATGATTTAGTGGTGCTTCTCCCACAACAGTCATTATTTCTGGTACCGTTTGCAGCGCTGCAAGACAAAGACGGCACTTATTTGATTGAGAAACATACGATCGTGACAGCGCCCTCAATTCAAGTTTTCGATCTCGCCCAACAACAACGGCAACGGCTTCCCCAACGTAATTTATTTGCACAACCATTGATCGTCGGCAACCCTAAAATGCCTACCCTCCCCAGCGTAGCGGACGAAACGCCAGAGGTCTTGGAATCGCTACCTGGGGCTGAAACGGAAGCAAAGTCGATCGGGCAACTTTTGCAAACTCAGCCCTTGGTTGGTGCCCAGGCAACGGAATCGGCGGTGGTACAACAGATGTCCAACGCCAGCTTAATTCACTTAGCGACCCATGGTTTACTCGATGATTTTCAAAGTTCCGGTTTTCCCGGCGCGATCGCCCTAGCACCGACCAACAGCACCGATGGATTTTTGACCGCTGATGAACTGCTCAACCTAAAATTGCAAGCAGAATTGGTAGTGCTGAGTGCCTGTAATACGGGTCGGGGACGGATCACGGGGGATGGGGTGATTGGCTTATCCCGATCGTTGTTTGCGGCGGGAGTCCCCACCGTATTAGCGTCGCTGTGGGCTGTGCCGGATGCCCCCACTTCAACGCTAATGACAGCATTTTATGAAACGCTGAAAGCAGAACCGAATAAAGCCAGAGCACTCCGCAAGGCAATGCTACAGGCCAAACAGCAATATCCCGATCCCAAGGATTGGGCCTCGTTTGTGTTAATCGGGAATCCCTAGGGAATCATGCAGCCTGAGCGCTGCAATCATGAGCGCTACAATCATGAGTGCTACAATTAACTACTCAATCGGGTAGTGATTACGCACGATCGTGAATTTATGATGAATTGACTGGCCCATCACGCCTTTGCTACCCGTATTTTAGTCATGATTAGCTCAAGCAATAGCCCCCCAGAAGACAACTAGGAGATTGCCATGGCACGTACCAGAGCATTTCGCCAACTGATTCGTCTGTTTCTGCAAGCCCAACAAGCTAACCTTCAAGCCCAAGGTCAACCGCCCACGACTGTCTCTGTCGCTCACCCTTGGCGACGCCGAAAATTTCTCAAGCTCGCCGTGATCGCAGGGGGTTCCGCCATCACCACTCAACTGGTGGCCCATCCTCCCTTAGCCCTGGGTAGCAATGCCCCTAAAATCGCCATTATCGGCGCTGGAATTGCTGGACTGAATGCCGCCTATCAATTGAAAAAAATGGGCATCGGCTCAACCGTGTATGAAGCGCGATCGCGTTTAGGCGGTCGTATGCAATCCGTCACAGGTGCGATTGGGCCAGAGTTAGTGAGCGATTTAGGCGGTTCATTGATCAATACCGATCATGAGGATATGCTCAACCTTGTGCGGGAGTTTGGTTTGACTTTGTTCGATCGTACTCAAGATCCAACAATGAACGATCTTCCCCCAACGGGATATTATTTCAATAACGCTAGGCGATACGAAGCAGAAGTCGCTGAGAAATTACGCCCTCTAGCACAACAAATTTCCCGCGATGCTCGGTTATTAGATCAAGATTTCGACACCTATGCACCACAGTTCGATCGCCTGTCCGTCAAAGCGTATCTTGATCTGCACCAAAATAAGATTTCCGATCCCTTCATTCGGGAATTAATTGAAAATACCATCCGCACGGAATATGGGGTTGAACCGAGCCAATCTAGCGCTTTGCAATTACTGTTTGTCTTACCCGTTGTCAAAGGAAATCGCGTTGAACTACTCAGTACCAGTGATGAAGCTTTTGTGGTGCAAGAAGGCAGTGGCGCAATCATCGATCGACTCAGTCAAGCCCTTACAGGACAAATTCGCACTCAAATGTCCCTGACGAAGCTTCAGTCCCAAGGTAATCGTTATCGTTTAACGTTTAAAAACGGTCAGGTTATCGATACTGATTATGTTATTTTTACCATTCCTTTTACAGTCGCTCGCAGCATTGATATCCAAGTCGATTTACCCGCTAGTTTTCGAAAAATGATCCGAGAACTCAATCTGGGTCAGAATGACAAAATTCTAGCCGGGTTCAGCCAAAAGCTCTGGCGGCAACCCTTTGGATTTGGCTCGGAACTGTGGACTGATCTGGGTTTCTCCGAGGTCTGGGACGATACTCAACGGCAACCCCGCAATGATGGTGCACTCTCATTCTTTTTTGGGGGTAATGAAGTTAAGGCAATTCAATCTGGTTCGGCCCAGACCCAAGGCCGTAGAATGGTCAGTCTACTCAGCCAAGTCATTCCCAATATAATGGCTGTTGCCACCGATCGCTTTATTCGTACCCACTGGACGATCGATCCCTTCACGAAAGGGGGCTACACAACCTTCCAACCCGGTCAATTGACTGAGTTTAGCGAATTTATTTACATCGAAGCTGATACAGCTGACGAACGCCAAGAAGTCCGATTTGGCAATCTTCTATTTGCTGGAGAACATTTGAGTGATGGGTTCTATGGCTTTATGAATGGCGCTGCTGAAACTGGACGTTTAGCGGCTTTATCGATTCTGCGGCAACTGGGGAAAGTGCCGTAATCTTCAGGTTCAGACTACGATCGCTTCTGTCGTGAATCAATCCAGTGAATCAATCCAGCATCAATCCCGTCTCAATTGGTTAATCGATGACCAAGATGTACCCATTTCTCACCTTGCTATCAACACCCAAAGCCATATTATGACCATTCCACCCAAATTTCGATCTATGAAAATTCCGACGATCGGTCAATTGAGCTTTGGCCTGATTATCTGCTTCTGTCTTGGATGTATTGGGGCATTCCATCATCTACCCAGTGCTAGTGCCTTGCCCCTAGCGTCTCTGGAAAGGTTGGCTCAAGCCACCTCTGAGATGTCGGCTAATCAGGAGCAAGTTGTTGTTTTACCCATTACCACAACCCAGGTGCCCAGTGACCTACTCTCCAATGCCCGCACGATCGCCCAGAATACGGTTAACCAACAATTTCAAACTCAGGCGCAACTGATGCATCTGACATTGCATATTGTGGCCGAACGATCGGGGCAAGAAGTGCCATTGCTCACCCTTCGCCTGTCCCGCCAGCAATGGACAGCGGGAGAATTCGATCGACAGTTCCAAGATGCAGGAATCGCTGCAAGTTTGTTGTTGGAAGAAGGGGATCGATCGACGATTCAAGCAACGACTAATACAACACCTTTAAAACGCAGAGGTAGAGGATTTCGAAACCGCCGCATAATTCTACAACAACAAGAGAACTAGAAAGTTAATATTTCATTAAAATTGGGTTTTGGATTGTGGTGTAACACCTTGTCTCCAAAACCCAATTTTTACGAGATTACGAACTCAATCATGCAACTTGTCGTCGAGGCAGTTCTGTTTCCAGAATTTCCATTAACAACTCTAGTCGCGAAGGCCGCGCCAACATGGGCACTAAGTTCGGCAGCGAGTAGTAGTCACCGGAAAATACCAGCGTATCGACGGCAACTTTCTTTTCGCGCAGAGCTCGTTCCACGTAGTCGCAGTAACCACCCACCCGCACGATCAATACATCGGGCTTGACTGCCAAAGCCTTACAGTAGGCTTCGTAAGCTTCGGCAAAGTAAGGATTAGTGTTGTCGCCTTCATCCGTGACAATGATGAACTGATCAACCACTTGCTTGCGTTTTTGCATTGCTGCAACACTACAACCAATGCTAGTGCAGCCATCTGCACGAATATGTTGAAACGCTTTATCCCAATCCGTTAGCTCTTTACCTAGAGCTTTGATTTCATAGGGCACCGTATCGAAGGCATAGACGTATAAGTCCGCTGCGGTAATGCCGGAAATCAACGCTGCTAGGCGTTTACCCACTTCGATCGCTTGGGTCATGGAACCTGACTTGTCCACCAGCAGACCTGTCGATCGGGTAATGCGACCGCGCCGCTTAATCTGCTGGTTCGTCACCGCTTCCAATCGAGCGACCGTTTCGTTGTCCAAGTCCGCCAAGTCGATCGCGCTAGTCGATTTCATTGCTGACACTCGATCGTTGGAAGCAGCCGCTTCTAACTTGGCATCAATCAACGCCTTCACATCGGGATTATCCATCGCACCCCGCGCCTTGAGGGACTTGAGGTTATTGATGACTTCCTGGGGCGACATCGCGTCAATCAGCGCCACCAAAACCGTAGGCGTCAACTGCTTAATCGCACCCACAGCCGTGGTGTAGGGCAGTTTGTACTCCACAATGATTTGCGCCTGTTCCAACGCCGTTTCTGCCTTAGCCAAGCGCTTCAGCACAAACGCCAGGGAATCTGCCGGAGGTTGGTCAGCAAAGAGGATAGCATTGGCCCGTTCGCTGGGCTTGATGTGCAAGCTGGCGTACAGGTGCTTCATGGCCTTGCGTGCCCGTAGAGTCGCCCGATCGAACTGGGCAGGATTGGCTTCTCGGCTGCGCAGGTATTGCAACACAGCGGTACGGGTCGATCGAGGCAATTTACCCAGCTTTTGCTTCATAAAGTCCACCACCCGCGCCACTTGGTAGGGAGGCAATTCCTGAAGCATGACAAAACCTGCGCTACGGTGTTCCGTCAAGCCGCTGGCCAGCAAGTGGGCAATAAACACTTCCTTATGGTCACGCACATCGCCATGGCGGTTGTACCAGACTGCCAAGTGACCGTAGAAGAGGGGATCTACTTCGCTGATCAGTTGGTGGGTTTCGGCCACCGCGTCCAGTTGTCGGTGGGGCGTGGTTAGCAATGTGTTGAGGATTTCCAGGCGCAAGTCCCGCTCACGGGCATTCATGGGGGTAGAGACAGCCGTAACCATCTGTGTTTCCTCTAGCGACTGGGTATGTGTTGTAGGATTTGTAGTTGCGATCGAAGTCTGAGCCACTACGTTGACGGCAACTTCCGATACATTAGTCGTTGGCGTAGACATTGGCATTTCAACCGATTCTGGCTGGGTTTCGGGATGAGTTTCAATGCCGATCGGGGTATTTAAGACCTGCCACAGTTGCTTGAGGGTTAGAAAGACACTGAGCATCGTTAGCCTCCTATTATGATGGGCAAAGGAGGCGATGACCTGCAAGTCACTATGCAGTAATTACCAGCAATGCTCTAGTAATTAAACAAGCAATAATGAGGTCATCGCGCAAGTTAAAACAGCCGTTTTCACAGGGGTTACCTTAAAAGGGTAGTGTGTATGCTGTTTGGGTTGGGGCGCGACGATTAATGGTGCATCAGCTAGATTAATAAATGCATTAATGAGTGATGCATTAACCGTAAACGGCTTCGGGACGGATGATCACGTCACCACTCGGGCGACGATCGACCACGTAATCTCTCAGGCGTTCCTGAGCAACTTCTAAATATTGGCCGAGGCGTTCTTTGACAGCGGTGCTGCTGGTGCTGGAGGTAATGCCGAGCTTGGCTTCAGCGATGTCGAACGATCGACCTTCAAATCGAACATGAACCATGTTTTTGTCCTCCTCTTCTCTGTAATATTGGAAGTTGGGAACTTATGCAGTTGGAGTCTGTGCAGTTGGAGTCTGTACAGTTGGAGTCTGTGCAGGCTAGGAATAATCTCTTCGTACAAGTTGAAAAAGCGGTTGATTCATATACAGGATTCGTTCGTGAAACGTCTCCTGTGGAGAAACCTGTGGAGCTTGTTGGAAAAACAAGTGTCTTAGGCCGCTAGACGAGTATGTAGGCTTTTTCAGTTGGGGTACGAAGAGTTTCCTGTTCCAAAGAGTGCAACTAAACCTGAGGGTATCGTTGCCGTAGTTTTTTCAATTCTTGTTTACTACACTGACGTTTGTGGATTGCATAATCCGTACCGGAATAACGCGATTGCACGATCGCTTTCTCTACCACATCCCAAACTGGTAAATTAGGCGGCAATTGCGCCAACGTGACCCAATACCAAATGCCATTAATTTTTTGATAACGATGGTCACGATCGATGGGAATAGTATCAGCGGGAATCGTTGATGCTTGACTGTGAGAGGGTAAGGGTGGACATTGCTCTGCAAGGCAGAGTAACCCCGTTTCAGGATGCACATAGAATTGAGGTTCGTGGAACGCGCAAATTAACCGAGCACGGAACCAGCGTCTCCCTTCTTTCCCATAGGGCTGACCCTCAATAAACTCTACCTTTTCCACAACGTAATCTTCAACGTGATCGAGAACATGTCTACCAACCATCGTACTGGCATCTAGGCGATCGTGAAGTTCGCTTTTGACTTGATTCCACGGCTGCCCTACCTTCGATCGTAGCAATCGCTTCAGTGGCCCCAGGTGATCACTAAGGTATTTCGTTTTCCGTGTGGGCTTAATTAAATAGGGTGTTAAGAGTCCATCATTCGTTGCTTCTTGGGTGAGTCGATCGAGAAACTTCTTGGTACCCGTAATCTTACGGCTGGGAATCCGCATTCCTCGTCGAGGTCGCTCAATGACAATTTCACTTAAGCGATGTTCACTCATGCTTAAACCTTTACAATTTTAAAAGTTGAGATTCAGGGAGGTTGAGCATTTTCTCCCTGCGGGTAGTGGGTTTGAAATACTGTGACAGCAACGGACATTCGCAAAGTGCAGGGCATGGCAATCTCCTCGATTTTTGAATCGGTTATTTGAATCGATCGTCTTTGAATCGACTGTTGTTAAATCGATGTGGTTCAATGATTTGAGAGCCTAAATAGGCTGACATCACTAATGTAGTATGCGTAATACAAAACGTCAAGACTTTTCTAGGGTAAATTCCTCAAAAACCACGCCTCTCCCATCACGCCTCCATTTCAGGAATAATGTCACGGGTGTAGTATGTTGTCTGGTTAAATGGCCGCGATGCTACACTCACCCCATCTGGCCAATTCACCAGTGTATGGCGGCAATGAACGGAGTGTTTGCGGCTTTAAAAGCTCTGTGCTGAGGCTTCTTGAGACTTTTTAGGTGGACTCTTTTTGTAATTCTTCAACGGCTTCCATTACATGCGTTGCATACATTAGCGATGGGCCCCCTCCCATAAAGACTGCAACTCCTAACATCTCCAGAATTTCTTCTTTGGTCGCTCCCGCTTGCAGCGTCGAATGGGTATGGAAGGCAATACAGTCATCGCAGTGAATTGCTACAGAGATGGCTAAGGCAATCAGTTCTTTCGTTTTTGAGTCTAGGGCACCAGCAGCAGAGGATGCTTTACTCAGTGCATAAAAACTCTTCATAACATCCGGGATTGCGGTGGAGAGTTTGCCAGTATAGCTCCGGATGTGCTTCATTTGTTCGGTACAAGAATGCCCAGTGCTCGGTTCGTTTGTAGTCATAGTGGATTCCCCAACGATCGAGTCTTTACCCATTTCATCGTAAGAAGAAACCGAAGACAAAATCCAATGTCCTCAAAGAACTTAACGATCCCATCCTCACAACTTCCTCATCATTGACCAGTAACCTGATTCTATGACTATCCCTCATCCTACAAGTGAGGTGAAACAATGGGCTGGAGTCCGATCGAAAAGTCCTTCAAAAATTGGTTGGTAAAACCCAATCTACAAGACTACGAGGAAGCTCGACGCACATTTTCCTGGAGCACGATCGACGATGAACTCAAAGGAACCCTTGCGGGCCTGAATATTGCTGATATTGCATTAGCTCGTCATGCCAAGAGCGATCGAGCCGATCAGACTGCCCTACGCTTTCTGGCAAAAGATTGGAGTATCAAAGATTTTACCTATCGAGAACTCAATGCACAAACCAATCGCTTTGCAAATGTCCTGAAAACCCTCGGCGTTGCTAAAGGCGATAGCGTTTTTGTCCTCGCAGGACGCATTCCCGCGCTCTACATTGCAGCCCTGGGCACCTTGAAAAATGGCAGTGTTTTTTGTCCGCTCTTTTCTGCCTTTGGGCCAGAGCCGATTTATCAACGCATGAACCGGGGAGATGCAACCGTCTTAGTGACGACCGCAGCACTCTATCAACAGAAAGTAGCTGCATTGCGCGATCGGTTGCCGAAGTTACAGCACATTCTTTTAGCCGATATCGAAGACCATTTAGAAGCGGGGATTTGGTCGCTTCCCAAGTTGATGCAAGCGGCAGCAGATGATTGTGCGATCGCACCCACTCAACCAGAAGAGATGGCACTGTTGCACTTCACCAGTGGTACCACTGGAATGCCAAAGGGTGCGATTCACGTTCACAAAGCGGTATATGCCCATTACATGACGGCAAAGTATGTGCTCGATTTGCATCCTGACGATATCTTTTGGTGTACGGCTGATCCGGGGTGGGTCACGGGAACATCTTACGGCATCATTGCACCGCTGACCCATGGCGTGACTAGCATTATTGACGAAGCAGAGTTTGATGCCGATCGTTGGTATCGCATTCTTGAAACGCAAAAAGTAACAGTTTGGTACACCGCTCCAACGGCCATTCGGCGATTGATGCGATTGGACATAGACCTGAAAACGCAATACGATTTGAGCCATCTGCGACTCGTGCATAGTGTGGGAGAACCGCTCAACCCCGAAGCCGTGGTTTGGGGACAGGAAAAGTTAGGCTTACCGATTCACGACAATTGGTGGCAAACCGAAACGGGCGGCATCATGATTGCCAACTATGCCACAATGCCGATTCGTCCGGGTTCAATGGGTCGGCCCATTCCTGGGGTAGAAGCCGCGATCGTTCGGCGGCACGAAGACGGCACGATCGAGCAAATTACCCAACCGGGCATGGATGGAGACTTAGCCCTAAAACCAGATTTTCCCTCGATCTTTCGCGGCTATCTCCATGATGAGGAACGCTACCGCAAATGCTTTGTTGGGGATTGGTACATTACGGGTGATTTAGCCATGCGAGATCAGGATGGCTACTTCTGGTTTGTGGGACGCGAAGACGACATCATTAAAACCTCCGGACACATGGTGGGGCCTTTTGAGGTCGAAAGCGCTTTGATGGAGCATCCAGCCGTGGCGGAAGCGGGTGTGATTGGCAAACCGAATCCGATGATTGGCGAGTTAGTCAAAGCCTTTGTTGCTCTCAAACCCGGACAAGAACCCAGTGAAGCACTCAAACTAGAACTCTTGGGATTTGCTCGGCAAAAATTAGGCGCAGCCGTTGCGCCAAAGGAGTTGGAATTTCAAGAATCGTTGCCCAAAACTCGCAGTGGCAAAATTATGCGCCGATTACTCAAAGCACGAGAATTAGGCTTACCCGAAGGTGATCTATCGACATTGGAGACGGGCTGATGAAGAAGAAACATGGGACGGCACAAGCACCTGCTGCGGTTAATTCTCATCAACACTTGCGCGACCTTCTTTATCAAATGCTACGGATTCGCCGCTTTGAGGACAAGTGTGCAGAACTCTACAGCGACATGAAAATTCGCGGATTTTTGCATCTCTACAATGGTGAAGAAGCGGTTGCAGTGGGTGTGATGCAAGCCTTGAACCCAGAGGATGCGATCGTGGCAACCTATCGGGAACATGGTCAAGCACTGGCACGCGGAATTTCTATGAACACCATCATGGCGGAGATGTTTGGTAAGCAGGAAGGCTGTTGTCGCGGTCGCGGTGGGTCAATGCATTTGTTTAATAAAGAGCATCGCTTCTATGGGGGAAACGCGATCGTTGGGGGTGGTTTGCCGTTAGCTGTCGGACTGGCTTTAGCGGATAAAAAGCTCGATCGAAAACGGCTTACCTGCTGTTTTTTAGGCGATGGTGCAATGGCGGAAGGAGAGTTTCACGAATCGATGAATTTAGCCGCATTATGGCAAGTTCCTGTCTTGTTCGTTTGCGAAAACAATCAATATGCAATGGGCACTGCACTGAAGTACTCCCACGCTGTCACGAATCTAGTGCAGAAAGCAGCCAGTTATGGCATTGATCACGCGGCAGTAGATGGAATGGATGTTTTAGCCGTTGAGGAAGTTGCTCAAAAAGTCGCACCTGCTATCCGAGAAACTGGAAAACCGTTCTTCTTAGAATGTACCACCTATCGGTTTCGGGCCCATTCGATGTTCGATGCAGAACTCTATCGAGAAAAGGCAGAAGTGGAACAGTGGAAGCAACGCTGTCCAATTGCAACACTAACGCAACAGCTTAAGGAACAGGAAAAAATTAGCGATGCAGATTTAGAAGCAATAGAACAATTAATTCATCAAGAAATCAATCATGCGATCGCGTTTGCAGAAGCCGGAACTTGGGAGCCTGTGGAAGAATTAACTCGCTTTGTCTACTCGGAGCCAAGTATCTAGGGGGGCACTATGAACTATGGGATTGATACCAGTACAGATAATTCACCGCTGATGATTCGGACAACCTATCGAGAAGCCGTGCGAGACGCAATTCGAGAGGCAATCCTGAAAGACGATCGCGTGTTCTTGATGGGGGAAGATGTCGGGCGCTATGGTGGAGCATTTGGCGTGACAAAAGGGCTGTTACAAGAATTGGGGCCTGACAAGATTATGGATACGCCGCTGTGTGAGTCTGGGTTTACTGGAGCCGGAATTGGCGCAGCACTGGGCGGAATGCGTCCGATCGTCGAAGTGATGACGGTTAACTTTAGCTTACTTGCTGCGGATCAAATTCTCAATACGGCTGCGACCTATTTGCATATGTCCGGTGGTTTATTTAATGTTCCACTGGTAATTCGCATGGGAACCGGAGGCGGTAAGCAGTTAGCCGCACAGCACTCCCATAGTTTAGAAGGGTGGTATGCGCACATTCCTGGAATTAAAGTCCTGACGCCTGCGGTTCTCGAAGATGCCCGTGGAATGCTTTGGAGCGCCCTGGAAGATCCCGATCCAGTGCTGATTTTTGAGAACACTTTGCTCTATAACATGGAAGGCCAACTCCCTGCCAATGCGGGCGCAGTGGATATCGATCGCGCCTGTATTCGTCGAGTTGGTCGGGATGTGACGCTCATCAGCTACAGTGCCAGTTTATTTAAAGCCCTCGAAGCCGCAGAAACACTCGCCCAGGAAGGGATCGAAGCAGAAGTGATTGATTTGCGGGTGCTTCGTCCCCTTGATGAGGCTACATTTCTCAACTCTGTTGCTAAAACCCATCGAGCCGTCATTATTGATGAAGGCTGGCGCAGTGGCAGCATCTCCGCCGAAATTAGCGCTCGCATTACGGAAAAAGCGTTTTATGACCTAGATGACCCGGTGGAGCGAATTTGTGCAGCCGAGGTTCCCGTGCCCTATGCCAGTCATTTAGAGCAAGCTGCCTTGCCCCAAGCTGCCACGATCGTCAATACAGTACGGAGGATGGTGACGAGACATGGCTGAATTTCGGATGCCCAGTTTAGGGGCAGATATGAGAACTGGTACCTTAGTCGCGTGGAAAGTCAAACCCGGCGATCATCTCAAGCATGGTGACATCATTGCAGATGTGGAAACCGATAAAGGCATCATGGAAATTGAGGTCTTTGAGAATTGCATTGTTGAAGAGCTTCTGCTTGAACCGGATACCAAAGTGCCTGTAGGAACGCCAATGGCGAGACTGAAATTAGAAGACGGTGTAGAAAAAGAAACGATCGCGGTCACCGATCGCGAAACACCCAGCCCCCCTCCTGCAATTGAATCACCTACGATTCCAGTACCAGAACTCCCCCGAGAAGAACGCTTGCGTGTTTCGCCCCTAGCTCGCAAGTTAGCTGCCGAACTGGACGTGGACTTAACCCAGGTGAAAGGAGCTGGAGCCGATGGTGCCATTCACCAAATGGATGTGGAAGAAGCTGCAAAAAAACTGCAACCAGCACCGAAGCCAGCAGAAAAAGTCGTCGCTCCACCGCCGGAAGCAAAATCGCCGGAAGCGAAACCGACGACCACTGATTTTCAGGCCGGAATGCGACGGGCGATCGCGGCTGCCATGTCCCGCTCCAATCGCGATATTCCACATTACTATCTAGAAACTCGGATCGATATGAGCCATGCACTGCAATGGTTAGAGGCAGAGAACCAGAAGCGATCGATCAAAGAACGCATCTTACCTGTCGTTCTGCTGATCAAAGCAGTCGCAAAGGCATTAACCGACGTTCCAGAATTGAATGGATATTGGATAGATGATCAGCTTCAAGTCCAAGAAGCCATTCACATCGGTTTTGCGATTTCCTTACGGCAAGGGGGTTTAGTCACACCTGCAATCCACCATGCGGATCTCAAAAGCCTTGATGAACTGATGGCAGCCCTGCGCGACTTGATCGAACGAACCAGAGGCGGACATCTGCGCAGTTCAGAACTCTCTGATGCGACAATCACGCTGACGAGCCTGGGAGATATTGGCGTTGAAAAGGTCTACGGTGTGATCTATCCACCCCAAGTTGCGTTAGTCGGTTTCGGCAAAATTGCTGAGCAGCCTTGGGCAGAACGAGGCATGCTCGATGTTCGTCCGGTTCTAACCGCAACGTTGGCAGGGGATCATCGTGCAACCGATGGAATAATTGGTGCAAGATTTTTGCAAGCAATCAACACACATCTGCAAGCAGTTGAGAAACTGTAAGAACACAGATTGATAATTGTTTAATAAATGAGTGGTGAAAAAATGGCCATTACTGAAATTCAAATTAAGGAAACAATCTTCAAGCTCTTGAAGAATATTGCTCCGGATTCTTCCCCAGAAGCTTTAGGCCAGGAGGATGATGTTCGAGAAACGCTAGGAATTGATTCCTATGATTTTCTCAATTTTATGATTGGGCTAAATGAGGAATTTGGTGTTGAGATTCCAGAAACCGATTATGGGAAGTTGATCACATTAAATGATATGACTCAATACATCTTAGCCCACGCTCAATCATAGTGTATTTAATTTCGTGTGTTTAATTATCGCTCTTTGTATCACAGCTCATTTTCAGGCGCAATTCCAGGGATGGAGTGTGCTGTCTGGTTGAATGGCCTCGATCGACATACCTGCCCGCTGAGGAGAATGCGCTAAAATAAACACAATTCCCGTGGATTGTCTTGTGTGGAGTCACAGCTATGACGATCGCCAACTCACCGCCCCAACTATCTCTGCCGGATCACAAGCAGCTACCTGAGTCCGATGGAACCTTTGTGAAGAACTTTCAAGAACATCCTCAGAGTTTGTTACTCACCAGTTCCATTCAGCCTGTTTTGCAGGCGTTGCACCCAGATGGGCAATATGCGATCGGTCAGGATTGCGGGATTTATTGGCGCTTGGTTGACCCACCGGAGCGAGGCGCAGAAGCCCCGGATTGGTTTTATGTGCCCAATGTCGCGCCCTTGCTAGATGGGGAACGGCGACGCTCCTATGTCATGTGGAAGGAAGTTATTGCGCCGCTAATCGCGATCCAGTTTGTGTCTGGAGACGGAACCGAAGAACGCGATAGGACTTCCCCCTTTGACAATAACGAAGCGCAAGCGGGTAAGTTTTGGGTCTATGAGCAGGCCATTCGGATTCCGTTCTATGCCATTTATGAGGTCGATCGGGCGTCGGTTGAGGTCTATGAACTGATTGGTAATCGCTATCAACAATTGTCGCCCAACGATCGGGGGCATTATCCGATTCCCAATTTAGGCGTTGAATTAGGCATTTGGCAGGGCGTGTTTTTCAATCAGAATTTGCCTTGGCTGCGGTGGTGGGATAGTGCCGGCAATTTACTTTTGACTGGAGATGAACGGGCAGACCAGGAGCACCAACGGGCAGAGCGCTTGGCAGCTAAACTGCGCGAGCTAGGCGTTGACCCATCAGACGTTTAGCCTGCTGATTTCGTATAAAACAACAGATTTCTTGAAACTTGAAATTCGTCTTAAAGCATTTTTGTGGATTACCAAGCATTGTTCTTGCCTAGCAATCCACGGCTTCTATTTAGGAACCTAAACGCACCCGTAACAGTAAATCGTTTAATGCCGCTTCTGCGGTGGGTTCATTGGCCAAGTGACTCCGATCGCGGGCAGTTTCCAGTTCAGTGAGTAATCGCGTAAATTCCTGGTGGTGAAATTCCAAATCGGCAGCGGACAGTTCACCTTTCTCGGTGCCTGTCACTTTCTGGGCAATTAAGTCATCCAAGTAAGCCAACTGAAACTGCTGATTCAAAGTCACCAAATTGGCTTCCACGACTCCCGTTTGCATCAGATGAATTCCCGTGAGCAAGACGCGATAGACATACAGCAAAGGTTTCACCTTCAGCGGATTGCCTTGGCTAAACAGTCGCCATTGGGTTTGGGCGAATCCGAGGTAATGGTGACTGTGGTGCCGAGTGATGCAATCCGGTGCGATCGCACATAATTCTTCATGCACCGAGGAACTGTGGATCACCAACGGCGAAAGTAACTGCTCCAACACATAACCATTGCGCCGCAGCAGCAATCCCATAAATTTTTTCAACTCATGGGTGACGAGATCCAATTCCAAATCGGGCAACTGTTGCGAGACTTCGATCGTTTCTTGGCCTGTACGCAAGCCAACCAGTTCCCGCAAGGGCAACAGATGCACCCCGCGTAGATCGTAGTCAGAATCTGGGGAAGGAAAGCCGTAGAGATGGGCACCGCTCACGGTGGCGAACACCAAGGGATAGGGTTGGGAAGCCACGATTTGGGTGAGTTTTTCTTGAACCTCGATCGAGATCATCGTAACCTCCTAGATCAACACCTAATTGCTATGAACTTAAACCCGCGATCGTCGTGCCTGGATGAGAAAGGCATTGGCCCGATCGTAGTCTGGCCGTTCGGGAAGCTGGGTTTGGCGAAAGGCTCGATCAAATTCCCCATGCAATTGTAACCGCCACGCATTGACGGCCTCCCAGGACATTTGCTGGTATTTAATTGCCAACAATGCGTCCCGGTGATCGGCCACTTGCACCGGAACAAACCCTTCTCGCAGAATCGTAATGCCTGAAAGCAGCAGTCGGATTAAATGCATGGCATGTTTGGGCCGCACCATTCCTTGATTGCGTAAATCCTGTTCCATCTTTTTAAATTGGGACAGAACGTAGCTATTGTAGGTTTGGTAAATCAGTTGCGAAAGAAAGATCGATCGCATTTCCAACAACTCTGCGGCAATCGGGTTACAGGTTTCAACCAGGGGAGAGTATAAACACTCTAATACGTTGGGATTGGCTTTGAGGGCAAGAACCAGAAACTTTTGCAATTCCCAATAGCATTCCTCATTCGCTTTGTTTTCCAATTGTTCTGGCACACCATACATGGCCCAGTGCAAATCGGCAGGGGGGAGATAAATTCCCCGGCGATCGACATCAGAAGCCTCGTCATCCAACCCATAGGCGCGGGAACCGATGATACAGCGATAAATCACAAATTGCATCAGGTCGGAGTCAGCAACACGATCGGTCATACCTACGGATTGAAATTGTTTGCGAATACTAAATTCATGGCGTTTCAGATTGATTTCTGCGCCAGTGGGTAACTTGATGCGATAGACATGGTTGCCATCGGTCGGGACTTGGGTGATGACGCCGACAGTTCCCTGGAGACAATGGTTGGCAATGGCTACTTGGCTAACCACTTGGGTTCCCGCTGGAACAATGAGGGTTACGCCTGTCAGGTTTTGGGTCATAGGCGAGTACCTCCGCTGACTGTTTCGTAATTGGGTGACTAATTGGGTGGCTCGGAAGGCAGATGAATGCTCTCTAGCTCAATATACAGTTGCGATCGACGATTTTCCGTTGAATTTTCTAGCATTTCCAGGCGACCAATGACTTCAACTTGTTTTTGATCGTATTGCTGCACTTCTTTTTCCGATCGTAGTGATTGCTTCATCATGGGTGAATTAATTCCCACTTCAGTTCCATCTTGCAGAACAATTCTTGCTGTGATGTAATCTCCTTTAAATCCGATAATCCCAGTATTCATGGGATTGGGTTTGCGTCGGGTTGCTTTGTATTGTCCTAAAAGCCTGACTCGCTGCTGCTGAAACTGCTCAATCTCAATCCCCGTCCGAATAGTGATAAGCTCTGGTGTTTTCGGTTCTGAGACTTTTGGTTCTGGCATTTTTTGTTGATTAAGCTGGGTTATCGGTGGCAGAGAAGCAGGGGCAGCTTTGGGGACAGCTACGGCGAGTACTGGATGGGCTAGGCATGCAAGCGCGATCGTGGAAAAACTGAGTATCTGTTGGGGGTTAAGCATATTCAGAGAGCACCGTAGGTAAGAAAGCTACAAGCAGAATAACGGTATCAGATTTTTGCTGGGTGTCACTGTTTCACTTTAGGTTCGGGAGAGCCCAGGTTATGCACTCGTGGCATGAGCATGTAGACTCTCTTAATGCTAAAGCAAACCGCCATAGATAATCCTGCGCAGAATTGCGGTGAGCAAGATTATTTATAGCGGCTTTTAGCGGTTTGGAAACTTCGTGGTACCGATTGAACCTACGATATCAAAGTTCAATCTTATTATCTTTGTTAGACTTTAGCGTAACTCATGGGTTTATCCCCCAAACCGGACAGCATGGCTGGATCAATTTCAATTCCCAATGCTTTTGCAACCTGACGGCCTAGATTCACATCGGCTCGGAAAAATTGACAAAGTTGTCGCATTTGGATAGCCTGCTCTACCTGAGCTAAACCTGTCGCACTGTTCACCAGATTGTCTACTAAGCGTTCTTGAGCATCCGGTTTCATTAACCGATAGAGATCTCCAGCTTGGCTGAAGTCGTCATTACCTTCGCGATGGTCATAGCGATCGATCGCCTCCATTGCAATATCCATAGCAGGTTCTGCATAGGCTGGATTCTGTTTGGGAGCCTCAGCTTTACTATTAGGTTCGTAGTTGGGGCCACTACCGCCGTTGTCGCCTAACGCCATGAACCCGTCCCGTTGATAATGTATGAAGGGACATTTCGGCGCATTAACTGGGAGCTGCTGATAGTTCACGCCTAAACGGTAGCGGTGAGCATCGGCATAGCTCATTACCCGTGCCATCAGTACCTTATCTGGAGAAAATCCAATGCCAGGAACGATCGCGCTAGGTGAAAAGGCGGATTGCTCAATCTCTGCAAAGTAGTTCACGGGATTGCGATTTAACTCTAAAATCCCGACTTCAATCAGAGGGTAATCTGCGTGTTTCCAGACTTTGGTGAGGTCAAATGGATTATCTGGGTGGCTTTCTGCCTGTTCCTGGGTCATAACCTGAATGCAGAACTTCCAACGGGGGTAATCTCCTTGCTCGATCGCAGTTGATAAATCCCGCGTTGCATGATCAGGATCTTCGCCTTTAATTTTGGCGGATTCCTGTTCCGTTAGATTTTCGATACCTTGCTGAGTTTTGAAATGGAACTTGACCCAGACCCGTTCGTTGGCGTCATTGATGAAACTGTAGGTGTGGCTGCCGTAACCGTTCATGTGGCGGAAGCTCTTGGGGATGCCACGATCGGAGTACAGAATCAAGACTTGGTGCAGAGCTTCTGGGCTGAGTGACCAGTAATCCCAACGGGGTTCTGCCCCCTTCAAGTTGTTGGCAGGGCAGCGCTTTTGGGTATGGATGAAGTCAGGAAACTTGATGGCATCCCGAACAAAAAAGACGGGCGTATTGTTGCCCACCATATCCCAATTGCCTTCCTCTGTGTAGAACTTAAGAGAAAAGCCTCTAGGATCCCGCTCTGCATCAGCTGATCCTTTTTCGCCACCCACTGTGGAAAATCGAGCTAGCACGGGAGTCTGTTTCCCAACTTCGCTGAGTAGCTTTGCCTTGGTGTACTGGGTAATATCGTTCGTTACAGTAAAGGTACCAAACGCTCCAGCTCCCTTGGCATGGACAACTCGTTCAGGAATTCGTTCGCGGTTGAAGTGTCCCAGCTTTTCCTGAAGAACATAGTCGTAAATCACAACCGGGCCTCTAGGGCCAGCCGTTAGGGAGTTTTGGTTATCTGCAACGGGAACGCCATCGGCAGTGGTGAGTTGATTTCTAATCTCGTCCGTCATGTCTAGATCCTCTGGCAATATAACGCAGTAAAGGCAATCCAAGCTCCTCACCGTCGTTCCAGACAATACCAAGGCCCTCTCAGCAAATATTCATCCAAAAGGTATATCGACTGAGATTCCAAAGAGATAGGCATATATCATGGCTAAATCCGTATTAAATCCTTTTTGAATAGAAATTATGGTTGAGTAGAATCACAGTTAACACATTAAGCCTTTACAATAAATTAACAAAAATTAATAAAAATCGATTGATACTCTACTTGACAAAAATAGGGGGGATGAGTATCTTGTGTACTACATATAGTGTCGCCTTTAAGCAAGATACACTATATGCAGCCTCATACCCTCTAGACATTGCTTCTCACTAGATAATGTTTTCACAAGACAACTCTTCACATTCTTGGGCAAAAGATTCAAGCAACTCCCTAAAACGGAAAGGTCTACTTCGACTAGTTGGAGAAAATTCACACATTTCAACGCAGTTACCGCCTTGTAGACTTAGATCTCCAACATTACCTTTTTCTGGAGAGTCAGTTTCTACTGCTGTACTACCGATCGATGCCCAATTAGATAATTTAGATGAAGCTTCTCGGCTTCATTTGACCCGGTTGATCAAAGATCACAGAGTAATCAATGCATTGAATCACTTCGCAGATAATATTTCTCGTTTGAAAGAACAACGCCAGCGTCTTACCCGACTTGATGCATGTACTAAAGATGTTCTTCGCCCTATGTTGGACATTAAACACATCGTTATTGCTGATATTCAGGATCGAGGCATTGTCGTAGAACGCACAATAGCATATTTAAATCTAAATGTTTTCCTTAAGCTAGCTGATTTTGCCCTGCAAGATAGAATGCATTTGGAGCCTTACTCCTCTGATGACTGGTTGAGTTTAGCTCTGAGCATCTATTTCCTGCATGAAATCACCCATATATCTCAAGGTATTCCACGCCATGAAGATGTTCAGGCGATTAAATCTATTAATCAAACTTCTGGGATACGGCTTCTAGTGGAGCTAGATTTACGCAGTGATTACCTAGCAGCACGTACGCTCAGTATTCTTGAAACATTCCGAGAAAATGGTAGTTACAATGGCAGTCTTTACGAAGAGCACTTTTATTTAATATGGTGCAAAGTTTGTCGCGGTATGTTAAAAACTTTCTCAAAACCTAGCTCAAGGGAAGACAAAATTCGTCGAATTTTTGGCTATTTATTAATGTCATGTGTCATCAAAAATTCTTATCTGCATCGGTCACCCATTAAGTTGAGTGGTGAGTTATTACCTGACTGGACTCCGGATCTGAAGAGTCTATCAATTTCAACTAATCGCCAGCCATGGATTACACGGGAGAGTGTTGATCCTATTAAAATGCAAGAGATTCAATGTTTAATACTTGAAGCTCAATATGATGATGCGGAAGAAAAGATCGCTAATATTTGGCGAAACTTGCCCAAATAATCTAGTATTTTGTACTTCAATCGTAAGATAGCTAATATTTCACAATTTAGACTTTGAATGTTGGTATTAGCCACATTCCAGGTCATTTCAGCTAATCGCACACCCAAGCTTTTGACAACCGTTGCAGCAACTTGAGCCTTACCCCAGTATTGGCTTTCATGGCTTTACCGAGTTCTTTGTGTACCCGATACCCTAATCCTCTACGAGACTAGCTATAATTTTGGAAGATGGACTGGGGTAAGTATTATGCGAGCAGTGAAAGCGACAGGTAGGATCAATCAAGATGGACAGATTAACCTCGATCGGCCCCTGCTCAATATCAAGGGTCGCGTTGAGGTCATTGTTTTGATTGCGGAGGAAGACGAGTCGGAAGATGATTTGATGACGAAAGAAGAGATTTTATCTGACTTTCAGCAGGCTTGGCATGAAGCAATGACCGGACAAACGGTGCCTGTCTCGCAAATGTGGGAAGGAATTGAGCATGACTGAGCAGTCGATGATTCGGGTTGAAGCTGCCAAGAGTTTCATTCGAAATTTACGCACATTGGCCAAAAAGTACCGCAGCATTTACCAAGATGTACAGCCCATCATTGAGCAGCTTCAAAGTGGTGAAATCATTGGCGATCAAATCCCTAATGTTGGCTATGCTGTCTTCAAAGTCCGAATTCGTAACAGTGATCTTCAGAAAGGCAAAAGTGGTGGATATCGTCTGATTTACTATCTTCAAACTGTAGACGGCATTATCCTTTTGAGTATTTATCCCAAATCCGAGCAAGTAAACATTAATGCTGATGAAATCAAAGCAATTATTGAACAAGAGACATCAGGGTAGATTAGCTTCGTGCAAGTTGTAAAAGCATTTGTACTGACGATCGCTCTTACCTTGTGGGGCAGTGGGCACGATCGCTTTATCTACAGGAGATGCGGCGATATATCGCTAGTTCAGTCGCCTGAATGTCGCTACCTTAGGATCGTTATGCGAGAGTATGTAGGCTTTTGCGGTTAGGGCACGAAATTCAAGTTAGCTATCGATACAATATATTTAGAGATTTAATTTACATTGATACTTGAAAATTTAATGAGTGTATTTCTATATTTTTAGAAATACACTCTGTATTGACAATTTACTGTTTCACCGTTGGCATCAACCACATTCCAGGACGTTCTAACCAATCGCGGACCAAGGTTTCTGGCAACCGTTGTAACAACTTGAGCGTTGCCCAAGTATCAGCTTTCATGGCTTTGGCGAGTTCTTCGCGTACCCGATCGGTACTGACAACGGCCATCAACTCCGGTAACTCAGGATTATGCAAAGCCTCCACTAAATCGGTTGCCATACGAAATCCTAACTTGACCGAAAATCGTACTGCTCGCAACGCCCGCAACGGGTCGTCAGCCAACGTCACCATTGGATCAAGAGGTGTTCGTAAGACTTTATCTGCTAGGTCTTTTTGGCCTTCGAATAGGTCTACCAGTTCCCCCTGCTCCGATCGGGCGATCGCGTTCACCGTAAAATCCCGTCGCTGCAAATCATCGGCTAACGAACCAGGCACAACAATGGGTTTGCGAGTTCCAGGCATGTATTTTAATTCCCGCCTTGCTAACACAAAGTCTGCTGTTTGGGTCGAGTTACAGAACTTAGCGCGAATCGTTAAGCAATCCGGCGTACTCAGAAAAATCTGAAAGCCTTGGGCCTGCATCCAATCGCTCATGAACTCAAAGGCTTGTTCGATCGATTTCCCCTCAGCCTCTGCGGAAGTGAGAACAAATGCGAAATCAGCATCTTTACTCTTTAAGCCCAGCAATTCATCCCGTACTTTTCCACCGACTTCAAAAATATTGGGCATTGTTCTCACCTCCTTGTTATTACGTAATTATTTTTCTTGATTATTGAGATGTATTTTTTGTGACTAATGTTGAAAACTCCGTACAAGTTAGGCAAAGCAAAATATACTTCCTGCTACTCTACCAATTGAGCTATTACCCGTCAGGCCGGGTAAGTAGGACTCGAACCTACAACCAACAGTTTGGGTTACGTATGTAAGCTTCACTCATTAGGGTACGGAGTGACGGAAGGAGAAGGAATCGAACCCTTAGGCATTAACCCACCCTGGTTTTCCAAACCAGTTGCCAACCATCAGCGGCACCTTCCAGTACCTTTGGCATTGCCAGTTAAATCACAATTTACCAATCAGAAAATTGGGGAACTCCGTGCAAGTTAGCAAAGCTGTTTGATACTAGGTGCCTTTTCCAATTAGGCCACGACGGCATTCAGCCGTCGGCAGGACTCGAACCTGCAATCACCCCTTCCTAAGGGACGTATGTAAGCTTCACAAATAAGGGCACGGAGTTATACACAATAGAAGTCAGGTTTATGCTTTAGCAATCAACGCTGCCTGAACATGGGCGGGTACAGGTTGATAGTTGTTCGGAGTCATAGAAAAATTACCTTTTCCTGAAGTCAGCGATCGTAGTTGTGTCGCATAACCAAACATCTCAGACAACGGAACTTGAACCGTTAGCTCAGTCTCCTTGCCATCGCTATTCATGTTTTGCAGCATGCCCCGACGCTTCATCAAATCTCCTTGTACAGATCCAATACAATCATTCGGTATCGTTACCCGGACATCCATGATCGGCTCAATAATGACCGCATCCACAGTGCCCATGCCTTGATAGAAGGCTTGGCAAGCAGCAAAACGGAAAGCCCGATCGTTGGAGTCATTCGGATGGAAATCGCCACCAGTCAGGACAACCTTTACACCCACCACGGGATAACCCGCTAAAACTCCTGCACTTGTCGCATCTCGGAAGCCTTGCTCACAGGATTTAATAAATTCCGTGGGAATTGTGCCACCAGTGATGCGATTTTCAAAGATGAAATTTTCATCGCAAGCTTCGACATAACCGATTACCCTTGCATATTGTCCAGGGCCACCCGTCTGCTTTCGCAGGGTGTAGTCGAAATGCCCTGCTTGCTTAGATTGAAAGAATTGACGGGTCGTCATGGGTGGCTCCTTCACACATTTCAAGGGGCGAACTAGATTTTTAAATACACCGAATTCGCGTAATTCACTATCTCTCCCATCAGCCATGGCTTATGCAGAGATAGCTAGCGGAGAGTAGAGGAATTGAACCCCCAAGTTAAAAACTGCGATCGTTTTCAAGACGATTTGCCAACCATTGGCCGTACTCTCCAAGGCGGAAGCTAGAAGAATCGAACTCCTATAGCGCTGCTATACTTCTGTTTTCGAGACAGATTGCTAAACCATTAGCAGTAGCTTCCATTTGGGGTGACTGACGAGACTCGAACTCGCTAACACTAGATTCACAGACTAGTTCCTCGACCACTTCGGATTCAGTCACAGTGGAACTGAGGGGACTCGAACCCCTAACCTTCTGTGTGCAAAACAGATACTCTTCCAATTGAGTTACAGCCCCAGGATTAGATGTGGTTTGGTGGATTCCGATCGGAGTTGTTCGCGTTCGCGTCTGCGCAGCAGATACCGATATCTTCCTACTTGCAAGGTAGACGCTTTCCCAATTAAGCTACGGACCCATGTTTTGGCAGGAATGGTAGGATTTGAACCTACACAGGTCGATTTAGAAGATCGATGCCCTTCCCATTAGGCGACATTCCCACGAGGCGAGATTGGTAGGACTCGAACCTACAACCCTCGGTTCCGAAGACCGATGCTCTTCCGATTGAGCTACAATCCCAAAGTTTGGTCACCCCGGTAGGACTTGAACCTACAGCCTCGTGTTTGTAAGACACTTGCTCCACCATTGAGCTACAGGGCGACGAGAGCGGAAGACGGGATTTGAACCCGTGACTAAGACTTGGCACGCCTTGATGTTGCCGCTACACCACATCCGCATTGGCAGCAAACCAAAATGATTTGCTAAGCGATCGACGAGATTCGAACTCGTACCAAAGGATTGGAAGACCCATATGCTTGTCCATTACACCACGATCGCGAATAACCGATGTCATTCTAGGAAGGCTTTTCAAACAAGTAATTAAGCATAACGAGATAAAGACTTGGAATACTAGCGAAAAAGCCTAGGATTACAATAGTAGAAAGCATAGTTTTACCCTGAATAATATGAACGAAGGAGCTGGAGACAGGAATCGAACCTGCAACCCGCTGTTTACAAGACAGCCGCTCTGCCAAGTTGAGCTACACCAGCATGATTGGTTGCGGAGCCAGGAGTTGAACCTGGTAAATGACAGCTTATGAGACTGCCGAGCGCACCGTAGCTCTATCTCCGCGATACCCCTAGTGGGACTCGAACCCACAACATCCAAATTTTAAGTTTGGCACCTCTTACCAATTGGGTTACAGGGGCAAATACGATATGTGAAATTGGGAAATACTTTCCAGTGAGTTATTTTCCCAGTGGGCTATGTAGGATTTGAACCTACGCTCTTCCGCTTAAGAGGCGGCTGCTTTACCACTTAGCTAATAGCCCGCTTAATCTCAAAATTTGTGTGGTGAGTCGCCTGGGGGTCGAACCCAGATGATACCGGTTAAAAGCCGGTTGCATAACCGCTCTGCCAACGACTCAGGTTTAGTACTCCTGATGGGATTTGAACCCATAGCATCTAAGTTCTCGACCTAGCGCGTCTACCGTTCCGCCACAGGAGCATCATTTGGGGAATTCCCCAGTACCCTTGGTGGGATTTGAACCCACAAAACCTGCGTTCTGACCACAGGACGTATACCGTTCCGTCACAAGGGCAAATGGTCGGGATGGCAGGATTCGAACCTGCGACTCCTTGGCCCCAAACCAAGGCTTCTGGCCGCTGAATTACATCCCGATGTTTGGTACTCTCGATCGGACTTGAACCGATACCTAGACTGTTTCTAAGACAGCCGCCTCTACCCATTGGGCTACGAGAGTTTGCAGGGAAGTACGATCGCGCGATGAACTGTACCCACACTTCCCATACTCCTGGTGAGAGTCGAACTCACAATTACACTAGGTTTGAACTAGCTGCGTTTTCCGTTTCGCCACAGGAGCTTTAATTGGGGTCAATGACCCAGTACCCTTGACAGGACTTGCACCTGCAAAACCTGCGTTCTAAGCGCAGTACGTATTCTGTTCCGTCACAAGGGCAAATAACAGGAGGCTAGTGTTGTGTCTCTCTACAAGCGTCTATCCTCCCGACAGTCCTGCTAGGTCTCGAACCTAGACTCTCTTCATTCAAAGTGAAGGATGTTGCCAGTTACACCACAGGACTAAGTTGGTTGCCAGAGTAGGGGTCGAACCTACATTTCAGTGTTCAGAGCACTGCGACCTGCCATTAGTCGATCCGGCAAGGAATGGTTGGGGTAGTTGGAATCGAACCAACGATCGCTCGGTTATCAGCCGAGTGCTTTGCCATTAAGCCATACCCCAATAGGCTGGAGTGAGAGGAATCGTTCGCGTTAGCGTCTGCGAAGCAGATACCTCTAACTACCTGATTAACAGTCAGGCGTTCTACCCGTTGAACTACACTCCAATAGATGGGCTGCAAACCCAGCCCCCCAGGTCGGTCTCGATCCGACGACCTCCTGTTCTTCAGACAGGCGCTACTACCAACTGAGCTACCGGGGGAAATAATGTTAGAAATGCAAGGAGCAACATTCCTAACAACGAGAATGGTAGGGCTTGAACCTACAGTCTTTGGTTTCGTAGACCAACGTGTTATCCAACTACACCACATTCTCAAGGCGGAGAACAGTGGACTCGAACCACAGGCAACTAACCCCATCTGTTTAGCAAACAGCGCCGATCGCCCGATCGATTTATTCTCCACTCAATTTCGATGGCCACAACCACCGATAGGTCAGGTAGGATTTGAACCTACGCGGCAATGAGCATCCGTTTTACAGACGGCTTCCTTCAACCAGGCTTGGATACTGACCCAGATAAAAATTTGGCAGTGCTGACGGGGATCGAACCCGCAAACCCAGGATTGAAAGCCCTGTGACTTTACCAATTTGTCTACAGCACCAGGTTAGAGGCTCCGTGCAAGTTTAAGAAGCTGTTTTTTTCAGCCTCCCTGTCCGATGAATCCATTGAACTAATGTTGTAGGAATCAATTTGGTGGAGGCTGTTGGATTCGAACCAACTCATTGATTTTTCAGATCAATTGTTACCAGTTTGTAGGCTTCTTGATTTAGGGCACGGAGCCATTTCTAGAAGGGCTATACAGCCCACACCGGAACTAGGATTTGAACCCAGACTTTCGGTTTTGGAGACCGACGCGCTTAGACCATTACGCGATTCCGGTTTGGTCGCAGTGGTGGGAATTGCACCCACACCCGTCAAGTTATGAGCTTGCTGCTCCGCTATTGAGCTACACTGCATTGGAATCCAGAGTGGGAATTGCACCCACGATGAATGGTTTTGCAGACCATCGCCTTACTACTTGGCTACCTGGATAAGATTGGGAGCCCCGACGGGAGTTGCACCCGCTTCTCGCTGACTGAGAATCAGCGCGACTTTTCTAGTCGTCCACGAGGCTGGGAGAGTCTAGGTGTTGCAACGAGACACGCAAAACAACACCGTTTTGGACTCAAGGCGAGGAAGACGGGATTCGAACCCGCGATCTCTTGTTCGACAGACAAGCGCTTTAGCCGCTAAGCTACATCCCCAGAGAAAGTATGAACGAGAAGGAATCAAGAAGTTTGAATGGACTTGTCAGTTCCGACTTCAGCCTTCATCGTTCACACTTCAGAAATTGTGGCATTTAAATTTATTGAATTTTCAAGGTTCAAGTGAGTGTTGGAAAAATTTAAAGATGGATTGCGCAATACGATCGCGCCGTTCAGTTCTCTAGAAGAAGCACCGTCGCTCCAGCGTATAGATGGTTGCTACTCGCCGAAAGGCTTCTGCTGTTTTTTCTTGGTTCAACCGTTTTGATTTTTGAAACCCCTGCTCGGTGGGTTGAGCACCTGCGTACCTGCGTTTTTGACTGGAGGCTAGTGGTTGCTCAGGGGACAAGGTAGAAGATGCTTGTCCAGGAGTGGGGTTGAATGGAAGGACTGCGGTTGAGCGTTTCATTGTGTTGGCTCCTTTTCGCTTTCCTGATACTACATATACTACATTGTGGTTTTCGGAAGTGTCAAGGGGTTTTGGAAATTTTTTTCGAGTTTTTTTGAGAGTTAATCAAATCGCTCATTGTGAAAGCTTTTCAGGTGATCTAAATAGCCTTGACCTGCTCAAAATAAACGCCCTTTGACTGCGATCGACTTGTAGTATGTCGATCGTGCCATTTCCTACTGAAATCAGAACTTCAGCATTTCCTGAAAACGCATTTTTGAATTTCCAGAATTGGCAGCATAATCTACTGGAGACGTAGTAATTCACATCCCCAATAGATTTAAGATGACGAACAGTTCAATCCTCGATCGATGTTTAAGAAATCGAGTAGTAGCAAATCTCTACCGGATACACCTTGCGTCTACTCCAGTAACAACGATCACGTCATTATTTCTATTGAGCGATCGAAGAGAGATTGCGAGGGTCGGCTTGCCAGAGTTTGTGAATGAAGAACTCGACCCGATCGGCCAAGGTGCAGATAAACATCCCTTCGTGGGCTTCGCGGGTTGCTGCTAACCAGAATCCTTGGAGGCTAATTTCCGCAAAATCATCATCTACAACACAGAGGCTGATCTCTTGACCTTGCACTTCATGAATGGCTTGCACCAGATGGTTAAAGCAAGGGTGATCGATCGGGACGAGAAACGCAGCCCGACTGGGTTCTACCGATATGGTTTGTCCCACTCGCATGGCTAAGATGACGCGCTGAGCAACCACCGATTCCAGCGCACCCGCCAACCGCTCTAAGGTTAATCCAACGTCAGTGTAGGTCAGTTTCAGCATGGGTCTTCTCCTTGGCGTTGGGAGGAGACGAAGATCGGCAATGGATGAAAAACTTTGCTACAATCAATTTCTTACAAATCACTTCAAGACTTTATTCCATGACTCGCTTGCATTGACGCTCGAAATCTTCGTAGCATTATTTGTTAAATTCATTGACCGATCGGGCCGTTCCTCCTGGGATTTAATCTGATTGATTCTTCCAAAATTGATCTGCGAACAGGACTGCTGGATGCACCGGGGCTTTGGGCCGATTGCGTAACTTCATACTAGTTTCGTGCAGAAGTTTGTCGCCCTTTTGGCCGTTACATTGCTCGCAAGCTGCAACGACGTTGTCCCAACTGTGTTGGCCACCCTTCGATCGGGGAATAACGTGGTCTAGCGTGAGTTTCTTTTTGCTGCCGCAGTATTGGCAGGTGTGATGATCTCGTTGTAGTACGCCACGCCGATTGACCGGAGGAACTTTCCAATGCCGCTCTGGATTGCCAAAGGTGAGGCGGATGTGCTCAGGCACCTGGAGAACCAAGTTGGGAGAGCGTACCTCAAAGCATTGGTTGGTTGTGAAATCCACGGGTTCTGCCTGTCCAGTGACGAGAAGCGCGATCGCCCGTTTGATGGAGATGCGGCTCAGGGGCAGGTAGTTTTTGGAGAACACCACGACTGTGTTCTGGAGGATCGATGGATAGGGTGGACGGTGTAACGGTTGCATCGCTCACACTCCTCTAAAAAATGAGCCCCGCTCTGGTCATGTTCCAGGAGCGGGGCTTAGGGCTTGTCGCACTAGCTTGAACTAATCAGCACGCTTTTCGCCTGCGTGCCCCGCATTTTCGATTCGTTTTGGGTAGATATGTTCTTAGATTTGGCCGACCTTCACCGACCCAATCTTGACGGGAAATGGTTGATTCGATCGCAGAGTCGATCGTGGCTTCGATCGCGCCTACCATGGCGGGTTTGTGGCAATCGATCGCGGGATGGCTTTCTACGCTGACTTGAGACAGTCGCCCAAAGCCTGATCCTACGCTCGCGCCAAAACTTCCCAGGCTGGGACGCTGGCTACGGTGGCTTGATAAGGTATGGGAGAAAGTACGCAACATAGAAGGCTCGACCTCTTAACCTACTAATTTCTATACTACATGTGTAATCTGCTTCTTCAAATCT
Source organism: Alkalinema sp. CACIAM 70d (assembly GCA_002148405.1). GTDB lineage: Bacteria > Cyanobacteriota > Cyanobacteriia > Leptolyngbyales > Leptolyngbyaceae > Alkalinema. Next base: position 4,447 of record MUGG01000063.1, on the reverse strand, counting down.
GTCAAGGGGAATTCCGAAAAATTGATAATCTAGATCTGCTTTGAGCTAGTTATTAGTTACTTTCACGTTCTCTCATTACGTTCTCCCATCAAGTTCCCCGAGCAGTTTCACAAGTTCCCTTCACTGACATGTCCTATCCACAGGTTCACTCTGTATGATGTCCCAGCGTATGATCCCCCAGCGATCCCGGCTCTTGAAAGTAGTCCGTTGGATTGGGATTGCTGGATTAATCTTGGCCATTTGTTTCCGATTTCTACACCTCGATCGCAAGGTCTATTGGCACGATGAAGTCTATACCTCTCTCGTGATCACCGCTCACCCAGGGCGATATCTGACGAAAGATTTATTTAACGGCAAAATTGTACAGGCGAAAGATTTATTAACCTATCAGCACTTTGCACCCTCCCTGACTTTACAGGATATGTTGGTTCGCAAAGGTCTGGAAGATGCCCAACATCCACCGCTCTACTATCTGCTGATCTACGCTGGCGCTAAGCTCGGTGGAACCTCAATCGCCTTCATTCGTGGGTTATCCGCTTTTTTGAGTTTGGCGATTTTTCCAGCGTTATATTGGCTCTGTTTAGAGCTTTTTGGATCTGCGGTCTATGGCTGGGTGGCGATCGGTGTATTTGCGGTGTCTCCAGTCCACCTCATCTATGCACAAGAGGCACGGCAATATGGGCTATGGACTGCACTGGTTCTGGTAAGTAGTGCGTTATTACTCAAGGCGATCCGATCGTCCTCCTGGCAAAACTGGGGCCTGTACGCACTTTCTATGCTAGTTGCGAGCTACACATCCCTCTTTACTTTAGGAATTGCAATCAGCCATTGTTTCTATGTTCTGTTGGTCGATTGCATTTCTGGCAATAGAAAAACGCTCCGTTCCCAATCGGGTGGCTTGAGACGATCCTTCACTTTTCAACAGTTACTTGCATTCAAACAACGGCTTACCTGGAAACCAGTGAATTGGAAAGAATGGCTAGACGGTAGGAATCGGATTATTGCTTGCCTAGTCAGCTTAATCGGTGTCGGCGTACTCTTCACGCCTTGGCTTTATTTTATGGTGGTTTCTAAAGATACCCTTCATCAGACAACGAATTGGATTGGTCTTCCATTGCCATGGATTTCTAGCCTAGAACTCTTTATTGCAAATTTCAGCCGTATTTTTATAGATTTTAATTTTGGTTTCAATAATCCATGGATTTATATCTGTGCAATTCCATTCTTGAGTCTTCAGCTATACTCGCTCTTTAATCTATATCGAACATCTTCCAAGGCAGTTTGGGGATTTGTAGTAACCTTGATTGCTGGAACCACTCTCCTTTTAGGACTTCCTGATCTGCTCCTAGGCGGACAACGGTTCACAGTAAATCGCTATCTGATTCCTTGCTTTATAGGGATTCAATTGGCTGTAGTTTATTGCTTCACCCACCTTCTCCTGAAAACTTGGGCGGTTTTTCCGAAATGGAAACGGGGACTGGTCATCGCTGGGTGCATTGGTTTAATGGCGGCTGGCGTTGGCTCTTGTGGGGTCTATAGCCAAGCCAATACTTGGTGGAATAAAGTTGTCAATTCTAACTATGCACAGATTGCAGAAATTTTGAATCGCAGCGATCGGCCTTTGGTTGTTACCGATGGAGATATCTACAATCCGGCCAGCATGGTATCTCTGAGTTATTTACTCAATCCCACAATTCACTTTTGGCTTTTACCGAAAGTGAGTGACACATTCCCCGATCGAGGGGTTCCAGAGGGATTTCAGAGCCTTTTTATGATGAATCTTTCTGAGCAGTTTCGCCATCGGTTTGAAGCAACTTACCCTTGGCAAGGTCATCTAGTTTTTCAGGATGAGTGGAACCAAGTTTGGCAGCTCAAACCGAAGCCAGTCGCCCCAAGTCAGTAGACCGGGCAATTTGCACCCCAAACCAAGGTTCCACTAATCCATCCTCCTAGCAGGAAGGACAAAATGGGAGGGACAAAAAACAATGCGTCCCTCCTCAGCCTTACCGCAAACTCTCGCAGGGAATACCATCCCGATCGCCATCTAGCCGAAACGGATCACCCGGAAAGGCGCGAAATACCGCTTCAGCTTCCTCACGGCTGGAGAAATCCTTACAATCACAATCCGAGTTCACACAGGCTGGAAATTGCTGTTGGGGCTGCGTTCTGGGTGTGGTGGTCGATTTGCCATGGCGGAAATCCCAGGGCATGACCGGATTGGCCTGATTCCAGAACCCTCGTTTTTCGGCCTTGGCCCAACGTTCCGCATTCAGGTATTGGCGCTGATTATCGGGACAGGCACTCAGATATTGGCGATAGACTACGGCCTCGCCAGCATTCACCATTTCTAAATTGATCGATTTATTTCCAACAAAAATTTCACCGACTAACCGACCGTACTTATCCTTTTCCACATCTCGGATTCTCACCGTTTGCCCGATCGGTAAAAAGCTTTGTAACTGCCGCTTAGACTGTGCTCCCCAATTGCCTTGCTTCATTTCAGCCGCATCAATACAGGCTAGTCGCACTGTTGTTTTTGCATTGCCCTGTTGAACGGTGATCGTGTCGCCATCACCGATGGAAACAACCTTGGCATTGAGATCGGCCCAGGCGGGAGATTGTAACGAGAATAGGAGTATGGAAAGACCAGCAAAAATTAGAATTCGAGCCATCATGAGAAAGTATCGATCCAGAATTAGGGGGGAATCCGCAGATTATTGCTTGATAAAAGAATCGAAATCTGCCTGAAATCAAGAGTGAAGAACCTGATTCAGGCCGTTACTTCAATTATTCTTCTAATATCATCATAGAAAAATTCGCTAATTCCGGACATCTCCGCAGACAATAGAAATGGCCGTGAATGGGAGACCGATTTCCATGCAGATCTACCTGGACTATAGTGCAACTACGCCCCCCCGATCGGAGGTGATTTCTCTGATGCAGCAGGTGATGGCGGAGCAATGGGGCAACCCCTCTAGCTTGCACACCTGGGGCAATCGATCGGCCACGCTGTTGGAACGGGCGCGGATGCAGGTGGCTCGTTTGGTCAATGCACCTGCGGAGGCGATCGTCTTTACGTCCGGCGGCACCGAGTCCGATAACCTGGCTATTTTTGGGGTGGCTCGGCAGTACCGCCAGCCGCAGCATGTAATTATTTCCAGTGTAGAGCATTCCGCCGTTTCTGAACCTGCCAAGCAACTGGAGCGAGAAGGCTGGCAAGTGACTTGGTTGCCGGTGAACTCAGCGGGACGGATCGATCCAGCGGATCTGCAAGCCGCGATTCAGCCCAATACAGTGCTAATTTCCCTAATTTGGGGACAAAGTGAAATTGGCACCCTGCAACCAATCGCGGAATTGGGGGCGATCGCCCGTGCCCACAATGTGCTGTTCCACACCGATGCCGTGCAGGTGGCGGGCCGTTTAGCGATCGATGTGCAAACGTTACCCGTGGATCTCCTGTCTCTGTCCAGCCATAAACTCTATGGGCCACAGGGGGCTGGGGCTCTGTACGTTCGTCCGGGGGTGGAATTGGTGCCCCTACTGGGTGGGGGTGGCCAGGAAGGTAAGCTGCGATCGGGCACCCAAGCCATGCCTGCGATCGCGGGATTTGGGCTGGCAGCAGAACTGATTCTGTCAGAAATGGCGACGGAAACTGCGCGATTAACCCAGCTGCGCGAGCGTTTGTTCGACTTGTTGGCGGATTCAACCTTGGTGCCGACAGGGGATTTAGTCGATCGCCTGCCGCACCATATCAGCTTTTGTCTACCGGAGGCCGATGGTGAGCAGGTGAGTGGCAAAACGCTGGTGCGGCAGATGAATTTGGCGGGAATTGGCATCAGTGCCGGGGCGGCCTGTAGCAGCGGTAAAATTACGCCCAGTCCTATTTTGACGGCTTTAGGGTGGAGCGATCGGGTGGCAAAAACAGGCATCCGGTTAACCCTGGGACGCCATACGACGGAGGCTGATATCGACTGGACGGCAATGGTATTGCAGCAAGTCCTCGATCGACTGACAGGTTCGATCGATCGGGCTGCATCGCCAGCCCACCAACCTCTCAGGCCATTATTGCGGTAAGGGTTTATTCTTCAGACTCCGCTAAACGAGCTGTCATTGTGCCGTATTCTCGATCGTGATATTGCCTATATTTCTCGACGGTTTGTTTAGCTGTTTGAGCACTCTCAAATTCTTCTCCCCCTTCAGCAATCAGACGTTCCTTGACTTGCTTGCGTAGGTTGGAAACCACTTTACCATTGACTTTGCGAGTTTCTGCCCAATCGAGAATTGGTTGTGGGTAGGTGCTTTCTGTTAACAAGTCGCCTCGTAAAATCTCGTTTAGGCCGTAGGGTTTCAACTCACTAATCCAATGGTGAATAAATCGCAATTGTGGATCTTTTTCTTCAATATTTTTAGTGGGATTGTATAGCTAAAGCCATCGACATTAGGACGT
>MUGG01000185.1 GCA_002148405.1 Alkalinema sp. CACIAM 70d | reverse complement strand
ATCCAGAGAATCCAGTTATCGCGATGGTGCAAACGACTTTGAACCCATGTTCAGAATCTTTGAGGAGTGCCCAGACACCCTATCAACGCTCTCTCAGGTGAAGGACGCCAAGAAAGTCTATGAACCCTGGTTAATGAAGTACGCAACCACAACCCGCAAAGTCAAAGCGCGTTTATGTCTAGTCTCCGTCAAGTTGGCTGGAGCAACGATCGGCATCAGCGCAGAATCCCGCGACGATGCCACCATCATCTTCCCCGGCATGAAGGGCATCTCTAAGGCTATGGGTGACGATCGGATGCTCAAACTAGGCACCAAGTCTAACCAGCTACTGCGGGAACGGTTGTTAACTTCCCTGGAAGGGTTACGCCATCCCGCCCTGATATTCCACCAAGGCCAATGGTACCCGGCTTCCATCCCCGAACTAGACGCCCATGGAAACCCCGCTGGCCAAACCTATCACCCTGAGCTGGCCGAATATCTCGACTCCCTCACGTCCTACCTCAAATCCAAGGGCACCATTACCAGCCGGGAACTTAAAAAGAACTGGGGACGCAACAACGGAGCCAACGCCCAAACCGTAGACCAGTTGCTTTCAGTCTTGGAAAACTACCAGAAAATCACCCACCAAGACGGCATCGTCGAATGGCGTGAAAACGCGCCGTAACCCAGTCCCTGTAATAGCCGTAGCCATTCGGCACAATCCGTAAATCTCCCTCCATGCCGTGGTTCCCTCAGTGCCTCACGGCATTTTCTACGCCATGTCCCGCCGTCGCCCCCGCGAAATCACACCCAAAAAACTGCTCAGTCTCTGGCTTGCCTACACCGAATTCCGCAAGCCACAAATCACCTATTCCACACTCACCAAAGACTACGCCAAAATCCGCCGCATCCTAGAAGCCAAGCTACCCCCCAACCTCACCACCTCCATAGAAATCCGAGACTGGGTGCGCTCTACCTATTCCGCCGAATCCGCCCGCCGCATCATCCAGCAGTTCAACGCCTGCTGTGAATGGGCCTTCGATTCCGATCTTTATCCGTCCAGTCCCTTCACTGGAATGAACCGCCAATTCCGCAAAGTCACCAACGGAGTGGATAACTACAAAGCCTTCACGGTTGAGGAGCGTGACGTAATCATTACCCGCTTCACTGAACTTCAGTCCTACTACACCCCATGGGTGAAATTTTTGTTTTGGACGGGTTGCAGGCCGGAAGAAGCATCTGGCCTGCGCTGGGAGCATGTTCGTCCCAACTTCTCTGAAATCCACTTCAAAGTATCTTTCCGCTGCGATGTCAAGAAAGAGCAGCCCACCAAAAACAAACGAGAGCGCTGGTTCCCCTGCCACGATCGCCTCATCAACCTACTAAGGAGTCAATATCCCGGCTATCGAGATATTGCTTTGCCCGTCTTCCCGGGCGCTGAAGGGGGCCATCTTGAGTATCACAACTTCCAGACCCGCCACTGGCTTCCGATCGTCCAAGAGTTAGTCGAAGAACAAAAAGTCTTTGAATACATGACGCAGTACCACTGCCGTCACACCTGGATAACCTTGGCATTGGAGGAAGGCTTTTCAATTCAGGATGTGGCCTACCTCGCCGGTGACACCCCGCGAGTTATTTGGGATCACTACGCCAGCCGCTCCAAAGTCAAGGTGAAGCCAGACTTCTAACAAAAAAGCAACCTACCCAGAGATAGATCACTTTTTTGATTATTCAAATGGCTGAAACCCATGCCAGGAGGCGGACTTGAACCGCCGACACGAGGATTTTCAGTCCTCTGCTCTACCGACTGAGCTATCCCGGCTTGCTTGCTCTCTTGTGAGCGCTTAATTAAAGTAACAAACCCTTCTCAGTTTTGCAACCCCCTTCGCAACATTTTCTGAAACTTTTCCAGACAACCGGAAAGGCAAGACGTAGCAGAGGGCATTCCAGACGGTTTTAGAGTAAGCTTGAGGCAAACTTACCCAAAGTTTTCTAGGATTAGTAGCTCGAAAATGGCTTACCATAGCTGAGCTTTAGATTCTCCTCTCACCTTCCACATCCAGCGCTGCCTGACTAGACATCGGGGCAATTTAACCGAGTTGTGGCTTGGTGTCTTGTTTCCTTGGCACCGCCTTGCTCACAAGCCTTGCCCAAGAAAATCAAGGAACATGGGGAGATCCCAAGCAAATTCGAGATCTACTTTTAAGATCTACTGAGGATTGATCATCTCTAGTCAAAAAGTCTATGATTCGCCGACGCTCTACGCCTTGGATCCATCGCTGGTCACGCCCAATCATTGGGGGAATCGCAACCTTAGGGGTGATCAATACGGCTTACTTAACTTATCTACGCTTTTTTGCCGTAGGTGATTCTTGCCCCACCCAAACTTGTGCGGTGCTAAGCAGCCGCTATGCTACGGTTTTTGGACAGCCTCTTTCGCTGTTCGGACTCCTCGCTTATTTTGCGATCGCCGTTTTAGCCCTCAGTCCTTTGCTATTTCAGAGCGAAGATGGCCTGTCTACCCGCAAGAAACTGGAAGATAGCACTTGGCCCCTGCTGTTTTTGGGCACAACGGCCATGCTGGTCTTCAGTGGCTACTTAATGTATGTCATGTTTTCGGAATTTGTCTTTGGGGGACGATCGTTGGGCTGGGGGGGCCTTTGTCCCTTCTGTTTGTTCTCTGCCATCTGTGCCACCGCTATGTTCGTGTTGTGTTTACTGGGGCGGGATTGGGACGATCGGGGTCAACTGGCATTTATGGGCGTGATTGTTAGTATGGTAACCCTGGTAAGCACCTTAGCTATCTATGCTCCACAACAGGATACAGCTAGCGCTGGCACGATCGGCGACGCCCAGGGCAATGTTTATTTCTTGGTAGATGCCACCTCAGGCGAATCGGAAGTCCAGTTGGCCAAACACCTTAAACAGTCCGGAGCCAAAATGTATGGTGCGTTTTGGTGTCCCCACTGCTGCGAACAAAAGCAGTTGTTCGGCAAAGAGGCCATGAAGGAACTGGATTACGTTGAATGTGCAGAAGGCGGCAAGGACGCCCAAGTTAATACTTGTAAAACCTCTTTAGAAGCGGCCTCTAAACAAACGGGACAAGCTCCCGGCTTTCCCACTTGGTTGGTTGGTGGTAAATACTATTCAGGACGGCAAACCTTGGCTGAGTTAGCCAAAAATTCTGGGTACAGTGGGCCACAGAATTTTAAGAATGAGTTTCGTGTCTGTCGTCAACCTTAATGAGTCACCCACTGAATGGGTCACCCACTGAATGAGTCGCAACCGTAAGCAGTCGGAGTGACTAGCCCTAATCAGCTTAAGAGTAGAGAAATCCCTTCTCTGCTCTTTTTTTATGGCTCGATCGATTCAGCTACAGCCCGTTCTACCGGAGGCTTATAGCCATGTTCAAAGGCATAACGAACCAGTTGCGAGCGGTTTTCCAGTTGCAACTTGTTCAGAATATTACTGAGATGGGTCTGCACCGTCCGGGGACTGACAAAGAGATGTTCACCGATTTGCTTATTGGTATAACCCTGGATGACCTGCCAAAATACTTTTTCTTCCGCAGGAGTTAGTGGTAGAGGGTGCGGTACAGTTTGGGGTTCCGGGGAGTGACTGACTTGCTGGAGTAGGCGAATGATTTCTGCATGGGTTCGTCGGGAACGTTCCAACTGCGCTTCAATTTTGGCCAAAAGTTCACGGGGTTCAAAGGGTTTGATGAGATAATCATCTGCTCCCATAGAATGGCCCTGGACGCGATCTTCAACATCGGCGCGACTGGATAGAAAAATAAATGGCAGGAGCTGCCCAATGCGGCTTGCCCGTACCCGTCGGCAAAATTCATAGCCATCCATTTCCGGCATCAGCACATCGGAAACGATCAAATCTGGAGGATCCTGCTCAAACAGCGTTAGCGCATCTAGGCCAGAAGCCGCATCCTGAACACAATACCCTCGCTTACTTAAATAGCGACTGAGGGCTGTGCGGAGGGTGGTGTCATCATCAACAACAAGAATTTTTTTCATGCAGAATTGTCCTCGATCGGACAGAGTTAGGATCACAAGGTTGCACTGTTTCTGTAGTGATAGGATGCCCAAATTATTGACTAGAATCGAAAATGATCGAAAATTCAGCCCCGGCAATACTGACGTCTAGTTCCATGGATTTTCTCAGCAAAGTCAGCGGTTAGTTGGCAGACGACGATCGGAAACGCCCTAGCCCCAACCCCCTGTTCTCAACTCTGCATAACCGATCAATCGGGTCAACAAGATCAATCGGGTAGACAATACTGCTCCTTCCCAACCGAGGCATTCTCTGGAATCAGCGGAAGATAACTTGTATTCACTAAATGCCCTGTTGGTTAAGAACGCTGTATGCTGATGAAACGAGTCGCATTGATTGGGTTAGGCGTGCTGGGATCTGCGGGGGTTGGACTCGCGATCGCTTACCACCAAGCCACGAGCTTGCCCGATGGCTATCGCAACCAAGCGCAAACCTCTCTTCTGGCCCCGAATGAACTGCAAGCAGAAGTTCAACAAGTCGAGCAAAAACTACGATCGCTCAGCCCAGAAAATTCATCCGTTAGTTTAAGTTCAACGGACGTTAAGGTTCTGGTAACTGCTACGATCGCTCAAATCAGTCAGCAGGTCAAAGCTTCCACAGCCATTAAGGGGGTCCATACAGAAATTGACAACAACCAACTCCATGCAGGAGCTGTAGTGGATCTAGCAGCGTTGCAGCAGAGCCAACTTTCTCGCCAGGAAAAGGCACTGCTCCAGGAAGCCATTCAACGGATTCCTGGATTTCATGATCGGCAAATCTATCTTGGGTTGGAAGGGCAGCCTCGCATGGTTAATGGACAAATTCAGCTTGATCCCAATACTCGAGTCAAAGTAGGTAAGCTCAGTTTTTCCCTTGATCAAATTGCCCAGCGAGTCGGGGTAGCACCTGAGCAAATTCAAAGCCAAATTAACCGTACCTTGCCTCAAGTTCTGTCGGAAATTCCGGTTAGTTCTATCGAAGTTGAGCACGATCGCGTTGTGCTGCGTAGGAACTAGCCAACGAGAAACTAGCCAATACTGAAAATCCTATCTAGACAAAAAAGCACTAAAATAAACCTTGAAAATACACGATCGCTTGGCAAAAAATCATCCAGATGGCACTGGCAATGCTAGCAAAGAAAACAGTAGTCAAGGCCGTCATTCCTAAGCCAATCAGCATTAACAACCCATCATCTTCCAACAAGCCAATCACTAACGCTTCGATCGTATAGGCAGGTAATAAATTCGTGAGTGGAATGGGCAATGGCAAAGCCATCAAAACAGCATTCCAAGCCATACCAAGACCAATTAAGCGACGAATATTCTGATTATGACTGACACGAACCAATCGAGTCTGAGAAAACTTTTCAACAGGATAGAGAACTCGCTCAATATTTTTGAGTAGCCCTTGGGACAACTTAGGCGACATTTCCCATTGAGCAATTCGACGGGGCAACCAAGGTTGTTTGGCTCCTAAAGCTAACTGCAACCCCATCAGGATTGTTCCTGCTCCCATTAAGGTGGAAAATCCGGCTAATGGAATGGGAACCGGAATCAACATTGGTAAGGTTAGCAGTCCACTCAGAATACCAAATCCCTGCTCACCAGTCCGCTCCAACAAGGTTTCGATCGCTAGGGGGGTTTCGAGATGTTCTTCGAGCAAACCTTGAATGGTGTAAGAAAGCTTCATATTGGTAGGGATTAAAGAGCGAAATAGCAAAAGAACCTTACTTTATAGAATTCCCCCCGAAAAAGGTCAATTCCGCAACATAATCTTTGAGAAATCAATTGATCACAACACTGATTGCACAGAAAGCTTTCTTAAAGCCACAGGCGCTATTTTAATCTCTGCTCTGCCAGCATTACTCAGTTGTAATAGTCTCGTGTAAGTTGTAATAGTCGTATGTAATAGGTTTGATTAATGATCGCTTCTGATTTACAACCGTTTTCAACCTAACGTTATTTCTGAAAACAACAAGGCAAAATAGTCTTGCTTTAAGTAACCTTGCTTTAAGTAACCTTGCTTTAAATAATTTTGCTTTGAGTAATCCTACTGTAAATAAAGATTCCCAATTTAGAAGTTATCCTATCTCACGACTCCTTAGAGATAACGATGGACTTAGCCAAAATTATGGAGACTTAGGTGAAGCGATAGAGATAGATAGTGGCAATAATTTTTCGATGGCTAAATCAGATGCAATATCAGCCAGTTTGTCGAGGTCAGTAGGATCCTCCAGATAGGGTAAAACGCCTAAGACGGGGACATGGGTCAGATTTTCAATGAGTGGGACATTGGCCCATTGATCAACTTCTTCAGCCGTGACAGGAGTGATACAGTTCAACACAACCCCTTTGAGATGAACCCGCGATCGCTCTGCCAAGGCCACATTTGCCACCGTCTGACCGATCGCCCCCAACTTCACCGGGACAACTAAAACCGCAGAAAGTCGCCAATCCCAGGCCAGATCCGCCACGGTCGTTTCGTGGGTTACAGGTGAACCTAAGCCTCCCAATCCTTCTACCAGAACAAAATCATGGGTTTGGTTTAACTGAGTATAGGCATTCCAAACCAGATCCAGGGGAATCGATCGCCCCTCTCGATCTGCCGCTAGGGGAGGAGCTAACGGCGCTTCAAACTGTAGCGGGTTGGCCACGGTGAGAGCGGGACTGGCTGCAAATAGACGCTGGTAATGTTCCCGATCGCCCACTCCGGTTTGAATGGGCTTCAAAATTCCTAGCGATCGCGGTTGGCAGTGTGCACACCAATAGGCAGCCAACGCAGACGTTAGCAGCGTTTTACCCGCATCGGTATCGGTTCCCGTAATTAACAGTGAACTCACCCGCGATCGCTCCTTATAGATTACACAGAAGTTATTGTACGAGATCGCAACATCCCCCTCTGCAGCTATCTCACGCTGACAGTTAGGGTAAATTCTGCGGACTCATTAGCACTGACATCGATTTGATAATCGCCGGTATCCGGTACAGGGCTTTCCCAGGATTTGCCACCGCCGTCCAACGGACTTCCATCGGGACGACGGACAACAAAGGTTCCCCCACCCTGGAGATTGAGGCTCAAGGCTTGTCCAGATTGAATATTAAGTAGATAGCGACGAATGACTTTACCATCCGTGCGGCCTTGGATTTGAGCGGAGCTTTGTCCTGGGGAGAAGGAAATTCGCTCCGTTTTGACTTCGGCCTCCGTAGGAGGGGTAGGCTCAATGCTCGGTGAGGAGGTAACCGACGGAGAGGGCGTCGGCACGATCGGATTCGCCAACTTCAACTCCAGTTTAAAGTCAGACTTCGATAACCCCTGGACGGTTTTGAGCTGCACCGCATAATTGCCATTAAAGGGAAGTTCACCGTCCCAGAAGGGCACCCGTCTCGCCCGATCGAGGGGTTGGTCATCTGGCCCCAGGATCGTCATCAGAACGCCTTCTCCACCCAATGCCGCTGTCAGAGTTTGCCCCTGTTTTCCAGCAAAGTTAAAGGTCAAAGTTTGATTGGCTTGGAGCGGGCCTGTGCGCGTCACTGGCTTTTCTGGGGTCAGATCGACCCGCTGACTAATTTCCACATTAGTGGGACTAGGAGTGGGCTTGGGCGTTTTGCTAGCACTGGGGCTAGGACTTGGGCTGATCGTAACGGTGGAGGTGGGAGATGCCTGGGGCTGGGGACTGGATCCCAGCGATCGCACAATGACCCAAGAGCCAATCCCCACCAGAGAAAACAACCCGACGCCAATCAAACCCACGGCCCAGGGATCATCCCACAGGGAACTGCGAGTGGGCGGACTGGTTGGCGTCGATCGTCGTGGGCCTGCATTAGAACTCAGACTGGAGCCAGCATAGTCAGTACTTTCAGGAGCCCGTCCCACCGCCACCGTCGCCATCTGGGAGGGCTGGGCGGGGGGTTGCACGGGCAAGGTAACAGGCCCACCCGGAGCCGTCGGGGAAGAATAGCCGGGGGCGGCTTGATAGGTGCCCGGTTGCCCAAGATTTTGCAGCGCCTGTTGAATTTCCAGGGCAGATTGGAAACGCTGACTGGGCGTATAGCTCAACATCCGGTTAATGATCTGAGCAAACGCTGGACTGACTTGACACCAGCGCTGCCAATGCCAGGTCATCGTGCTGTCGTCCAGTAATTCTTGGGGTTCCCGGCCTGTCAACAGCACCACAACGGTTACAGCCAAGGCGTAGAGATCGCTGTTGGGATAGGCTCGGCCCGTTTGCATTTGCTCGATCGGTGCATAGCCCAGTTTGCCAACGGTGGTGGATTGTTTGAGCGTATCCGGCACCTGAATCCGCGTCGCCAGTTCCTTGACAACCCCAAAGTCAATCAGCACCGGCAAACGATCGCGCTCCCGCAAAATCACATTATCTGGGGCAATGTCGCGGTGGATAATACCCTTGCCATGGAGGTAGGACAGCACAGGCAAAACCTGCTGCATTAACTGGATAATTTCCGGTTCTGAGAAAACATAACCCTGACCTTTGCGTTCTTCTAACAGGGTGCGATAGGTTTTGCCATCCACATAATCTTGCACCAGAAAAAATCGCTGATTTTCCTCGAACATGGCGCGGAATTGCGGAATTTGGGGGTGCTGAATCTGGTACAGCGTTTGGGCTTCGCGCTGAAATAATTCCTTCGATTTTTCTAGGGCATATTCTCCCGTTTGGGGCAACACCAATTCCTTCAAAGCGCACAACTCGTTAAAACGAGCTTGATCTTCAGCCAGATAGGTTCGCCCAAAACCACCTTGGCCCAAGATGCTCAGTAGACGATATCGGCTTTGAAGAACAGTCCCTATCGAAATCGGTGGTTGCATAGTCCTGAAAATGACTGAATAGTAAAACTGACGTTGAAATGAATCCTGAAACTAATCAAGTCTACTCGACGCAGCAAAATGTGACGCGAGAGAATCGGATTAGATTTCTCTGTTGAGAACATATTGACCAGCTAAGCTTGGGTCGCGAATGAATTGGGGATTGGGGTTTGCTAAGGAATAACATCCCCCGATGCATCCAACCACCTACGCCACCAACCCACCTTCTACCTAGACACCTACTTCATCCACTGAAGATTTTATTTTGTACGCTGTTCCCTGACGTGAACGAATTAACGCATCCTAGGGAATTCTTGCCTGGTGAGTTGCCTTAAGGAAGCAGCTTAGCCGCCTAGTTTGGCCTTAACGATCGCTTGCACTTTTTTGCCATCGGTTTTGCCCTTAAGCTGCTGCATGGCTGGCCCCATCACCTTACCCATGTCCTTCGGACTAGTGGCCCCCACTTGAGCAATGATCGCGTCGATCGCTTGGACTACTTCGTCCTCCGTCAGTTGTTGCGGGAGGAAACCTTCAATGATGACTAACTCTTGGGCCTCCTGATCCGCTAAATCCTGCCGCCCAACGGATTGGTATTGCTCGATCGCATCCCGTCGCTGCTTAGCCAGTTGCATCAATGCTTCCATTTCTTGCTCTTCTGTCAACACTTGTTGGCCGGATGGACGCACGCTGACTTCCTTTTCCAGAAGCACTTTCTTGATGCTGCGAAGGGTTTCCAAGCGTACCTTCTCCTTGGCCTTCATTGCAGATTTAATCTCTTCGCTGATATGGTCGATGAGGCTTGCCATTTCACCTGTCCTTTCGTCAAGAATCTTTTGCAAACAATCGCAAACAATATTTTCTCGTCTAACGGTCTTGGCAGACTGTCGAAAAATTTGGCACAATGGTTGGCACAGTTGGTGCTTAGAATTACTCCGTAATTGCTGGGTTAACTGTGCCAAAAAACCGGCCAGAGAGCGGCCCAGAGAACTGTGTCAGAAAACTGTGCCAGGGATTGAGGTCACTCAACTAGTTTCAATTGTAGTTTGGGTTTCGCAATTTCCTGAGCGACGGCAAACCAGTGTTCTGTAGCCAAATTTTGATCTCCCATTTTTATTTCGATCGGTTAACTTCCGATTTCGTTATTTCACAAAGATTTGACAAAGCCCTTTAGCAAATTAACAAACTTTCTTGGCAAGTTATATTGAAGTCTCCCATTTCTACCTTGACTATCTCCCGACTGTCGATTTCTGGCACAACTGTGCACAAGTACCGCAATTGGTGAGATAGTCTTTAAGCAAGATCTGGGACGATGTTCTCTGATCTCAGTGATAAGATTGCCGTGAATGCGTTCGAGGGCTTGACGTGATCAGTTCTGCGACTCTGACTCTCCCCATTGCTTCTGCTCCAGTTGTTGATACTCACAATAACCGTCTCTGTTTACTAACGGGATCCGCGAATCCGGTGTTGGCACAAGAGGTGGCCCGTTATTTAGGGATAGACCTTAGCCCAATGATTCGGAAGCGGTTTGCGGATGGCGAAATCTATGTCCAGATTTTGGAATCGATTCGGGGAAGTGATGTTTACATCATTCAACCCACTTGTCGTCCGGTCAATGATCATTTGATGGAACTCATGATCATGATTGATGCTTGCAAGCGGGCTTCGGCGCGGCAAGTAACGGCGGTTTTGCCCTACTATGGCTACGCACGGGCCGATCGTAAAACCGCAGGTCGTGAATCCATCACTGCGAAGTTGGCTGCTAACCTGTTAACTAAATCAGGAGCCAATCGGGTATTGGCGATGGATTTACATTCTGCTCAGATCCAAGGTTACTTTGATATTCCTTTGGATCATGTCTATGGTGCCCCCACAATTGTCGATTACCTGAGAAGCAAAAAGCTAGAAGACCTCGTTATTGTCTCACCAGACGTCGGTGGGGTAGCCCGTGCACGAGCCTTTGCCAATCGTTTAGGGGATGCGCCTCTTGCGATTATTGACAAACGTCGTCAAGCTCACAATGTGGCTGAGGTGATGAATGTCGTGGGAGATGTGCGTGGTAAGACAGCTGTGTTGGTTGATGACATGATTGATACCGCTGGCACGATTACTGAAGGCGCTAAGCTATTGCGTCGAGAGGGTGCACGGCAGGTTTATGCCTGTGCAACCCATGCAGTCTTCTCGCCCCCGGCGATCGAACGACTGTCGAGTGGTTGTCTAGAAGAGGTAATCGTCACCAACACGATTCCTTTGACTGAAGATCAACGGTTCCCGCAGTTGACGATTTTGTCGGTTGCCAATGTTTTGGGTGAAACTATTTCTCGGATTCACGAAGATAGCTCCGTGAGCAGTATGTTTCGCTAAAGGATCGATTGTTAATCGATCGCTGAGGTGTGCTGAAGAATCAGGACACCTTTTTTTGTTAAGACACCTTTCTTGATTGCCCGTTTTCGGGAGTGATTTGCACCCCTGAAGCCTCTTACCGTTACCAACAAAAACCGTTACCGACCACCAAAAGTGACGGAACACAGAAAGTGACTGAACACGAAAAATGGGCGATGTGAACCGCCCACCGAGGAATGTCTCACTTTAGCTATTCATTCCATAGCTAAAGTGAACTTCACTGGCTTTAACTGATTTTCCAGATTTCTTAAGCTATTTGTGTCATCAAGTGTTGATAAAACTCGATCGGCCCAAGGGATCAAACCTAGCGGCCCAAGGGATCAAACCTGTTGATCAACGGATCAACCCATTAATTCCATTCATTATCTGCGCGCATAAACTCCGGGCGAGCAGTTTCAGGAATCCGCCAACCTTCGTTTTCACCACCCACGACAAGGCGTTCAATCCCCACAAAGTCTCGACTGAGTTGATTGAGAGCATTAATCAGAACATCGATCGCTAACGCATCACTGGTACCTAAATCAAACCAACAGCGGGCCCAACTGCCTTCGTATTCAAATTCGCCCATGTTGTGCATGAGGGCCATCATGGAATTGTCCGCTTGGTCATTGTCATAGGGCAGATAGCTGATTTCTAGGCCCACTTCTTGGACTTGCAAATTTTCAGCGTTGAATCCCCCAAGTTTTCCGAGGTAAAACCAGGAACTGAAGACCTCTTCCACATACTGTTTTTCCATCTCGGAGGGCACCGTGGGAAACTTTAGCCAGATCCAAAGATTGAACTGGTCAAATTCACGAAACTCAACTTGCATAGACTCAACACTGAAAGTAAACAGGCGAAAAATCAGGCAACGGAAAATTAAGAGCCAATCTCTGATCAAATCCCAAATACGACCGAACTCTCGGCTCTTAATTTTCCCATACTCCCGATCGCTCCTGGGATTTCCTCCAGATTTCTATACTCCTAATTTTCTATGCCCAAGGAATTCCATGAAGAAGCATATTAGGGCTTTTTGCTCGCTTGGGCCCGCTGATTGGCCAGCCGCAGTTCCCGCTTGATTTGGCTCACTAAACCCGCAGGCAGTTGGCCCTCCTTTTTCAACGCATCTTCAAAGAATTTAATACTGTCCGAAAACTTACCTTGTTTGTAGAGAATTTGGCCTTTGAGATACTGCACCTCAGGGTTATCGGGCGTAACGGCTAGGGCACGATCGACCGATGCCACCGCTTTGTCCAATTTCTTCAAATCTCGGTAGCCCCAAGCCAAACTGCGATCGGCAATGTATTTCGGCCCTGCTTTTTGTTCCAGCCGTTCGATCGCTTGATCGGGGTTGGATAGCGGCAGGCTAACGTTTACTGCCAGCATCAGATCCATCGCGCCCTTCACCAAATTCAATTCTGGATCGTTAGGAGAAACTTTTTCAGCCTCGTCTAACTTTTTGAACGCATCCTGCACCTTCCCAAGGGCCGTGGGCATGCCCCGCACCATCCCCTGGGAATTAATCGTAGAAGCCGCTTCTAGAAAATTACCAACAGCAATGTAGAGATTGCCGCGCAGGGGATCGGAAGTCGCCAACTTTTCGGCTGTTTCGCGGGTCATGGTGGCGTTGGTCGTGAAGGTTCCCCCGTCCCGCTGCATAAAAGCTAACGTGGCTTTGAGGGCATAAACTAGAGGCTCACCCCCTTCCTTCGCTGCCGCCTGATCCAACAATTCCAAAGTTTTGGGGCTGTAGTCCCCTTTTTCAAAAATGGCCTTGAATGCAGCTTCCGTTTTGTCCCCGATCGGTTTGGGATTACTCGTCCGAAACGGATCCTTTGCAAAAGCCGGATTTGTCAAAACTCCCAACAGCAACGCCGTACTGCCAGCCCAAAGGCCCAAGCGCTGCGTCATAGGAAAGGGTTTAGTCCCAAATGTGTCACCAAAAGGAAGGCGCTGTCTAGCCAGGATTCGATTTGCCATGGGTATATCCGATCGAGGATGTCTGCATTCTACTAGCGACTGATGACGCTGGCATCCCAGGGGAAGTTCCAAGCTAGATTGTGATACAACGCAGACTGCCCTCCAGACTTTCCCAGAATTCATTCCATAGAATTCGGCGGTTATGGGGATCATTCGCTAAACTTGCATCAATCAGGTTTCTTCACCCTGAATATGGGAATAACTATGGAAATCCTGAAACATACCTACCCCTAGCCAAGCGGAATGTTATACCTGCGAGATCTGTCCTACTATCCCACCGCCTGTCCCCAACCCATCCTCAACGCCATCAACCTCGACATGCCCACCCAGCAATTAGGGCTGATTGTCGGGCCTAGCGGCTCAGGAAAAAGCACCCTGTTGGAAATTTTGGCAGGCTTGGCAGAACCCACCAGTGGCAATATGTTTTGGCGGGAGCAAGAGCTCACGTTTCTCCACATGCAGCAACTCTGTGGTCTGGTATTCCAGTTTCCTGAACGACATTTTTGTGGCGGGACGATTTTAGAAGAATTACGCCTCGGCCATCCGGAACTCAGTAGCGATCGCATTCGAGAAGCCTTAACGGAGGTTGGACTTGATCATTTATCACTACAAGCCTCTCCCCACGCCCTCAGCGGTGGTCAGCAACGCCGTTTAGCCTTGGCAGTGCAACTGATTCGCCAACCGAATGTGCTGCTGCTGGATGAGCCAACTGCTGGATTGGACTGGTCAATGCGACGGCAACTGGTCAAACTCTTAGCGAAGTTGAAGGAACATTGGACATTGCTCGTCGTCTCCCACGATGCTTCGGAACTGTTGGAGATTGCCGATCGCTGCTGGCAAATTTCCCACGGCAACTTGCAGGAAGTCAGCCAAGCGGATCTGCGACAACAGTTCATCGAAACCCAGGCAACCTCCGGGCTCTCCCCAATTGCTTCCTGAGCGCAGCATCCTACCGGACATTGGCAAGCAGGACGAAGGTAGAAGTGAGATGATGGAAAGTTGCGCGAACCGACGCTATTTTGGTTCAACTTGACTAAAACCCATTCTTCCCGAGCCTCAGCACACCAATGACCGCCCTCCCACAAAATCTTGATCTCTGGCAAGCCACCCTGGATTGGTGCCCTAACGATCGTCAACAGGAGCAATTTCAGGGACTCTACGAAGCCCTGTTGGCTGGAAACCAACGGCTGAATTTGACCCGCATTACTGAACCCACAGAGTTTTGGGAGAAGCACCTCTGGGATTCCCTGGGCGGCATTATTGACTATCTTCAGGATCCAATGCCAGCGATTGAGATGATCGATATTGGTACAGGTGGCGGCTTTCCAGGCGTGCCGATCGCGATCGCCCGTCCCCATTGGCAGATCACCCTGTTAGACTCCACGCGCAAAAAAATCACCTTTCTGCAACAAATGACCCAAGAGTTGGGCTTAACCCATATCCACTGCTTGATCGATCGGGTGGAGCAGGTGGGTCAGGATACCCGTCACCGCGAACGCTATGATTTGGCAACGTTGCGGGCGGTGGCTGCCGCTAACGTTTGCGCAGAATATGCCCTGCCATTAGTCAAAGTGGGCGGTGAAGCGATTCTTTACCGAGGCCAATGGACACAGGAGGAAGAAGCCGAGTTAATTCGGGCAGTGGAAAAACTAGGTGGAGATTTAATCGAAGTCGAAACCTTTGTGACACCGCTGAGTGAAGGCCAGCGCACTTGTCTCCATTTGGCAAAAATAAAACCGACCCCCCCAGAATTTCCCAGGGCGATCGGCATTCCCACTCAAAAACCACTCAATTAATCAAGTTCAGGATAAGGCCTTACACCTGCAACGGCGATCGAGCACCACTGGCAACCAAAAGATCCGTTTGTTGTAAGGCAGACAGTTGGGTCAGGGAGTTGGCCGAAAGAGCGGTCGATAGGAGGGTACTGGAGCCAGCGACCTTTGCCGTAGCAGTATCATCATTGACGATCGTGCCAGTTCCACGACTAACGGCAAAGGTTGCATTGGTTAGATTCGTCAAATTGACATAGAAGGATTCATCCCCTTCCACCGTCCCATCACCGCGAATCGGAACACTAATGGTTTTGCGAGTTTCACCGGGATTAAAACTTAAATTGCCACTAATGGCGTTATAGTCACTCCCCGCGATCGCTTGTCCATTGGCAGTCGCATACTTCAGTGCAACAGTTTTACTAGTTGCAGCCGTTAAACTGACAGTAAAAACAGCATTTTTAGTCCCTGCATTACCTTCAGTAATTCGTACATTATTGATTGAGAGTTTAGGTGAAGTACTGTCATCATTAGTGAGTGTGGCAGTTCCCTTGCTGGTACCCAAGATGGCATTGGTCGGACTGCTGAGATTTACAGAGAAGGTTTCATTGGCTTCTACTTGAGTATCTCCAGTAATTGCTACACTGATTGTTTTACTCAGTTCACCAGCATTAAAGGTTAATGTACCTGTTTTTGCAGTATAGTCACTGCCTGCGGTGGCCGTCCCATTGGCCGTTGCATAGTTGACATTAATTGCTTTGGTACTTGCAGATGAGAGTTTCACCGTGAACACTGCGTTCTTTGTCCCTAGATTGCCCTCCGTCAAAGTGACATTATTGATAGACAAACTGGGATTGGTCGTTGCCGTGTCATTATTCACGATCGTTCCCAGTCCCTGACTATCAGAGATCGTGGCATTGCTGGCACCGCTGAGGTTCAGAAAGAACGACTCGTTGGGTTCGACTGCCGTATCGCCCAAGACCGGAATCGCGATCGTTTTCGTTAGGTCGCCGGGATTGAAGGTGAGTGTACCGCTGGTGCTGGTATAGTCAGAACCTGCTGTGGCGGTGTTGTTAGCTGTGGCATAGTTGACTTTAACGATTTGTGTACTGGCTGCCGACAGCGTTACCGTAAACGTCGCATTTTGTGAGCCGGAATTGCCTTCGGTCACTTGCACATCATTGATCCGTAGACTAGGTAACGTTGCGCCGCCACTACCAAATTCCACTGCACCCACATCGGGCTGGCTATCGCGGGTAAATCCAAGCTCATCCGTAGTGGGTGCACCAGAGACCCCGGTGTTGATAGCTGGACTACCCGCCAAGAGCGGATGAAACCAAAAATTTCCTGACTGCTGCAATGCGCCCAATTTCGGGTCAACCGATCGCGCCCCCGAGGCCACACTCACATCACTGGGGGGATACTGAATATTGCCGCCTTGGTCGGTAAATGTGCGGTTCACATGCTGTTGAATATTCCAGGTATTCGTCCCGTTATCTGCCGTATTGCGATCGAAGATCGTATTTTTCAGACTAACGGAAGCATCGCTAGCAGCCACGATCGCGCCGCCAACCCAACCCGCATGGTTCAAGGCAAAGGTGACATTGGTAATATTGGCCGAAGCATTGCTAAACAGTGCCAGGGCACCGCCATTTTTCACATAGTCATCGGCGGTCAACCCTTTAGCGGTTCGATTGCCTGAAAACGTAGTGTTGGTAATGGTGGAGTTGGTTTGATTAATCCAAACACCGCCCCCAGACCCAGCGGAATAGTTGTCCACAAAAGCGGTATTACGCAGAGTCAGGCTGCCACTGCCTTTGCTGTTGCGAACGTGGTCGATCGCGCCCCCAGCACCCATTTCACCTCCCGGTAATCCAGTTGCTTGGTTGCCTTTGAAACTGGAATTTTCGATCGTCACCACATCTTCCGGATCGTTGAACAGATAGAGGGCACCTCCCGCCGATCGACTGATGTTGTTATCAAAGACACTATTTTTGATCGTTGTATTATTGTTAGCCCGATCGGTGAAGATTGCGCCACCATAGCCCCGCAGCGTCGGGTTGAGCGCCCCGGCCCGATTATCCACCGTTGCGGCAGAGACATCATTATTGAGGAACTTAGAATTTTCGATCGTTAGCTGACCGTTTAAGCTATTGATCGCTCCGCCGTTAATCCCTTTGTTGCCTGTAAATTCGCTATTTGTAACCTTTAAGGCTCCTGGCCCAAAGAACCCGATCGCGCCAGCACCCCGTTCATCATTGCCTGCGGTCGCTTTATTGCCCGTAAACTTGCTGCCTGTAACCGTCAGACTGCCTTCATACTCGCTGTAAATCGCCCCACCCCCCTTATTGGCGGTGTTGTTGCTGAAGCTGACATTTTCAACGGTTAACTGGGCTTTGTGAGTGGTGGTGATGGCTCCGCCCCGATCGGGGGTAAACCCATTGATCAACGCTAGATTTTTCACCGTCAAACTAGTGGGAAAATCAACGTTGGAATTCAGTTGCAGAATTCGTGTGGCATTATTCCCACTGATTTTCAGACCTGCCGCCGCTGCACCATCGATAATTAAATTTTTGCCCGCTGGAATGTCGAGTTGACTGCTGAGGGTAATGGTTTGATTGGCCAGGCTGGAGGAAAAGGCGATCGTATCGCCTGTTTTAGCGTTAGCGATCGCATCTCGGAGTGAACCTGCACCACTGTTGCTAGTATTCGTGACAGTGACAACAGCTAAAACGCCCGCGTAGGATGCCATTGTTGCTGGATGTAAGATGGAGTCAAACTCAACCGCACCCAACCGAGTTTCCAACAGCCAGTTCCCAGATCGATCGCCATGGCCGGTTGGACTCACGGACGCAGCAATGTTCGCACCCGTTAACTCTTGCAATTTGTGTAAAAAGGCTTGTCCGATTTCGCCCTGAGCCAAATTGCAACCATACAGAACCCAATTCATCGCCGACTCTGGATGACGTGCAGCAATGGCTAAAGTGTCTTCCGCATAGTATTCGAGGCTTGCCTCCGTCACGATCGTATCGCCTAAATACAAATGGCCCGGACTGCCATGGGAAAAGATATGAATCTCCGTCAACTCGGGATGGTTCGCTAACGTTTGCAGGATTTGCGCAAAACCATCTTTATAAGGATTAAGCAGTTGAACGGCAATATTAGGCAACAGGCCATTCAGCAGAGTGAGGTAATCCTCAACGGATGGATCAATGAACGCGATCGTGTACTTCGCTGGCTGAGAGACGATCTGGGGCAAGGTTTGAGTTGTCTCTGTCATTGCGGTTTGAGCCATTTGCATCTGTAACACCTGCGTTTGCAAAATTTGCGTATGAGCTATCACAAAAAATACCTCCAAAACAGATGGGGCTAACTGTTCGATCAGGTACAGCACCATAACAGATACGAAAACACTAAATATTTACTTAAAGCAATCTTTAAATCACAGTTTAGACAATACTAAACATCATGAATTAGTGTGATTGCTTCAATTCCTTGCAGGTTGATTCCTCACCCCTTGGGGCAGAATACAAATCGGGGCTTGCCTTGGGGGTCATACATTGATTTCATTAGTTAGATAGTCATTAGATAATCTAGGTTGAACGTAGCTTGATTTTTTTGAAGGCTTCTTCCGATCGAAAGCCTTGCTAGTTAACGATTTGGATAATTTCAATTAGCAGTAAAACTTGAAAAATCCCTGAAAATTTCTGGGCACCATGCTACTAGGCAAGTTGATTCGTGAATAGAGCACAATCATCTTGCTAGCGATTGCATTATTAAATTAATTAGAGCTGCATTATCTGGGTGAGAAGTTTAAATCTGCCTCTGAGCAATGCGGATTTATAACTTTCTTAACCATATTCTGTCACCTTTCAGAAAAAATTAAGGTGGGATAGTTTTTTAAGATGCTGCTGGAATTCAGACTAGATAGAGATTCCCGCAACTAAATTACAACCCACCTTACTGAATGAACGAATGGAACGTGTTGGTAGAACCCTAATGATGAGGGTAAACTTCTGTGCTTTTGGTAGAACCCTAGGTTAGGGCAGACCCCTAATGATGAATAGAACCCGTACTTGCTAGACACCCATTGAGTTACAACATCATCATTTCAGTTACAACACAAGCATGGGTGACCTCATAGGGTAGATGTTCTGTGCTTTCCCGTGTGACTTATCTTGCTTGACAGCCTACAGGGTCATAACTGGTGAATTCACGGAGAAACTGCCAGTTTTCTGTCTGTCCACTACACAAAATTGATTTTGTCATGCAGCTAACTTGGGCATTTAGCCAACAACTCAGTCTCTCAGCAGCAACATGAGAACCGATTTTTGGGGAGGGGCTTGAGGAGCCGACTCTGCAATCACATCTTGAAGAACTCACGTGCCAATTACTTTGGTGTCTACTGGCCACAGGGACAGACCAGGAACTGTCCCGCCACTAACTGTCTCGTCACCAACTATCTTGCCACCAACTATTTTGTCGCCACCCATCTTGTTGACAACTATTCCGACACTACTGTTCTATCGCTATCAACCCCTCAAGTTAAGCCCCCCATCGGCAGGATCTGTCCTTGCAACTATGGTTCTCCGCCCGATCGAATCTCTAGTCCTGATCAAGCCCAGAGCCGCGTCATGGCTCCTCCCACTAGTTTTGAAGTTTTATCCGGAACAGGCTTTTAGGCAGGGAAGTAGGTCAATGTAAGATGCACTCTGACAGCGCCCCTAGTTTGACTAGGGGTTTTTATTTTAAAAGAAAGAATTTAACCAATACGTATACAACAGACACCCCAAGCTGAAGCAGAGCGATCGGGATACCATACTTCAAAAATGTTCGAAATGAGAGGGGACGGCCATGCTGCTGGGCGATGCCAGCGGCCACAATGTTGGAAGACGCGCCTACCAATGTCCCATTCCCACCCAAGGTTGCTCCAAACATCATGGCATAAAAAAGGGGCAGAACCTCTGGCGGAAACTGCCCTCCATAGTCTTTCATGGCCATTTCCGGAGCAATTAAACCCACTGTGACCAAATATTGCTTCAGTAATGGAACCATTGCAACCACCAGCGGAATATTAGGAACCACACTGGAAATAATCCCAACGGTAAATGTCAGCAAAATGCAACCCAGAAGGATGTTTTTGCCCAAAACGATCGCCAGCAGTCCCGACAAACTTTGAATCACCCCCGTTTTTTCGAGGCCACCGATTAGCACAAAAATGCACATGAAAAAGATCAGGGTGCTCCAGTCAATATCCCGCAGAATATTTTCCAGTCGATCGAGCCGACTGTGATGGGCTAATAGCAAAGCTAGGGCAGCCCCCAGCAGGGCAACTGTCGCCGGATTAATCGGTACAGGCAAGGTTTCCCCAATTACAAAGAAAATGAGAACAAACGCTACAATAAGCGCCCCCATCAACAGTACACCGGGATGTTTAATCCGAGGATGGGGGAGATCGTCAAGGGTGTCTAATTTTTTGCGCCAAATCCGCCGAAATAAGATCGGTAAAGTGACGACCACACTCACAACCGCAAGTAAGCCCCCAAAACTCAGTCGGAGTAGATAGTCCGTAAAACTGAGGT
Organism: Alkalinema sp. CACIAM 70d; assembly: GCA_002148405.1. Classification (GTDB taxonomy): domain Bacteria; phylum Cyanobacteriota; class Cyanobacteriia; order Leptolyngbyales; family Leptolyngbyaceae; genus Alkalinema. Next base: position 24,833 of record MUGG01000185.1, on the reverse strand, counting down.
TGATTGCATCCCCTACAATAAAGGTCGCCGGATCCCCTACTAAGGTCAATAAACCAGAACTATTGGCAACAAACACCAATAGAATCAGCAGGGGCACAAAATCAACCCCCAATTCCTGGGCGATCGGGGGAATTAACGGAGCAATTAACATCACCGTTGTGGCATTGGGTAACACAGCGCAAATGGGTGTTGTAATGGCTACGATCCCTAACAAGAGCCGCTTACCTTCTCCCCGAGCCAAGAGCACCAGTTGATTGCCAAGATATTCAAAAATTCCGGTGGGCTCAAAGGAGCGAACCAGCACCATTACCCCAAAAAATAAGGCCAAAGTACCGTGGCTCCGACCGATATAGTCGATCGCCTCTGGCAGAGTCATCACATTACTTAAAATCAATAGCAGTGCACCACATAACGCCGCGATCGTCATGTGTGTCCACTCAGTCATAACAAGGGCAATGACTCCCAAAAAGATGGCAGTTGCAACACTGGCTGACAAAGACTGCATGCCCACACCCTTCAAGTAATGATCCTCAGTATTCTAAGGGGAAACTTATTTTCAATAGCGATGGCAATTCTGATAGTGATGGTCAAAGCTAAATAATGCTAGGGCTGAACAGAGTTGAATCAATTACTCAGAACAGGATTTGCTGAGGACAGGATTTGCTGAGGGCAGGGTTTGCTGAGGGCAGGATTTGCTGACATGTTTAAACGCAGCAAGACAAGCTCTCTATCCAAAAGCATCTTGACGGGAGAGGCAAAATAGAAAACCCGATTCAGCAGATTTACGAGTATCGTCTCCCAGGCAAACAGGGAAAAATAAACGAATCGGGAGATCACCCATACTCACCTTAATAATCAGCTTGCTGTAACGCCTAGCCATGAAAATTGAGCAATGTCAGTGGACGCAACAGAATGGATGGCATCCCCACGCACCAGGACAATTAGCAGACCAAGCCCAACTGCTTTTCCTTTTTGGCAATTTGCTTGACTTGCCCAGCGCGCTTCAGGATTTACGGGTGCTTTATCCGAATGCGTATTGTTTGGGATGCTCAACCGCCGGAGAAATCTACGATACCCAAGTGACCGATGGGGCCCTCGTTATGACCGCGATCGCGTTTGAATCTACTCAGGTCAAAAGTTGGAGCATCGATTTAGAACCGGGCGAAAACAGTTTCGTCGCTGGCGATCGCTTGGGATCTCAACTCGATACCGCAGGACTCGTCCACCTTTTTGTCCTATCGGATGGCTTGCAGGTGAACGGAAGCGACTTGGTACGGGGCCTAACTCAACATTTGCCTGATGGCGTCAGCCTGACGGGAGGATTATCTGCGGATGGTCCTCACTTCCGGCAAACCTGGGTCATGCTGAATCATGAAGTCCGGGAAGGGATGGTAGCTGCGATCGGCTTCTACGGCGATCGACTCAAGGTAGGGTATGGTTCACGGGGTGGATTTACTCCCTTCGGGCCCGAACGGGTTATTACTCAATCCGAGGGCAATGTGCTGTACCAACTCGATCATCAGTCTGCGTTAGAACTCTATCGGCACTATCTTGGGGAACATGCAGAGAATCTCCCTGCCAGTGGATTACTCTTTCCCTTAAGTTTGCAAATTGCCGAGCATCAATACCCCGTTGTCCGCACCCTCCTGGCAATCAACGAAGCTGAGCAAAGCCTGACCTTTGCCGGGGCTGTGCCCATGGGGGCCACCGTACAGTTAATGCAAGCCAGCTTCGCAAATCTGACCCATGCAGCCGTCCAAGCAGCAGAAGTGGCCCAACAAGCCTTAGGAGAACCTAAATCGGAACTTGCCATTCTCATTAGTTGCGTTGGTCGCAAACTGCTTCTCAAGCAACGGATTGAAGAAGAAGTGGAAGAGGTGCGAGAGGTTTTAGGCGAAGATACTGTTTTAACAGGATTTTATTCCTACGGGGAGATTTGTCCCTTTACCCCAGGATTACCGGCTGACTTGCATAACCAAACCATGACGATCACCACTTTTGCTGAAATTTAGCAAACCGATCGACTCTGTTCATAAGCCCTTCCTTCGAGCAACCTCTCAATGTTGGAGATTCATCGTTTACTCAAACGACAACTTAAAAAGCACCTGGGGGATTTTGAGAGTCTTCCAGAGAATCTCAAAGCCTTTGTGGAGGCCGTCAATGAGGCCTATTGGCAGGCAGAAGACGATCGAACCCGCTTAGAACGTACATTGGCGATTAGTTCAGAGGAATTGCTGACTGCCAATAACCAACTCAAACTAGTGCTCCAAGACGTAGAGCAACAGGTGGCCGATCGGACACAAGCGCTGAGCCAAAGCAATGCTGATTTGCAAGCCACTCTCAGCGAACTGAAGGAAACTCAGCTTCAACTCTTACAACAGGAAAAGATGTCCTCCCTGGGGCAACTCGTTGCAGGAGTCGCCCATGAAATTAACAATCCCATCAACTTTATTGCCAGCAATTTGCCCTACGTTGAGCAATATGCCAACGATTTCATGCGGGTGATTCAGGTCTATCAGTCGCAGTATCCTCAGTCCAACTTAGTGATTGATGAACTGTGCAGCGATATCAATTTAGATTTTTTGATGACCGACTTGGGCAAAATTCTGGCATCTATGCAAGTGGGAACCGATCGGATTCAAGAAATTGTCCTATCCCTGCGCAACTTTTCCCGGTTAGACGAAGCTGAGATGAAACCTGTTTACCTCCATGAAGGATTAGACAGTACTTTGATGATCCTCAGTAGTCGCTTGAAAACTTCGGATCTGGGTCAATCCATTGAAGTGATTCAGCAACATCGATCACTCCCCCAAATTCATTGCTATGCGGGGCAACTGAATCAGGTGTTTATGAATCTGCTCGGCAATGCGATCGATGCATTGGAAGAATGCCCCAAATTTCAACGATCGCAGCCTTCTGCGCTGGATATGACCGCCCCTTCATCCACCGTCTCTTTCCACAATGGTGCAGCTTCCCCTGCCAATGGTTTGAGCTTGACCCCTCCCGCTACGGTACAGTCTGATCCCACCCTGGCTTGGCTGCAACAGTGGCTCCAACAGGAGCAGAAGCGGCCCACCATTTGGATTCGTAGCGAATTACTAAACCCAGACTGGCTCCAGGTTCAAATCATTGATAACGCCTCGGGCATTCCAGAGTCGGTTCAACATTACTTATTTGATCCCTTTTTCACAACGAAACCGATCGGTAAAGGCACCGGACTGGGCCTGTCTATTAGTTACTCAATCATTACCGATCGCCATAAGGGTCAACTAAGCTGCCACTCTCTTCCAGGACAAGGCACTCTGTTCACAGTGAAAATTCCAACTCAACAGCCGACAACGCCCCCACCTTCTAATAAGGCGATCGCTGCTTCATCTTTAGAAACCCAATTGGATCTAGCTTGCTCAGACCCAGCTTGAGGTAAAGAACCCTGAAGAACTGAAAAGAACAACAGCCTACTGCAATCAGAAGGGGAAAAACCAAATTAAAGAATGGGAAAAGTATCAAGTCCTTCCCCCATAAAACTCACCCCAACGGGGGCTTAAGCCAAGAAACTTTAGTCTTCGTGATCTTCAAAGGGATCACTCAGTTCCTTTGAAGGAGGGCCAAAGGCTGTATAGACGGCATATCCTGTCAAACCGATCAGGACAGCACAGAGCGAAATGTTAAGAGCCATTGCAGGTTCCATAGTGACCCTAAGATTATGAGTGTCTTTCCCTTATAATGTAACGCAGACTTAACAAGTTCTGTCGAGACAATCTCAGTAGAAAAGCACAGTAGGAAAGCTATGGCACAGCGGACTCGGTTGGGAGACATTCTTAGACCCCTCAACTCTGAATACGGTAAAGTCGTTCCCGGTTGGGGTACCACGCCAGTTATGGCCGTTTTTATGGCTCTGTTCTTGGTCTTTTTACTTATCATTCTGCAAATTTACAATTCTTCTCTGCTGCTAAACGATGTCTTTGTCGATTGGAGAAGCTTGGGTCAGTAGTTCCACAAGATCACGATCGAAGCTTGCGAGTCATTCAGGACGCAAACGTTCGCGATCGTCATAGATAGCAAGATTTGTATAGGCGGCTTTGTTTTTGAGGAGCTTAACGTCTCCGAAGCAATAGCCGTTTTTTCGTGCTGTGTTTTTTCAGATTGCGTAGGGTATAGGATGGGATGTACCCTGAATCCTGACCAGAGCCGGAGGGAACTGCATGAACGTATTTGGTATTGGCTTACCGGAAATGGTGCTGATTTTTATATTGGCACTGTTGGTATTTGGCCCGAAAAAGTTGCCGGAAATTGGCAAGACCTTAGGCAAAACCCTGCGGGGGTTTCAGGATGCCTCTAAGGAATTTGAAAACGAGTTCAAAAAAGCTTCGGAGCAGGTAGAACAGGCCGTCAATGCACCGATGCAGGCAACTTTAGAAGATAAGCCTAGCCTCTCTCCCGCCAGCGAAATGACCGATGCAATGGTAGTAGAACCTGAGGACAGTTCAACCGAGGCTTCTAAAACTGCCGAATCCCATCAATCTGCTTAAGCCCCCTTCACTTGGTTAAGTCCCCAACCTGTAGCGGGTCTATTGCCACCCTCTACAAGGTTGGGGCAAGGTCTCAGGATTTGTTACTTTCCGTTACGATTAGTAATGTATTTTCCCTTTATCTAATTTTTAGCGCTTGCCATGTCCGATGCGGCTAAGGATCCTCAATCTCCGGTGCTCCCACAGCTTATTGTTGGATTAGGCAACCCAGGAGCGAAATACGAAAACACGCGCCATAACATTGGGTTTACGGTTCTAGACGAACTTGCTCGATCGTGGCAGATTTCTTTAACGGAACAGAAAAAGTTCCAGGGCTGCTTTGGCGAAGGCATGATCGCAGGGCGTAAGGTTCGGTTGCTCAAGCCTTCAACCTATATGAATAATTCTGGGCAAGCCATTCGGTCGGTGGTGGACTGGTACAAGCTGGATCCGGAAGCCGTCTTGGTCGTCTACGATGACATGGATTTACCCGTCGGTAAGCTGCGGATGCGTCTGTCGGGCTCTGCTGGGGGGCAAAATGGCATGAAATCCGCGATCGCCCATCTCGGCACACAAAAATTTCCTCGCCTACGGGTGGGCATTGGCAGCAAGAGTCAAGACGCGGTCTCCCATGTGTTGGGGAGTTTTGCTCCCGGAGAAAAGCCCATCATGCAAGAAGTGGTGCGGTTATCCAGCGCAGCGATCGAAGTCAGTCTGCGAGAAGGGGTTGAAAAAGCCATGAACCTCTATAACAATCGAGTCATAGAAGCCAGCGTTGCGTAACGTTTTGCGTAAAGTCGTTTAAAAATTACATGGCTCGTAAGCGTCTTCCCCAAACCACCGCCCATGTCCGCATTGTTCGTCAATCTTGGCAGGCAGGCCAGATTGAAGGTGAAGTGCGGGCCAATCAGTACGAATGGTCCTTTGCTTGGAATTTTCGTCAGGGAGAATTGCTGATCGAGCCATCCTTGGGTCGAGCTTTGATTCGGGAACCGTTGGGACGATTCTTAGAAGCCAAGGACTATCAACTCGAACCGGGCGGTGACTACTCGTTTACGATTCGGGCGGAGTTGTAGTCGGTGGGTTGCTTTCTAGAGACTTTAAATAGCGCTCCACCAAAATAATCGCAACCAAATCATCGATCGGGCGAGGCGGGGTGCGCATTCCCTGGGGAATTAGTTTTTGCAATCCTTGGGGTGGATGCAGTTGCCAATAGCGATCGCGGGCCTCTAGGCTGCTAAATCGTTCATCCACCCGTTTCACGGGAATTTCGGGCAAGGCTCCTTGAAATTGTTTCTGCCAAGCCCTTGAACCCGTTTGATCTCCTAGGATAATCATCTTGACTGGGTAATGTTCGCACAGCGTCTCCACAACGCTAAGGGCTTGATCGACGGCAATGACTTCATGCACTGGATGATGGCCATGATCATCCACGATCGCCACCCCACATTTATCACGTCCGGGATCAAACCCTAAGTAGTACATATTACCTCGCGCGTCTCCATCATTAGGGCTGCGGCTGGCCGTGCGGGTCGTAGCCCTAACGACTAGTTTGCAGGACCGTTTGTCCATTCTGAACTGCGATCAATTCTAGACGCATTGGCCCTGCCGTATAGGTGACATCGCCCGCGATCGCGCGAATTTCGATCGAACTATCGTACTGCCGGAGTCCATCAATAAACTGAATCAGCGCCTGAATCCGACTGACCTGCACATTATCAGAGAGCAATCCAGCTCGCTTCGCCCGGAAAATCGAAGCAGCTACGAGTTTGTTAATGCGATCTTGAATCTCCGTGACAGTCATCTTGGATGGATCTAGAGAAGTGGTGGCTAGGACATCCCCAGGCCGATAAATCACTTCATTGCGCACCACATCAGCAAACACCGTCACCTCAGTTTTTTCGCCCAATAGGTAATTTGCCGCCGCCAAAATTCGCACAAAGTAGTCCCGACCATCGCTGATCTGGCGAACTAACTGATCTACTTCCGATCGGGTAATCCGCAAAATTTGACCATTGCCATCGACCCCCGGTTGCAGTGCACTTTGTGCCACTCGATTGGCTTCCCGCAGCAGAGCATCCACCGCTTGGTTGGAGGCTTGGGGATTGGTAATACGCACCACCCCCGATGCCAGCACTTGGTTCCGCAAAATCGCAGGGGTGCCCAATCGCAGACGCTGGGCTTCCTGTTCTAGCTTATCGACTTCGCGGGCCAGCAAAACCTGCTGATCTTCCAAGGCCCGTAGCCGTTCTTCCCGTTGAGTAATGACAGTATCTCGGGCGGCAATATCCCGATCGCGCTGTTGAATGATTTTGCTGCGCTCTTCAATTTCTTGATCCCGGGCAGCAATCTGGGCTTTGACTTCATCCCGCTGCGCTGTTAACTGTTTCTGTTCAGATTCTAATTCCAGAATTTCGGATTTTAGCGCCAGAGCTTGCTGAGACACAGAAAGTAATTGCGCCTGCACCACATTACGCTGCTGTTCCACCTGGGCCCGCCGTGCTTCAGTCGCCCGTTGCAGAGCAGCGGCATCCTTAAGCGAGTTTTTGACCCGATCGAGCTGCGCCTGCACCTTGCCCCGTTCCACTTGGGACTTATTCAACTCTGCTTCAACGTTTTCCTTTTGTTCAGCGGTCTTGCCCAGTTCAGCCTTCGCTTGATCCAAGTCGGTATTGGCCCGCCGTAATCGCCGCTGGATCACCTCAAAGTTGAGAATCATGTCCCGAAACTGCCGATTAGCCACCAGCAAAATGCCCAGCGTGGACGCTGAGATCAAAATCCCGGTCAGAATGGTGACAACGACAGCAGTCTTCTTAGGGCGGAGATTAAACAAGCTCAGACGCGCTTTGCCCACCCGGGTTCCAATGCGATCGCCCAGCGTGGCAATGACACCCCCTAAGATCAACACCGCCAAAATCAGGATATACCCGCTAGACATTACAACTCCACCACACCTGCCGCTGGACTAAAGGTTTCCAAACGGCTCCTACCAAAAACTATAGCCAGTCTAAAGCCTATTGACCGTTCTAACAGGACTGTTCTGCATAGCTCTGCATAGCATTGATGGCCATGGATCATTGATGGCAAGGCTAAACCGATCGAAAAGCTCAGCTGATCGGCATCAGAGGGCGAAATCAGGAGACGAGATCAGGGACGCGCTACCGCAAGCTAGGTAAACTGCTGGCTAAGCATGACGGGATTATGAACCGTTATTTTCTTCTTGTGGATGGAAATCATTTCATCCTGCCGCAGATCACCCAAAAGACGAGTCACCGTAACGCGAGTGGATCCAATAGCTTCTGCGATCGCCTGGTGGGAGAGCTTGAGATCGATCGTGATCCCGTTTTGTCCCGGCACCCCAAAGTCCCGACATAGGATCAGCAAAAAACTCACCAACCGAGATCCCATATCCCGGTGAGCCAAGGTTTCGATCATCATCTCCGTTTGCAGAATCCGGGATGACAGCCCCTTGAGCATCCACATGGACAGGTCAGGATTTTCCTTCAGGGCCTTTTCTACCTGTTCGATCGGGACCGAAAGCAGTTCCACGGGGGTAAAGGCCACCGCGTGGTAGAAGCGATCGGCTTTTTGCCCTGTAATCAGCGATAAGACTCCAAACACGCTGTTTTCCCGCAACAGCGCAACCGTGATTTCTTCCCCCGCCTCATAGACCCGAGATAACTTAACAGCCCCTTTCTGGAGAAAATAAACCCGTTCAGCAGGATCACCCGGAAAGAAGATTGTCTTACCCCGCTCGAAGGTTTCCACCATCGGCGGATAAGCGTTTCCACCCATTTGGCGGAACATTGATGCGAGCGACTTGTCTGGGCTTATTACCATCTTCCCCGTTCCTAACGCCGTTCTACGGAAAGGCCAGTAGAGTTAGCTAACTACACAATCAAGGGGTCAACGTTCAAGAGATCCGCTAAGAGATTAATTCCGATGAGAATCATTTCTATGAGATTCACTCTGTGAGCAATTGTTGACTTGAGACCAATAAAACCTACCGATCGAGGAGTTTTTGTAGCAAGAAATACACTCCGCTATGCTTTCTACTAAGCTTATGGGCAATTTAGCTGAGCCGAAGTCTTCAACTTGGAGTTTTTTGAATTAGCACGGGTCTAAATTCGCTCTGCGTTGAATCAAGGGGCTGCATCTAAAGTGGTCACAATCATAAAAGTGATCAAAATCAATCTGACCAGATTCATGGAGTGCAATCCCAAGGATGACGAACGATGGCGGCAACTTGTGCTGATTTGCACTTTTCATTTGGGTCGCAATCACCCTTGTCCCACTGAGATTGTCAATATCTTACTCCCAAGTTTTGGCCCCTGCACAATTTTGTCTAGTTAGCGCATTCCTACAAAATACCGGGCTTTGGGCTCCCTAGGCCGCGTCGATCGACCTCCCGCCACCGCAATAGCCGGAAATCTCCCCAGGGTTGCCTATTCCATGGCTGACCATCTTTGAGTATTCTCATAAATGCTCTCAACGTACATGGCTATGCTGAATCTGAGTGGAAAAAACGCCCTGGTCACAGGAATTGCTAACGATAAGTCGATCGCCTGGGGCATCGCCCAGCAACTCCATCGAGCCGGAGCCAACATTGGGGTCACCTATCTGCCGGATGACAGCGGCAAGTTTGAGAAAAAGGTGCGGGATCTGACCGAGCCGTTGAGTCCTAGCCTGTTTGTGCCCTGTAACGTCCAGAGCGATGAGCAAGTTCAAGCCACCTTTGATGCGGTGAAGGAAGCTTGGGGACGGCTAGATATTCTGATTCACTGTCTGGCCTTTGCCAATAAAGAAGAATTGAAGGGCAACTTTAGCGCCACCAGTCGGGAAGGCTTCAAGCTGGCTCTGGATGTCAGCGCCTACTCATTGATTCAGATGGCGGGGGCGGCGAAACCCTTGATGACCGAGGGCGGCAGTATTGTCACCCTAACCTACTACGGTGGCGTGAAGGTTATTCCGAACTACAACGTTATGGGAACGGCCAAGGCGGCCTTGGAAATGAACGTGCGGTATCTGGCCCATGAACTCGGTTCCCAGGGCATTCGAGTCAATGCCATTTCCGCTGGCCCCATCCGCACCCTGGCCTCCTCTGCGGTGGGGGGGATCCGCGACATGATTAAGCATGTGGAAGAGGTGGCTCCCCTACGGCGCACCGTCACCCAGTTGGAAGTGGGTAATACGGCGGCGTTCCTGAGCAGTGACCTCTCCAGCGGGATTACAGGCCAGGTGATCTATGTGGATTCCGGGTACGAAATCATGGGGATGACCGACAGCCGCGTCGAGTCTTAATACCAAATTGATTTATCAATACCTAGAGATCCGATCCCCCCTTCCCCCCTTCAAAAGGGGGGGATTCGTCTAAATTTCTTGAAAGTCCCCCTTTTTAAGGGGGATTTAGGGGGATCGTCATGGATTGCAATCACAAATTGATTCAGTCTAACTCGCCCTTTTGAAGTCCCAATACAGGTTAAATCCCCGTCAGGAAGGGCTCGATCGCCAGTTCCACGTCGGGGAAGGCTAAGAGCCGAATGGGGCCTTGGGAGAGGGTGGCCATTGACCGATAATCCTCTCCTTGCGGGTCTCGATAAATTCTGACTTGGCGAGCCGCCAGGTTAATGACCCAATAGTCGGGAATCCCGGCTTGGGCATAAAGTTGTCGTTTGATGCCAGTATCTTTTTTCCAACTGGTATTAGCGTATTCAATCAGGAGGAAAATTTCCTCTGGATAGGGATGGCGCTGGGTTCGATAGAGCGATCGCTGGGGGAGGACGACCGCAATATCCGGCTGGGGTTCGGAATTTTGTAACGGTAAAGTAATGGGCTTTGTTTCACGAATTAAGGCGAGATCGCCCAGTTTCGCTCGAAGATAATCGGCGGTATCGGTACACCCTTGGGCATGATCGGGACTTTCGGGTGACATCTCAACAACGGCTCCGTTCAACAGTTCAACCGATCGATCGGCTAACAACCCCACTTGGATCATGTGGTGATAATCGGCGATCGTCCAGTGCGCTAGGGTGACAGTCATCGCATTTCCCAGGAAATGAATCTGTTGCAAATTCCTACGGTTGCTCCTGTCTTAATCTTAGCTAACTCCCTAAATTTCACGGGATAATGGAACACTCACACCCTTAGATTTGCAATATTTGAGTGGAATTTGGCTATGCAGACCACCGATCGTCCGACTGTTCCTGCTGTGTTCCCCAGCGATCGCACCGCGACCGTTCACCGCAAAACCGGTGAGACGGATGTCACTGTAACGATTCGCTTGGACGGGACGGGACAATGCAACGTCAACACCGGGATTCCCTTCCTAGACCACATGCTGCACCAAATTTCCTCCCATGGCCTGTTTGACCTAGACATTCAAGCCACCGGTGACCTCCACATCGACGACCACCACACCAACGAAGACGTGGGCATTACCCTAGGAATGGCCCTGGCTAAAGCCTTGGGCGATCGTAAGGGCATCGTGCGCTTTGGGCATTTCCTAGCGCCCTTGGATGAATCGCTGGTACAGGTGGCCCTGGACTTTTCGGGACGGCCCCATTTGGCCTATGGCCTCGACATTCCCACCCAGCGCGTGGGCACCTATGACACCCAACTGGTGCGGGAATTTTTTGTCGCGATCGTCAACCATGCCCAGATGACGTTACACATTCGCCAACTGGACGGCCTTAACTCCCATCACATTATTGAAGCGACCTTTAAGGCCTTTGCCCGAGCCATGCGCATGGCCACGGAGGTCGATCCCCGTCGTGCCCACGAAATTCCGAGCTCAAAGGGTGTTCTATAAAACTTCAGGAACTTTGTCCTATCGTTGAAAATCTTCAGATAAAGAGTCTCTGTGTTACTATCTGTGATGTTTGAGGAGACCTGTATGGAGACTGATGCCAATTCCGTTGGTGCTGACATTGGATTCTGTATTCAGGACTGAGAAGGGTGGACTGAGTAAGTCATCTACCCTCAGTCTGAATCTCTTTCTCTCGCAGTCTTGATTGTATCCATGGCAAACGCTAGGAGTTGCACAGTCACGAATGTGGTGGTAGAGGAGTAACGAGAGTGACAAAGCGACCTGAAGACTGTTCGGGGTTCTCGCTCCAGAGAATTCAACCGACACCGATTCGCATTGGTGTGATTGGCATTGGCAATATGGGCCAGCATCACACTCGAGTCTTGAGCCTGCTGAAGGATGTGAAACTCGTTGGGGTTTCCGATGTGAATGTCGAGTTGGGCTTAGAAACCGCTAGCCGCTATCAGACTCGATTTTTTGAGGACTATCACAACTTATTAGAGCATGTGGATGCGGTCTGCATTGCCGTTCCCACTCGCCTCCATCACGCCGTCGGCATGGCTGCGCTGAAGGCGGGGGTGCATGTGCTGATCGAAAAGCCGATCGCGGCCACGATCGCTGAAGCGGAGTCCTTGGTCAATGCCGCTGCGGAGAATGAATGCATTCTGCAAGTCGGTCACATTGAACGCTTTAATCCCGTCTTTCAAGAGTTGAGCAACGTCTTGAAAACGGAAAATCTCCTGGCGTTGGAAGCCCACCGCATGAGTCCCTACAGCGATCGCGCCAATGATGTGTCGGTCGTGTTGGATTTGATGATCCATGATATCGATCTGATGCTGGAACTGGCGGCCTCCCCCGTGGTACGTCTGACCGCCAGCGGCAGTCGCGGGAGCGAAACCTCAAAATATCTCGACTATGTGACCGCAACCTTGGGCTTTGCCAACGGCATTGTGGCAACTTTGACCGCTAGCAAGGTAACCCATCGCAAGATTCGTCGCATTTCTGCCCACTGCCAGCGATCGCTGACGGAAGCCGATTTCCTGAATCACGAAATTAAAATCCACCGCCAAGCCCACGCCTATAATTCTTCCAGCTTTGGCAAATCGTTCTACCGCCAGGATGGCATTGTGGAGCAGGTGGCGATCGGGCGAACGGAGCCGTTGTACGCAGAACTAGAACATTTTGCGGCCTGTGTGCGGGGTGGCCTGTCGCCCTCCGTCGGTGGCGAACAAGCTCTAAAAGCCCTGCGGTTGGCCAGCTTGATTGAACAAATGGCGATGGACGGACAGGTTTGGCAACCTTCAGAATTGGCCGGAACAATCGAGACGCCAGTCATGTCAATCTAACGACAACAGATGGAATCAATGCACGGCTTGGGGCATCCTTGCTCTAAGCTAAGGGGGAGTCATTCATTGGCTCACCCTTTTTTCTATTAAAAACATGCCCGTTGCGCTAGAAACTCCGCGTTTAATTGTCCGCCTAGCCTGTCAAAAAGATGTCCCGCAAATTCTCCAGTATCTCCGGGATAACGATGCCTTTCATCGTCCTTTTACCCCGTTACCCCCAGCAGGCTGGCTGACAAGGGATTTTTGGCGGGGGCAGGTCGCTCGCAATTTTAAGCATTATCAGCAGGGACAGGCGTTGCGTCTTTTTCTGTTCGATCGGCAGTCACCGGGCGTTGTGATTGGCATGGCTAACTTCACCCAATTTATGGGATATCCATTTTATGCCTGTAATCTAGGCTATGGGTTAGCGGAGAAGAAGCAAGGACAAGGGCTGATGCAGGAAGCGTTACAAGCCGCGATCGACCATGTGTTTTGCACCATGAATTACCATCGCATTCAGGCTAGTTACATGCCTCGCAATCAGCGCAGTGGCAATTTATTAAAGCGGTTGGGATTTGTGATTGAAGGCGAAGCTAAAAATTACTTATTAATTAATGGTGTTTGGGAAGATCACATTCTGGTGAGTTTAACCAATCCCCATTGGCAACTAAAGGATCATTAGAAAACTCAGGAAGGTCGATCGGGTGGATATACGATTATTTACACCAAAGGATACGGAGCAAATCGCCCAACTTTTTCATGATACGGTGCGCACAGTAAATCGCCCAGATTACTCGCTGGAACAGGTGCAGGCGTGGGCTCCGGAGAATCTACAGTTCAGGAATTGGGCAGAAGTTTGTGCCGATCGCTTTACCTATGTAGCCGATGACAAGGGTGTGATTGCAGGGTTTGGAGAGTTAGAAGCCAATGGGCATATTGATTGTTTTTACTGCCATCGGGATTATCAACGCTGTGGGGTCGGTAGACAGATTTATCAAGCGATAGAGCGTAAGGCTTTAGAGCTATCACTGCCTCGACTGTTTGTAGAATCTAGTATTACGGCGAAATTATTTTTTGAAGCAATGGGGTTTTCTACTATTTGCCAACAGCAAGTAAGTTGCCGAAGTGAAATATTTGTAAACTATAGAATGGAAAAGGTGTTGAGCGATGGAATCAAACCTTGATTATACGGGCCATCACGTAGCGAATTGCTATCAAATCATCCATTCAAACCATCCGTTCAGCAGTCAGTGAATTCATTGCTGCATTCTGAGACTTAATGTTTTCTCATCCCTCGATCGACAAATCTATGATGTCTTCTCCCTCCACCATCACTGCATCCCCCACGATCGTGGCCATCGCGACGGCGATCGTGCCGGAACAGGGCAGCGTTGGCATTATTCGGATGTCGGGTAGTGAGGCAGTGGCGATCGCGCGGCAGATCTTCCACGCGCCCGGTCAGCAAGTGTGGGAAAGCCATCGTATCCTTTACGGCTTTGTGAAAGATCCAGCAACACAGACAACAATCGATGAAGCATTGCTGTTGGTCATGCTATCTCCCCGATCGTATACCAAGGAAGATGTGGTCGAGTTCCACTGCCATGGGGGCATTATTGCCGTACAGCAGGTGTTGCAAGTCTGTGTTGCCCAGGGTGCGCGGCTGGCTCAACCGGGAGAGTTTACGCTGCGGGCCTTTTTGAATGGGCGGATTGATTTGACCCAGGCGGAGAGCATTTCGGATTTGGTGGGTGCCCGATCGCCCCAGGCGGCGGCAACGGCCCTAGCAGGCATTCAAGGCAAGCTGGCTCAACCGATCCGAGATCTACGCACCACTTGTTTGGATATTCTGGCGGAGGTGGAAGCCAGAATCGATTTTGAGGATGATTTACCGCCCTTGGATGAAGCACAGGTGGTGGCTAGCGTTGCCCAAGTAGTGGCGGACGTGAATCGGATTCTAGCGACTGCCGATCGAGGGGAACTGCTGCGAACGGGTTTGAAGGTGGCGATCGTGGGTCGGCCCAATGTGGGAAAATCCAGTTTGCTCAACGCTTGGAGTCGCAGCGATCGGGCGATTGTCACCGAACTACCGGGGACGACGCGGGATGTGGTGGAGTCGCAGTTGGTTGTGGGGGGCATTCCCATTCAGGTCTTGGATACAGCGGGCATTCGGGAGACGGAGGATTTAGTCGAAAGCATTGGAGTGGAGCGATCGCGGCAAGCAGCCCAGTCCGCTGATTTAGTCTTATTCACGATCGCGGCGGATCAAGGGTGGACTGCTGGGGAGAGGGAAATTTATCAACAGGTGAGTGATAAACCGTTAATTGTGATCGTCAATAAAGTCGATTTAGTTGACCCAGCAACGACGATCGCGGAAATTACAACGCAATTAACGCTACCGGAAACGCGAATTGTTACGACGGCAGCGGCTAGTCATCAAGGCATTGAGGCATTGGAGCAGGCGATTTTGCAGGCAGTACAGGCAGGAGAAACCCAAGCGGCCAATTTGGATTTGGCGATTAATCAACGGCAGGCAGCGGCGTTAACCCGTGCAAAGGTAGCATTGGAGCAGGTGCAGGCAACGATCGCGCAACAGTTACCACTGGATTTTTGGACGATCGATCTGAGGGGGGCGATCGCGGCGTTGGGAGAGATTTTAGGTGAGGATGTGACGGAATCGGTGCTCGATCGTATTTTCAGTCGGTTTTGTATTGGGAAATAACTGGATTGGGAAATAACTGGAAATTCATTCAGCTAATTCAGCAAGCGATCGATCTCAACTGTAATCTCCGGAAATGCAAGTGGCGTAACCGTTCCAGTGGTTAGTATCGTGTGTTGTTGGTAGCGATCGCCTTGGGGTTGGCGCAGGAGATGGAGTTGCCGATCGGCCAAATCAATCACCCAATATTCTGGAATGGCTGCTTGAGCATAAAGAGTCGCTTTTAATGTCAAATCAGTTTGTAGGCTACTATTTGCGACTTCAATCAGCCAGAAGATATCATCAGAATGGGGATGACGATCGTTGTATTGAGTTCCAGGCCGTTGCACGATCGCGATATCGGGCTCGGGTTCGGAAGTTGCCAAGGTAATTGGGCCGTTAAACCGCACGTAGGCCCGATCGCGCAATAGTTCCCGCAAATAATCCGCGCTCAAATTGGCTGTGTTGTAATGAATTGGTTTTTCAGGCGTCATTTCGATAATTTCTCCAGCCAACAATTCAACGCGCCGATCGCGAAGAATGCCTGCATCAATCATGCGGTGATAGTCATCGATCGACCATTTAGCCAGGGTATGCATAGGCTGAAACCCACTCACTTGAATGCGAATGTCTGAACCAGAAACCCACAAATCCTACTTTTATTGTAACGGGTAGGCTCGATGGGGACTTGGTATAAAGGAAAGTATTCATATCAGGTAGGATGGAACGATCGCTTGTTCTCTAAGCAATGACCCATCCCCTAGACACCTTAGCCAACTGTAGCCAGCAGTAAACGATCGAGCGTAGCCAACTACAAGTTGCTGCCAATAAAAATCGCGTTACCAACGGCGCTGCAACACACTCACCCATTCATCCTCTACACCGGGCACAGGCATGGGTTTTCCCCAGTAAACCCTGTCCACAAACCCCATAGAATGCAATCGGTTAATAATTGACTCTACCGTATTTTTTGTGCCAAAAAGCTGTAGCCGAAAGTATGGGCGAGACTGTTCGATCGAGCGATCGTTACTGTCACTGGAACCTGTAAACATATTGAGCTTCTCCTTGTTGTAGTGAATCTCATCCCTGCTACAAAGTTGCACCCTTCTCCTGGGGGAAAAGGGCTTGGGATGAGGGCTGCGGAAGAAAGCCCAAAAATTTAGAGCCACCCCGTTTGACATCACAAACAAGAGTGGCTCGATCGAATGTTAAAATTCTCAACAAGCCGCCTTGCTGCGCAACCAGCGAGGGGGAATAGCTACTTGGGGTTGTCTCACCAATCCCGAGTAGTGGCCTAAATTTTCGGGAACCCAGCGACCCCATGCTTCATACAAACCGTCTCGTGAAAGAAGGATGTCCATGGAGATCGCTATGAAAAACCAGCCTACGGATAACCTAGGCAAATGTCAAGCTTATTTTTAAGCATGCAATTGTTCTACACATTACTGCTCCAACACCACCCAAAATTGTTCTACACAATCCCAGGAAAGGATCAAAATCGATACAAGAGGCCTATCCAGAGGTGAAGTAAGGGAGCCTGCCCCTATGACCATCGCCACCCAAAAAAGAATCAGTCTTGAGGACTATCTGACCTATGACGATGGAACAGAAACCCGCTACGAATTGGTGGATGGAATCCTAGCCGAAATAGGTACAGAAAGCACGATTAACACATTGATAGCAATGTTTCTAACAAATTGCTTTTGGCAGCTAGGAATCCCTTACTATCGCACTGGCATCAAGCAAAAAATTCAAGTCACAAAAACTTATGCCAGTGCCCGTGAACCTGATTTGATCATTCATTCAGAAGCTTCTTTTGCTGAACTTATGGGTCGATCGGAAGCCTGCCTGAAGCTGAACGAACCGAACCCACTCATCGTTATTGAGGTTGTTTCCCCTGGCAGCGAGGCTACCGAAAATTACCAGCGCGACTATCACCAAAAGCCGATTGAATATGCAGCCCGAGGCATTGCCAAAATGTGGATTATTGACCCAAGTCGGGCTATGGTAAAAGTGGGTAGTCTGACTGGTGGCACGTATCAGTTCCAAGACTTTAAGGGCAATGAGTCGATCGTCTCTCCCACTTTCCCAGAACTATCCCTTACCGCAGAGCAAATTCTGAGTGGGGATATACAAACGAGCATGATCAGTAAAAATTAAGTCACTTTGAATGGAGCTGACGGGAGTCGAACCCGTGTCCAAATTGGGTATTAATACATCACTCATTCACAGGTTTAGTTCTTCTAGTCCTCAGAACGGGAACTCGTTCTTATCCCAACGAGTAGGATGCCCTGGTTAAGTCTTAGCTAGGGTATAACCGGAGAGAATTTCCCTAGAGCATCCGTTGAGGGTTTGCCAGCAACGCTTAACGGAGTCACGTCGGTGGCGCTCGAACCGATTAGAGGTTAATTAGGCAACTACAGGAGCTGCTTTACGAGCAAAAGGTACGATGTTGTTTGCATCTATTTTGTTTGAGCCTAGATTAACGAGAGTGGACTCCCTCTCGACCTGCATCACGACGTAACGTTCGCCAACCTGTCGAAACCGTTACAGCCCCGTGGTGTTTGATTTAATTATAGCGCGGCAAATCCTCAGCAGCTAGGGAAACTTCGAGCAAATATTCTACATTTACAAATTAAGGTGAAGGACTGGCTGACGGCGATGCTGAAGGCTGCGAGTTGGCAGGTTTTGCATTCTTATCCTCAGGATTCGGCGATTTGGTTCCTGCCTCACCACCTAAAATAATCGTTCGACCCGCTTTGGGATCCCGTTGAATCACGATCGGCCCACTATTTTTCGGTGTCAGGGCAGCTTTTGCCTCGGCCTTTGCTTGGGCCAACTTCTGCTGATACTCTGCCAGCAACGTCGGAACGGACTGCGCCCCAGGACTTTTGGGTGGAATCGACTTCAGCAGCGTGATCGCCCGTTCCCAGCGCAAAAACACTAAATTCCAATCATCCTGGGACTGGGCCACCACCGCCACACTGTTGGCACTCGCCGCCTTATCCTGCGCGTCCTGCAAGCGGGCCTTCACCACCTCCGCCGACAACAGCGCCCCCGCCTTGGGCGATTTTGCAGCATTCTTAGTAGCACCCGGCTTTGCCAGTTCAAACAGTTTTTTGCGTTTGACTTCATTCGGATCAACCATTTCTCCCACCTCACCAGAACGGCGCATGGGAGAGACAGAGGGAGACGCAGAAGGCATACTGTAATTTCCCAAGGGAACCGTTGCACAACCACTCAGCATTAAGGCAATGGTGGCCGAAGTGAGCGATCGAGCCATAATTCACCTCCCAACAAAACACCATCCCAAACTATAGCCCACTTTGCTTATAACGGCTTCCTTGAAGACCCTGGAGATCAGCAAGATTGTGGTGAACGTGATGCAGAAGAATGGATCGTATTTAATCTTATTTAATCTAAGGTAATCTCCAGGGAATTTCTAATCTCTTGCAGTGGCGTTTCCCATAGTGTATTCCAACGAATGCCAAATAGGGGTTTTGCTTGCTTGCCCATTCTCCAGCCTCGGCTCAAGGCATCCATGATTTGGTCACAAAGATAAATTTCATCCATCGCCGTTTTGAGCAAATTTTTAGCCAGTAACGCGAGAAACAAGCGATCGGGAGATAGCTGCGCCACATAAAAGGCTTCTAGTTGAACTTCTCCCGGTTTATCGGTATTACACCCCGTCACAACATGCCAAATATCATGGGTTTCACTAATATGCAGTCCCAAAAAGCTGATCGGATCAGGAGCCGTTTGATTCGGAGACATTACTTTTAGACCTTGCTGAATCATGTGATCTGCATAGGCAAAGCCCAAGGTACCGGGAGCCAATTGATGCAAGACGGGTAAATCAATCGGGCCAAGCATGGGGCGATCGTGCAGAGCTTGTTGGCATTGCGGAATTTGATTAAGGGATGCCAGCACTTGTTGGAGGGTTGCGGCATCATTAAGGTGATAGGACAGTTTACCAATCCCGGCAAAATCTCCATAGGGTGCTTGAACTAATTCAGTAAAGCTCTCTAAAATGGCTTGCTGTCGCGTTAGGCTGGCTTCAGTCATGGGGACCTCAATCTGCATTGTTCCAATAGAGCATTATTCAAATAGAGCGTTGCTTGAATAATGCGTTGACTGCAAGACGGATCACCTGAATGGACAACGGTAGTTGGATGGGAGATAGTGCTCTGATGGAAGGTGAAAGAATGTTAAATTCCAGGGGCAATCCGCATTGGCCGTTATTATAAGCTAGAGCCATTGCTCCCATGGTACCCCTGAGGATTTTGTTTGCAAGAAAACCCCGGCTTCCAAATCTTGGATCTGACAAAACCGATCGATACTGCGATCGAGATATATGCCACGGCAACCTATAGTGACCCCCCATTTGAATGTCAGGAATGGTGTTCCGTTAACGACCAGGGCTTTCGGGTTTCAGAACTACGCCTAGGGACTCAAACCGGCACCCACATCGATGCACCCGCCCACTTTGATGCCCACGGAGCCACCCTAGAAGCCCTGTCCCCCGCTCACTTGATAGGCCGCTATTTCCTCCTAGACTTGCCCGCCTATGGCACGATCGAAACAGTAACCACCCTGTGTTCTTCGATCGCCGACGAAGGAATTTTATTCATTCGCACACCCTTACAAACCAGCAGTTGCCTGCCCCTGGACGCCTTGATCTATCTACTGCAACTGGCACCCCCCTTGTGGGTTGTAGATGGGTCTGTGACGATCGCCGATGCCCCAGAGTTTACGTTTTACCAACAGTTAGCCAAGGCGGGCAAATACTGGGTCGAGGATCTCGATCGACCCACAGCCCAAAAAATCCATCCTAACGGTGAAATCTTTGCTTTACCATTGGCCTTGGTCGGCACTAGCGGAGCACCCTGCCGCGTCCTTGTCCGCCAAAAACCGTCTTCCTAGCCTAGCCCAAAAGTCATTAAGCAGACGATGAGTATGGATGAACCGATTGTTTGGAGAATTCGCTACGTTGGTGAATGGGAATTTGAATGATGAATTCAGTCCCTTGCCCTGGACTAGAGTGGCATTCCAGATGGCCTCCATGCTTTTCAGTAACGATTTGATAGCTAATGGACATACCCATGCCTGTCCCTTTACCGACGGGCTTGGTAGTGAAAAAAGGGTCAAAGATTTGCTGTCGAGTTTGCTCCGTCATGCCGACTCCATTGTCAATGATTTCAACTTGAACCCAATGGGACTGAATCATTGATGTGCGAATGAGAATTTGATAGGCTCTATTGCCATCCTTTCCAGGACTATCATTGTATTCCTCTAGCGCATCTAAAGCATTTGCTAGAATGTTCATAAATACCTGATTGATTTGTCCAGCATAGCATTCGATCGGTGGTAAATCACCATAGTCTTTAATGATTTGGATGGGATGTCGCTGGTTACAATGTTTGAGCCGATGTTGTAGGAGCAATAATGTACTATCAATGCCCTCATGGAGATTGACCATTTTACAATTTGATTCATCAAAGCGCGAAAAAGTTCGCAGAGACAGGACAATTTGACGAATTCGATCGGCCCCTGTTTGCATGGATGCCAATTGCTTGGGCAAATCATCCACGAGATAGTCAAAATCAATTTCCTCCATCTTCTCAGCGATCGCCTGTTCCGCCGTTCCCCGTGTGGCCTGATCGGGTAGAGTTTGGTAAAGCGCAATTAAACTCAGCAAATCTTGGATCGATTGTTGCGTATGTTTCAGATTGCCGTAAATAAAGTTGACAGGGTTATTGATCTCGTGGGCGACCCCCGCCACCAGTTGACCTAAACTCGCCATCTTTTCCGTTTGAATCAGTTGAGGCGTCTGTTGAATTTTCTGAAGAGCTTGTTCTAATTGTTGATTTTTCTCCAGTAAATAAGCCTCCGTTTGTTGTAGTTGAGCGATCGCCTGCTCACGATCCTTGACAGTTTTCTGAATAGCCTGTGCCAAGCGCAGACCATAGATTGTTACTGCAATCACAATTGTTCCGACACATCCCATCAGAAGGGACTCATACAGTTTCAGCGTTTCTATTTCGGAATGCTGCTTCGCAAACAGTTGATGCTGAATCTGTTCAACTTGGCCCCGCAGTTTGGCGATCGCTGTGTTAATTCTGGCATTATGCTGATCCATATTAGCCATATGAATACCAGCTTGAGCTATCTGCTTTTGACGCAGGTAAGAGAACACCAAGTCTGCTTCACTTTGCATGGCCATAACTTCCAGATCTAGCCCATCCAGGCTTTTCAGCAAAGGATTGGCAAGATTTGGATGTACTTGATCTTTTAACTCTGCCTGTACCTGCTTCCAAAGACTATGAAATTGGTTAGCTGCCAATTTTAGTTTTTGAGATTCAGCATCAATATTTCGGGAGTTGAAAACGTTATTACCAGGTGCATTGACGGCTATTGCCAGGGTTCCCAAGCGAGAATATTCCTGCTGTCGTGTGGCCCAAGTTTGGTTAATTGCAACGGATCGATCGTAGATGCGAGTAATCTGATGATTAAGGGAGAGTGTGGCTAGCGCAGTCACAACATTCAAACCAGCCAAAATATAGTAGATAAAATACCACTTCGGTTGTTTAAGCAGATTCGGTTGTTTAAGCAGATGCAGTTGCTTCAGACAATGGGGTGGAGATAACAAAGGCTGGTCTGCCGTCTTTTCCCCTGGGGAAGACTGGTCAGTGGAATGTTTCTTTTGGAAACCACTCTGTAACGTTGGAATTTTCAGCACACAACGGATTCCTATTTCTTTGATGTATGGCCGTGGTGCAAGATCTGAAGGACATCTGAAGAATAGGGGAAGAATTGTACCCAAAACCCGATCGTAGACAATTGAGTACAGCCCCCAAACATTCTGCTATCGGTGGAAGCAAACAACAGAATATTGCGAAATATAAGGTCTTGTAAAATCTAGTAATCCCCAGTTCCTTGGGAATAAAACAGAGATGTTACATAAACTGTAACGGCGCATAGGTTATCAGTTAAGAGAGGCATAATTCAGCTACAGTTTGTTCCTCACAACTATGCCCCAAACTGCCTTGTCTCAAGTTGCTTCTGTGCCACTAGCTGAGGCTGCCGACCTCACAACAGCCCCAGCACGTTCGATCGATGCCCGTCTCTATCAAATTCTGTTTCTCAGCTTGTTTTTGCTTCTGGGTCTCGTGACTCGGGATTGGACGCTCCATCCAACCATTATCATGGTGGCGATCGTCACCTGCTGTGCCACTCAAGCGATCGCGCAGTCGATCGTCCAGCTGCTCCAATGGCGGGTGGAACGGAAATCTGACCCCTGGCCCATGCCTAGCTTGCAACCATCCACCTATTACAGTGCTCTCATCACAGCCCTGGGACTATCGCTCCTGCTCCGGGTCGATCGCTGGGAAACGATGGTTCTGGCTTGCAGCATGGCGATCGCGTCTAAATTCCTCCTACGGGTCAATCAAAAACATATTTTTAACCCGGGTAACTTTGGCATTATTTCAGTCTTACTACTAACCCATCACGCTTGGGTCTCCCCTGGGCAATGGGGAGAATCCGCCTGGTATGCTGCGCTGTTTCTGCTCTGTGGCGGCCTGGTACTGCAAAAGGTGGGGCGCTGGGATACCACCGTTGCCTTTTTATCGGTCTACGTTGGCCTAGAGGCCGTGCGCAACCTCTATCTAGGTTGGACATGGGATGTTTGGGGGCATCGCCTCATGAGTGGGTCTTTGGTGATGTTTGCGCTGTTTATGATCACCGATCCGAGAACGATTCCCAATGCGCGATCGGCTCGCTTGATTTGGGCCGCCGCGATCGCAACCCTCACCTTTGTTTTACGAAATGTCTATTTTCTCAATACAGCCGTCTTTTGGGCGCTGTTTGTGCTGGCTCCCTTGACCCTCCTTTTAGACTGGCTGTTTCAGGCCGATCGCTTTGAATGGACGCATCCACCCGCCGATTGCTCCGTTATTGCCAGCCCCTCCCTCGATCGGTAAAGTCTCGATTTTCATCTGCACGATTGCATTACCCACGATCTCAATACACACAATTACAACAATTGTTACCCTCAGTTTCCTGAATTCTTTTTAGCGATTTACCCATTGATCAATACCGATTGGATAGAACGATGAAACATTTTCGATTGTCACTAAACTTTGTATTAGCTTTTTTGGCTGCAATAGCATTGTGTTTAACAGTCGTACCCTCAGCTTGGGCCTTCTGTGGCTTCTATGTTGCAAAGGCAGACTCCAAACTGTACAACCAAGCCTCCCAAGTCGCGATCGCCCGCGAGGGTAATCAAACCGTGTTAACCATGGCCAATGATTACCAAGGCGAGGTCAAGGATTTCGCGATCGTGGTTCCGGTACCCGTCGTACTGAAAAAGGAACAGGTCAAAGTCGCCAATCCCGCCATTATTGAACGGTTGGATGCCTTCAGTTCCCCGCGACTGGTGGAATATTTCGATCCCGATCCTTGCCAGCGGTTTGAATTGGAAGATCGGATGCCCATGAGTGCCGTTCCCGCCCCCCAAGCCGCCGGAGAAAGCAAAGCCCGCCGCAGTGATGCCTTTGGCGTAACCATTGAAGCCAAATTCAGCGTGGGTGAGTACGACATTTTGATTCTCAGTGCCAAGGAATCCGGCGGGTTGGAAACCTGGCTGCGGCAAAATGATTACAAAATTCCTGACGGTGCCCGCAAACTGCTGCGACCGTACATTCGACAGAAGATGAAGTTCTTTGTGGCTAAGGTGAATCTCGAGAAGTTTGAAGATTCCGGCTTTACCCGCCTGCGACCGCTGCAAATGACCTACCAGTCACCGCGTTTTATGCTGCCGATCCGGTTAGGCATGGTGAACGCCCAGCAGGCCCAGGATTTGATCGTCTACGTGCTGTCGCCCCAGGGCCGCGCTGAAGTCACCAATTACCGCACGGTGCAAGTCCCGTCCAATGTCAATATTCCCGAATTCGTTAAGAATGAATTTGGCCCATTTTACAAAGATCTGTTCAGCACGGCCTACGATCGGGAAAATCGCAATGTCGCCTTTTTGGAATATGCCTGGAATATGGCCAATTGCGACCCCTGTTCCGCCGATCCGCTCAGCCCTGAAGAACTGAAAGAAGCGGGGGTCTTCTGGCTCGATCGATCGAGTGATGAGCCTAACCCCGGAATTTGGAATCGTCGTCGCCCGCCTGTGATGAATAACGGAGTGTACGTCACCCGCTTGCATGTACGCTACACCCGCGACAAATTCCCAGAGGATTTGATGTTCCAAACGACGAACAATCAGGACACCTTCCAAGGTCGTTATGTGATGCAGCATCCGTTCCTCGGTGAAGCAAAATGTGCAGAAGGCAAACGCTACCGCGCTGCATTGCCCCGCCGGTTTGAACAGGAAGCTCAAACCCTCTCAAAATTAACGGGTTGGAATATTAACGACATTCGTAAAAAGCTACCAACCATTAAGCTGGCAGACTTTAGTTGGTTCGATCGTATCTGGTTCAATTTCTTGGGTT
>MUGG01000013.1 GCA_002148405.1 Alkalinema sp. CACIAM 70d | reverse complement strand
GCTTTTGTTGTATTTGGTTGTTGTATTTGGGGGTATGCAATAAACAAATACAACTTTTTCACGACAAAAGCCTCCTAGGTGGGAGGCTCTGATGATCTAACATGAATATTTTCATGGCTTTCAGTTTGCATGACTCCAGCAAGCTTCTGCTTTCACTAGGGGCCGCATTTATTTGCCATGAAGCCGATTAGCTAGCGCCCACGCGAGGGCCATCATCTAATCCGAGGACATTCACATGGGCTTTGCCCTTATTTTCAAACCGAACCTCTTCACTGGTCAAACCCATTTCAGCGGCTGCACGGCTGAGAACACAGCGTTCCCGATTTTGTTGCAGGTTTTGGTGGCGAATCATCAGGGCACGAGTTCTTTGTTCGATCGACATAATTAGGTCTCCTCTGTAGCGGTGAGTAATGGGTGGGTAAATGGGTGAGGCTTAAGTAAGGGGATGGTTCGGGCTGTCTTGTGGATTGCAGGCAGTCTCAGACTCCGGATTATGGGGTTGAACCATCTCCCTGCTAGTTCTCCTTCTTGATTGAAGTATACCCTGTAAATTCTGTATCTAAAGCTACAGAATGCGATTTTTTCAAAAAACTTAATGTTTCTCGGGCGGTGTGAAGTTTCAGGGTAGGGTTGTGGAGCTGGGGTGGGAGATTAGAAGATGAAAATTGTGGAAGCTAAAGTTCAAGTTGGCTCCTATCAATGGTTTTACCGTGAGACGAAACCTAAGGGAACGGAGCCTGTGGGGATCGTTATTTTGCTCCATGGATTAGTTTCTCAAGGTTACGGTTGGCGGGAGGTTTTGCCTGTTTTAGCGGAACAAGGATATCGGGCGATCGCGCCAGATTGGTTAGGCTGTGGTTATTCTGATATGCCCGATCGCCTTGACTTTGCCTATACCCCAGAATTATTAATTGAGGCGCTGGGTGGCTTTTTGGATGCCCTGGAGATTAGCACTTGTACGATCGTAGCCCAAGGATTTCTAGCCACTGCTGGGATTCAATATGCCCTGCGCTACCCCGATCGGGTCGATCGATTAGCTATCTTTAATGCGCCGATTTTTCAAAACGTCAAACTTCCCTGGAAGCTGAAACAGTTAGGAATTCCTTTGATCGGAGAAGCCCTCGTCCAGGATTTCACCTTGCCGGACAAAATTCTAGAGGGTGCCGGGGGTTACCGCGTGGAAGACAAGGATATGGAAATTTATCGCCGACCTTGGATTAAAACCTCGGATGCAGGCCGCGCGCTCCATGCCATGGTGCAAAATCTGCAACTGGCCAAGGTCAGCACAGAACTGGAGCAGGGCCTGAAAACCTGGCGCAAACCCCTATTGATCGGTTGGGGAATGCGTGATCCCTGGCTCTCTGTGGAGGCTGCTAAGGCGTTGTCTGCGGTGGTTCCGGATGGTGAATTTGTGGAACTGTACGAAGTAGGTCACTATGTTCAGGAAGACTGGCCCGAAAAGGTGAATGAGGCGTTAATCAGATTGCTGAAACGCCAAGCGACTTAATTCCGCTTGGGATTGTCCTGTTAACTATCATGTTAACGAGGTTGTAACATTCGTTGTCTCTGCTTCATTCGTTATCCCGCAGTTTGATACACTGCACTACGGAGCCGATCGCGGCTGCGATTTTGAGGAGCTTGGCTCGGCTTGTTGTGTTGCATAAAAATATTTAACTCGGACTATGTCAAAGTTTCGGTCGATTCTCGCGGTAGCCCTTGCCTTCGTGATGGTAATGTTTGTGGCATTTACCCACCCTGCGGATGCCAAACCCAAAAAGGCCAAGGCTCAAACCTATGCGGCAGAGCAAATTGCGCAAATTCAAGCCTACGCAAGTGATATTCAGGCAATGCGCGATCGCTTCCCTGAACTTCAAAGCTTAATTGAGCAAGAAGATTACATCTTTGCGCGCAACTTTATCCATGGGCCTCTAGGGGAACTTCGGTTCAAGATGTTGACGGTGGCGCGGGATCTTTTCCCCGAAGCTCGCAAGACCGCAGAAGAGGCATCTAAGGATGTCTTTAAGGCACTGAATGCCCTCGATCGGGCAGGGATTGATAAGGACTATCGTGCTGCTGCTCGGGCTTATACGAATTTAAATAAGGCACTGGATAGTTTCTTCTCAGTGGTTCCGCAAGGTTAATGACTTTGTTCTAGCTGAAGGTATCCTTCATGACTCCTAGGGTGGATGATCACCGACTCTAGATAGGTCAGGCTTAGAGTTGAATGGGTTTAGCTGGAGATATGTCTCGGACATGTCTCCTTTTTACTTTTTTAGATAAATTGCATTGTGACGGTCTGAGTGCGTCAACGGGAAGCAAGTCGAAGGAATAGGTTTAGGGCGATATGCAGATTGTAGTAGTTGGGGGCGGCATTATTGGGGCAACGATCGCCTATGAACTCGCTACCCATCCAGAGATGACGGCTCGCGGTGACAGAATTACCCTCATCGACCAGCAATCTCAGCCCATTCAACCTAAACAAAGCACCTGTGCTACGGCCACGGCAGCGGCTTTGGGCGTGTTGATGGCCGCAATTAGCAAAAAAAGAGAAAGGTCGTAACTTGCGAATGCGGTTAGCTGGGGTGGATTGGTACGATCGCATCATTCCTGATCTGGAAATCACTACCGGCAGAACCATTCCCTACAATCGCCAAGGTATTTTAATGCTGCAATTCGAGGGCGATCGATTGGATCCTTGGGAGCGCTTAGTCCAACTCCGACCTCAACAAAATCGACAGCTAGAACTGTGGTCGATCGACCAGTTGCGGCAACATTGTCCCCAATTAAATTTACAAGGCGTGACTGTGGGGATCTATTCTCCGGACGATCGGCAAGTGGATCCTGTTGCACTGACTCAGGCATTGCTGGCAGGAGGAGCGCAACGGGGGGTGGAATTTTGCTGGGGCGTGACCGTGACAGGACTCTGTGAACAACAACGTAAAACAGCGCTACAAACTTCGATCGGGAAAATTCCCTACGATTGCCTTATTGTTGCTGCAGGGTTGGGATCGACTCCGTTGACCCAAACCCTGCTCCAGTCAGTCTCGACTGCCCTTGATATTCGACCCGTTCTAGGCCAAGCGATCCAAATTCAATTGCCACGGCCCCTCGGTGATGCCAGTTTTCAGCCCGTTGTGACTGGCCACGATATCCACATCGTGCCGTTGAGCGGAGCGGAATATTGGGTGGGGGCCTCAGTGGAACTGCCGCCGGAGGATTGGGGCGATCGCCGGGATTTTAGCACCCTCCACCCCCAACCGGAGATGTTAGAAACCGTGTGGCAAGGAGCCCTGCAACTCATTCCAGAACTGGCGCAGGCAGAACGACGATCGCAATGGATGGGTCTACGTCCCCGCCCCTTTGGTCGCCCCGCTCCGGTGATTGAATGGCTCTCGGGCGACCAGAACATCTTGCTGGCCACTGGGCATTATCGCAATGGAATTTTACTTGCGCCAGGAACAGCGATCGTGGTGCGAGAGATGATTCAAGAACGGTTTGGAGGGGTAGAGGGGTAGAGGGATAGAGGGGATCGCAATCCAGTGTGAACTGTTCTCTCCTTAATTATCTGTAACGTTCTGCGGAGTCATCCCTGCAATATTGGCGTTACACAGTGCGGTAAGGTTGAAAGAGTAGTTCAAACTTGCTTTATTCAATTCGACGTAAGATATGTCCCGCACCATCCGTATCGCATCCCGCAAAAGCCAATTGGCACTGGTTCAAACCCACTGGGTTCGGGACGAACTGCAAAAAGCGTTCCCCGATATCACCTTTGAAATCTTAACCATGAGCACGCAGGGTGACAAAATCCTGGATGCCCCATTGGCTAAGATTGGGGATAAGGGTCTGTTTACCAAAGAGCTAGAAGTGCAAATGCTTGAAGGTCAAGCAGACTTTGCAGTCCATTCCCTCAAAGATCTCCCCACCAATCTTCCAGAAGGGTTGATGTTAGGCTGCGTGACGGAGCGTGAAGATCCAGCGGATGCGCTGGTTGTGCACGAAAAATTTAAGGGAAATAAACTAGAAACCCTGCCAGAAGGGGCAGTGATTGGCACCTCATCCCTGCGACGGTTGGCTCAATTGCGCCATCACTATCCCCATTTGACGTTCAAAGATGTGCGAGGTAACTTAAATACCCGTCTCGCTAAGTTGGACGAAGGGGAATACGATGGTTTGATTTTGGCCTATGCAGGATTACATCGTTTAGGCTTTGGCGATCGCATTCATCAAGTTATCCCTGCTGAAATTTCCCTCCATGCCGTGGGCCAAGGCGCACTGGGTATTGAATGCCGTGATGGAGATGAGGAAACACTCAAGGTGATCAAAGCCTTGGAACACCTACCCACTGCGCAGCGCTGCTATGCTGAACGGTCTTTCTTGCGTGAGTTGGAAGGGGGCTGTCAGGTCCCGATCGGCGTCAACACCATCATTGCAGACGGGCAACTAACCCTGACGGGCTTGGTGGCCAGCTTAGATGGTCAAAAGTTAGTCCAAAACGTCGTTTCGGGGGCACCCGAAGAGGCTGAAGAACTGGGTGTTAAACTGGCAAATCTGGTGAAGGCCGACGGTGCGCTTGAAATTCTGCAAGACATTTTTGCAACGGTGAACCGTTAATCGAGGGTGCAGTCAGTTTAAATTTCGTTCGATTAATCCGACTACTGGTTAACCACTTGTTAAAAAGTCTCCACATCCTGGGGGCTTTTTATTGTTTTTCTGATAATTGCCTCAAATATTGGTCTATTCCATTAAATCTTGTAATTCTGATCGCATTCCTGTGTGATCTGATTGCAAGGCTTGAGTAGATACCTACAACCTCACAAAGACATTTCAATTATCCCGACGTATAATTTTTGAGGTTCCTGACTACTGATTTCTCAGTCCTACTGATCTTTGTGACTGCATTGAAAACCCTTCGGATGATTTGGAGCGAATGCAAGACGAGTCGATCGATGAGATGAGGTGGTTGCTATGGATGAACCATTAATTGGGGAAATTCGCTTATTTGGCGGAAACTTTTCGCCTTCGGGTTGGGCTTTCTGCCATGGACAATTGCTAGAGATTCGTCAACATCGAACTCTCTTTGCAGTGATTGGTGCGATCTATGGTGGGGATGGCCAAACGACCTTTGCGTTGCCTGATTTGCGATCGCGGGTTGTGGTACACCAAGGACAGGGAACGGGACTGACTCGTCGGATACCGGGTGAAGTGGATGGGGTCGATAAGTTGAGCAGGAGCCAAAGTCTCGATCGTCGTGGGCCTTTGCAGAGTCACTCTCAGGTTCGCAGTTATACCGGAAAAACCAGTCCAGCGGTCAGTGCGCCGAGCTCAATGGCAGCAACTTCTATCGTAACGGGGGAGGTAGCACTGACAGAACAGGTACCGCCCTATCTGGTTTTGAATTACATCATTGCCTTAGAGGGAGTTGTTCCTCTTCGGACTGACTCAGTTGTGCGCTGAATTTATCTCATATTGAAATTTATCTCATATTGGATTTTTTATTGAATTTGTCTCGTATCGAATTTGGTTAATACTAATTTTTTATCTTGATAGTGCTGCCGAATAGTGCTGCCGAATAGCAGTGCTGAATAGTGTTGCTGAAGGTGTTGTGATTCAATGACGGCAACTAATTAAGGTGATGACTGATGAATCACTGGAGGCATTATGAATGATTTACAGGTGATATGTGATGAGGTGATTGACCATGTCCGAGCCACTGATTGGAGAAATTCGTTTATTTGCTGGGAACTTTGAACCACAGGGCTGGGCATTTTGTCATGGTCAAGTTCTTCCGATCGCGCAGTATGTTGCCCTATTTAAGGTCTTGGGAACCACCTATGGGGGCAATGGGCATACAACTTTTGCCTTGCCGGATTTGCGGGGACGGGTTGCCTTGGGGGCGGGCCAAGGGCCTGGGCTAACCCCACGTCGTCAAGGGGAAAAGGGAGGGATAGAACCGATTCGTGAATCTCAATTTCCGAAACATAATCCACCTTTGTCAGGAAACGCGTCCGAGGAAAGTGCTGAGCTGTCTCTTCAATTGCCTACGGACGATCGATCAATAGATGCCAACCCGGCGGGAACCTCTGGGGTAAGACCCTCTGGCGGGAACTCATCTGTCATAACTAACAGCCCAGGGGCGATCGCTGGAGCGATGCCGCCCTATCTGGTTTTGAATTACATCATTGCCCTAGAAGGTCATGATCCTGCTCGATCGTAGGGTTCAGTGGACTTGCTTGGCTAGCTTGCGTATGGAGGATGGAAGTCGCTCTTGAGAGGAGGCTTAGATGAGATGAAAGGTAAGAATTTTCGATCAAAGTTAACACCCCAAAAATTATTACCCCAAAAATTACTACTCCAAAAGTCATCTTCGCCACTGGCTCAGGGGTTACGCCCTTTGGAGGGTCGATCGGGGTTAGGGCGACGTAATTTTTTAGGGTTAGGACTGATCTTTTCTTCCAGTCTATTATTTTCACAACTATTGCAATCGCTCAAGCCCAAAAATTTGGAGGGAGTCTCCTTTGTGCCATCTGGGGAACTGCTGAAACCGTCCTCGTCGGCGCAGGGGCTGCTTTTACATCCAGCTTGGTCGATCGGCTTTTATCCGGCTGCTCCTTCCACAGTACGATCGTTTGTTTTGGCGAAGGATTTGCCAATGGGCGATCCTCAATTTTTGACCCTAGGAGCCCAACTAACGATTCACCGCCTTTATTTGCCGCCCAGTTACCCTTTACAGTCTCTAGCAGTTTCGATCCACTATCACCCTGCCCACCTGGCGCAGTTGATTAAAGTCTGTGCTTGGGACTATTGTGCCAATGGGTTGAATAGCAGTCCGGCCACCCAATTGGTTGTGCCCGTGGATGGGAAGGATGGATTTAGTCTTTCTCTTGATTGGCGCATTGAAGGGGCAGAATCCGCCTCAATCGTCCATCAATGGAGGGTTGGTTCAGAGGCCGATCGGCCTAAATTGCAGCGTGGTCGCTATGTCATCGCAGGACGGCGACAATCCACAGGGGAATTTCCTCAATGGCGTGCTTACCATGCCACCCCGAACTATGAAATTAGTGATTTAAGCGTTTTAAAAAACGTTGATCTCAGGGCTGATGATTCATCTCCGATCGATTTCCCTTATTTGCTAATCTCCGTAGATTATGGAGAAGTTACGGGGGAAGTCTAGCCGTTTAACTGAAGCAATCTTTCAGCGCATAAATCACTTGCTCCTGCTGCTCAGGGGTCAGTTCTGGGAACATAGGGAGAGAGAGGACTTCGTTGGCGGCCTGTTCTGATAAGGGCAACTGTCCTGTTTGGTAGCCTAGCGATCGATAAATAGGTTGTAAATGTAACGGTAAAGGATAGTAGACATTACAATTTACCCCCTTAGATTGCAGCATTTGCCGCAGTTGATCCCGTTGACTGCCATTGGATCCTTTAACCCGAATTGTATATTGGTTCCATACATGGGTTCCCTGGGAGATATCCTGGGGCAATTCGATCGCGGAGATCGAACTTAACAATTCACCATAGCGATCGGCGATGGTTTTACGTTGTTGATTCCACTGCTTCAAATGAGGTAACTTGACGCTCAGAATGGCGGCTTGAATGGCATCGAGCCGACTATTAACGCCCAAATCTTCGTGGTAATAGGTGCTTGTCCGACCGTGATCTCGCAGGACTCGTAAGGTTTTAGCAATCTCTGGATCATGGGTTGTGATAGCTCCACCATCGCCACAGGCTCCCAAATTTTTCGTGGGATAGAAACTAAAACAGCCGATGTGGCCAATACTGCCGACGGCTTGCCCATCCCACTCTGCGCTGGTAGCTTGGGCACAGTCTTCGATGACCGCTAAATTGTGTTGCTGAGCGATCGCCATGACTGCCGTCATATCGACGGGATTACCAAACAAATGCACGGGAATAATTGCTTTGGTGTTGGGCGTAATGGCCGCAGCAATTTGGGTGACATCTAGGTTGAAGCTGACGGGGTCGATATCAATGAAAATGGGTTTTGCACCCACATTGCTGATGGTTTCTGCGGTGGCAATGAAGGTGAAGGGAGAGGTAATCACTTCATCGCCGGGGCCAATCTTTAAGGCCCGCAGCGCCAGATAGAGGGCGTCGGTTCCTGAGTTACAGGCTACGCAGTCATGGGTTCCCACGGCGATCGCGAATTGGCGTTCAAAGTCTTCGACCACTGCGCCACCAATGTAACGACCAGAGGCCAAAACCCGCAGGACAGCTTGGTTTAAGTCTTCGCCAATCAGTTCAAACTGCTGCGACAGGTCAAACGGGGGAATTGTCTTCACTCAGGTATACCGAACATAAAACTTTTCAGCATTGTTTCAATAAACCTGATTAATAGCAAGTGTCCTTTCACAGGATTTGGGTAGAGAATTTACCGTAGGGTTGGCATCGCTGCCTGTGGGCACAAACATTCATCGCAGGCAGCGATCGCGACGGGCAAAGTGATCAGCGTTAAAGTGATCAGTGTTAAT
Organism: Alkalinema sp. CACIAM 70d; assembly: GCA_002148405.1. Taxonomy (GTDB): domain Bacteria; phylum Cyanobacteriota; class Cyanobacteriia; order Leptolyngbyales; family Leptolyngbyaceae; genus Alkalinema. The sequence goes on along the minus strand of MUGG01000013.1, from coordinate 37,532 downwards.
GGGATGGCGAAGACGCAGGGGGAAGCAGGCGTGGCTTGTAGGAGGGGTTGGCTGAGTTAGAGGGCTTTGCGACAGGTGGAGCCTGGTGGTTCGATCTCGCTTGGGATACCCGCAACCGAAGCTGACGGCGAGATACATGGGGAGGAGCCGATCGTGGGCGGGACGGGAGCAAAGGCCGAGATTGTTGACCGGGGTCTCGGCGTCGATCGCCCCGCAGGGGCTGGGAAAAGGCGAATAGCAGTAACAGAACGCCCGCTAAAAATGCACCTGTTCCCAGAGCAAACAGGAACAGGGAAAGATGGATCAAGCCAACCCAGTCAATCAGCGATCGTAGAATAAGGCTAAGGGTGCTAGCGACAAACAGCAGGCAAGCGACATTGAGCAACAGCAGCACCCGATGGTTGAGGCGAACTTGCCGTTGCAGGTAGCGGAGTTTGCGGTGTAGGGTGGGGCGATGGTCTGCAAATTGCAGGGCTTGAAATCGTTCCGCACTCGTATGCCGTAATGCTTTGTCCAGTCCCTGTTGGCGCAAAATCGCACTTCCTAAAATACAGCCACTGGCCAGCACCATCAGAATGGAGTTGAGGATGAGTTGTAGGAGTTGGGTGGTTTGTTCGACGGTCATCCGATCGTCCCTCCTGGCTGATTAGAAGTGACTGGGTGTTAAGTGAACGGGTGTTGATGCAGATTGTATGGTGACTTTCACAATAGCATAGATCTTCAATGAAAATAGTTCAAAAGTACTATTTCATCTCTTCCTAGCGTTTTCCGTAGCCTTCTGCCAGGTTAGCAACGCTTGCGTTAATCCCCATAGGGTATACTCACCGGCCTCAACATCTACCCGTCCCAATAAATCTTGACAAGTTTTCGAAGTTTGGGGGCCGATCGAGGCGAGGCAGGCTCGATCGAGCAGGGTATGAGGGGAACCGTCGATCGCGGCTTCTAGAAGTTGATAGAAATGGCGAACGGTTTTGGAACTGGTAAACGTAATGACATCGACGGCTCGGGTTTGTAACGCTTGCAGCGCCTCAGGGGCGATCGCAGCGGGACAGGCAGATTGATAGGCAGGGACTTCGACGACGGTGGCTCCCTGGGCGGTAAATTCTTTCACCAACACCTCGCGGCCTCCTGACTCCACTCGGGGAAAGAGAAGTTTTAAGCCGGCGACGGGTTCCGGAAAGGCCTCGATCAGCGCATCCGCGACGAAGTTGGGCGGAATAAAGTCGGGTTGTAGACTGCGCGATCGCAGACAATCAGCGGTTTTTTCTCCGACAACTGCAATTTTAACCTGGGCGAGTGCTCGGCCATCCCGACCTCGTTCGAGTAAGCGATCGCAGAAGTAATTGACCGCATTGGCGGAGGTCAGGATGAGCCAGTCAAAGGTCTTTAACTCAGCGATGGATTGATCAAGGGCCTCCCAACTGGAGGGCGGCATGATTTCCAAGGTGGGCATTTCTACCACCGTCGCGCCTTGGGCTTGCAGTAAGTCGGTAAACTCGCTGGATTGGCCAGCGGAACGGGTAACCAAAATCGTTCGATCGGATAAGGGTTGTTGTTCCAAAGTGGAAGAATCCGTAGATTGCGGCTCTGTAGATTGGGGCATAGAGGCGGCAGGGGAGAGCAAATCAGCCTGCAAATTTTGCACCAGTGGGGCTATCGACGAAAGCGGATCCTGTTTTCTTGCAGTCGCCAAAAATTCTCGGAGGCGCACCACTTCCCCGATCACCATGACGCAGGGAGAGAGGGATTCGCCCTTGGTGATTTGGACAATATCTCCTAGCGTGCCGATCCAAATGCGTTCTTCCAATCGTCCGGCCCATTGGATAATCGCGATCGCGGTATTAGACGGCTTGTCGTGGTGGATGAGTTGCTCGACGATCGTGGCGAGATGGCGACCTCCCATCAGAACGACTAGGGTTTCCAAATTGACTAGCGTGGCCCAATCGAGGGCATCAGGATCGTGGGCACTGAGGATGGCAAAGCAGCGGCTCAGCACCAGGTCTGTCAGAGGAATTCCCGCATAGAGGGGCGCAGCAAGGGCAGAAGAAATCCCCGGAACAACTTCGTAGGGAATCTGAGCAGCTTTGACGGCTTGAATTTCTGAGGTGGTGCGGCCAAAGATAAAGGGATCTCCGCTTTTGAGGCGAACAACCTGCTTACCCTGTTGACATTGTTCAACGATCAATCGATCGATTTCTGGCTGCTTTAGGCTGGGCTGGCCGCCCCGTTTACCAACATTAAAAGTCAGACAGTTTGACTGAGTATATTGCAGCAATTCTGCATCAACAAGCGCATCATAAATGACCACTTCTGCTTGGTAGAGAAGCTGATAGCCGCGCACAGTCAGGGCTTCGATCGTGCCACAGCCGGAACCTACAAAATAAGCAAACCCTGTCATACAGCCTCAAAGAAACTTTAATCAAACTTGAAAATCTTAAATAAACTCGATAGATTTAATTCTCTGTTGAAAAATATGTCACTCTAAGGTAAGTTAACGAGGAAAGTTAGAAACCAACATAAAGGGGATCTTTCCTCGGACTGTATATTTCCTCTTTCACTTGCAGTATTTTTGTCCTAAGTGATGATTGGTGATAGGTTGTGGTATTTCTAGTGTGCCATGACCCGATAAATGTATTAGGTCTTAACGTCATTCTTTCGCACAGATTTCTAGCAGATTTCTATTAGTTAATTCGTTTTCTTGGTCTTCCTGGTTTTGTTAAATCAAGTTTTGTTGGATCTTTTGTTAGATTTCAGGTGTTCCTTGCTGATTTCCAGCGGTTTTCAGGCAATATCTGGCTGAGTATTCAGCCTGCTGGGCGGCGCTGAGTTCCGATTCGCCATGATCTGACTTAGAAGACTGTATCTTGTTACACAAGTTTTCAATTGATTCGTGCAATCAACTCAATTCACTCGATTGCTATCTGGAAGAAGATTTACAAACGGGTTTATCTGAAAAGCCGACTACTTGAGGCGTAGTAGCGATGGTTTTTATGGACTACGGTGTGCTGGCGCTGGAATCTGTAATGGATCGATCTCCCACGATCGTTTTTCCTGATCTATCTTTAGTCGATGCCCTTTGGAAGATGCAAGGGGGACATCACCCCTCAATGCAAGCTGACCAAGCTGATCAACTGATATTCCTATCTGGGAACCATCTGTCAAGTTATGTCTTGGTGGTCGAGCATGGCAAGCCGTTGGGAATTGTGACGGAGCATGATGTTGTTCGGCTGTCAGCGTCTGGGTGCAATCTTGCGAAGTCGCAAGTTCGCGAGGTCATGACCCAAAACCTTCAAACGCTGACCTTTGCTCCAGAGTTGCAGATTACCCAAATTTTGACTTATTTCCAGCAAGCTCGGTTGCGTCATCTTCCGGTAGTCGATCAGCAAGGGCTGCTCTTGGGCATAGTGACCTTGGAGGGAATGCGACGATCGCTGGAGCCGGTGAATTTCTTACGGCAACGGCGGGTGGATGAAGTGATGACCCAGCCAGTGATTTGGAGCTCCCCCACTGAAACTTTGCTCGCTGCGACGGCTCAAATGGTGCAGCATCAGATTAGTTCTTTAGTGATTGCAGTTCAAGACCACGATCGGGTTGTGCCCCGAGGCATTTTAACGGAACGCGATATTGTACGTTTACAGCTTCAGACCGTGGACTTTGAAACGACGATCGTGGCGGATGTGATGAATGCGCCTGTGATTCAAGTGTCGCCGAGCACTTCTCTGCAAGCAGCCGAACAGTTAATGCAACAACATTCTATCCGTCGTGTGGTTGTCACAGATGAACGCCAAAGTTTATTAGGAATTCTGACTCAGACTAATTTGGTGCAACTGTGGGATCCGCTTGAACTGGTTAGTATCATCCATCATTTAAAACAGCAGATTCAAGTTTTACAAAAAGTGATGGTTCAACATAACCAAGACTTGGAAGTCACGAACCACAAGTTACGCACTGAAGTTAAAAAACGAGAAAGGGTCGAACACAATCTTAGGAATGTCCATCAGATCTTAAGTAATCAGTTTAGTCAGCGAACCCAAGAGCTTTTAGAAACTAACCAAAAGCTGCATCAAGAGGTACTAGAACGGAAGCATGCAGAAGCCCAATTGAAAGCGGCGAATCTAGAGTTGCAATACCGTTTGGGTGAACTGGCTCAACGCAATCAAGAAATTGCCCTTTTGGGCCAACTGGGCCACTATCTCCATGCTTGTCAAAACTTGGCAGAAGCCTATGCAATTTTGCCCAAGTTATTGGCCGCAATGTTTCCTCAAGTATCAGGTCGTTTGTACTTGTTTAGTGATTTAACGTCTAGGCTTAATCCTGGGATTCAGGATGATGTCAGGGCTCAGTTTGCCCCTGAGTATGCAGAGCAATCCTCTGACTTGACCAGTAATATTATGGCCTGGGGCACTCCTGCCCCTCCGCTCTGCTTAACCAATAGCCTAGAGGCTTGTTGGGCGATTCGCCAGGGTAAATCCCACCAAGGTCAGCAGGGACAAGTCCATCGCGGATGTCAGCAGTGCATGATTGTTGAGGACTGGAATTATCGGTTGTGCGTTCCTATGTTGACCCAAGGTCGATCAATCGGACTGTTAATCTTAGGGTCAGACTGGGTGATTTCAGAAGCCACTCACCAGTTGGCGGTGACTGTGGCTGAGCATGTAGCTTTGGCCTTAGCCAATTTAAAGCTGAGAGAAAATTTGCACTATCAAAGTGTGCGAGATCCTTTAACAGGTTTGTTTAATCGTCGTTATCTACAAACTGCACTCGATCGTGAGTTGGGAGAGGCAGTGCGCCACCGACAGGTTCTGAGCCTGATTATGTTAGATATTGATTACTTTAAGCGCTTAAATGACACGTTAGGCCATGAGGCGGGCGATCAAGTTTTACAAAAATTGGGACAGTTGTTACTGTCTAACAGTCGATCGACCGATGTGATTTGTCGCTATGGGGGCGAGGAAATTACTTTGATTTTGCCAAACACAGATTTACAATCAGCCTACCGTCGGGCTGAAAAATTACGGCAACAAATTCGACAATTTCAGTTTTTTCCCGCTAACCTTGGTGCTGATGCTGTTTCTCACGATACTGTTTCTCACGATGCTGCTGCTCATGCTGCTGCTCAACAGCAGATCGTGACGGTTTCCCTAGGAATTTCTAGTTTCCCGCTCCATGGACAAACCGCTGATGAACTCTTACGGACGGCGGATAATGCACTCTATCAAGCAAAACGGTTGGGGCGCGATCGGGTCGAGGTGGCGTCCTGTTTATCTGCCAGTCAGGGAGAACCGCTTCTCCCCTCAATGCTAATTCCTAAAATGTTCTGATACCCCTATCGTCCCTTGGTCGCCAGTGAGCGCAGCGATTTGCCAACTCTGGAAGAAAGCGATTGAATGGAAAAGGAGCGATCGCTCTCCTATTTTCCTTCGATTGATGGTTATCCCGGAGTCAGCAAAACCGGGTCAGCAAAACCTGGAGTAAAAAAACTGTGTCCCCTCTGCCGCCGCGCTATCAACATCCCGGCTATGCCTTTTTGCATCGCTATGGTTCCCTCCAGACTGAGGCAGATGTGTTTCACTATGTGGAATTTTTACGAGATTCAGCAGGTTTATCCAACCGTTTACCTACTGATTTAGATTCTATTTATTCCTACTTCGGAATGCCTATTCCCCTGCGTGTTCCGCTGAATGAACAACAGGGTATTCTATTAGATACCTATAAAGGCGTTATTTTAATTAAAGAAGATGACCCGATCGTGCGCCAGCGCTTCACCGAAGGCCACGAACTGATGGAGCTTCTCTTTGATGCCCAAGCGGATGTCGCCCAAAAGCTGAAGATTCCCCCCTGGGATGAATCCCGCAAAGAAAAACTGTGTGATGCGGGGGCAGCGGAACTCCTCATGCCCCGATCTCAATTTAGCTCCCATCTCAATCACCTAGGTGTTTCCTTAGAAACTGCACGATCGCTCTCTGCCCTGTACCAAACCTCTTTGTTGGCAACCCTAATCCGTATGGTGGAACTGGCCTCCGGTCAACACGCCCTCGTTGTCTGGCATCGATCGCTCAAACCCTCAGAACGCAAAGCAGCCAAACGGCACCGAGCTATCACTGAGCCAGCTAACTCAGAAGAGCCAGCTAAACCAGAGCAGATTAAATCAGAGCCAGCTCAACCAGACTATTTACCCAAACTCCGGATTTGGTGGCGCGTCACTAGCCCCGACTGGCAAGCCGGATTTTTGCCCCGCGATAAGTCGATCGACGACACCTCCCTGATTGTCCAAGCTCTCATGACGGGACAAACTCAAAAAGGACAGGAAGTGCTCCAGTTTGGTTGGGGCACGATCGATTGCCGCATCGAAGCCATACCCGTCCAAATTGGTGATAAACCCTGCGTGATTTCCCTATTACACGCATAACCCAGAATAGCTCCCCCATTCCTCACTCCAGAGCCGCTATGATTCCGATCTCTTTCGCTCAGCAATGGTTGCAAACAACAAGACGCTTCTCCCTCAAGGTTCTGCTCGTTCTCACCTTGTTCACCCCAGGGTTTACTGCCTGCATGAAAGCTCCGCCCCAAGTAGATGGCCGCTGGGAATATCCTCAGTTCATTCAGCAGGTAGAAGCAAAACAGGTGGAAAAAGTCAGTTTGAGCGGCGATCGCACCCAAGCGATCGCCACCCGAAAAGATGGGCAGCGATTTCTCATTGTCCTCCCCCAAAATGACCCCAAGCTCATTGAACTCCTCACAAAACATGGGGTTGATATTTCTGTTCTGCCCCGGTAAGCAGAGATTGGCCTCCCTACTGGCGAACTCGGCGGAAATAGAATTCATTCCGTAGGTTTTCTAGGGATTTCCGCAATTGGGGTAAATCTTTGTCCAGTTGATTAGCTTCGGCAATTTGAATCGCCTGTTCGTAAACCCGATCGGTCATGGCCCAATCTTTCTTCTGGTAATAGTATTCCGCGATCGTTTGCAACGCCTCCACTACCTGCACAGGTTCCAGTGTTCGCCCTGCCAACCGTACCCGATCGAGCAGTGCCTCAATGGCTGCATTATTGGCCCCGAGGCGATCGTAGGCCATGGCCAGCCCTTCCAATGCCTGAAACGCCACCTGATGTTGCTTCGACTGCCTTGCCAAAACCAGGGCGCTGATGTAGTTGCCCGCCGCTTTTTGATACTCACCCAGCGCGAAATAGGATTCTCCTAAGCCTTGATAGGATCGGCTTTCCCCTGCAAAATCGAGAGCGATCCGCTGGTAGGGCAAGCCTTTCTGCAACCGTTCGATCGCTGCTGCATATTGCCCTGTTGCCTTGGCTGCCAGCCCCCAGTTGCTCAGCGAGGTGCCCAAACCGGGCGTATCCTTCAAGACCGTGGCAATCCGCACTCCCTCCGCAAAGCTTCTTTCTGCTTCAGATGGATCCCGCTTCATCAGGAGTAGGCCCACATCGTTGTAGCCCAGAATTTGGTTCTGATAATCATTGAGCGTCCGGGCAAAGCCCAATGCTCGCCTTGCTGCATCTTCTGACTCGATCGGGCGGCCTAGTTCCAAATAGGCTTTAGCTAAGCGCCGATAGACTAACCCCTGCGCCTCTTGATCTACTACTCGGCGATAGAGTTCCAATGCCTTTTGCCAACTCTCGATCGCGGCTTCCATCTGTCCTTGTTGTTGCTGCCGATCGCCTGCCATCATCCAACGATCGCCTGCCTTCCGCACTTGACTCAGCGTTCCACTGTTCAGCGGAATTGCCAACTGACGGTTCAAATCGCCTGCAAGCGACCGATCGGCATAAGTCACTAGGCTCACTAAGCTGACCAGTGGCAGTACGCCCATCGCAACGGACAGGATACGGGCAGAAAATGAATGAAAACACCGCTTCATAAATGGCACTCCAAGCAATAGACAGGAACTCTAGCCCTCAACATTGAGATTGTGTCGTGGTTCTTCTGGGACTCATTGGCTGGGGGACTTTAAAGGGATAACCGCTGTAATGTCAGTTTAATGTTAGTTATATCCGCTACAAGATTAATTTGCTCTCTAACAATTTTTTACGCCTTTTTACGCCCCATCAAACCTGCCCCAGTCCCCGATTAGTGAATAGCTCCCAAGAACTTTCCTTAGAATTCCCCGATCGTGAAAATCCGCAACCTTACTGTCCGGGATGGATTATCCCCGCGATCGGCTGCACGATCGTCGGGGGCATTGTCTCTGGAGGAGACGGGTTATTGCTGGCTATAACTGGTCGGTAACTAGCCTGTAGTTGGCCTGTGACTAGCTATGACTGGCTGTGACTGAGGTAAATCACTCGAATATCTTCAGGTAAGCGGGCTTCTAGGATCCGATAGCCTTCCTGTAACCGCTGCTTCACTTCTAACGGGGGAATGACCTCACCCTCCGCTTGCAGATAGGCTGAAATTCGCGTTTCGCTCCAGTTAAACGTCTGGGCCATGACAATCATTAAGCGCAATTCCGGCGACATTTCATCCAATGCCCGATCGAGATAACACCAAAACGGCGGAGATGCTGCTTTCAGGTCGTAATGGATTTCCTCGACAGGCGGTAAGTTGAGCTCATTAATACAAGCTGCCGTGACATTCAGCAACCAACTTTGAAAGGTGACACCTGGTTGGCTGAAGACCTGTAGATCAAGACCGGAAAGTTCATTAAAGATGTGCCGCCAAATGAGGGCGAAGAGATAATCGGTTTGTACCGGAGAGGGCGCAGAATGCTGTACAACCCGGTAGACGATCGGGCTGTAGCGGCAAAACAAAGCCGTGAAATACTGTCCTGCATCAGGATATCGCTGAAAAAGCTCTAAGAGTTCCTGATCGCTGTTTTTAAACAAGGACTTGATAATAGGATGGTTGGCCTCAGGAAAGGTAGGAATCGACACGGTGTGTGCTTAACAGAGTCAAGACGATCAAGTTTACAGCGAGTTGTCAAGCTTTCCAGCAGAAACACGCCCTTATCATAAACGGCTGCCTTAAAAAGCACACAGATTTTTTCAGAGATTTCTGTCTTTTTATAGGCTTATCCAGGACTGATAGGTGAAGAGATCGGCATAGAGCGGGTTATCCGCCCTTCCAGTTCCGCTTACGGCTCCTTCAGAAGCTTGGTAGAATTAAACTCTACCTTGGCAAGCTGCTTTTGTAACATGTTGTTGGGTTCCTTCTTGTTCAATCTCTAAACATTCAGGCGAGTGACTCCATGGTTCTTAGCTCGATCGCGATCGCAGTGTCTTCCCCCGTTCTCGCGAGTATTTGGTCAGCGATGGGAGATGGAATTTTTTCCACCCAGGGGATTATGATCATGCTTCTGGCGGCCTATGCGGGTGCCATGTGGCTATTTCTCACCAGTGCCCCCAAGGTTTACACGGTCATGGTGTCAGACTTGGATGTGGCTCGCCAGTTCTACGAAGGGTTGCTCAACTTACGCACCGCCGAGATCCCTTTGCACTATTACTACAATTACGAGCAGTCCCTCGGGACAGCGGGGATCAACCCCATGTACCTGGCGGGAACCCCGGGCAGCGTTACGGCGCGGGGGGCAGGGAATGATGGCCTCTGGTACCAACTCCGCAAGAATGTGCAGGTTCATGTGATCTCCGGAGCCAGCATGGGCGAAAATAGCCGTCATCGCCACATTTGTTTCGATCGGGAATGCCTGGAGCAAATTTTGCTGCGGGTTCAGGCGTTGGGACTGAAGTACAAAATTCGTCAGGAACGGCCTTTAAATTTTCTGGTGAAAGATTTTGATAGCCGAGTCCTTGAACTTTCTGAAGTGAGTAATTAGAGAGTCGGTGAATGCTCTAACATCTAGCGGAAATTCAAGGATTTACTAAAGCAGAGCTGTCTTGTGTGAGGGCAAGGGCAGCTCTTTTCAATGAACTTCTTTCTTCGAGTCAGTGTTCCCTCGGATACTGCTTAAGTAATTATGCTGATACAATTCGCCTCGACGAGTACGCCTAGATAAGTACGCAATAAGTACGCAAACTTTGGAGGACGGACTCCTCTAAACAAATATCCTGAAACAAATTTAATCAGGCTGCCTCATTTCTCAAAAAAGTTGTTAAGCTCTATCATGAGCCTGTGAATTTTTTGTGCACATTTTGCAAAAACTGCTGACGATCTCTCTACCTTAAGATAGATGAGACTTGGCAAGATCTTAGCTTAGCTATTAACAGCTAAAAAAGATAAAAAAATAGCCCCCTTGCGGAAGGCTAGTGATTTTGGTGATTTGACTCTAGGACACGTCCGTAATTATCGCTAGGCTTGGAGCATTAGGAATGTATTCATCGATACTTTAATGCGGTTTTTTCCGCATTTTGATGATAATTCATAGTGTTTTCATAACTGGTTACGAGAAGCTTCATAATTGGTAACATATTTTGCTTGGTTGTCGCGTTCCTTCCCATATGTACAGCCAAAGAAGTACTGCCTAAGATGTACATCTTGGGGCGCTATATACTTCCTAAGATATAGATCTCGAGAAATACCGTTGAACGGGCTGGGCTGGCGTCTTAGGATTGCAGGCTGGGTAATTGTTCGACTACTTGCTGGGTAATGAACGGCAAGAGCTCCTCATTAGCACTGTTCTCGCGTCCTTCCGTGAAGATAACTAGAAGAAACGGTAACTGGCCTGGAATTTCCACGTAGGCTGCATCGTGTCTAGCTTGGCTCATCCAGCCCGCCTTCGACCAAATCTGAGCCATTGGGGGCAAACCACCGCCGATAAACCCTACAACCTGATTTTCAGGATCGGCTGCTAATTCTCTAGGATCCAACGATCGAGCTAAGAGTCGCATCATTTGCTGCGATCGATCTGCTGACACAGCCACCCCACCCACAATGCTGTGCAGGAGTCGTGCGGTGGCATCGCTAGTCAACCTATTCCGGTTAGCCAAGTTCTCGCCGTAGAAGGCTCGCTCGCGACCATAGGGGCCATCCCCCCAGGTTTTTTGGCAAATATTAATCGTGGCAAATTCTTCCCATTGCAGGGATTGAAAATAGCGGTTGATGATGTTGCGTTGCTGCTTCCAGGTCTCAAAGGGGGCGGGGGGCAGTTCGGGGCCGCTGGTGGTTCCTGTCAGAATATCTACTACCAAACTTGTAGCGTCGTTGCTGGAATCGACAATCATGTCCCGTAAGGCCCGATCTAGTTCCGCCGATCCCGCTACCATGTTCTGCTGTAACCATTCATGGGCCGCCACCAGATAAAACAACTTGGCCACACTGGCAGGGTAAATACACTCTACCCCCCGGTAACTAAAGCCCCGCACCGATCGTTGCCAAAATTCCGCTGGCGTCAACGCTCCACCAGTATTCACAAAAGTAGGTGGATCGTAGACCAGCCAAGTCATGGCAACTTGGTTTCTCGCTAGAGAGGGAAACGTTTTCCAAGTCTTTTCTAGAATTTGTTCCCCTGTGGTTTGCAGGGCGTTGTCTCTAGAGAAAAATGGCATGATGAATTTCAGATAGTGGATTTCGGCACAGTTTGAGCCCAGCTTTGGATTGTAAAACCTTTTTAACTGGTAAAACCTTTTTAACCTGTAAAACCCTGGTTCGTTGACAGGCTTGTCCGCTGACAGGCTACCTTGGATGGGTTGCATTTATCATGGGTTGAATTTATTACTGGCATCTTGTTCTAACGTTCTGTTCTTTGCTTCTCCGTGTCTATGCAGTACCGCACGATCGCTGATTTAAATCTCTACGATTCTCCCAACCTCAAGTCCTTGGTGACCCAGGCGGCCCAGGGGCGTCTGCTCCGACTGACGGTGCCTGTGATTGGGGTGATGCGTCCTCCGATGGTGCCGCTGGCAGTGCAATTGGTGGAAGATGGCTATCCCGGCTGGCTCGATCCGGTGGATTGGGAAAAGCTGGTTCCTGACGATACCCCCTACCAAGCTGCTGTCCTGACCTCAGACGAGATTCACGATCGCATTCCCCAGGTGATTGCCTTTACCCAAGCGGCCATGGCCGTGCCCAACCAATACCTCTGGGGGGGGACTGTAGCTCCCAATTATGACTGTTCTGGGTTGATGCAGGCCGCTTTTCGATCGGTCGAGATTCAACTGCCCCGTGATGCCTATCAACAGGAAGCCTTTGTCCAGTCGATCGCGCTGTCTGAAGTGATCCCCGGTGATTTAATTTTCTTTGGAACTCCCGAAAAAGCCACCCACGTTGGATTGTATCTGGGACATAACCAGTACATTCATAGTTCAGGCAAAGATCAGGGGCGCAACGGCATTGGCATTGACGAACTGTCGGATACGGGTCACCCGGTCAGTTGCACTTACTTCGCCCAATTGCGGGGGGCAGGCCGGGTGATCGCCAGTTATTCACCCCCGGAGTTAATCTGATCCTGGGTAGCAGTGGGGGTGGCAGCGGAATGGTGTTGGGCTATTTCTTGCAGTAGCCCACTGTCAGCCATCAGCTTGGGATAAATCAGCACAAAGTAGACCATCCACAGACCGATCGGGAAGCCCACGAGGACAGTGACCCAAACCATCCTCAGCAGCCACCAACTTCCAGCAATAATGGTCACTCCGGTTAAGACGATCGACCAAGGTTGGCACCACCAAGGTTTGTACTGCCAAACAGTGGATTCTGGGACTGGACTACCCAACCCAGTTCACTCCGTCTTCATCGTTGGGAACGGAGGGCAAGGCTTTACGATCGTTGGCTGCCTCTGCTGCCGCGCCCGAAGCTTGAATCTTAGCCATCACTGCCGCCGATCGATAGGGCTGTCGTACGGGAACTTCCACCGCCAGGGATTGGGAGTCCGTTGTTACTGGCGGGTGGGGTGGACTGCCCTGGGGTGGGGCGATCGGGGCGGGTTTGACCGGAGTGGCCTGGGCGACAGGCTTGGCCGTCGCAGACTGTCCTTGGGCACGCTGTTTAGCGGCTCTTTGCTCTGGCCCAATCACCTTACGCATTAGGAAATCCAATGTTTGCTGCTTGATCCAGCCTCGAGCCACTAAAACTTCTCCAAACCGCATACCTTCCATTACGCGCTGATCGTTTAAAGCAACGTCAACCTGAGCTGGCGTGATCAGCCCCGCTTCCACTAGGTAACTCCCCAAACGTTGAAAGGCTTGGCTTTTAGGAACGTTGTTTGTAGCGTCTTGTTGGCTTTTCCCTATCATCTGCACGATCAATACTGACGAAGAAGGACGCAGAGCTTAGCAGTCTTCCCAGCCCAGATTTAACTGGAAAGGGCGTAATGCCATAAGTCACCCACTTACATAAGTCACCCACTAATATCATTTTTGCCTAGCGATCGCGGTTCATCGACTCAAGATTGAACTGAGTACCCGCTCAGCAGATTGGACGAAAAGTCGCTACTGGTTCAGTGAATAGTTAGCCAGTTAATCTAGGAAGCCCTAGAGCTGGAGACTAACTTAATGCTATTCAGCAAGTCATTCAACTGACTATTGTCAGCAAATGAATGTCAGTAGGTAAACGTCAGTAGGTGAAGCTTAGATAGATGCGCTTACCGCAATTCTACGGTTGTGTATTTAACGCATTGTAGCAAACTTTCTGGGGTGCCCTGTGATCTAGATCAGTCATCGATCGAATGGGGTGGGGATAGATTTGGCAGTTCTTGAGGATCCATCAGTTCATAACGTTCAAAAGGTTGATGAATCCAGGGATTATCCGCTAAGTAGTCTACATAGTAGTCTGGAGCCACGATCGAACAGGCTTTGTACCAGATCACGGCTGTCCGCACTTCTTCTACATAAAATCCGTAGTTACATTGCAACCAGGGCAGCGTCTTTTTCAGCGTGATGCCGGAATCCACTAAGTCATCCACCAACAGAATATGGCTGCCTAAATTGGGCGTGGTCATGGTGAGATCACGGGAAAAAACCAGGGTGCCCCGGCTGCGACCGCCTTCGCCCCGATAGGAGGATGTTGCCAAAATTGCAAGCGGTACGTCATAAATACGAGCCAAAATATCGCCAACTCGCAATCCCCCTTTAGCCAGACACAGAATCTGATTAAACTGCCAACCCGATTGGTAGATTTGTGCAGCTAATTGCTCAATTTTTTGATGGTATTCATCCCAAGTGATGTAGAGATCTGCCATGGATGCTACTTCCTTTGCCTTCCTTCACAACTGCTGCATTAATCGCAAAGGATGATACAACGGATAGCGAGTCTCTAGGCACTTTCTTATGAACAATCCTCCCGATCGCCCAGCGTCGTCGGAACCCCTCTCTTCGCCCCACAAATTAAACTTGAGTACCAAACTAGCCTTTGGCGCGGGAGATTTTGGGCCAGCGGTGACGGCGATGATTCTGATTTCCTATCTGTCGCCGTTTTTAACCGATGTGGCACGGTTGAATCCGGCGTTGGCGGGGTTGACGCAGTTGGTCGGGAAAATTTGGGACTCGGTGAATGACCCCATGGTGGGCGTCCTGAGCGATCGGACCCAAAGTAAACAAGGGCGTCGGTATCCCTGGATGATGTGGGGGGCGGTACCCTTTGGGCTCTTCTTCTTTTTGCAATGGATCGTGCCGCACTTTAGTGATGATCCCGCCAGTAATCAATGGGGTCTCTTTTGGTATTACACAGCGATTTCTGTCCTGTTTAATGCCTTTTACACGGTGGTTAATCTACCCTACACGGCACTGACGGCGGAACTAACGCAGGATTATGATGAGCGCACCAGTTTAAATAGCTTTCGCTTTTCGTTTTCGATCGGGGGCAGCATCCTTGCATTAATCATTAGCTTAGTGGTTTCTAAGCTGGTTCCAGGGAATCAGGGAACGCAATATCTAATTTTGGGTGGAATCTGTTCGATTATTTCAATTTTGCCAATTTACTGGTGTATTTGGGGGACGCGGAAACAGGCTCAGGCAGCGGCTCAGGATGATCCGGAAATTGGTCATAGTGTTTCCATGCCAGTTTTGCAGCAAATTAAAATTGCCTTTAGCAATGGCCCTTTTCGCTATGTCGTTGGAATTTATCTCTGTTCTTGGTTAGCCGTGCAGTTAACGGCCTCAATCATTCCCTACTATGTGCGCAGTTGGATGCGGCTACCCCAGGAAAATGTCAGTTTAGTCCTGTTGGCAGTGCAGGGAACGGCCATGGCGATGCTGTTTGTCTGGAATACAGTGAGCCAACGCTATGGCAAACAGGCGGTATATTTCATGGGGATGAGTTTGTGGGTGATTGCTCAAGTTGGCCTCTTTTTCTTGCAGCCGGGGCAGGTGACGCTGATGTATCTCTTGGCAGTTATGGCGGGTTTTGGCGTCTCCACTGCCTATTTGATTCCTTGGTCAATGTTGCCGGATGTAATTGAACTGGATGAATTAAACACAGGGCAACGGCGGGAAGGGGTTTTCTACAGTTTCATTGTGTTTTTGCAGAAGATTTGTTTGGGGTTGGCGGTCAATCAGGTGTTGCAAAGTCTGGGAGCGGCGGGATATGTGCAACCCACGGATGGGACACCGTTTCCAATTCAACCGGATTCCGTTTTAAATGTGATTCGCTTTTCGATCGCGCCTTTACCATCTTTAGCATTAGTGATTGGTATTATCTTGACCTATTTCTATCCAATCACTCGCGAGAAACATGCAGAGATTTTGTTGCAATTGCATGAACGCAAGCAGCGATCGTTGGGAGAAGGAACTCCAACCGATGAGTAATCCATTAAGCATGTCTAAGGATCTAGAAACTGTCATGGGAAATCACTGCAATGACCTATCAATTTCCGCAACAATTCCAATGGGGCGTGGCGACTTCGGCCTATCAAATTGAGGGTGCTGTGGAGGAGGAGGGGCGTAGGCCGAGTGTGTGGGACAGGTTCAGTCAGCACTGGTGCCATATTAAAGACCGAACATCGGGGGCGATCGCCTGCGACCATTACCATCGCTACAGGGAAGATGTTGGGTTAATTCGGCAATTGGGCGCGAAGCACTATCGCTTCAGTACAGCGTGGAGTCGGATTGTGCCGGAGGGAAGGGGCGCGGTGAATGCCCAAGGGTTGGCGTTTTACGATCGCTTAGTAGATTGCCTCTTGGAACAGGGGATTGAACCCGTCATTACGCTATTCCATTGGGACAGTCCCCAAGCGTTGGAGGATCGCTATGGTTCTTGGCGCAGTCGGGAGATGGCGCAGGATTTTGCGGACTATGCGGCGATCGTGGTGCGTGCCTTGGGCGATCGGGTAACACGCTGGATAACGCTGAATGAAATTTCCTGTTTTACGCATCTGGGCTATGCCGTGGGAAAGCGGCCAGCGCATGCACCAGGGACGCGGGTCAGCACTTGGAAGGAGGTGTGGCAAACGTCGCACCATGCGTTGTTGGCCCATGGGTTGGGCTGTCAGGCGATTCGGGCGGCATCGCCCCAACCCTGTCAGGTGGCATTGGTGGATAATCCTGGGGTGACGGTACCGGTCGTGGAAACAGAAACGCATATTCGTGCAGCCCAGCGGGCGTTACCGGATAATTTCTACACAGGCGGCATTCTCTATCCAGCGTTAACGGGGAATTATCATCCAGAATTTCTAGCGGGATTGGGGAATAATGCTCCGGATATTCAGCCCAGTGATTTAGAAAACATTCATCAACCGATCGACTTTCTCGGATTGAACATTTATACGGGAGCGTATGTGCGGGCCGCAGATAATGCAAAAGGCTATGAATTTGTAGCGATTCCCAAGGGATATCCCAAGTTGCATATGCCGTGGTTGCAGGTGGTGCCAGAAAGTTTGTACTGGGGCATTCGTCATATTCGGGACACGTTGCAGCGGCCTGATTTGCCGATTTGGATTACGGAAAGTGGTTGTGCGGCGGATGATACGTTAACTCCTGCGGGTGAGGTGTGGGATACCGATCGGATTTTTTATCTGCGGCAGTCGTTGAAGGCGGTGCATCGGGCGATCGGGGAGGGGTATCCGGTACAGGGCTATTTTCTGTGGAGTTTGTTGGATAATTTTGAGTGGTCGTGGGGGTATTCCCGACGGTTTGGAATTACCTATGTGGATTACAAAACCCAAGCGCGAATTCCGAAGGCGAGTTTTGATTGGTATGCGGCTTGTATTGCAGCGAATCGGGTGTTGTGAGGGTTGGGTTGTAGGCAGTGGGTTGTTCAGAAGTCTGTTACTAAGATTCAGGAGCTCGCAAAGTTAGCTCGAAACCGGCAAATAAATCGCTGCTTACCTTTGAATCCTTGGAAATAGCCGCAGACAACGGAAATGTGACAACTGACCCAGCAGTGACGTTGATATTCTGGTGGATTGGGACGCTCCGCTCACCTTCGATCGTTATATGGATGTCAAGCTATACCTAGAAGATCAACTGGGTACACCGGTTGATTTAGTTAGCTGGAAGGTTCTCAAATCCCAAATTTGCCACACCGTCGAACAAGAAGCCATTCATGTCGCGTAATCTTCGACTGTATTTGCAGGACTACGATACATCCTTGCCTACGCCTATTTTCAGGTTGAAGATGAAGTGCTCTGGGACATTGTGCAAACCAAAGTGCAACCTTTGCAGGGGCAAATTCAGCAGTTACTCGTCAGTGAATTTTGGGATTCCTGATCGTAGCTTGGATGATTAAAACCCAAATTATCCGGAAAATACGGATGCCAGGGAGAAGAGGATTTTAGTGCTTTTCTATACGCAATAGACTCGATATATTTACATATGGGTTGAAATATTTCCTATCCAAACTGAACTTGCTATGGTTGATTTCCCAGTATTTTCTTTGAATCTTTTCCACACCTCACCCCACGCAGCCGCATCTCTACGAAGATTAAACAGAGTATTATTGGCAACAACCACGACTCTACTGGTGGGAGCCCAAGCTGTCTACGCTAACGACGTGCAACTCCCCAAAGGTCAACGCAGCTTAGAAGTTAGACAAACCCAAGGGAAAGTCACCTACAAAGGATCGCGACCTCGACCAGCCCAATCCGGCGATCGCCTCAGTGCCGGACAAGGACTCACCACCGCTGCGCGATCGAGTGCTGTCATTGGCATCGACTCCAATATCGGCATTGTCAAAGTCGCCGAAAAAACCGACTTCACCGTGCGGAACCTCACCATTGCCGCCGATGGGGGCCGAGTCACTCTGCTTAACGTTCACCGGGGTCAAGTTGCCCTCCAAGTCCGTCCCTTCACCCACAAAGGGTCTCGCCTAGAAGTCAAAACCCCCTCCGGCATTGCGGGTGTGCGCGGCACTGAATTTGGGGTAGCCGTCAGTCCCCAAGGTCGTACCGCCATTATGACCAACGAAGGCAGCGTCGCCGCCGAAGCCCAAGGCCAAAGCGTCATGGTGGAAGCGGGCTATTCTTCCCTGATTTATCCCGGCGAACCGCCCACCCCACCCCGCCCCACCGTCGAAGATCTCTCCCTCAAGCTCAACACCTCCGACGCCTATCGATCGGGCCTCGTGCGAGTCGCAGGCAAAGTTGATCCGATTAATGCCGTGATTTACGGCGACCAAGAACTGGAAGTTGGTCGGGATGGCAGCTTTCGCCTAGAGTCCCTAACCCAGCAGCGCAATTGGGCTACGATCGTCGTACGGACGCCCCTCGGCAAAGAAAAGATTCATAGGATTTGGCTGCGGTGAATCAAGTCGGTTGTTGATAGGTCACACTCTAGGATGCAATTACCATGATGACCCTCCAAGCGAGGTGGCAATGGTGCAAAACTCGCCTTGCCCGGTACTGGGAAACCTGTCTGAACAGTCGCCAAATTACCCCTGCTGTGGTGGCAGTGCTGCTGGGCTGTGGGCTGTGGCAAGTAGGCGCATGGCAATCCCTAGAACGGTTGGGCTACAATTTGCTGTTCCAAATTCGTGAACAACTGCCCCATCCCGGCTGGGACGATCGCATTGTTGTAGTCGCGATCGATGATGCCACTCTGGAACACTATCGGCAATTTCCCCTGCCCCGCCATCTGTATACAGAACTCCTACAAACCCTAGAAGCCTCCCAACCCGCTGCCGTTGGCTTTGACCTGCTGTTTGCAGAACCGACTCCGGAAGATGCTAAGTTTGCCCAAGCCCTGGAAATCAATGGTAAAGCAGTCATTGCGATCGCGGCTAATCGCCATCGGCAAGTGATCAATCTGGTACCCCAGTTAACCCAAGTCACTGGCCAAGGCCACATCCACAGTCGTCCCGACCCCGATGGCGTCTATCGCCAAATCGACCTCTACATTCGAGGGTTTCCCGCTTTGAGTGTGGCGATGCTGCAAGCCTACAACCAGAGCCTTAGCCAAATTATCCAAGCCCCTGATCAACCGCCGCTGGCCCAGCCCGCTGTACTGCCCCCTGCCAACCCAACCCAACCGGAACAAACCGCTTGGATCAACTGGCCGGGATTGACCCAAGGGCCAAAGGGCGTGCCCACCTATTCCCTGGTCAAAATTCTCAAAGGCAAAGTCGATCCCTCAGCCTTTGCCAACAAAATTGTACTGGTGGGCGTGACTGCCACGGGCAACGATCCGCTGCAAACGTCCCTGGAACAGCATTTACCTACCTCCGGCGTCTATATGCACGCAGCGGTGATCGATAATTTGTTGAACCAGCGCCTGCTCCAGCGATCGCCGGACTGGGTTCATTTACTAATCCTAGTCAGCATTGGTATTATTTCTAACCTAGTGCTCTTTCCCCTGGGTTTTCGTCAACGAACCGTCGTGGCCTTAATCTTACCCTGTGCGTGGATTGCCATTGCGGTGGCGGCGTTGATGGGTTTTAATCTCTGGTTGCCCACATTTGCCCCGATCGGCACTTTTTTAATTGCGGGCACCAGCTTGCAATTGCTGGAGCAACGGGAAAAGCAACTGGTAATGCGCCTGTTTGCTCGTCACGTTGCCCCAGAAACTGCCAAGCTGATCTGGAACCATCGCAGCGAAATTTTTCAACAGGGACAGTTAACGGCTCAGGAAATGGTCGTCACGGTTTTATTTACGGATATCCGGAGCTTTACTTCGATTTCTGAAGCCATGTCTCCCTGTGATTTACTAGACTGGCTGAATCAATATCTCGATGCGATGACAGATTGTATCCATGCGCACCATGGAGTTGTTGATAAATATATTGGCGATGCGATTATGGCAGTGTTTGGGATTCCGTTTCCCAGTATGGATGCCGAAATGATTCAGCAGGATGCATTGAATGCCGTCTCCGCCGCGATCGCCATGCAGGAACGGCTGGCTCTACTGAATCACCAACTACAAGCAGCGGGTCAACCGACGATTCGGGCGGGGATTGGCATCCACACAGGCTTAGTTGTCGCGGGCAGCATCGGGGGAGCCAAACGGGTTAATTATTCCATCCTAGGAGATGCGGTCAATGTGGCAGCTCGCTTGGAAGCGCTGAATAAACAATTGCATCAGCAAAACTGCTACGACATTTTGATCAGTGAAGATACGTTTATCCAAGTGGGGCATCAGGTGCAGGGCTATCCTGTGGAAACCCTCAAACTGCGGGGTCGCCAACAGAAAACCGGGGTCTATGCGATTCAGAAAGCCGATCAATGGATCGCCAGCGAGAACGCCAGTACCCAGCCCGCTGCCTAGGGGCAATTGCCTCCTCCGTCAATTCTGGGGGTTGCTCAAATATTCCACCGTGGGAAAAGTCACTTGATCAACCACTTGTTTTACCCGCATTTGGGATTGATAGGTCGCTTCCGATCGAGTAGTCTGCATTGTGGTGATGATATAGGTGAGCGGTTTACCCGGTTGGAGCAACGGTGTAAATTTATCACTGAGTTGGAGTTTATAAATATCGCCTAAAATGGTTATGGCGTTTGAGGTAGATAACTTGCTATTGATATTGTTAATGGCATAGGTATCCGCGATCGTTTGCTTGCCATCGCTGACCTTGATTTGTATCTCCAGACTGGTAATTTCCTGCATTAATTTACCTTCATCGATCAGCGCAAAGTTGCGAGCGTCTTTAAATTGATCGAAGCCCCGAAACTTGATTTGTTTGAGTCGTTCCGGTGCAATTCCATTGACAATTTCAATTTTGTATCCTTTATCATTACGAGTATTCCGGTATTCTAAGTGACCCGGAATTTGGAACGATAAATCCCCGATCTTGTCGATACGGGCCGTGATCGCTGGATTACCAAGGAGATCGATGGATTTATTGGTTTTCCACTCCACTTGAAACTGATTCCGCACCGTTTGCAGCAGTTGATATTCCCCAGAAACATTCGAGCCGGGAGCCAAGTATTGATTTAAATCTGTTTTGTTCAGCCAATTATTTTTCAAAAGCCCGATCGATTGGCCCTGAATCTGCGCGATCGGTGCTTGTACCGTGAGAGTTTCCTGGGGAATCTGCACCCCCGGTACAACAGATACGGTTCCATAGCTGCCATTCGCTCCCCGGCTCCCATCCTGCCCCGGCCTTCCCGCTGGCCCCGCTTCTGCATAGTAGCGATCGTGATCAACTACGCCACGATGATCCCAGCGATATTCGTAAGTTTCATTGTCATGTTCGTAGGATTTGTGGCCTGATTCTTCGCAGTCTTGCTTTTCGCGTTCCACTTCCTGCCAACTGGCATTGGCATCCTTGCGAGACCGACGCATTAACGCCCATTCGCAAATCTCGATCGTCCAGGTGAGCTTGTAGGGTTGGCAGCCTCGTCCGTTTTGTCCACCCCGTCCACCTTGCCCGCCCATTCCACCGGAATTGCGCAGTTGCAGGTTCCGCAGTTGCGCCAGTTCACTCAAAAAGATTGTCACGTTGCCGCCATTACCGCCATTACCGCCATTGCCGCCATTACCCCCATCCCCGCCCTGCGCTCCTTGTAAGTTATAAGGAACATCGTGGGCCGAGTAGCAATGTTGGGCATCTTCGCCAGAGCCACCGTTTTCGCCGTTTTCACCATTCGTTCCCGACATATCTAGCAGTTGTGGGTCATTGGTGAGTTGAATGGATTGACTGCGGCCATCCTCGCCACTGCGGCCACTGCGGCCAGAGAGGCCATCCCGTCCTGGCTGTCCAAAAATTTCTGTACGGGCGATCGCGCTCGGAATAAAGCTTGTCAACAGGGTCGCACTGAGGGCAGTACTGAACCCAAGCAACTGGAGGTATTTCATAGATCGAGTCAAACGTGAGAGCAACCCAAGCACGAACCCCAGCGATCGTGTAGCCCAAAAGCAGGGCAATCCCTGGAATAGGTTTCTGTTGGATTAAGATGACGGCTTCCCCTGCGAAATTGTTCACCGAAGGAATTACGAAGATCTACTTAAAGCACTCTCCAACTTATGCAAGGGGATGGAGCATTGATTGACCGATCGATGCAGGAATCGCAGGAGATCTCTAGCAATCTCCTGCGATCTCTAATACCGAATCGATTGATTAATACTACAGATGCGATTCCTGCCCTTAAAAGGGGAGAATTCAGTCAAATGCTGTCAAAGTTTTTCCGATTTCTAGCACAGCGGCGTGTAGTGGGGAGATTGAGGGCATGGACTAGGCGTGGGTCGTCTAGACAGAGGTTTCCGTATTGTCCTTCACTTTCTGACCAATTTTCGGTTCCGTTCCCGCCAGCAATCGTTGAATATTCGATCGATGTCGCCAAATCACATAAATGCCTCCCGCGATCGCTAATAAACAATAGGCAATGGGCTGCTGAAAAATTACCATTAAAACCATGGCACCGATTGCTGCTGCGATCGAGCTAATAGAAACGATGCGGGTCAAAGCGATCGAAATCAGAAACACACCAAAGGCACTCAGTCCAATGATCGGGCTCATGGCCAACAGTACCCCCAAGCTGGTCGCAACGGATTTTCCGCCTGTGAAACCCAACCATATGGATTTACTATGACCTAAAATTGTCAACAGTCCTGCACCCACAACCACCCAAGGCGCTGCAAGCGATAACTTCAGGCATTGCATTTGCGGTTCAGGTAACGTGGCATTCACCCCTTGACCAGCATTAAACGCAAGGGTTGCTTCATTAATTGCTTGCCAGCTTGCCCCATCCAGTTGGCAACTCGTTTGGCTAAACCAGGCATACAACCCATAGACCGCACAAACCGCTAAAACCCCCTTCAGAACATCGATCGCCAAGACCGTAGCCCCTGCTTTTTTCCCTAGGGTACGTAAAACATTGGTTGCCCCCGTTGACCCTGATCCGACTTGGCGGATATCAATGCCCTTCAGCCATTTGCCAAACAGGTATCCCGTCGGAATCGAACCCAACAAGTAAGCAATCACCAAGGTTAAGGCAACCAACAACCAAGCAGTCATGGCAATTCACCAAGTCAGAACAAAGAGATTTATTCACTAAGGCATGGAAAGATTCATGGGCTGTTTGCTGCCGCCTGAGGTCTCCATGGTGATAAATTGTCTCACCTTCAGGACAATTTGCTTGGATTTCCTAGCGACGATTTGAGGATGGTTCGGTACGGGCCTAGGTGGCAAGACTGGCACAGTCAGAATGCCTTCAGGTTAAACTTGAGGAATCACCGCACTGCGCTGCCCTAGGAGATCCGAGCCATGGTTGTCACCATTAATCTCCGTCCCACGCTTGAATTGACGGACGATCAATTTGAGCAAATTTGTCACCACAACCGTGACCTGAAGTTTGAACGCACCGCCCGAGGAGGACTGGTCATTATGTCGTTGACGGGTGGAGAAACGGGACGGCGTAATATTAAACTTTCTGCCCGACTAGAAAATTGGAGTGACCAAGCTCAACGGGGAGTCGCATTCGATTCATCCACCGGATTTCGGTTGCCCAATGGTGCTATTCGATCGCCGGATGCTGCTTGGATCAGTCAATCCCGCTGGGACGCCCTGACCCCGGAACAACGCCAAAAATGGGTTCCCCTCTGCCCTGATTTTGTCGTGGAGTTGAAGTCGCCCTCCGATGAAATTGAGGATCTACGGCTGAAAATGCAGGAATATCTGGAAAATGGCTGCCAACTCGGCTGGTTGATCGATCCAGAGACGCAAACCGTGGAAATCTATCGCGCCGACCAACCGATCGACGTGCTGAACCAACCTACAGAACTGTCGGCCACGGAACTCATGCCGGGATTTGTATTAAATCTGGCGGGAGTTTTAACAGTGTAGCTGATCTAGTTTCCAGGAAATTCTGGAATGGATTCACGGTTGCCGCAGATTTATCACTGCTTAATAAAAATAAGCTTGCTGAACTACTTGCTTCTGAGGATCGCCTGCAAACGCTAGCCACAACGGAAACTGGAGCAAAGCCAAGTTCACAAATTCTTCCGCTTCGTCAATGATAATCAGCGGCATCTTTTGATCTTTTTGCAGCCGATCGGCGCGAGCAATCAACGGTTCCGGTGCTTCAAACAACGTCACGCCCCGATCGGCCCCAAAGTCATCCCGCCGCAGTCCTAAGCAATCCTGTAAACCCCGTCGCCACTCTCCCAAACGCTCTGGACTATTGGCTAGGACTAATGGGCGCAGCTTGTCCCCATACAAGTTATACAAAATCGAAATGACCGCTGAGGCTACTAAAATATTCTGCAATCGTGACCCTAAGCTACGAATGGATCCTCGACCGCCTTGGGTGAAGAACCAATCATTCGTCCGTTCTGCATGGATGGATTCAAAGGTGCGCCGCAGTTTCCAGGTCGGGCCATAGTAATCTGGCTCGTTGCGAAAGAGGGTAATGACCCGCTTAATTTTCTCCGTTTGTTTTTCATACAGCGGCTCAGAAAACTGCGGGTCTTCTAGCACTTCAGGCGCTGTGGCGATCGGGGTCGGGGTGGAAGACACCACTTCCGGTTCCGGTCGGCCTATCTCCAGCTTTTGGGCTGCCGCGACTAAATCCTCTAGACTACCGACGAGGTAATCCTTAAAACTCTGCACTCGAATGGCAATTTCTTGGGACGACCCAGCAAAGGTACTGCGCATCTCCTCCCGAATCCGCTCCTGCCGCCGTTCTAGCTGTTCGATCGAGAGGTGCAGCGTATGTTTGCGCCGTTCCAAATCCCCTAGGGCATCCTGAACAAATTTCGCCAAATAATCCTGGGATTCAGCAATTTCCGTTTGCAGCCGATCGCGCTTGGCTTCTAAATCTCCAAGGTCTGCTTTCAGGGCCTGGACGGCTGCCTCCAAGCGTACTTGCTCCTGGGCCAAACCTTGAACAACGGGTTCCAAAACATCCGGCTCGGATTGCTCAGACTGCAACGTTGCAAAACCAGATTGCTCAGGCTGAAAGGGGGCAGAACTCGATTGCGCCAGTTCAGATTGCGTTAGTTCAGATGGCTCAGCCTCCTTGGAACTTGACATCGTTTCAGAGGATGCTGCACCAACCGCTGACGCAGGATCTGGTTTAGATGGATGGAACGGCTGAAGTTCGTCAGAAGGAAGGTCGGAAGGCATAGCGTCGGAAGGCATACGATCGGAATTTAAGTAGGACAACTTTAATAAATTGGCGGAAGGGAACCCTGGTGTAACTTAAGGATTGATTCTGGGACAACGCTGCTCTAGACAGGTTCGCAATTGTTGCGGGTTAAATAAAATCGGGAGAAAGTGGATACTATTGACTTCCTTGAAATAGAACAGAATCGGGATCGGCGACCAGAAAATTTCCCAATTTTGCCACTCGCGATAGGGAAATCGGCGAATGCGAGTTTCTCCGCGATAGACATCCAAATCCGTAGCCGTAAAAGTCAGGCGCAGGCTTGCTGTTTGAATCAAAAGAAAAAGGCCAAAGACGAAGATGGGTAGGCCGACCCAAACTTGGACAAACAGTCCTGCAAATCCAGCTAGGAGTAACACGATCGGAATTTTGTAGCTGGGAGCGAGTTCTACGGTTTCAGTGGGTTGGGGAGTTGAAGTTGCAGAGGTCACAGCGATCGCCTTGTTCAGTTCCATAGAAAGTTTAACTAATCCTTATCCTAACTGCTCTGTTACCTGAGGTACTGAATCAGGCAGGAGTTTTTGGATCCTGGGTCAGGATCCGCTGATGGTTGCACAGATCTGGGGATATTGGGAAGCCTTTTGTCTACTGCGATTTGTCCTTCGCGCTGGACTCACTAACCTACTAATTTGCTGATTCTGCTAATTTACGGATTGACCAACAACCTCGATCGGGAGCAACAGGGTCGCTTCAATCTGTTGTCTAGTTTCTTGACTGACTGCGCCTGTAATTTTTAGCAATTGTACAAGAAACTGATTAGCCTGCTCGTATTGCTGGAGGCTGTCTTGCTGTTGTCGATTGAATTGCCAAGCATGACCGATGTTGCGATATTCGATCATCACCCACCGTAATTGCTCGATCCAACTTTGGCCGTGGGCTTGCCACCAAATTAAAAATGTATCGACCCCTCCCTGATCGGCGGTAAGAATGGCTGCTTTGTGATGTTCTAAATAACAAGTGAGTTCCGGGGCAAGGGTACGGGTGCAATCGAGGGCACAGTCTAAAGCGCGGATTAGGTCGATCGCGAGGGTACCATCGAGGGCACAATCCAGTGCTAGGGCTGGGGCATGAACTAATGCCAAGGTACAATCAAGGGCACGGGCGAGGGCACGGGCCAAGGCGAGGGCACGATCGAAGTCAAAATCGAGGGCACGGGCGAGAACACGGACGAGGGCAAAGTCTAAATCCAAATTGAAGTCGAAATCCAAATCCAACGTTACATCGATCGCCAAAGCGGCATCCAGAGCACGAGCACGGGCCAAATCATGGCTAGGAGCGCCAGTCAACGCAAGCGCCAGCCCTAGATAAAACATTCGCACCGCAGCTGGCTTGTAGGGCGCTGCAAGGGTATTTGTCTTCTGATTGACCCAATCGAGAAAGGTTTGGAGTTGAGCATCCTGAGCTACCATTTGATCAATGGCTTGTTTAATCACCTTGATCAAGGAATCGGCCTGTTTCTGGGAGCGCACAATTTGCTCGATAGTCTGTTGCCAAGGTTGACTGGTGATTTTTTCAGCCAGTTGAGCGAGGGGTAATGATAACAGCCATTGTGTAATGAAATATTCCTGAAAAGTGAGGTGAGAAAATGACCATTGATGATTGGCCTGCTCAGTCAACAGTCCCTGTTGTGCTGCGATCGTGTGCAAAACTGCTAGTCCGTCACGATAATGATTCAACTGTAGGGTTTGAGTAATGTGATTGACGATTTCTGTCTGATTAAATAGGACAAAATTCGGAGTCTTCTCAATTTTCTGAATCGCAATTTCCATCAAGATTTGCTTACGATCGTGAACGGTGAGCTTCTGGTAAATCTGAGACTGGGCACGCTTCAAGCCTAAGCTAGATGAATCTTGAGGTTGCTGACGCCAATTAGTCAGCAGCAACCCGATCGCCTGTTCATAGAATTGGGAAACCTGGTGGGGGAGTTCTCCAGTATTTTCAAAGATCCAACAGGCGAGACCTAACAGAAGCGGGGTGGTCGTCAGGTCTTGGCTAGCCAGGGTATGGGCAACCAGTTTTAAAAAATATTGCCACTGATGATCAATTTTGCCTTGAGAATCAATCACCGTTTGCGACCAAGCTTTGACAAATTTTTCGACTTGTCGATCGTTCAAATCAGCAATTTTAACGGTTGTAAATAAGTGATTTTGTAAAAGGCCGATCGAGGGCGTTTGACAACTCAGAATGACATGGTTTTTGCGATAGACTGGATGTTGCAATAACCAACAGATTTGATCTTGCACCTTTTTGCGAAATGCAATAGGCACCTCATCCAAACCATCCAGCAAAATCAGAAGTTTGCCCTGAATCAGTAGAGCATTCAGTTGATTTCTGGCCTGAATGCGTTCTTGAGAATTTGGTGCTGGGGGATATAAATCCATCGCCACTAGGAGAAAATTTAGAAAATGCCAATTTGACTGATCAACTTGACGCAGATCAATCCAAACTGGAATTAAATCAGGTTTAAAGTTTCCGTTACAGCATGCCGTGGCAAATTGTTGGAGGAGTGTCGTCTTGCCTGAACCCGGTTTGCCAAGAATGAGTAGATGGGACTGGTCATTGGCTACTACAAAACTTGATTGCCGGACGCTCCAACGTCCCAAGGATTGACAATCCTGCGATCGGGCAGAGGTTTCTAATAAATAAACATCAACGTACAGTTGATCGATATCAATTAATTTCTGATTGAGTAAGCGAATTTTGCGATATTGCGACAAGATTTTATTGCGGCAATGGTGCTGAATTCTTCGAAACAAACATACTGTGCCAGTGGATAGGCTTGCATCTAAATCATCTCGTTGTTGAGCACCGGATGAGAATAAACGCAGGGTACATGGATCAGATCGCTCAGTGACAGCTTCCCACGGAATATTCAACACTGCGCATAAACGCACAAAGCTACCGTGGTCTACTGGCTCTTCCGCTTGAAACCGATTGACGATCGCAACATTCACCAAAGCCGCTTCGGCTAATTGATGAATCGTCCACTGTTTTTGTCTAAGCTGTCGTTCAACCTCCTTGTGACCCTGGGTGGTGAGACTCAAAGAATGATGAAGTTGCTGCATGGGAAGGCTAGAAAGCAGGTGTTACCAAATTACCGCATCTTGGCTCTTGAGGAACAATCTACTCGAGTTCTCCATCTTGCTGAAGCGTCTAAAAAAACAAAATTCTAACAACTTATCGCTATTTTTCAAAGAATTTTCAAAACTGACGCCGTTGGACAATCTTTCAAGCTCTCAGCCTCGGAAACAGTGTCCGAAATCCTCAAATTCTGGTCGAAGTGCATACCTTCTGCATGAGTCGCATTTGCATAGTAAGTTTGATGAAGGTTGTGGGTTTGGTGAAAGTGGGTTTGGTGAAAGTGGGTTTGGTGAAAGTGGGTTTGGTGAAAGTCGTGGGTTTGATGAAGGTCACGGACGCTTATTAATCCCAATCTCCCAGGGATTCAGCCGCTTTCGGTACGCGAGGACGAGCATTGGGATACTTGGACTTACCCGGTAGCGGTTTGTCGGGTACAGCTTTGATTTGAGTCGGCTTTTTCATGGCCTCTTGCTCACCATAGCGCCGCTTAGATACCCCTTCCTCACTCGTATCTTCGGCAATGACTTCATACAGCGTGGCCATTTTCGTGGGATCATTGCCCTTGCGCAAAATCCGACCCAAGCGCTGAATGTGTTCCCGCGTTGACCCTGTCCCGGAGAGCACGATCGCCACACTGGCTTCCGGCACATCCACTCCTTCATTCAATACCCGTGACGCCACCAAGGTGCGATAGTCCCCCGCTTTGAATTTTTGCAAAATATCATGGCGTTCTTTGACTGGGGTTTGGTGGGTGATGGCAGGAATTAAAAAGTCCTGGGAAATGCGATAGACCGTTGCATTATCGTCAGTGAAAATTAAGGTGCGATCGGGCGAATGGTTGGCTAAGAGATCTCCCAAGACCCGAAGTTTTCCCTCAGTCCCAAAGGCGATCGATCTCGCTTCCCGGTGGGCTAGCATGGCGCGGCGTCCGGCCTTCGATCGGGCACTGGCTTGGACGAAGCGCTGCCAGCCCTGCAAGCTACCGAGAATAATTTTGGATTGCTGGAGGAATTCGTTGCGGATTTGGATCAGTTCATCGTAGCGATCGCGTTCTTTTTGAGAAAGGGTGACTCGGATTTGCACCAATTCATAATTCGCCAGCGTTGTCCCAGACAATTCCTCGGCGGTTTTGCGATAGACTTCTTCTCCCACAAGAATTTTCAAATCTTCGTGTTTGCCGTCGCTGCGTTCTGGTGTGGCTGACAGACCTAACCGAAAGGGCGCGATCGAATATTCGGCCACGACTCGACTGAAATCCGTCGGTAAATGGTGGCATTCATCAAAAATCAGTAGGGCGTATTGATTTCCCAAGGTTTCTGCGTGGATGGCGGCGCTGTCGTAGGTAGAGACGAGGATAGGTGTGCGATCTCGGGAACCGCCCCCCAGCAGGCCAATTTCCACATCAGGAAAGGCTGCTAACAAATGGGCATACCATTGGTGCATCAAATCCAGCGTCGGCACCATAATCAGCGTGCTGCGTTGGGTGGCTTCCATGGCCATTTGAGCTAAATAGGTTTTGCCCGCTGCGGTCGGTAGCACAACGACTCCGGCTTTACCCTGGGCTTTCCAGGCTTCCAGGGCTTCGGCTTGGTGGGGATAGGGCGATCGCTGAAAACTGGGCAACAGGTCGAGTTCTTGGTAGGCACGGGCGTGGTCGTTAATTTCCGTTCCTTCCCGGCGCAGGGCCAGAATCAGGTCGCGGTACTGCATGGCCGGAATGCGAAATTTTTCAATGCGATCGTCCCAGGTGGCAAATTCTACCCAAGCTTTGCCCCGAGGCGGTGGATGGAGAATCAAGGTTCCCCGATCGTAGGTTAAATTAGGAATCCGAGGCATGTCGCAGCCGGAGAGCATCCTTTGGCATTATAGCGGCTTGGCCTGTTCTCTCAAACTGGCTCTATTCTGATTTGGCAGGGGAGGAGCCTGGGTGTGATTAATCGTTTTTAGGAGTTTTTCACGGAATGCTGCGCGAAATGCCCGATCGAAGGATTCGGTTGCTTGCCCTGCTGTGCCATGGGGTAACGCTGTTGTGGATGCCGTTAGCGATCGGATTAGCACTATTGGCTACTCGCTGGCAATTGACACAAATTATGTTTATGGGAAGTTTATCATTAGCGACGGATGGAGGATATTCACCTAGTTTTGCGGTAACCGTGTGGCTTGTGGTGTTGGTTGTGTTTTCCCAGGCATTACTTTTATCAATGCCGTTGGTGATTTGGACTGGTTGTCGAAAGTACCATAGATTAATCCATAAAAGTAGTCAATCAGCATTTAATTTTCAACTGTCGATTTTAGTATACTTATTGCTGTTTTTGACGTTAGTAGCAGGGTACGATCGTGCGGGGACTGTAGAAGCCGATCGGGATTGGGCGAGTTGGCTGATTCCGCTATTGATTGGTATTTTGGCATTGTGGAATGGGATGTTTAGTGTGATTGGGATGGTGCGAGCTTGGCGGGGGGAACTGACCCGCTATCCATTAGCCATTCCATTTATTCGATGACGGGAATCGATCGTCCAAATCTACTCCCGATCCTGCCCCAAATTAAACTCTGCGGCTACGACAACACCATTGGTCTTGGGTGATTCGGGCCAAATCGGCTTTAAACATCACCGTATCAAACGGTGCGACTCAATCAGTTGAATAACGGTTGCCCCTGAAGACCAAGCCTATCTGTTTGAAAATGTGCAGGTGCTCGATGGCATTGATTGCCATTTGGCGACGGCTAAGCTGCCAAAGGTTAAAAAGGCTGGGGCTCTGTTGTCTGACCAGACCCCATCCCTGCAAACCTTCGCACTTTATGGCAAGCGTTTCGGGGGCATTGAACCCCACTTGAAGGATTACAAGTCGTCTGCTTTTGGGGTTTTGCAATCTGGCTTCCGCAATCCTCAAGCCCTAATTTTCTTATTCATGCTGCTCGATTGTGCTTCTCTAATTGCCCTGATGATCGGGATGATGGTGGTGCAAGCTGGACACCGTTTACGGCTGATTGGCACGCTACCCGGAGTTTGAGTTTTCTGCAACTCTGTCTTCGTGAACTTGGTCGGGTTTGCTATGAGTGCTTGCCTCTGCCCAAACTCTTGGCTTTGCCCAAACGATATCCCCCCTCCCGCTTGTGCATCTCGGCGTAAACGTCACGTTTTAGAGAAGCATCTTGAATTTTCTAAAGTGCTCCGATCTCATGATGAGACTTCCCTGAGTTTTCTGCACCACTAAGGACTTACATTCAAGGTATGTAGGTTGTTTTGTGTTGATCTATATAATAATCTACATCGTGACTAGTTCCTGTGATGTGGATAGTTTCATCACGGTTGTCAAAAATAATAGGTGCATTACCTACTAGCGCATAAATCAGTTCTCCTGATTCCAGAAACTTTTTAGAGTTATATGGAAAAACCCAGCCAAAATCTGTCTCAATTACTTCCTCATCGTCAATAACGAACTCATCTTCATCGCTCTCTAAACGAAGATTAATAAATTCAGATACAAGTTTTTTCGCAGCTTCATATTTCATTGTTGTCAGCATTTCTATATTTACTAATTTGTTTTCATGAATACTGCCCTATGCGCATGTCGGTTTGAGGTGGAATTACAGCTACGCTTTCTCAAACCTAAAGCCTCTGATGTTCGAAACCTGGTTACGGTTCCTCAAGTGAAATTAATTCGGAAGCTGGGAGTTTTGGACAAAGTAGACATGGCCACGATCGAGGAAGAAGCGATCTCCATTATTCAAATAAAGCAGTTATTGCATCACTAAAGACATTTATTTGCTACAGCACACAGAGAAAAGAGCAGAATTCCGAATAAGAAATATGCCTGTAGTAGAAGATAGAGTAAATAGATAGATAAACGTTTTGTCATTGTATATGGCAAGCAAAATATCCCTGCAGAACCAACAAAAAATGCGATAAATATTATCCAGTTCTCTACCTCTAATTTAAGTAAAGGAGGTAAAGCGATTCTCCAAGGCTTTTCAACAATCTTACGGACTCTGCGTCCATAGATATTTTCTTCAAGGTATTCATGATAGGAATGAGTTTTCCACCAAGCTTCAAAAGTCACAGGCTGGTTAATATATTGCTCGACAATACGGGTGATTTCATTCCTGGGTAATCCTTTCTCACCTAATTGCTCAAAGGTTATATAGTCACCTTTGAAATAGTGTGGACTTTTCTTAACCCCGACACGAAAGATCCGTCCAAAGAGAGAACTCTTCCCGAGGTGATTGACTAAGTCCAAGAGCCTTTGACCGGGGAGTTGATCGCTTTTACACCAAACTCGTAATTTTAAATTACAACCCATAGGAAGACCTCCCAACTCTAACGCCCAACTTTAACGATCGTGGCATGAATTGAGACTGCTTAATCTGCACGTTAATCTGCACAATCTTGCCATCAACGCGCTTTCCCTAGCTGCAACAAACCAAAGAACTCCCAGGAAAATGTCTGAGGACACCAACAGACGTTTTACAATAACAGTTTGTAGTTTTTACAACACTTTGCCGCCATTGGGGGAGAGAACCATGTCAGACAAGCTCAGAAGTAGTGCCATTACCGAAGGGGTGCAGCGATCGCCCAACCGCGCCATGCTCCGGGCCGTTGGCTTCCAAGACGGTGATTTCAAGAAGCCGATCGTCGGGGTCGCCAGTGCCCACAGCACCATCACCCCCTGCAACATGGGGATCGCACCCCTAGCGGCCAAGGCGGAGGCTGGGATTCGGGCAGCGGGCGGCATGCCACAAATCTTCGGAACCATTACGGTGAGCGACGGCATCTCCATGGGTACCGAAGGGATGAAATACTCCCTCGTCTCCCGCGATGTGATTGCAGATTCGATCGAAACCGCTTGTAATGCCCAAAGCATGGACGGCATCCTAGCGATCGGCGGGTGTGATAAAAATATGCCCGGAGCCATGATCGCCATGGCTCGGATGAACATTCCCGCAGTGTTTGTCTACGGCGGTACGATTAAGCCCGGTCACTTGGAAAACGAAGACCTGACCGTGGTGAGTGCCTTTGAAGCGGTGGGTCAGTACAGCGCTGGCCGCATTGATGAAGTCCGTCTGACTGCCGTCGAGCGCAACGCCTGCCCCGGTGCGGGTTCCTGCGGGGGGATGTATACCGCAAACACCATGTCCTCCGCCTTTGAAGCCATGGGCATGAGCTTGATGTATTCCTCCACGATGGCAGCGGAAGATCCCGAAAAAGCGGTGAACACCGAAGCAGCGGGCAAAGTGCTGGTGGAAGCCATTAAAAATAACCTCTGCCCCCGCGACATCATCACCCGCGAATCGATTGAAAATGCTATCTCCGTGATCATGGCTGTGGGTGGTTCAACCAACGCCGTGCTGCACTTTTTAGCGATCGCCCATACCGCTGGTGTGCCTTTGACGATCGATGACTTTGAAACCATTCGTCAGCGCGTGCCTGTTCTGTGCGACTTGAAGCCCTCCGGTCGTTATGTTGCTACCGATTTGCACAAGGCGGGTGGCATTCCCCAGGTGATGAAAATGCTGTTGAACCATGGGTTACTCCACGGTGATTGCATGACGATCACGGGTGAAACGATCGCCGAGCGGCTCAAGGATATCCCCGACGAACCCACCCCCCACGAACCGATCGCGGGCCATCCGGTGATTCGGCCTTGGGATAACCCGATGTACAAGCAAGGTCACTTGGCGATCCTCAAAGGAAACCTAGCTCCAGAAGGCTCCGTGGCCAAAATCAGCGGTGTAAAAAATCCGATTATTACTGGCCCTGCGCGAGTCTTTGAATCGGAGGAAGAATGCCTGGATGCAATTCTCGCGGGCAAGATTAATGCGGGTGATGTGATTGTCATCCGCTACGAAGGCCCCAAGGGCGGCCCTGGGATGCGGGAAATGTTGGCTCCCACTTCAGCGATTATTGGGGCTGGGCTGGGCGATTCCGTTGGTTTGATTACCGATGGGCGCTTCTCCGGCGGTACCTACGGGATGGTGGTTGGTCACGTTGCGCCGGAAGCCTTTGTGGGTGGCCCGATCGGTTTAGTGGAAGAGGGCGATTCGATTACGATCGATGCGCACCAACGATTGCTGCAATTGAATGTGTCGGAGGATGTGTTGGCCCAGCGTAAGGCGAACTGGCAACCCCGCGCACCTCGTTACACCAAGGGCGTGTTGGCGAAGTATGCCAAGTTGGTGTCTTCCAGCCACTTGGGAGCCGTGACTGATATGGGTTTGGATTAGTCCTGACTCGCGATCGATTCAATCGATCGGTTGCATGACGGTTCATTCATGATCAGGTAGGTTGAGATTCACGATCGGAAACTTTCTGTGAACAACCTACCTTTTTTAACGTTGAGATTAGTGTTTTGTTTGGTGTCTTTATAAGCGTTGAGAACTTTTTTAGGGTGGCTTTTAAGGCTGCGGTTTTGAACGATTAAATCGAATTTTGGCTAAATAGCGGGTAACTTTTTCTTGGGTGAACTTGCCGCTGGGAAAGGTAATCGTTAAGCGGGGATTGGGGGCTTGGGCAGTGGGGTAGGGCAGCGTGTAGACATAGCCTTTGTGACTGAATTCAAAGCCTCGCAGGAGGCGTGGATCGTAATCCTTGGCTTCCAAGTTCAGTCCGCCTTTGCCCTGGCGATCGCGACTGCGGTAGTAACGGGGTTGGGTGGAATCTTTACGATCGGCGCAGATGTAGATTTTGTAATTCTGGGTTTCGGCGTAGGTCATCAGGCCGCCCGTTCCGTCACAGGTTTTGTCGCCTTTGAGTTCATCGAGATAACCGACGGTAAGTGCGATTTGCTGGGGATTCGGTTGGGCGGTAGGCCGTTCCAGCGGTTGTCGTGAGGGTGATGATAGATTAGACGATCGGGGTGGCGCAGCGTAACCCACCAACCCCAGAGACGCTAAACATCCCAGCCCAATTAATGCTAAAGTTTTCCGTTGCATTGTCTGCCACCATATTGCTATACCTTAAAGTTTAATAACTTAACGCTGAGAAAGTATATTATTTATATAGATAAAATTAATCTTCGGCCACAACTATGGTTCTGAGTGGCTATGCAGATTTTGCTGCACTACAGTTACAGGAATCCTAGGGGAAGATCATGGGTTAGGACATTTTCCTGTGTTAGAAATGATAGACTTAGCGATTGCTTAAGTAAGAAATCAGCCATTTTGAAAGAACTTGCACAATATGATTAACATCACCAAATAGAAAGCCTAAATCACTATGTAAATTAATTGGAAGAAATCCATAGGGTGATTCATTGAGCTTAAAGATTTGATTCAATTCAGAATACACCTGCTCAATTAGACTTTGACTCCGACTAACTCTAAGCTCATAGCTTCGATTTTCCAGCGTAATTTGAGCAGTAATATTTTTTATCTCAGCAGTAATTTTGCGAATCAAAGATTGAGAACAAGAAAACTGCAAAAACTTTGACAATACTTCTGTGAAGTATTCTCCATCCGATTGATGAATTTCATCATTCTCATCTTGGTAGAAAAGAAGCAATGAATTTGAAAAAATATCAATCAGTATCAATTCACCTGGAAGATTATGTATTCTTGAATCTAAAAAAGAAATTCTATCTTGATCTACATGAGATATAATTCCCTCTAGGAGAAGGTTTTCACACACTTGTGATACAGTTAATTTGTTTTTAATCCAATTCAATCTCATCTGCTCAGACACTGATAACTCTCTAAATAAATTGTCAGGAATTGAATCGAAATTTCCACCAACCATTAAAAACGAATTTATTAAGCTTATAGCTTTATAACAAGAAAGATTGTAATTGTTAGCCTCAGCTTGAATAAGAGTGTTCAATGCCTTTTGTATCTGCACACCATACTGAGTCTTAGACATCCTGAACAAAAGATTGGAATGTTGATCTAAGCTAAAAGTTTCATAATCATAGTAATGATTACAAGCTGCAAGAATGATTTGGGTTAAGGTGCTATTCTTCATTCGTGGATTTTTAGCAGTCGTGGTCGTGCAGTAAAATAGAATATCACCCCCAAGCACACTGTTGAGGTGGAATGATGGTTGCCTTGCCCGATCGAGGGTTAATGAGTGCTGAAGACTATTTGTCCTGGGAGTCCATGCAGCAGGAACGGCATGAGTTTTGGGACGGAGTGTTAGTGGCGATGACCGGTGGGACGAAAAGGCATAATCGGGTTACAGGGAATTGTTTCAAGTTATTGGATGATGCTTTAGCGGATCGGGATTGTGAGGTTTATATTAACGATGTGATCGTTCAGGTGCAGGCCAATCGCAAGTTCTTTTATCCAGATGTGGTGGTGACTTGTGATGCGCGGGATCAGGATGAGCGCTTGGTGAATGATCCTTGCTTGATTGTGGAGGTGTTGTCGCCTTCGACGGAATTGTACGACCGGGGGGCGAAGTTTGCTTGTTATCGCCGTTTTACGACGCTGCGGGAATACGTGCTCGTAGGGATGGAGGAGCCGGAGGTGGAGGTGTATACAAAGAATGCGGCAGGGAAGTGGGTATTGTCAGAATATGGGATGGAGGATGTAATTGAGTTGGAGTCGATCGGAGTACAGATGGCGGTGCGGAATTTGTACGATTGGGTAGGGTTTACTACAGATGAAGCTGAAGATCGGTAGATTCAGACTCACCTTCATTACGTCCATCATCAGTCTACAAAACTCACAATCCACGTAGTCTATTCATCCAATAGCTTTGGTAGAACATGACCCCGTTTTTGCTTGGGCTACAAGTTTTGATTAGTCTACAATGAATTTAAGATAGTCTCGCGAGAGGTTACTATGGCCGACGTCCTAATGCGTTACGTCACGTCTGATCCAGACATTTTGCAAGGGGAACCGATCGTGGCGGGGACAATCGTGGCGGTGCGTGATATTGTTCAGCTTTGGGAGGCAGGTGTGCGGCCTGAAGCAATGGTGACACATCTTTTCAACCGTGTAACAGTTGCACAGATTTTTGATGCTTTAAGTTTTTATGCAGATTATCCAGAACAGGTAAATCCCTGGATTGAAAAGTATGCTGGACACCCAGCCCCATTATTGCGGCTTAATCCGTTGCAGGATGAGGTTAGTGAGGAGATTGTCTCTT
>MUGG01000174.1 GCA_002148405.1 Alkalinema sp. CACIAM 70d | reverse complement strand
TCCACTAAGGAATCGTCACCGGAATCAGGGCATTTTCCGGTAGGTATTGACGATAGCGTCCACCATCGGACATCACCGCCAAAATTCGCAATTTAGAATCCGGCTCCATTTGTAAATCGACCCAAGGCATGGAGATTTCCAAACACTGTTCAAATTCAACCTGGGCACGACTAGCCCGATTTTGCCAGCGCAAATGTTCCTGGGCCTCTTGGAACCACAGGGTTCGCGTCAACAAATTCACCCCTAAATGGTGGTGGTAGAAATAGGTCAATGGCGCTTCGTTCGGCAGTTCCACCAACGGCAGCGGACTGTTAAACATCGGCTTGTCCGCATAGAACCAGAACAGATTAAACTCCGGTGGGCAGTCAATGCCGGGTTTAATGCCACTCCGGAAATCGAGGCGGAGATAGAAATTCAAGTGGTCGAACCCGTACCACAGGCGTTGGATGGCACTGCTTTGGTGCATCGTCCCCCGCGCACCCCCCACCTCAAAGCGACCCGCCTTATCCCAATCCTGCTCATCTCCCCGACCGTCAATGATTGGATGGATGAAGCCCTGGGGTGCCCGATCGCCCGCAGCAGCATGGATTTCCACGGGACGCAGCACCTCTTCCGGCACCGGTTCATCCAAGGCTTGATACAGCGCCACCAGGTGCTCCCGGAACAGTTGATCAAAGATGGCATCGTGGTTGGACGAGTGTCCTTCACCAAACCACCAGAACCAGTCCGACCCTTCCGCCGCATAGAGAGCTTCCCAGGCTTCCGGATTCGTTTCTTCCGTGGCTTCGGGATGGCGGGCGAGGGTGTCCCGCGCTGCTGTTAGTAAATCCCAGGCTTTATTTTTAGCCGGATCGCCAATCCAAGTGGTAAAGCTACCATCCACCCAGGAGCCGCTGTGCAGTTCTGCTGCGGGGATTGTGGCAGTGGTGGGGAATTTTTCAATAAATTCCGAGACGGTGACGAGTTCAATATCCGAAGTTGCACTCAGGGTAGAATAGAGCGCCTCTAGGAACGGCCTACCATCCTCGGGGTAAAACTCCCAGCAGTTTTCGCCATCTAGGGCGATCGTCACCAACCAGGGTTCATCCAAGGTGGTGGAAGTCGTGTCCTGCTTTTCCTTCAGAGCGCGGGAAATAGCTTCCAAATGCCCGATTAAATCCGCTGCGGCTTTCTTGGGTTCCATACCGCTGTAGGTAAAGCCAATCAGGTCAGACAGCCGGTGATCCCGGAAAACGATCGAAATATCCCCAGCGGGCGTTTCCAGCTTATAGGGTCGATAAATCAGTTCGGGATCCTGCACCGTGCCCGTTTCATCGCGGTGGAAAAAGTGCTTAATACTCCAACCCAAAACCGCTTCATCGGAACAAATCCAACGGATATTTTCCTTGGCCACGTAGGGCAGAATCGCGGGACTCACGGACTGTTCCGAAGGCCATAAACCACGCAGGGGCCGATCGAAGCGCTCTTCGTACATTTCCCGTGCTTTGCTCAGGTGGCGGGGAATGTCTTCAGCGTATTGGAACTGCGCCTTGGGCAGCGTCATTTGGGGCACTGCTACTCGGCCAGAATCAGTATCTGCCAGTAGCGGCATGATGGGGTGGGTGTAGGGCGTGGTGGTCACTTCCAACTGGCCCGCATCCTGCATTTTCTTGTGCTGCGGGATGATATTGGCCATGATTTCCCGGTGCTTACTGATGATGCGCTGCCGATCGCTGAGGGTAAAGCCCTTGCCCTTTTCTAACCATGCAGCAATGTCGCGATCGCCCCAGAATAGGGGATCAATCCAGCACAGGTTGTGCCAAGCTAGCAGATCGCTGAAATCTCGCTCTTGCCAATTTTCTAAACACCAGCCCCGCCCCATTTCCTGCCGTTGGGTGTAGAGTTCGGAATAGCGCGGATGGGGATCAATCATCGTGCGGTGGTGGGCATCGAAGAAATGCTCGATGATAAATTCCTTTTGAGGGGGAGCAAGCTGTTCCGTCGGTGTTAGCGTCAGTTTCAGGTAGGGATCGAGGGCTGTTCCTTTAACGTAATCCTCAATCTGCATCATTAACGACGGCACAAGATTCACGGTTTGATGCAGCTTAGGATATTTCTCCAGCAATAAGATCAAATCTAAGTAGTCCTTGGTGCCATGCAAGCGCACCCAAGGCAAACGGTATTCCCCTTCAGCGGCACGGCTTTTGTAAAGCGGTTGGTGTTGGTGCCAAATGAAGGCAACGTAGAGAGGATGTGGCATGACAGTGAGAGAAACGAAACTCTAAGGGACAACTCTATAGAACGATTTTAATGAACGGTGCTGTGTTTGATTGTTGTAAAGTTGCCTCGATCGTAGCAGTTCATTTAGGATTGTTCCTGTTTCCTATGGGTTGTTTTAACGTGTTGAGACTTGAATGATTGCAGTAGAAATTATGACAATGAATGAATATGAATTTTTGCTTAGAGTCCTTTGAACGATAGGCTAATTGCCAGGAACCGGAATGCGAGGGATATTACCCCATGAATTTTCCTGCCCAACCCCATCGATTTACGGTGCGCGAGTATCACCGCTTGACCCATGCGGAAATTCTGCCGGTCACCGAGCGAACAGAACTCTTGAATGGCGTGATTTTAACCAGGATTGCAAAAGGACAAGCCCATTCATCCGCCACCCAGCGATCGATGCGTTGTCTGATCCGGTTATGGGGCGATCTCGCGATCGTTCGGACGCAAGATCCCATTACTCTGGGTGATTACTCGGAACCAGAACCCGATATCGCGCTCGTCAGCCTGATCCCTTAGATTATGTGACCCACCATCCCACCCCTTCAGAGGTTTGGTTAATTCTTGAAATTGCTGACACTAGTTTGAACTATGATCGCGGGGTCAAAGCCACCGCCTATGCCCAAGCAGGCATTGAGGATTACTGGGTCTTAGATGTCATCGATCGACGGCTCCATGTCTTCCGTCAACCGGCAGCCTCTGGCTATCAGCAGGAACTGATTCTCGCGGAAACCTTAACGGTCAGGCCGATAGCGTTCCCGGAGTTGGAAATTTCCATTCAAGACTTGCTGCCTCCTATCAATTCCTTAAAACAACATCGTGCCTTAAAACAACAAGGCAGGCGATCGCCTGTGCTAACGATCGCCTGCCTTTCCAACTTGAATTCTATGGCCCAAGATCACCCAGTCGTGGAACCAAGTTTGGGATCTTGCAATCCTAGAAAACTTGTTCGACTTCCGTAATTTCGGGAATTTGCTCCCGCAGACGGCGCTCAATTCCCATGCGCAGGGTCATGGTAGAACTGGGGCAAGATCCACAAGCGCCCTGGAGCCGCAGCTTGACGATCGGGCCATCAATCTCAACCAATTCCACATTGCCGCCATCGGAAATTAGGTAAGGACGCATTTCAT
Source organism: Alkalinema sp. CACIAM 70d (assembly GCA_002148405.1). GTDB lineage: Bacteria > Cyanobacteriota > Cyanobacteriia > Leptolyngbyales > Leptolyngbyaceae > Alkalinema. Next base: position 43,104 of record MUGG01000174.1, on the reverse strand, counting down.
CCAACACCGTTTCCACATTGTCGTTTGTTAATGCCAGTGCCATACAGGGTATTCCTTGTTGCAACTTGATGAAGGTTTGCCTATGCCAATCCTAGCGGATCGTGTATCCCCCATGGACAGCTACCCCCGCTCCTAGGTCAGAATTTTAGGGATAGCCATGGGACAGAACAGTCATAGAGTTCGGTTGCCCACACCTGCGCTGGAGCATTCTGGGAATCCATTGTCTAAGACCTATTTTCTGGAATCTATGCCAGCAATTGAATATTGGTAAATACAAACTCAACGGGTTGAGAACTATCTTCAGTAGTGATTACTCGCTTGTTGAGGACTGTGTAACCATTGACTTCTTCGTAGCTATCTTCAAACAGTTGTTTCGGGCTAGTTTGTACACCCGTTTTGGGATCGTGATAAACAGCATCATAGCTGTGGGACAGGTAACCTGCGCCTGTTTCATAGGTGCTGAAGGTATTAATCGTCACGACATTGCCGTGGATGTGGCGATGGACAAGCACAACTTCGTTATTGCGAACCTTGTAGCGATCGCCCGTGGCCTTACCGCCCATAATAATTTCCACTGCACCGGACTCATCGGTCTCGCCAAAGGTGAAGGTATTGGCCCCATGGGTTTGCTCGAAAGTCCGGCGAACCCGGTGAATGGCAGTTTCCCACAGTTGACCTTGGATAGCCTTTAAAATATCTTCATTATCAATTCCCGTGACTTCCCCCTTATAGCCCATGCGTGGATCCGGCAAAACCTTTGCTTGGCCGTGAAACTCCTGGTCGCCACAGCGATAGGTTACCTCTGCGGTATAGCCGGGAAAACTGGAATCCCAGGTGTAGCGGTTTTCGTAGGCTGCCCGAAACAGGGTGGTTGCATCTGCGCCGACTGCAATATTCATCGATATTCTCCATGAAAGTCTGTTCTATCTTAGCGTTCTCCTTCGCCGGATTTGGCCTAGACTGTCCCGACGATCGTGAGAACTCAGGATTGAAGTCTATGATTGGAGGCTATGATGGCAGCCTATGATGACGAAAGTAGACCCGCGATCGGCAGTGACTTCAGCGCTTTTAACCCTGCCCCAAAACCATGCAGTAAAAAAGCCAGCCTAGAGATGGTAAAGGCTGGCTGACACTGAATGATCAGGATTGTCAGGTAGATGGAATATTAGGTAGATGCGCTTGCTAGATTTAGTAGATCAGAGCTTTCGATATAACGTGGTTTAAATCCAACGTGTTTAAATTCAACGCGTTTAAATCCAACGTAGCGGTAGATGGCAGTTAAGATTTTTCTTTTACCTGACAAAGACCCAAACTTGCGTACTTGCTGATAGTTTAAAGGGCCGCGATCGACAGATTCTTGAGTAAATTCCCTAGACTTTAGATGAGGACTTGATGAAGCTGGAGTAGCCAATCCTGCCCTAGAGAGTTTGAATCTCCACCTCGCTACTGCGCCGCACCTAATTGACTTAGCTGACTGAAGGCGATCCTATCGAGGGCGATACATTCGTTTGGGTAAGTGGTTCGGCTGAATTTCAATGACCCGATCGACCCATTGCGGTTCTTCCAGCAGTGGCTGAATAAAGAGTTCTGGGTGTAAGGCTTTCCAAAAATAATTTACAAAGTCAGTAATTTCTGCATCACTCATTCCCGGTTTTCCCTGGGCAATCATGCGATGTTCTGCCTCACAACGCCACTGGATACTCAAACGGTAGTCTGGTACCTGCAAAATGATTAATCGATCGAGCAATTCCCACAGCGGTTGATAGGCGTACAGATTCAGATTCATATCTCGCGCAAATTGGCGATCGGCCTCGGTGGCGATCGGTTCCGGCGTAGGGTTAAATGTACCGTCAAACATAAACGGCGCAACAGGCCGGCACCCCACAAACCACCCTTCAAATAGCACGATATCTACCGCTGCAATCTGCTCAGGCTGGGTGCGATCGCCGACACCCTGAAAGGCCGATTTATCAAAACGCGGCAGGGCCACGGGGAACTGTTGAGATCGCAGCTTTTCTAAAACCGCTAGACCCAGCTCGACATCATGGGTACCGGGCGGGCCACGACGATCGAGGCGAGGGTCGCGCCGTTGCAGGGCCTGCCGTTCTGCATAGGTCAGGTACAGGTCGTCCAAGGAGAATCCGATCGCGATCTGCCCCAAATGCTTCAACAGAAGCGTCAGAATTTGAGTCAAGGTGGTTTTACCCGTCCCCTGGCCGCCCAAAAATCCCACAATCAAGGGTTGAGATTGCTGTCTACGCCATTGATCGATCTGTTGGGCCAGGGGAATCCACACCTGCCAGAGGGGGCGGAGCAAATCTTCGGGAAAATCTAAGGCATGGGAAAAGGCTTGAAAATCGTCATCAATCCGCTGCAAAAATTGGAGCCTTGCTGCAACCTGTTCCCTAAGTCCACTGGAATCTAGGTTAGAGGTAGCCCGATCGCAATCCAGCGGCCACCAGCGATCGTCTTCTCTAGTGACATCGACGCTTAACGGCTGTCTTGCTGCATCGAGTTGTCCAAGCCAACAATCTGCCAAGGTAGAAGCTGATTCTTGACCTGCTAAAAATCCTTTTAATTGTTGGCTAAAGTCGCCCATGAATTTCTACGCATCTCTCCCTGACCACCCCCTATTTTATTCCGGACGACCCTAATTGGGTGGCGTCTTAGGGAATCAAGGGACTGGCCTTCCAGGTACTGCTTGCTGCCGGTTATGGATATTGACTGCTATGATGCTCCGCGACTGCTTCCCCAAGCCAATGGCTCAGATTCATCGGTCTAACAGGTATTGGTCAAATCAGCACTGGTTAAATTGCCGCTGGTTAAATCGCCACTGGTTAAACCGGAATCTTGGCCGATCGATTGTCTTAGGCGTTTTAGCGATCGGGAGTGTAGTGAGTCTTTCCCCCATGCCCAGCCAAGCAGCGACGTTTCCTGGCTTAGTGTTTGAATGTCCCAATGGCAACCGAATGCTGGTGGCTCGATCGGTCAAACGCCGCCAGATCAGCAAGCCCATTTTGCAATTTACTGGAATGGGCAAATTTTCCGCCGCGCAACGATGCCGGGAGGTGGCAGCCCGATTTAATTTCCTCAATTCCAGTACTAGCGAATATTCCCTGGCCTACCTGACGACGGGAATTCGCAAAAATCAGCCGATCGTATGCAGCGTTGAGGAATATGGTGCTCCCTGCAATCAGACAGAAGGGGTGCAAATTCTCACTCTGAACCCCCGCGATCGTAGTCCTGCCCGCCGAGATTATGCGCTCAGCCAAATTTTGGTGCGGTTACACCATGCGGCTACAACCACTCCCGTGCTCGTAGATTCTCCCCCTGCACAGTATCTCAATTTGCAGGAATTAATTCAGCAGTCCCTACAGGATACAGATGTAGAATAGGAGGGGCGATCCATCCCTTCGGTTAGCCCCACGATCGGCCCTTGAGGCAATTAATTCCCTTGGGTCAATTAATCTTGCGCGTTAGACGCTCATCTAGCACCCTAATCGTCTAACGCTCCGACAGGGAAGCCTTAACGGGACGACTAGAGGCGGAATGGGGCGTTTCAACCACATCGGCGATTGAGGCGGAAATTGAGGCGGGGGTTGGCCATTGGGGCATTGATTGCCAGCAGTGCGGACAAAACCATTCAACTTGGCCTCGCCTAACATAACGCAGCAAGGATGTTGAGCAACAAGGGCATTGAGTCATGGGAAATTACCTGAATAAACTTATAAAAAATTGAAAAATTTCAAGAACCACTCACCCCTCGCACTAAATAAAGGCACACTCAGCTTGACAGGGAACTAAAAATCTTGAAACGATCGAGGCTGTTTCAACAAGGTCACGTGGCTCAGAGCGGGTCAAGACGTGGATTAAGACGTGCTGGGCAAGGGGAGCCAAATTATTTGCTAACGAAACGGAGATATCAGAACTGTAGGAATTATTGAGTAATCATTGGATCATCATTTGACGGGGCGCAATGAATTGCGTGTTTTTAACCACTGGTGATAAGCTAACGAACTTCATGGGGATCAAACATTGGGCAATCTCCCTATTTAATTAGGTGGGTTCCCCCAATCCGGTGTTAAGTTTGATGTCAGATGGAGAGGAATCGGGGGGAAGCGAATTCGGGTATGATGCCGATGGTAGATACGCGCCCGTATCGAGAACACCCGTATTGAGACAGTCGTGAGTTCATGAGTCCCAACCTCTTTACCTATGGACGGTTTGGCCGATCGATGCCAACCCAAGAGCGCTGGATTGATTGGGCGTGGGCGGGAGGATTGTTATTGGCAGCTGGTTTCTTGCTGTGTTTCCAGCTCGGCAATCTACCCCTGCGCGATTGGGATGAGGGCATTGTGGCTCAGGTGGCACGGGAAATTTGGCGATCGGGAGCAACGCTCTTTCACGATATATCTGCATGGCCTGCCTGGATCTTCCCCAAGGATGTCGTCGGCAATCCCTACTTTAATAAACCGCCGCTGATGCATTGGTTAGTGGCTTTGAGTTATGGCTTAGGGGGCGTGACAGAATGGTCAACGCGATTACCTAGCGCGTTATTGACCGCGACTTCTGTACCATTGCTCTATTGGATTGGCCGTGAAATTTTTTACGAGCGGGTTCCGGCTCTGTTTTCTGCTGCGATTTACATGACTTGGTTGCCGATCGTCCGTCAGGGGCGGTTGGCGATGTTGGATGGGGCGATTCTCTGCTTTTTTCTGCTGATGATGGCTTGTCTGTTGCGATCGCGGCGGGATTTGCGCTGGAGCCTGGGGGTTGGCCTGGGAATTGGGCTAATGTGCTTCACGAAGGGGATTTTGGGGCTGTTCCTTGGGGCGATCGGTTTAGCGTTTATGATCTGGGATACGCCGCGTTTGTTGTCCTGTGGATATCTTTGGTTAGGCTTGGTGTTGGGCATTGCGCCAGTGGCGAGTTGGTATGGGGCACAGTGGTTGCAATACAATAACCAATTTGTCGGGGAACACCTGATGAAACAGTCTCTTAATCGGGTTTGGGAAGATGTGGGAAGCAATAAAGGCCCGGTATGGTACTACTTTCTAGAGGTTTTGAAATATGGGGTACCTTGGATCTTTTTTCTACCCCAGTCGATCGGATTTGCTTGGCATCACCGAAATTTAAGTTGGGCTAGACTTTTACTGTTGTGGAGTGGGGTTTATTTCGTTACCATTTCCATTATGAGTACTAAGTTGCCGTGGTATGTGTTGCCGCTATATCCAGCATTGGCGTTGTTATTAGGCGCACAGTTGTCGCGGGTGTGGACGCCACCGCTGGTGGGTTCGTTACAGCATTTGATTAAGATTCCCTACCGCAAGATATTGGTAATTTTGTTCAGTTTGCTGATCACGATCGCGGGAGTGGGCATTGCCTATTTTGTAACACAACCTAATCCAGAATGGGATATTGTGCTGGCGTTGGGAACGCTGGGGATTACGGGGCTAGTCGTCACTATTTTGCTGTTTCAGAGGGATCGGCAATTTATTCCCGTACTGATGTGGGGGATGTATTTGACGTTGTTGTTTTTTGTAGGATCGAATGTCTGGATTTGGGAGTTGAATGAGGCATATCCTGTGAAGCCGATCGCCCAGATGATCCAAACTCGTACACCCGATCGCGCAACGATTTACACGTCCTATTTTGCCAATCGGCCCTCGTTAAATTTTTACAGCGAACGACAGGTGATTCCAGCGGATTTGCCGACGTTGATCCAGAAGTTACAAGCATCAGATCGACGACAAGCACCTTATCTTTTAGTAGAGGCGGACGTGGTACCGAAGTTGCCAGCAAAACAAGCGAAGCAACTGGCCTCGATCGAGGTGAAAACGTTGGGTAAACCCAGTACCTGGGTGTTGCTGACCAAGGCTAAAGATTAAATGGCTCAGGGGCGTAATTCAATGCAGGATTGGCGCTGCGGGGAAGCAGTCCCCGACGATCGGGCTGAATCACCAGTTAAACGCAATTAGATCTACGGGTGCTGAATGATACACGAAAAGGCCGTTTCAAGTACGGATTGACAGCACCGCTACTTTGTTCGTAGTGTGTTCCTCATAGCGATCGCCATGGACATCCTTCTTTCAACAGGTCGGCATGAAGCATGGGGTCGCTGGGTTCCCAATAATTTAGGGCACTACCCATTGTTGGTGGAACAACTTTGGGTAGCTATTCCCCCTCGCTGGTTGCGCAGCAAGGAGGCTTGTTGAGAATTGTAACATTCGATCGAGCCACTCTTGTTTGTGATGTCAAACGGGGTGGCTCTAAATTTTTGGGCTTTCTTCCGATTCACTCCAGGAGAAGCTCAATTATGGCAAAAGGTTCTAGCGATCGGAGCGATCGTGCGGTTCAACATGAGAAACAACGCTTACAGATCCACTTAATCGGTCATCACGACTTCATCCAAGACACAATTAATCAATTGCATAGCCATCGGATCGCCGATCGAATTCATTGGAGTCAACCAATGCCGATCGTACATTCCGACGGACAATACATCAGCATCCTCAGTCGCGAACGTTTGCGGTAATCGTTAAAGCACAAGTGTTCCGCAGGTTCGTTAATGATCTAATGGACTGCGGACACCTCGACCACCCCGATTCAGTACGAACTTGGTCGAGGAGCTTTTTTGGAGAATTTGGCATGATTGCGGGATAGGTTGACGGTTTCAGCAGATCACCCCATAATCGGAGGATAGGTAGAAAAAGTCGGTTTTTCCCTAGGGGATCTGCTGAACTTTTCCATCTATCTATCTGGATTTGGGTAGATCTGTGGAAAGTTTCCACCTACTAACTGTTATGCCTCAGTCTGGGTTATTCACAGAGAACGTTTAATATCTAAATTAATGGAAGAAAACGCAACGATTCAAATTCCTGAGTTAGGGGAGTTACGCTACGATGGAGAGATGGACAACCATGAGATAGATGTTCCGTCCAGATTTGGTGTGATAAAAATCACTTTAGAATGTGAGGACGAGTTATCAGCAGATGAGTTAGTCGCGGAAATCAGAACTTTCTGTAGTAATTTGGATTCAATTCTCGAAAAAGCATTCAAAGAGATTGTTGATACGATGCTTCCCTTAAAGAACGAATCCTGGCTGGATGACGACGAAGCACCTATATCCGCTGATGAACTATTGCAGGCCACTCAATCTGGAGAGATTTCTATTTCATTGTGTCAAGGTGGACTTGCAGAAATGTTCTTTGAAGATGGGGATTTCTTTGGCGGTCATTGGATTGTCGTCTGGCACCGTGAAGATGGTGTAGTTGAAGAGGCACATCTTGCTGGGTAAGCGCGGCATAACAACCCTGACGCAGACGGACTCACAGGATTGATATATAATAGCGATACGTGGCTTGGAGCCGCTGGTCAGGAACGTTATGCTGACTGCCCAGAGAGAAAAAGCCCTTCCATTGTCTGTCTTTCCAGCATTTCAGCTTACGTTTCAGAATTGTGGTAATCACGATCGCTCCCATGATCGCAGCATCAATGTCATTCGAAACTCGGCGCGGACTGATCAATCGAGGCTTTTGCAACATTGATCCGTTCATTTTCCCAGCATTTGTTCGATCGAGGTTTCAGCAAAAGTAACTGGCTCATTGACCCAGAAACCCGTCCACGGAAGCAGAAATAGCGGTTGTTGAGAGCGATCGTGCATTTTCTCACTCATCTGTATGATGCAAAGTTCGATCGGCACCTCCACAATCCTGAGTAAAACTGAAGCATAATGTTGAGACCGAGAGCAACCATATGAATGTCGTTGCTCCACGGCAATCGGTTGCAGTTTGATACGATCGAAGGTGGCAGGGTTGCAATCTAGGAGTTGTGATCCTAGCTAAAAGTGATCAGCAAGGAACAGCTTAGCAAGTAGACTTACAATCTGATGCGGATGAAAGGACTTGAACCTTCACTTCGTGAGAAACCAGAACCTAAATCTGGCGCGTCTACCAATTCCGCCACATCCGCGTGACTTGTACCATCATAGCAAAAAAATCCCATTGGAGCGATCGGAGCACAATCTTCCCAACCCCGATCGCTCAAAATGCCTCAGGATAAGCTGTCAGGATGGATCGGCACCAAATTGCCTTCAGTGGTGAGGCCCAACAGAATTTCTTCGCCCGATCGAATAATTCGGCCTGAAATAGAGCATCTCTCTTCGCGCTCGGCTGTAGCGGTAAAGGTAGCGCGGATGTCAGAACTGGACACATTCGTAAACAAATCGTTGGAGCGCTGCTGCACATAGTTCCAAAGAATATCCCGGATCAGCGCCTGATAGCCCTGACTGCCCGAAAGGGTTTTAAGTCGTTCCTTTAGTTCTCGCTCTAGGCGAATGCTCGTGACTTCCATTTCTGTGGTTGGGATGCGGGTTAGTGCTTGCATGACAGTCTTCCTCCAAAAAAACTAGACAGGGGTGTATTACGAGTGTAGTATTTTAATTGTAATCTGTCGAAGCCTCATACTACATTTTTGCCATGAATACGCTACGACTGCTGCCCCTGCTAGGATTCCAAGGTTCGCGAGTGTTTCTCGTCGTCCTAGCGGTGCTGTGGATCGTCGCTTGGCCCTTAATTCTCCCTTTACAGATTGTGTTCCCCGGAATCGGATTGCATCAGCTTGTAGATCTACGACATATTGTTTGTAAATCCTCTGTATATCGGATTTTTAACGATCTTCCAGCACGTCTTCACCTTTTACGAGCGAGTTTTCAGTCTTCCATTCTCCAACTTAACTACCGAAGCCGCAGGTATGCCGCAACCCTCATAGCCTGCTAACCCTCGAAACCATTGAAAAGCATTGTCGTTTCGTGTCTCCGCTTCCCAGGGTTTGAAGCGGAGCTTTCTTATCGTCCTCTCTAGTTGTTAATGCCAACCTGACAAAATTTAATAGGTCAGAGGAAAATGCTGAAAATTACCTATACGGAAACGGGGGTCTATTTAGAGCGCCTCTATTACACCCTAGAAGAATTGGTCTCCTTGCGTGTGTCTTTGGCAATGCGCCTGGGACAACGGTTATGCGTCGAACCGGGAACGGCGACCATTCTTTTGCCTCTAAGATATAAAAATGCCCTGAGTGCCCTTGATCGGGAAACGGAAATCGCTTACTGTGTCTGTGATTCCGAATTTCTGGAAGTGGAACTCCACGGCACTTGGATTGCCCAGGATGTCCAGATTCAAGACGGAGTGTTTATTACAGAAGTCAGCGATCGGGCGGAATATATTCTGATGAAATTGTGGCGGGATTCACGGGATTTCCTAGCCTTGCCGCGATGAGGGAATGTAAAACCGATCGATTAATTTTTCCTTGGGGGTTGCGAGGCAGTTGGTCTAGGGCAATCCATTTTTTTGGCTGTTTATAGCGACTCAGCTGATGCGTGATCGCCCCTTGGATGGCTTCTGTCGTGGCTTCCGGCTGACTGGGAACATACACGGCGACTACGCTTTGGCCCCAAGTGGGATCGTCTATGCCCAAAACACAAACATCCTGCACCCATGGGGTCGATCGAATCACCGCTTCCACTTCGGCAGGGAATACATTTTCGCCCCCGGTAATAATTTTGTCGCTGGCCCGTCCGAGGAGGTGCAAGTAACCTTCGTTATCCAAGTAGCCGACATCATCGGGAATGAATGGCTCTAGGTGGCTCACATCAGAATCGCGCTCGATCGCCCGATCGGGAAAATAACTCACCATGCGCGATCGGGTATGAATCGCGATCGTACCCACAGTTCCCGCTGGTACAGGTTCGCCCGTCGGAGTGTGAATCGTGATCTGGGCATGGGGCAAAGGTCGGCCTGCACCCGTTTTCCCGGCCAGAAATTCCGCTGGTTTCAGAGTCGCCACTTGGGAAGCGGTTTCCGTCATGCCGTAGGTGGGGGCGATCGGCCATTGCCGAGATCGGGCTTCTTGCAGCAACCCTTCCCACGCCGGAGCACCCCCCAGGAGAATCGCCCGCAGCGATCGCAAAAACACCGGATCGATCTCTGCCTGCATCAACCGTTGCAGTTGAGTCGGTACAAGGGATAGGAAAAAATCCTCCGGTGAGATCGGGGGAAGCTGGCCAGACTCCAACCGTTTCCAATCATGAATACACAGTTGCCCCCCGGTCAGCAGCGATCGTAAAAACTGCATCAATCCGCTGACGTGATAGAGCGGCAACACGCAAAGGGAGTGGATGCGATCGACGCCAAAGTGGGCCTGCATTCCCAGCACCGAGGCCCGCAGGGTTTCCCAAGTATGAACTGCAAAGCGCAGTTGCCCGGAGGTACCGCCCGTGGGAATCAGGATAGAGCAAGCCCTGTCAGAATTGGGCAGGGAAACTCTGGGCTGACCTGCGATCAGCGGATCTGAAGGAGCGATTGCCCCAGGCTGAATTGCCAATAATGGGATTTCTGGTAAACCTTGGCTCCAGACGTGGGTCGGCGTAACCAAGCGATACAGCTGTTGCCATTCCTGGGTGCGCCAATCGGGATTGCACAGGAAGAGAGCGCTAGGCTGAGAACTGGCTGCAATGAAGCTGGCCAGAAACCGCAGAGGATCCCGTTCCGCCAAAAAAATCACAGGTCGATCAGTAGAGTTACTGGGTGATCGATCGTAGTCCTGAAGCTGGTCAACTCGTTCCTGTGCGAATTCCAGAAGTTGTGTCCGATCAACCCCAACCAGCCAGGGTTTGATCGATCGTTGCCTCACAAGATCCAATGGAGTCATGGTCACAGATTCTAATCGCGCGATCGGTATTTTTAAACTCTAACTTGATCGTTCAACGCTCACTCACTCAATTCTAGAATCTTATTTACGAATGAATTTTGCAGCGTTCGATCGAACGATTAATCTAAAAATCCATTCTACATCCCAGAATTTTATTACCTATGATTACCATAGCCATTATTCAGATTCAGTAGTGATGTTGATAAAATTTTCATTCAGCAATCGATCATATTTACCTGACTTATCAGATCACAAGCAATAAAGAACTGGTTCAAAAACAGTGCACCCAACACTTTAAGCCTGTTAGAATATAGAACATATAAACTATTATCCTGTGTAATGAGTCAACTAAAAAGTCAAAATACCGACTATGACAACCCCTGGAAAACGTTTATTGAATTATATTTCAGGGATTTTCTTGGATTCTTCTTTCCCCATATTGAGGCAGACATTGATTGGTCAAAGCGAATTCGGTTTCTTGATAAGGAATTGCAAAAAGTGGTGCGCGATGCAGAAATTCCCAAGCGCTATGCCGATAAGCTGGTTGAGGTACATCGCTTGAGCGGCGATAAGGCGGTCGTCATTTGTCACATCGAAGTACAAAATGATGGAGAATCTAATTTTGGCGCAAGAATGTACAGCTATAATTACCGCCTGCGCGATCGTTATAGTTGTCCAGTAGTAAGTTTAGCGATTCTGACGGATGACAGCAGGCAGTGGCGACCGCATGGCTTTCAGGATGAACTGTGGGGCTGTTCAACTAAATTCCGGTTTCCGATCGTCAAGTTGCTGGATTATGAACAAGATTGGTCAACCCTGGAGGCGAGTCGCAATCCGTTTGCGGTGGTAACGATGGCACAACTGAAGACGAAGGAGACCCACAATCAGCCGCTGGCGCGAAAAGATTGGCGCTATCGGCTGACGACGATGCTCTATGAGCAAGGCTATGGTGAGCAGGATATACTGGAATTGCACAACTTCTTGGATTGGTTGATAGACTTGCCTGAAGAGCTAGAAAGGCAGTTCCAGATTGAGTTGAAAGCTTTTGAAGAGGCGCGGCAGATGAAGTACGTCACAACGATCGAGCGGATGGCTGAAGAGCGGGGTGAGAGATCAATTCTCCTCCGCCAACTAAACCGAAAGTTTGGCGCGCTTGACGATCGTACCCTTGATCGCATTAATGTCCTTGCGATCGAACAACTGGAATCCCTCGGTGAAGCATTGCTGGATTTCGGGTCAATCGAGGATCTGACAAACTGGCTAGATAATCAGGGGTAGGGGCGATCGCTGGCCCTATCAACACGGCAAGAAAAGATGTCCGATCGCAACACTCCCTCGAATTTTCAACTGTCGAACCATTGATCTGTTCCGTATCCCAACGCGCGGGAAGTGCCACAGTCGATCGCTAGATGGATGCCTGCATTACGACCGATCGACGTTTCAAACACTGAGGAAAAAACCATATCTAGGGAATGGTGCTGGCAAAAGGCTTGCAGCTTAGAAGGAAATCCTACGATCGCAGGCTTAATCACGTAAATTCCCCGCCAACCGTTGTGATAACAAGTTTGTAATTGTTGTAGGGTCGCGATCGATTCATCCAGGGCAATGGGCGTTGAATGGGTTTGACTGAGATGTAAAAGCAGATCGAATTGGTCGATCGCCAGCGGTTGTTCTAAGTATTCGATCGGGGATTCCGCACAGTGATCTAACCATTGGTGAGCCTGATCGATCGTCAAACCCGCGTTGGCATCTAGCCGCAGTCGGACATCGGGGGGAACCTGCCCTAGAAGTTGCTCAAACCACGCCAGTTCTGTTTCCAAATCCGTCACACCAATTTTCCATTTGAAGACCCGAAAGCCCTGGTCATAGAGCGATCGCCATGCCCCCAACGCCGCTTCACCCGTGGGCAGCAATCCAGCCGATGCGATCGCAGTATTCGGAATACTAGACCGCTGCAACAGTGCCGACTCAAACCCAAATTGGCAGGCCGGTAATCGATCGGGAATGGCTTGAATGGTTGATTTAGAAATGCAGGACGGGAGCGATCGGCAAAACTCCAATGCCTCCTCTAGCGTTTCCGACCCAAACCAAGGCAGCGGCGCAATCTCTCCCAACTGGACATCCCCATTGGGCGGAATCAGTCGAACAATAATGCCTTCCCGCACCGACCACTCACCATGGCTCGTTTGTAATGGCTGCTTAAACGATCGACAATAGGACTGAAAATCAAACTGGAAATTATCATCCATCGATCAAAGCGGACTAAACAAACTAGCTCAGCAATGTTTACTATTGAACTATAACGAATGAACTACAACGAAGGTAGTAAAAACCCTAAGCCAAACAGCAAACCACACCAAAAATGCATTTCCACTGCAATCAAACGACAGAAGGTTAATCGCTGAGGTTGATTATAATTGTCCAGAATCGTTTTGCAGAGCCGATAGGCCACAGGAATGCTGAGGAAGGATAGCAGCGAACCGATCGGAAATGCCTGGGCAATCACACCAATCGCAATCATGGCATAGACACTGACACAGACCCACTGCAACAATTGCGCCGATCGCTGCGAGCCTAACCGCACCACGGGGGATAATTTCCCGATCGCGGCATCATCCTTGACCTGATTAAAGTGGGAACAAAAGAGGATCACACTCGTAATCACCCCAACCACGATCGACGCGATTAAATTCACCGCCGAAAACGTTTGGGTTTGACTGTAGTAACTGGCCGACATTGCCAACGGCCCAAAGGCAAAAAAACAGAGAATCTCCCCCATCCCCTTGTAACTCAAGCGGAAGGGTGGGCCTTGATAAATGTACCCAATCCCACAGCAAGCCAGGATCAACCCAATCACCGTAAAATCTCGCTGCATCGCCGCGATCGCCGTAATCCCCAGTAACCCCAACCCCAAGAAAGCGTTAGAAATCCAAAAAATCAACGCCTTGTTGCCAGTGATGTTCACCACTGAATTGAATTTATTGACATCGACCCCCGTATCTGCATCAAACACATCATTGCTGAGATTCTCCCACGCCAAAATCAGCACCGCAGACAGCAAAAACAGACCAAACACCAACGCATTTAAGTGGCGGGTTTCGGCATAGGCGATCGCGGAACCGACCCAAATGGGCATAATCGCCACACTATACATGGGTGGCTTAATGGCAGCCCACCATAGTTTGCGGCGGCTGAGCGCGGGCGGCATGGCTTTGGCGCGAGCAGGGGTAGGGTCAGAGGATTGGGGAATCATCAATCTACAAAACAGGGTGTGATTGGATCGACGGCGCACGAATATCGACTGCCTACCAGTTTCTCACCCTGGATTGCGGCGCATTGCAGTGGGTTATAGAAACGTTACAGATCCGCTTGTTAGGGGCAGTAAGGGCTTGCCAGCAGCTCTGAAGCGCGATCGCCAGTCCCACGTCGTCGTCTTCAAAAGTAGGTGGATCATGTCAAAATCAGGCTATGATCCCCCCACGATCGCGCCAAATGTATCACTGTGTATCATCAGATGTATTTTACATTGGCAATTTAATAAAGAATTATGTCGAATGGAGGTTTCCCTCATCGGCGATCGAGCAGGGACTGACCCCAGAAAAGAAGGTTCAGATCGACGCTAACCAGCAAGAATACTCAATAGTCCCGCTATCGCATTAATCTGGGATCTCAGAAATCCCCTGACAGACCGCCATCTCCTATCCTTCCAAAGTCGATTAAGATCAACTTAAGAAAATTTGCCGCTTGAAGCCTGTTTACTCATGCCCGTTAGTCCTTATTCTCTAGACTGCTTCAAAACGCATCGTGATTTATATAACTTTCTTTTTGCGTGTAAGCAGGCATTTGTCAATACATCTCAAATCCAACTGATTAGTATTTCCTTTTCAATTCCTGAAATTGATCCCCTGGCAGTCTTACAAACCTGTGTAAGTCCCCAGGAAAGGCACTTTTATTTTGAGAAAAGCGGGCAGCAGCAGGCATTGCTGGCGGTCGGCTCGGTCATGCAGTTGGAGTTGGAAGGCAGCGATCGCTTCGCCCAATCCCGTGACTTCATTCAGCGCCTGTCCCAGCAAATTACCTTGGTGGGAGATGTTGATGGGCCATTTGCAGGGGCGCACTTTTTTTGTGGTTTTTCCTTTTTTGCCCAATCCACCGCTGCCGGTACCGCAGGATCGGTGCTGTTGCCCCAGTGGCAAGTTGCTCGGCTCGGCTCCCAAAGCACGATCGTGGTCAATGTGTTAATCGACCATGGATTTGACCCCCAAAGCCAATCCACCCGTATCTGGCAACAAATTCAAGCCATCCAAACCGCCACCCTAGACTGCGATCGCTGGGTGGACAATACAATTCAGATGATCCAGGGCGTCAGTTCGCCAGAAATTTTCCAAACTGCTGTCCAGCAAGCCCTTCAGGAAATTCGCGATCGTAAAATTGCCAAAATCGTCCTAGCCCGTGCCTTTGATGTGGTCGCTGCAACGTCCTTTAACTTAGTTGCATCCCTCCACAACCTGCGGCAGCTGTACCAAGACTGCTATATCTTTTCTAGCCACCAAGCTCAGGGGGTATCCGTAGGACAAACCTTCATTGGGGCCAGTCCAGAACGCTTGGTGACTATGCAGCAGCACCGTTTGGAAACCGATGCCTTGGCCGGATCTGCCCCGCGCGGTCATACCGAAGCCGAAGACATTCGTTTGGCCAATCAGTTGCTCTCCAGCGAAAAGGAAACCCATGAGCATCAATTAGTCATTGATTTCATCACCCAGCACCTAGGTAACCTGGGCTTACAGCCTAAAATCCTGACGCCGCGCCTGTTGCAATTGCCCAATATTCAGCATCTCCACACGCCGATCGCTGCTGAAGTTCCAGAATCGGTACACCTGTTGGATATCTTGGCGGAACTTCATCCCACCCCTGCAGTTGCCGGAGTACCCCGCGAGTTGGCCTGTCGCTACATTCAGCAGTTAGAACCTTTTGAGCGATCGTTCTATGCGGCTCCCATCGGGTGGGTGGATGCCCAGGGCAACGGGGAGTTTGCAGTAGGGATTCGATCGGCCATTTTGCAGGGACGGCGGGCGCGATTGTTTGCGGGGGCGGGAATTGTGGAAGGGTCAAATCCCGATCGGGAACTGGTGGAAGTTCAGCTAAAATTGCAAGCTTTGCTGCGGGCACTGACCTAGGCAACGGGTTAAGGTGCTTGCCTAGGGTTGGGGACTCGCCTAGGGTTGGGGGAACGGTGTAGGGTGGAGGTTGTCGCTTATGGCCTCAACCCCTGTGCTTGACTTGCGGAATCTTGATACTCGGAATCTCAATACGCTGTGGTCGTCGGTTTTGGTGGAAACCCTGGTGCGATGCGGGCTGAGGACGGCGATCGTCTGTCCAGGATCTCGATCGGCTCCTTTGGCAGTGGCCTTTGCCCAGCATCCCAGGGTGGAAGCCATTCCGGTCTTGGATGAGCGATCGGCCAGCTTTTTTGCCCTGGGCATTGCCAAACGCACCCATCGCCCCGTAGCGTTAATTTGCACGTCCGGCACAGCGGGGGCGAATTTCTATCCAGCGGTGATCGAGGCGCGGGAAAGCCAAGTGCCGCTGCTGGTGCTGACCGCCGATCGGCCTCCGGAACTGCGGGATTGCAATGCGGGGCAGGCGATCGATCAACAAAAATTATTTGGCTCCTATCCCAACACCGCCTGCGAATTGGCCACCCCCGCCCTAGACCTTTTCCTGCTGCAATACCTGCGGCAACGCATGGCCCAGAGCTATTACCAAGCCCAGTATCCGGTTCCGGGGCCTGTTCATATTAATGTGCCTCTGCGGGATCCCCTTGCCCCGATCGGGCAACCGGAGGCCGCCGCCTTTGCAGAGCAGATTCCCTCGAATTTTTTTGATCACCTAACGGCTGCAACAGAACAGCGATTAGGGCAACGATCGCCCAGCGAGGAATTCTATCGAGGAACGAATTTACTGAATTTAACCCCTAGCTTGGGGGCTTGGTCTGGTAAACGGGGCGTCATTGTTGCAGGAGTGGCACAGCCGGAACATCCCCAGGCTTACTGTCAGGCGATCGCGCGGTTAGCCCAAGCCTTGGGATTTCCGGTGCTGGCGGAAGGGTTATCCCCTGTGCGAAATTATGCAAGCTTGAATCCCCATCTCGTGTCCACCTACGACAGCATTTTGCGCCATCCCGACTGGGCCGATCGTCTAGTGCCAGAGGTGGTGCTTCGGGTGGGGGATATGCCAACCAGTAAAGTGCTGCGGGAATGGCTCAGCGTCACCCAACCGCAACAGTGGGTGATTGACCCGATCAGTCGTTCCCGCGATCCACTCCACGGCAGAACGATTCCCATCCCGATGACCATTCCAGAATTTGTGATGCAGTTAGGATTAGACGAATCGATCTCCCCTTCGTTCGAGCAACAGCCTCCGCTCAACGATCGCGCCTATCTTCAGGATTGGCTGCTTGCCGAACAGCAGACCCGATCAGCGATCGATCAAGCCATGGCGCAAATTTCTCCCTTGTTTGAAGGCAAGGTGGCTTGGTGTCTATCGCAAATCCTGCCGCAGGGCACGCCGTTATTCATCGCCAACAGTATGCCCGTGCGGGATGTGGAGTATTTCTGGCAACCCAACAATCGGCAGATTCAACCCTTCGTCAATCGCGGCGCTAATGGCATCGATGGGACTCTATCCACTGCATTAGGCATTGCCCAGGGGAACCAACCCGCCGTGATGCTGACGGGAGATTTATCGCTGTTGCACGATACCAACGGTTTTCTGTTACGCCAATATTTCCAAGGTCACCTGACGATCGTGGTGCTCAACAACAACGGGGGCGGCATTTTTGGCATGTTGCCGATCGCCCAGTTCGATCCGCCCTTTGAAGCCTTTTTCGCGACTCCGCAACATATCGACTTTGCCCAGCTTTGCCAAACCTACGGCATTGAGCACGAAACCATTACCGACTGGCACCATCTAGAGCAACAGCTTAAGGGGCTGCCCGATCGAGGCATTCGAGTGCTGGAAGTGCCCTGCGATCGGGCCCAAGATGGGGGATGGCGCAGAACGCTACTCAATCCCATGGAGTAAACCCACATTACAGCCCAGTCACCCGACTACCCAGCCACCCGACTACCCAGCCCCCACGTCAAGGATGCCGCTCAGAAATCCGTTCTGGGTAGAGTTCGATCGGGCCATAACAAGATCCATCCATTGTTCTCCGTAGAACTTGTGCCAGTTTAGAAACTGCCTAAAATAGGCGGATTTGGGGCTTTTGCCCGGAACTTTTGGAATAGCGGTTTCGACAAAGTAGGTATGCAATCCACACAGGGTAAAACCAAAGGCAATGAACAGTCAGTGAAATTTATTGAGTCAGTACAGGCAATGCAACGCTGAATGCAATTAGCTCAGTAAAACTGCTGATTTCAACCGCTCTTTCAAGCCATTGGCTAAACCCTCTGCCGGAGGATTGCATCCCCAAGCATAAATTCTGAATTATTTTCTGAGGATCGAACGATGAAACTCTCTCTGAAAGCCATTGCCTTTGCTAGTGTGTCTGCTCTGTTAGTCGGTTCTACAGTCGCCGCAAGTTCCGCTTCTGCCCAGCCTGTTCCGTTTAATGGCAGCTACGTGGGTGCAGGGGTTTCTGGTAGCGTGACGGGCGGTGGTGCTGGTAACGATGGCCCTAACTTTGGTGGGAACGTACAAGGTCGGTTTGCAGTGCCCAACGCACCCGTCTCTGTTCGGGGTACGGTTCTGTTCAATGGCAACAACAGCGCGATCGTGCCGACGCTGACCTATGACTACGCCGTAGCCAAAAATACCAACGTCTACGCCGGTGCTGGGTATTCCTTTGTGCAAAAAGATGGCACCAATTCCCCTTTGGGTAACCGGGATACCGCTGTCCTCAATGTAGGGGTTGAATCCCAAGTGGCGAAGGGCGTCGTCGTCTACAGCGATGCTAAGTATGGGATTAAAGGTTACGAAAGCGGCAAACCTTCTGTGGGTTTGAGCGCAGGCGTAGGTTTGCAGTTCTAAAGCCCGATCGAGGATTCTATTGCTGAACCCGATCGTTCGATGAGCTCCGATTGTAGGTTTAAATCAAACGCCTAACCAAACCCATTTGCCGAGGTGGACATTGCGCCATCTCGGCTTTGGTACATGGAAGTTAGTTTTGTGGCAGAGTTTTGCGGCAGAGATGTCTTTTCTGAGTGACCATCCTCCTCTAAAATGGAAAGCTGGCTTAAGCGGTAGAGGAAGCAATGGCAGAGACGCTTTTATTCAACGCACTTCGAGAAGCGATCGACGAAGAAATGGCGCGTGACCCCAGCGTATTGGTCATGGGCGAAGACGTGGGTCATTACGGTGGATCCTACAAAGTCACCAAGGATCTCTATGAGAAGTACGGCGAATTGCGCCTTCTTGATACCCCCATTGCAGAAAACAGCTTTACTGGGATGGCCGTCGGTGCGGCGATGACCGGGCTACGTCCGATCATTGAAGGGATGAACATGGGCTTCCTGCTGCTGGCGTTTAACCAAATTTCCAACAACGCTGGGATGCTGCGCTACACCTCCGGCGGTAACTTCAAAATTCCCATGGTCATCCGGGGGCCTGGTGGGGTGGGTCGGCAGTTGGGGGCAGAACACTCCCAGCGACTGGAAACCTACTTCCAAGCGGTGCCAGGGTTGAAAATTGTGGCTTGTTCTACACCCTATAACGCTAAGGGGTTGCTGAAAGCGGCCATTCGGGACGACAACCCCGTCCTGTTCTTCGAGCACGTGCTGCTTTACAACTTGAAAGAAGATCTGCCCAGCGGAGAGTACATTTGCCCGTTGAATAAGGCGGAAATTGTTCGTCCCGGTAAGGATGTGACGATTCTGACCTACTCCCGGATGCGTTACCACTGCCTGCAAGCGGTGAAGACCTTAGAAAAAGAAGGGTTCGATCCAGAACTGATCGACCTCATTTCCCTCAAACCTCTGGACTTTGACACGATCGGGGAATCGATCAAGAAGACCCATCGCGTCGTCATTGTTGAAGAAGGCATGAAAACGGGCGGGATTGCCGCTGAACTGATTGCGTCGATCAACGATCGCTTCTTTGATGAATTGGATGCTCCGGTGATTCGTCTCTCTTCTCAGGACATCCCCACGCCCTACAACGGCACTTTGGAAAACCTGACGATCGTCCAGCCACCCCAAATTGTGGAAGCGGTGAAAAAGATTACGGGTAAGCAGTTCTAGGGACAATTCTAGAATGGCAGCTTTCTAGGAATCCTTTTAGGAAGGGGATATTGAATTGATTTCAGTGGAGAGGAGCGATCGCCCGATCGCTCCTCTTTTTGGTAACACTCGCAACTGCGGGGTATCATAGCGTTTGTCACAACAGGATTCTGTATGGGAAGGCAACGTTGGTTATTAGGAGTCATTGTGGCGCTCGTGGCAGCGTCGGTCTTTACCTTGACTCAAATCCCGATTAAGCTCGGTCTCGACTTACAAGGGGGATCACAGCTCACAATTCAAGTGAAACCCACGGAACAAATTAAGACCATCGGCTCACGGGAATTGGAAGCCGTGCAAATGGTTATCGATCGCCGGATCAATGGTCTGGGTGTTTCGGAGCCCGTCGTGCAAACTGTGGGTCAGGATCAAGTCCTGGTGCAACTCCCCGGTGTCACGGATCCTGAACAGGCAGAGCGGGTGCTTGGCGGCACGGCTCAGCTAGAGTTCCGGGAACAACACCAGGGCACGGAAGGGATCTTCCAAGCGGAATACCAAAATAATCGGATTCTGCAAACCCAAGTCCAGGAACTCCGCAAAGTTAAAGGCGATCCCAAGGCATTGGAAGATCTGCAAACTCGTCTCAAGGCCAGTAATAAAGCCCTTTTAGAGTTGTTTGATAAATCGGGAATTGTCGGTAAAAATCTGCAAGATGCCTTTGCGGCATCTCCCCCGGGTGGCAACGTTTGGGTCGTGGACATCCGGTTTGACACCGAAGGGGGCAACAAATTTGCCGAGATGACCAAACGGCTGGCGGGCACTGGACGCAGCATTGGTATTTTCCTTGATGATGGTCTGATTAGTGCCCCGATCGTCGGCCCAGAACATGCAGCAACGGGGATTACCGGTGGTGGCGCAACAATTACGGGCAACTTTACCGCCCAATCAGCCCAGGAACTCGCGATTCAACTCAAGGGTGGCTCCCTGCCAGTGCCGATCGAAATTGTTGAGAACCGCACCGTCGGCGCAACTCTCGGTCGCGACAGTATTGAACGCAGTATCTATGCAGGTTTAGGTGGTTTAAGTCTGGTTCTTCTGTTTATGGTGGTTTACTACCGCCTTCCGGGAGCCATTGCCTCTATTTCACTGATTATTTACTCCATCTTGTCGATCGCGGCCTTTGATTTGCTGGGTGTAACTCTCACCTTGCCAGGGATTGCCGGATTCATCCTCAGTATCGGGATGGCCGTAGATGCAAACGTGCTGATCTTTGAGCGCACCCGTGAAGAACTGCGAGCGGGCAAAACCCTCTATCGATCGGTGGAGTCTGGCTTTTACCGCGCCTTCTCCAGCATTCTCGACAGTAACGTCACTACCTTAATTGCCTGTGCGGCACTCTTTTGGCTGGGCACTGGATTGGTCAAAGGCTTCGCCCTAACCCTGGCATTAGGGGTCGTGGTCAGTATGTTTACGGCGATTACCTGTAGCCGAACCCTGTTAATGACTGCACTCAATGTACAAGCCTTCCGCAAGCCTTCTTGGTACTGCCCCGGTCTTACTTCGACAACGAACTCTTCTAAGGTGGAGGCTGCATCATGAAGCTTCAGGTCATCAAACAACGCAATCTCTGGTGGGCGATTTCTGCCGCCATTATTTTGGCTGGGCTGATTTCCATGGTGATCTCCTGGACGCAAATTGGGGCTCCTCTGCGACCGAGTTTGGATTTTGTTGGAGGCACACGACTTCAGCTGGAACTAGACTGCGGCAAAGTGGATTGTAGTAAACCGATCGACCTGGAAGGCGTGCGATCGGTGCTCAAGGATCAAGGCTTGGGCGGCAGTAGCGTGCAGCAGGTGGGAGGTCGAGATCAAACCCGTCCCGCCCTTTCCATTCGCACCAACAACCTCAACGTGGATGCGCGGCAAAAGTTGCTCACCGCCCTCCAAGAAAAAGTCGGAGCCTTCAATCCCCAAGGCACCTTGATTGACAGCGTGGGAGCGACCCTTGGACGACAAATCTTCTCCCAAGGCTTGTTGGCACTCTTGATTTCCTTCGTTGGAATTGCGGTTTACTTGGCGTTCCGCTTTCAGTTTGACTACGCTGTCTTTGCGATCGTCGCGCTGTTCCATGACGTGTTGATCACGGTGGGAATTTTCTCAATTTTGGGCTTAGTGGCAGGAATTGAGGTTGATAGTTTGTTTATCGTGGCCCTCCTGACGATCGTCGGCTTCTCCGTCAACGATACGGTGGTGATCTACGATCGCGTGCGGGAAGTCATCCAAGAGGATCCCAGTAAGCATATCAATCAAGTGGTCGATGATGCGGTTAATCAGACCCTCACCCGATCGATCAACACCACCCTAACCACTTTGCTGACTCTGTTCGCCATCTTTATCTTTGGCGGTGAAACGCTGAAAAACTTTGCCCTTGCATTGATCATTGGGTTCACCATGGGGGCCTACTCCAGTATCTTTATTGCCAGTAGTCTTTTGGCTCTGTGGCGAGAAAAGACGGGCAAAGCTTTCATGGCTGCACCCAGTTTGGACGTAGATGGGAATGATGCTGAAGTTGCAAGCTAGTGTCTGAGGACGGGGAATGTCTGAAGATTTTCAGCCAGAGTCTGAGGTTCCTGATTACCTCAAATTTGATTTGGAAGCAGCAGCCGATCGGCTCCACCAATTAACCGTTGTGGGACGTTGGCTGCTCATTCTTTTTCTATGGCTGACCTTGGGAACATGGAGCCTGTGGAGTTTGCGAAATTCGATCGCGCTACTCCGGGAATATTTCACTTGGTCAGCCATCCGGTATGGCCTAATTTTTAATCCAATCCCCGCGATCGGGCTTGTAATTTGCGTTGCCATGACCCTCAGTGTCCTAATCTGGCAAAGTCGTAATATCCTATGGGGCTTGCCCCTACACGATCGGGATCAACTGAAAAAAAGGACAATCGCGATCCGAAGCAAAGGACGACAGCATCCGCTTTGGCGCTGGGTATTTGGGGCAGATTAAGCGTTCTTCTCTTCAAAAAGCATCCAAACAGCAAAGGGGGGCCAAATTTGGCCCCCCTTTATAATCATCATTCTTGTTTGAATCAGGGTTGCTGCAATCCCTTTAATCCTTAGCCCCGCTTCCGAGCCCCTCGGCGCGATCGACTCAAGTCATACTCTAAGGCCGCTCCCAACCCAAACAGCACGCCACTAAACACCCAAAACACTTCTGGCAAACTACCGCTCTTGTAGTTAGGATCCACGCTACTATATCGGAACCACATATCTGCGACATAAAGCGAAAATGCGGCAAAGGCAATCATGCGCCAAGAGAGCGAGAATCGTCCTCCCCAAAAGGCCAGGAGTAACGTCGTTGCAATAATCAACAAAAACACATCCGCAATGATGTAAAAGCTGTTGATCGGCTTCTTAAATTGTCCAAGGAATTGTTCCACAGTCAGTACCCAAGCCGGAGCAGGAACTTCCGGTTCTGCAGCTTCGCTGGGGGCAACAGAGGGGGTTGGAGTTGCAACGGGTGGGCTGCTGGGTTTCGGGGCAGGCGAACTAGTCGGGGAACTGGTTACAGCCGTTTTAGGCGTTGCTTTTTGGGGCTTGGCAGATACCGCAGGACTGGGCTTAGTTGTGGTTGCCTGAGCCAGTAGAGGTTGCCCTGAGACATCTGAGCTAGCTGGAGCTGTCGCAGCGATCGCGGGAGGCGTCAGATCCCAGCCACGGAATGCCATTGCCTGCTTTTCTGCGTTATCGGCCTTGATACTAATCAACACACCCGCTGCGACACCGATTGCCCCGATCGCCACAACAATGAACCATTGCCCCGGATCAAGATTCAACCGACGATCGAGAACCGCCGTCACCATGCCATAGCCCAAAGAAATATAGGTGACTAAGTAGAACAAATCGCCAGGAGAAATATCGGCTGTGCGACCAAGCACCGTTTCCCAATAGGTGAACAGAATACCTCCGATCGCATAACACAGCATCCCAATGCCAATGCCCAGCCAGACCTTACGACCGCTGACAACTTGGTTGCTGAAGGCATTGCGAAAACAAAGCAAAGAAGCTATTGCAAAGGCCCCAATCTCAAATAATCCAGTACCTAAACCGTACAACCAATACCAGAAGCCGTCTGAGGTAGGTGTCGCATTGACGCCTTGGGGGCCAAACAGCAAGAAAAACATCAACGCTGCAAAGGCCCAGAGTACTTCAAATAACACAATAGCTTGGACGGAAAGTCCACGAGAGGCTGGCTTATCCATAAACTGTTGATGATTCGAGCAATTCCTGACAAAAATGATGCAAGTGAATGCAAGGTTATGTTACAGGTTGGCGGCGCGATCCAACACATTTTCCCTATCAAGTAACAATCTGTTATGCAAATTGTTGTTTAGAGACGTTGTTTAGAGACTCAGTGTTTAAAGACCAAGTTACCAACCAATACAGAACGCCTGAATAGAGGGTGATGATGTAGCAAGGTCTGTGCTGCATCATACTGGCAACTCCCCAAAATGACACGGCTATGACAGCTATGACAGAGCATCCCCAGACACAACATTGAGTACAGCATGCATAGGTATCACCTCCACTGATACAAAGCGCCTTTACAGCAAGGTTTGCAGCAGAATTTGCAGTAATAGCGTTAACAGTCACTAGCGTTGATAGTCACTGAGATTTCACTCATGCCTTATGGAAGGCGTCACTCATCTTTACCGCCAAAGAGACCCAGCTTGAGAATGCCCCAACCATTCTAAAAAGGCTTTACGTTCCTGAGAAGACAGCTCCTGCAACGCATCCAGCACACTGCGAGTGAATCCAGTGTTACCAAAATATGACTTTCCTAATCGATGCATTTCTTGCAGTAGCAACACCATCTGGGATTCCTGCCAAGGAGGAGGTTGCAGACTATTGAGTGGATCCGCAGTTAGTAATTGCTGCACAGCGTCAGCCGTCTCTGCTTGGGCAAAGCGTCCTTTCTGAAACACAGTCATCACATCCCGCTGAAACGCATTACCCTGCTTGGTTCCCATTAGATCTTCAATATCCAAGTACATGGACTGAAGCATCAAGAGGCAAGCCTGCACTAGCAAAGGTGACCCGCCCTCTCCAGTAGAAGATGAGCCAGTCGCAGGAATGTCGCTCGTTAATTGATCTAAACGTACCTTTCCCCAAATGCTGTAGCGTTCAGGTTCTTCCAGTAAGACGCAAGCTTTGCCCTGATTATCAGTCAACTCGCGCCATAGGGAACGAGCCTCCTCTTCTTGGGTGGCTTGGAAGACGTTCAGCAATCGGAAAGTCATTCCTTGATAAGTCAGAATGGGGATCTTTTGATCTTTCCGAGGGTGCTGGACACTCGAGATGTCTACATCCTGCCGTTTCAAAATGAACATAACGCTGCAAGGCTAATGCTGATCTAGGTCAGGGTCGGGCGGCAGTTGCCGAGGCTATTGTGCACATAAATAGTTGTAGTGTACACAGCCATGGGTCAAAGGGGGTTAAAACTCACGCATAAAGCAGGAGAAGTTGGGTAATTAGCCCACTAAAGAACCCTAAATTTTCAGGTTTTGGAGAGGTCATCGACAAGCGACTATAATTCCAACCTGACTTCAACACTAACTTTATATGTCAAAAGGTTCGGGTTGACACAGATAGCATAAAATTTTGATTTGGGTCGGAATGGGAGGGAAATTGGGACAAATTCGGGGGATTTCGGACAATATTGCCCGATCGAGGCGGTAGGATGCCCTAGAGGGACTATCCGAAATTTTCCAGTTTGCACTAAAATTCTAGGAAGTCCTGTGACTTTCTCTAATGAAAGTTGCATCGATAAAAATTGCATTGACATCTAAAGACCTATAAGTAGAGACCTATAAAGTAGATAGAGACCTATAAAGTTGGGCCCTTAGCTCAGTGGATAGAGCAACCGCCTTCTAAGCGGTCGGTCACAGGTTCGAATCCTGTAGGGCCCGTTTCTCAGACTGTTCCAGCCATTTACCGTTGCTTGAGCTCATAAGCTGAATGTCTAGCTCATAGGCTGAATGTTTTGCTGAGCGGCTAGCAGAGATCGAAGAGCTGAACGAGGAAACATCCTGTCACTAAAAGTGCACTTGTGAAGAAAATAGAGTTTGACAATAGACCAAGCCGTTTTTTTGAGGGTGAGGGCTGTTTGTTGGATTTAAGCAATGACGGATATTGCAGACATTAACCAAGATGAGGTGGTCATGGCGGAGTGGATTAAGAGCACGATGGAAGCGTTGGGATATGGGGGCATTGCCCTGCTGATGTTCCTGGAAAACCTGTTTCCGCCCATCCCATCGGAACTAATTATGCCGTTGGCGGGGTTCACGGCCCACGAAGGTCGCTTGAACTTTCAATACGTGGTGCTGGCTGGGGTGTTGGGCACCATGGTGGGGACATTGCCTTGGTACTATGCGGGCAAAATTTTAGGAGAGCCTCGATTGAGAGTGCTAGCCGATCGCTACGGTAAATGGTTAGGAATGTCTGGTGAGGATATCGATCGGGCCAATCACTGGTTTTATCGCCATGGCAATGTCACGGTTCTCCTCTGTCGTCTGGTCCCCGGTGTGCGCACGGTGATTTCCCTACCTGCGGGGATTAGTGAAATGCCGATCGGATCCTTCATGCTTTACTCAACCATTGGTACGACGCTTTGGGTCAGCTTGCTGACCTATGCAGGCTATATCCTTGGATCCAACTATGAATTGGTCGATCAGTATTTAGCGCCGGTTTCTAAGATTGTTTTAGTGGTTTTAATCCTCGCTTTTGGGGTCTGGCTCTGGCAGAAACAGAAAGCTCGTAAGCAACCATAAAAGTGGTTCTCTCGTCTCCTGATTTACCCGAGGAACGATCGTGATGATCCATTCAGGGTCACTGTCCGCTATATCTGGTTAGGAGCATTTGCGAGAGCTTGCCATGCATTTTGATACGGAGCACCTTCGTCACTGGTTGATCCAAGTGGGGCCACTATTTGGCCATTTAGCAATTTGGGCAATTATATTTGCGGAATCGGGTCTATTGGTTGGTTTTTTCCTGCCGGGAGATAGCTTACTGTTTACGGCGGGTTTTTTAGCTTCGGTCAGGATTGATCCCCAGCTTGTCACATCCGCCACGGTTCTCAATCTCTCTTGGCTCGTTCTGGGGTGTGTTGTCTGCGCGATCGTGGGAGACAATGTGGGCTATGCCACAGGAGCGCGATTTGGTCGCAAGCTTTTCCAGCGCGAAGATTCCCGCTTCTTTAAGCGCAAGCATCTGGTGACAGCGCAAAACTTTTATCAGAAGCATGGGAGAATGGCGATCATTCTCGCGCGATTTACTCCGATCGTGCGAACCTTTGCTCCAATTGTGGCGGGCATTGGCGCAATGAACTACCGCACCTTTCTGGTTTACAACGTTGCAGGTGGAATGTTGTGGACGTTGGGCCTTCTCTTCCTGGGGTATAACCTTGGACAAGTGATCGGCCCGGAAAAGGTAGATCAATATCTTTTACCAATCATTGTGGCCATTATTGTGGTCTCTTTCATTCCTTCCCTGATTCACATTTACCAAGAGCGAAAGGCGAGTCGCCATTGAAAGCGCGTTCTAACTACCGTTCAAATTACTGGCACCTTCTGCCCTATGTGCGACGCCAGTGGCGGACGATCGGCCAAGCGATGGTCTGCGTTGTCATCTTCAGTGCCATTTGGCCGATTTTGGCTGCGAAATCAGAAGTTCTGTTTGACTCGATCGGTCAGGGCAAGGTGAACCAGGTCATTGATCTGGTGATTTTTGCGGCGGGTATCTGGGCTGTGCAGAAGGTGGCCCAGTTCGGCATGGATTCCCTGATGGCCAAGGCTGCCCTGGCGGTTTCTTTCGATCTGCGGAAGGATGCCTTTGCCCATCTCCAATCCCTCAGCCTGAGCTACTTTGAGAAGGCCAAGACGGGGGATTTGAGCTACCGCATGACGGAGGATGTCGATCGCATTGGCGAAGTGATCAACAAGCTGTTCCATCAGTTTGTCCCCTGCATCCTGCAACTGATTGGGGTGTTGGGGTTCATGATTTATCGCAGTTGGCAACTGACTCTGGCGACGCTGATTATTGCGCCCTTGATGGCGGTGCTGATTGGCTGGTTTGGCGAACAGATGCGGCAACTGTCCCACCGCAGCCAGCGGCGGGTTTCTGACCTGTCCTCTATGCTGGTGGAAAATTTTAGTGGCATTCGGTTGATCCAAGCCTTTGCTGCGGAAAAGTATGCGATCGATCGCTTTGCGGAAGAGGCGGAACGGAATCGGCAAGCGAAGTATGTGACGGATAAGTTGCGGGCGATCGAATATCCCGTGGTGGGTTTTTTGCAAGCGTTAGCCTTTTGCTTTTTGTTTTTCTTGGGGGTTTGGTTAATTTCCCAGGGAACGCTGAAGCCGGAGCAATTTGGTAGCTACTGCGTAGCGGTGACGATGCTGATTGACCCGATTAATATTCTGGCTAGCAACTACAACGAGTTTAAGCAGGGGGAAGCTTCGGTCGATCGCATCTATGAGTTGATCGCCATCCAGCCCACGGTGATGGAGGATCCGCAGGCAATTCCCCTACCGGAGGTGTCTGGCAAAGTTGAAATTGTTAATGTCAGTTTTGCTTACCAACCCGATCGGCCTGTGCTGCGGGATTTAAGTCTGTTGGCAGAACCGGGGGAAATGATTGCTCTGGTTGGATCTTCGGGGGCTGGAAAATCGACGTTGGTCAACTTACTACCTCGGTT
Source organism: Alkalinema sp. CACIAM 70d (assembly GCA_002148405.1). Taxonomy (GTDB): domain Bacteria; phylum Cyanobacteriota; class Cyanobacteriia; order Leptolyngbyales; family Leptolyngbyaceae; genus Alkalinema. Next base: position 14,425 of record MUGG01000174.1, on the reverse strand, counting down.
TTATGATCCCCAGGATGGCCAAATTCTGATTGATGGTAGGGATATTCGTCGGGTGACGTTGCGCAGTTTGCGGCGGCAGATCGGCATTGTGCCCCAGGAGACGACGCTGTTTTCGGGCACGATCGCGCAAAATATTGCCTTTGGTCAAACGGAAATTGATCTAGACGCGGTGCAGGAAGCGGCTAAGATTGCCAACGCCCATCAATTTATTATGCAGTTTCCCCAGGGCTACCATACTTGGGTCGGTGAGCGTGGGGTGAACCTGTCCGGTGGGCAACGGCAACGTATCGCGATCGCGCGGGCGGTTCTGCTCAATCCCAAAATCCTGATTCTCGATGAAGCGACTTCTGCCCTCGATTCTGAATCGGAAGCGCTGGTGCAGGAAGCCCTGGAACGGATCATGGAAGGACGAACGGTGTTTATCATTGCCCACCGTTTAGCGACGGTTCGGAGTAGCGATCGGATTCTGGTGATGGAAAAGGGGCAAATTATCGAGTCAGGCAACCACGAGCAGTTATTAGCTGCCAATGGTCGTTATGCCGGATTTTATGCCCAACAATTTTCTTGAGGATATAGGATAGTTGCCGATAGCTGGGTCTGAATCGCATTGAAGTCTCTTGAAATGTATTATTTTCATAAAATAAAAATGCATGTTTGAAAGCTGACCGGAATTGTCCAAGCTTGTCGGGAATTATACTGAGAGAGACAATTCTCCTTCATGCGATATGCTCGATTGGGTCAAGTTCAAAGCAGCAATAGCTAGAAAGTCGACAGTTCGATCGTGGCAGAGAGGGCTTATCGTAGCGGTACTGCCAACAGTCTTGTTTACGACGATTTCGAGGGCAGTCTCGCTAGAACAGCCTCAGCCATTATCCACCCATGCAAATTCTGATAAAGTTGGGCATTTACCCCAACTATTTGCCCAACGGCAGGAGCGCCGCATTGCCCTCGTCATTGGCAATAGTAGCTATGGAGGAAATGCATCGTTGAAGAACCCAGTGAACGATGCAGAAGACATGAAAAAAGCGCTGGAAGAAGTAGGATTTTCTGTTATTTTCCTGAAGAATGCGGACAAACGGAGCGCTCTAAATGCTTTGAACCAGTTCTATCAGCAACTCCAGAAGGGTGGAGTGGGATTGTTTTTCTATGCAGGGCATGGTGCAGAAGATTCTGGGAAAAATTACTTGATTCCTATTGGGGCAAAGATCGATGCGGCGTATGACTTGGAGGACGAGGCAATTCCCTTGAACAAGGTGCTGCGGGCTATGGAGAATGCCGGAAACCCCCTCAACATTGTGATGATCGATGCCTGTCGAGACAATCCTTTGTATAAGCGGCGTTCTGGGCAACAACGGGGTTTGGCTAGTGTCGATGCACCTACAGGCACGTTTATTTCGTTTGCAGCAGCTCCAGGGCAGACAGCAGCAGACGGAGTAGGGCGTAATTCTCCTTATACGGCTAGCTTCTTAAAGCATGTCGAGGCTCCAGGAGTACCATTACCCCAACTGTTCCAAAGGATACGAGAGTCAGTCCGTGATCAAACCCGAGAACGGCAAACTACGTGGGATTCGTCTTCAATTATTGGTGACTTTGTCTTTAAAGCACAACCAATACAGGCTTCGCCAGTAGTAGGCACAACGTCATCACCCGTGTCATCATCAGCAAATACCCAAGCCTCTCGAAATGCTGAAGAGTTCTTTAAGCGTGGTGAACAGAAATATGAAACTGGTGACTATCAAGGTGCCATCGAAGCCTATAGCCAAGCCATTAGCTTAACGCCCAATAATGCCCGTGCCTATAATGGTCGTGCCCTTGCAAAAGACGAGTTAGATGATACCCAAGGCGCAATTACTGACCTCAATCAAGCCATCAATCTCGATTCAAATAATGCTGAAGCTTACAAAAATCGTGGTGTCGCCAGATGGGGATTAAAGGACAAGCAAGGAGCCATAGCTGACCTTAACCAAGCTATTCGGTTAGAACCAGATTATGGTGCAGCCTACTTCTATCGTGGTCTTTATAAACTAGTTTTGGGTGATAAGCAGGGGGCGACACAAGATCTAAACCAATCTCTACGTGAGTCTGATCAAGCCATCCGCTTAGACCCGAATGATGCGGAAGCCTATGGCGTTCGTGGGGGGGGCAAGTTTCTTTTGGGCGATACCCAAGGCGCAATGGTTGATTTTAACCAGGCTATTCGCTTAAAGCCTAATGATACGGGAGCCTACAAAACTCGTGGTTTTCTCAAATCTCATGTGGGTGATTACAAGGGAGCAGTTACTGACTATGACCAAGCCATTCGTTTAAGGCAAACCAATGCTGATGCCTACACTAACCGCGGTTTTGCTAAATCTCAATTAGGTGATCACCGGGGAGCAATCGAAGATCACAACCAAGCTCTGAGCTTAAAACCCAATAACGCAAAAGCTTACGAAAATCGAGGTCTTGCCAAATTGGGGTCAGGTGACAAGCAAGGGGCAATTGCCGACTTCACCCAAGCCCTTCGCCTACAGCCAGACTATGCAGTTGCCTACTATGGTCGTGGTCTGGCTAAATATAATTTGAATGACAAGCAGGGGGCAATTGAAGATCTTAGCCAAGCGATTCGCATAGAACCAGATGATGCTTCTATTTACATAGAACGTGGGAAAGTGCGATCTGAGTTGGAAGATTATCAGGGAGCACTTGCAGACTATAACCAAGTGATTCGCCTAGAGCCAGATAATGCTTCTGTCTATAATCTTCGCGGTGTTGTCAAATCGAATTTAGGGGATAACCGGGGAGCCATTGAAGATTATAACCAAGCCATTCGCTTAAAGTCTGATGTTGCTGTTTATTACGCCAATCGTGGTTTTTCTAGATCTGAGTTGAAAGACTATCAGGGAGCGATCTCTGACTACAATCAGGCTATTCGCTTAAAGCCTGATGATGCTAGCTATTATTCCGATCGTGGTCTTGCCAAATTAAGTTTGCGAGACTATCGAGGAGCTATTGAAGATTACAACCAAGCCATCCGCTTAAAACCAGGTGATGCTTATGTTTACAATCTTCGCGGCAATGCCAAATCTAATTTAAGAGATAACCAGGGAGCCATTGAAGATTACAACCAAGCCATTCGCTTAAAATCGGACTATGCTATTGCCTATAGCAACCTTGGGAGTATTAAATCTGAGATGGGTGATCTTAAGGGTGCTGAGGCAGACTATCAAGAAGCAGCTAGGTTATACCAGCAACAGGGCAACATGAAAGCGTACCGCGATGTCATGAATAAGCTTGAAAATCTGAACAATATGGATATACCAATCGGCAATCCAGTGCTCCCACGTTCTCCTTCCCTAAGACTCTAAGACTTCCCTAAGACTAAAAGAATCTTTAGAGAAGCTTCAGTAGCTTGGGAATTTGATAAACCATCGGTCATTGTTCGTAATGTTGACGAAGATAACAGAATCGAAAAGCCTGATTAAACCTGACTAAAACCGTAAGTTATAACCATTTGATATTGATGCAAGAATTCACCAGCTCATGTTCATCCAGTTATGCTACCGATTTGTAGGAGTTGGATTTATCCTCGCCCTCCTTTTTAGTCCTACCCTATCCTTGGCTAATCCTAGTCCAGCTAGAACCTTTGTTCAACCTTGCACTAACCTAGACATTGCTCAAGCTATTGCCAATTTTAAGGATCCTTGGCAGCAGCAGACTAATGCCCGCTATCTGGTCGCCTGTGGCTCCGCCGCCGTGCCCGCCCTGCTCCAGACTTTGCAAACGGACCCCGATGCCACAGTGCGAGAATGGGCAATCATTAGTCTGGGTTGGATTGGTGACCCCGTTGTCATTCCTGTCTTGATTGCTCGCCTGCAAAGCGATGTCTCTGCCGTGGTGCGGCGCACCGCTGCCGATGCTCTGGGGCAGATGCAAGCCGTCAAAGCTGTTCCAGCTTTGGTTGCTATGTTGAAGAAATCCAGTGAGGACATCGCCGTCCGCAATGCTGTCGCCGAAGCCCTTGGTCTGATTAGTGACAATGTAGCCATTCAACAGTTGGTGGCGGTTCTGAACAATCCCCGTGAGGATCTGAACCTACGCAATATAGCCATTAAGGCGCTGATCAAAATTGGAGATCCGGCTATCCCAGTCTTGATCCAGACCTTAGACCATCCAGATTTGCGGAGCCGCTATTGGGCAGCGTTAGCTCTAGCAGAGATCAATTCTGCCCAGTCCCTTACTGCCCTGAAGGCCCAGTCAAACAAGGTAGATCAAATTCTCGAAGCTGCATATGATGCCGAAATTGTTGAATTCGATCGTGTCCCTGCCAGTGCAGCTCAACGTGGTAGCAGTGCTCAGATTGTGAGGAAACCGATTGTTTGTAAAATTAAGTGGGTTGCCCAGCATTGGGCAAGATGTCGTTGATTACCTTCCCAATTTCACCGTTCAGGTCAACGCGGTTTCCTATTCTCCATGCCTCAGGATTTCAGCCAACGTAATCTCAGACAACAATCCTTTGCAGGACAAAACCTGACCGGTGCCAATTTTACCGGAGCGGACATTCGCGGTGCAGACTTTAGCAGAGCCTGCCTGGTCAACGCAGATTTTAGCCACACCAAAGCCGGACTGCCTCCCCCTGCGGTCATTCAACTGCTAGCATTCTCCATTTTTCTGGCATTGCTAGCGGGCGTGATTACTGCCTATGCAGGTGCTGTGTTCGGGCATCTCTTTACCATTTTTGATCCCAGTTCTCTGACATTGGGTGTGTTCATCGCAATTGTCCTGCTTCTGTTTGGCATCACCACACTCAAAAACGGATTGGGATTTGCTCTCGGATTGGTCAGCCTGATTGCTGCTACTGCAATTGTAATCACCGTTGCCATTACACCCAGCACCGACTTTGCTGGAAAAGTGTCTGTCAGTAGCCTCACCCTGGGTGGTGCGATTTCAGGGGTGGTCGGGCTGGCGGAAGCTATCAACTTGAACCGTTCCAGCAAACTCAGCCTTGCTGTTATCTTCCTGGGAATCCTTACAGGAACCTCACTGGGTGTCTCTCAGGAAGAACCCCTTACCAGTTTCATAGGCGTTGTCCTGGTTAGTTCCGGTGTTTTAGGGCTAGCAACTTATGTTGGACAGCAATCCCTGCAAGGTGATCGACGCTACCATCTGCTTCGCAATCTCACCATTGGCCTGACGACTGCTGGTAGTACGCGCTTTCGTAATGCGGATCTGACCGATGCAAACTTTACGGGTGCGCTCCTACCCAGTACGGACTTTCGCGGTGCCCACCTCACTCGTGTCTGCTGGTTAAAAGCTCAGCTAGAACGGGCAAATCTAGATCGCACCTACCTAGAGCATCCTGCCATTCGCCAACTTCTCACGACGGGTCAGGGTAGCGGCCAGACCCTCGATCGTCTCGATTTGCATGGTGTGAATCTGCAAGATGCCAACTTAACAGATGCCAGTCTAGTTGGTGCAGATCTCAGCAACGCCACTCTCCAGGGAGCAAATCTCTTTCGTGCCAAACTTGTTCAAACACAATTGTACGGTGCCAATCTGAGTAGGGTGTGTTTAACGGGGGCCTATATTCAAAACTGGGGTATTTCTCCTGAAACTAGTTTGGAAGCAGTTCAGTGCGAATACATCTACATGCACCTACCCACCACTCAGGATCCTGACCCCTGCCGCAAACCTGATAATCGTCAAGAAAACTTTCGAGACGGTGATTTTGCTGATTTCATTGCTCCTATTATGCGTACCCTCGACTCGTACCAGCAGCAGAACTTTGACCCAAGAACTCTGACAATGGTACCCAAGACTCTTGACCTTTATCACCATGAAGGAATTGACCCGAGCGCTGCTGCCATTGCTCTGCAACAATTAACTGAAGAGCATCCAGAGGCAAACATTGAAGTGGTTTCCATTGAAGGTCGGGGAAATCAGAAAGTCCGATTACAGGCTCAAGTCTCTGATACTGTTGATCGTTCTCAACTCAACGTAGACTATTTTGATAACTACAACCAACTTAAAACCCTTGCTTATTCAGACCTGCAAAAGCTGCTTGCCAGCATTGCTGAAAAGGATGCCAGAATTCGGAGTCTGGAAAATATGGTTGTTACTGCGATCGGAAGCAATAAATTTTATATCGAAACCTACCACCACCAAGGAGAACTTATCATGTCCCAGAGTAAAGGCAGCGTGAACATTAGTGGCGTTCAGGGAAATGTTAGTGGTATCGCAGCTGCAGGGAAGGATCAAATAATGACAGGTGTTGCAATTGGTGCAATCAGCGGCTCTGTCACAAATACTATTAATCAACTTCCCGAATCACCTGATCCAGATAATCCAGGCATTAAGGAGCTGCTGCTTCAACTGAAAGAAGCAATTGAAGCCGAAACAACCTTATCTGATGAAGACAAAGCAGAAGCCTTAGAGCAAGTCAAAACATTGGCGGAGGCTGGACAAAAAACCGAAGATGGAATCCTTCAGAAGTCTGCAAAAACGGCCATGAAGATCTTAAAGGGTACTGTTGCCAGTTTGCCTGATGCTGCAAACCTTGCAGAAGCATGTGCCAAGTTGCTGCCAATGATCAGTGGGCTACTCATGCTAGCCTAAACCATACTGACCTTAAAAGATGCTTGTTACGCGCCATTTCAACTGAGACATTATGCAGAGTGAGATAAGGCTGAGCGTTTCTCTTTCATAGCTGGACTCTCTTCACAGTACCACTTATGTGAATAGGAGGAATTGTGAAGAGAGGATATTAATCCGGCAATAATTGATAGTGCATTTGATTAAGCTGCATAAGCAATGTCCTGATGCTGAAAGTAACTTCTCACCCGAGCAGGGATCTTTTGTAGTTTGCGTAAATGGCACAAGACCCGCAGTTTCAGTTGCTCAAAGTTCTGACTAGGTGCTTTAGAATGCACCCCATCCTTGACATACCCATTCAAATACTCGACCGGATTCAAGTGGGGCGAGTACGACGGTAAAAAGACTAACTCAATATTAGGCGCAAAAAGCGATTTAGCTGGAAAACCAAAGGGAATCAACAATCTAGTAATTTACAGAGCCTAATTAATTACCACAATCAAGTTCGGCAAGATATTAACCCTATTTTTGCTCCTGTTAATAGTTGGTATATCAAAAAAAATCTTAAGACAGTTCAGCCTGTCAAGAAATCACAGTTACCTTTGCTTTTTGTTGCGATGCATAAGCTCAGTGAGTTATCTCGATATGATCCAATAACGTTAGCTCCTCACCTTGATACCCAGCACAACTGGATTTTTATAGAGTTTCTTCAGGTCGCTCCAGCACAGTTCATTAATCATATTGCTTGTGAAATTACAGGGAAAGAATTTGTGGAACCATACGCAGCAAGTCTATCGTAAAGCAGTCCAATTGGGTCGAGGAGGGAATTTAACCCTCCCCTCCCACACCACCCATTGTGCGGATTCGCAACAGGCGGATCAAGTCGCCGCGCAAACCACACTGATGACTTAAGCGTAACCTTGGGCTTGCTTCCAAAGTTGCTTGATTGAGAGCAATCCCTGTTTCTTCAACCATTCATGGGTCATTCCCGTTTGCGTTACCACCGTCTTTGACAAGCGCCAATAGCCTTTACGACTTATGCCCGTCAAAATCGAATGACGCTTACTTGCCCCCAGTTTGAGCAGGTTGGTAATGCGTGTCCATGCCTACGGCAGGCTGCACCAAAGGTCTGCCTCACTATCACTCATTTGCGCAGGGGCTCCATCTCATCACAATATAATGACCCCGATCGCCCAAGTTAAAATAAAAGGGCACAGTTGCAATGGGGTCAAACTTATGACAGTTCGGCAACGACGTTATAGCAAAGAGGAGTTAGCCCGACGGGGGCAAGAACTCTATGAGTCTGGTATTCGGCAGCAAGTTGAAGCGGGAAACGATGGCAAAATTGTGGCGATTCGCTAACGCGACACTTTGTGAACGACATTGAAACCGGAGAGTTTGAAGTCGATGAAACGGTCATGGGTGCAACCGATCGGCTGTTTGAACGCCAGCCTGATGCTCAACCTTGGACGCTACGGATTGGACACAGCGCCGTCTATCATTTTGGAGCGAGGAGTTTGAAGAAAGATTAATGATTCAACGTCTTTGACAAGCGCCAATAGCCTTTACGACTAATGCCCGTCAAAAAAGTAACTGGCTCATTAACCCAGGAACCCGTCCGCGAAAGCAGAAATAGTGGCAGTTGAGAGCGATCGTATAGTTTCTCACCCATCTGTGTGATGCAAAATTCTATTGACTTTTCAGATTGTTTCGTGGGTAGTCGTTTGTGATATGGAAATCCATCTGGTCATAACAGTCACGATCGCTCATACTGAATGATAGCCCCTTTGAGAATAGGAGCCGTCTATGTTATCGCAAGAACTGAAGGCACAAGTCTTTAAGTTGCCTCCCAGCGATCGCCTTGCACTGATCTCTGCCATCATCGAATCCCTACAAAATACTCCCGTGCCCCAGTCTGACCGCTCTAGTGCAATTCGACGAATGAGGGGCTTATTAAAAACAGACCAACCCGCCCCAACCGATGAAGAAGTAGCAGCGATGCTGGAAGAGCGACGGGTGGAGAAGTATCTTCAGTGAGAGTCTTAATTGATACCAATATCGTTCTAGATTTTCTGCTGCAACGAGAGCTTTTTTCCAAGATGCAGAACTGCTATTTCAGGCGATCGATGTGGAGGAAGTTGTTGCCTACGTGACAGCGACAACTTTAACGGATATTTTCTATATCTCACGTAGGCATACCCAGAGTATTGAGCAAGCGCGGCAAGCAGTCTCAGAAACACTCGCTGCCATGATGATCTGTCCGGTTGATCGAGTTGTTCTGGAATCAGCTTTGAACTCTGGTTTACCTGATTTTGAAGATGCTGTTCAAATTTTTAGCGCAGTTGCTCAAGGATTAGAAGCGATTGTGACCCGTGATGCTCAAGGTTTTTTGAGTTCACCTATACCCGTATTATCCATTCAAGATTTGTTGCAGCAAGTCAGACAGCAAAATGGTGGTTAGGTTGGTTGGGACGCATAGATTGAGATCGTATTGTTAGCTTGTCGCAAACGCTGTCCAGTCGGGTCGAAGAGGGGAATTTAACCCTCCCCTACCACACCATCTGCCGTGCGGGTTTGCAACAGGCAGATCAGGTCACCGCGCAAACCACACTGATAACTTAAGCGTAACCTTGGGGTTTCTTCCAAAGTTTCTTAATTGAGAGCAATCCCTGTTTCTCCAACCATTCATTCGTCATTCCCATTTGTGTTACCAACATCTTTGACAAGCGCCAATAGCCTTTACGACTAATGCCCGTCAAAAAAGTAACTGGCTCATTAACCCAGGAACCCGTCCGCGAAAGCAGAAATAGTGGCAGTTGAGAGCGATCGTGAAGTCTCTCACTCAGGTGAACTTTGCGTTAGACGATTTGCGGTATGAATTAAGCAGCCCTAAATTGCTGAGTTAGAACCAAAAAGGGTTCAAGCATTTCTGCTTGAACCCTTCTCGTTCAGTCTGACCTCTACAGCCAGACTACCTTAGCTTCGATATTTAGTAGCCACGAGAGAAGCTGTTACCGCTTCTACGATTGCCACCAAATGAGCCGCCGCCGCGATCTTCACGAGGCTTAGCTTTATTCACTTTCAAATCACGACCCATCCACTCCGCACCGTCTAGTGCTTCAATGGCAACCGTTTCCTCAGAATCCGCACTCATTTCTACGAAACCAAAACCACGCATACGACCAGTTTCACGATCGACGGGAAGCTGAACTCGCTTTACAGATCCATACTCTGCAAATACAGAAGTCAGATCGGCATCAGTAACGTCATAGGACAGGTTGCCTACATAAATTGACATAGCTTGTCTCCAAAAATTAAAGGATATGTAGAGTAAATTTTCGGAGAGAAGTCTGTCAAAGGAAAAACTCGAAAACTTGTTAATACTAGGAACAAATGCTGCTAACCGATGTTTGTGCTCTAGAAACTAGAATAGCACGTTCGGAAAGCTTCTAGGGATTTTGAGGTTGTTAAGATTAACAAAAACTTAGGGAGTATTTTTACTTATTATTGCCTGGTAGTCTAATCGGAACGAGGAGAGAATTTAACCCTCCCCTCCCACACCACCCATCGTGTGGGTCCGCAATGGGCAGATCAGGTCGCCGCGCAAACAACACTGATGACTTAAGCGTAACCTTGGGCTTTCTTCTAAAGTTGCTTAATTGAGAGCAATCCCCGTTTCTTTAACCATTCATGGGTCATTTTTTGTACTTACTTTTTTCGTTCATTGTGCATAAACTACTTCATGGCTTTGGGTTCTCTTTATTTCCCTGTACGAACGCTAAAACTTTTTTGGTGATTGACTAAATAAACAATTGCTTCAAACAATACACAATTGTTAAATCCAAGGCGGAACGGCGGAGAGTGTTCCGACAATGGGAAGTGAAGCATTCAAGTCATGGGCTATGCCGTACCTTTGTGAATTAAATAACGGACAGCGAATATATCTCGATAATATCGGCCAGCAAACCACAATGACGATCGCGTCCTCCCAACCCGGTCAGCAACAGCAATCGGGGACTAGTTTTGCGACAGGAGCCTGGGTTGCGCCGCCGGAAGCCCTGCAATTTTCTAATGGTGCAGTAATCAAACTGCGAACGGAGCAGGGTGAACTATCAATCCAAGTACAGGGATCGAGCGCAGCCATGGTGCAAGGTTTTCCAGCGGGGAGCCAGGGGCAGGCGCTGCAAATGCAACAGACCGCAACTATGCCGGGAATGCAACCCATGCAACCGATGTCAGGAATGCAACCGATGCAGCCGATGGAGTCGATGCCAGGAATGCAGCCAATGCCGGGAATGCAACCCATGCAGCCCATGCAGCCCATGAGGATGGGGGATATGCAGATGAGCCTGAATCCGATGGAAATGAAAATGGGGAATATGGAAATGAAAATGGGAACACCGACGGCGGCGGCTTCAGCGGCGACTGCTTCAGTTTCTTCTAATGCGTCCTCTAGCGTTGCTTCTGGAGTTGCCCACCCTGGTGCTGCTGCTGAATCGAGTACTAAGCGATTCTGTCCCCAGTGTGGTAGTGCGGTGCAACCGACCGATCGTTTCTGCTCTAGCTGCGGCTACCCGTTGACCTAAAGGCAAATGAACTGAGGACTCTGCTGCGGGAGAAACTGCGTCACGAGAGGAGCAGGATGCTTAGCGGATTTTGATAAACTTGCCCGGTTCTGCTTGAGACAGGTCAATCGGTTCGGCTTGGGTGATTAACTGGTCATTTTTGTAGGTGTCTTTAAAAAAGCGGGGGTTGGCTGCCGGTTCTACCCAAAGTCTGTAGTTAAAGGTTTCGACTTTCGATCGATCGGTCATGGCTCCACTATTATCGCTGTAGGTGGATTCTCGGCCTAGGAAGGTGAGGTTGCCGTTACCCAGTTCAAACAAGCTGATCCCCCGACCTGCATAGCCTTGATGTAGTCCCCCAAAGGTCAGAATCAGTTCTGTTAAGCCGTTTTGATTAACGTCTGGAGCCGATAGCATCCCATACATTAAGCCGTTTTCACCGTAGAGGTAATGGGCGGCAACGGTGTCGTTTTCCAGAATTAAAATGCCACCTAACCCAAAGGTGCGACCGGATTCGCAGAGGGTGTAGAGAAAGGCGCTTTGGTTCGCATTGGGGCGGGTAAAGGAACCCTCCGCTCTGCCAATGATCGTCACGCCCTCTGTGCCAGGGACATTGGAGTCAGGGCTGAAGCGACTGGGCAGGTCGAGATCGCAGTCAAATTGGTTATGGGGTCTAATTTTTTCTATATCATCGCTGACGGCTTTATTGACCATTGCTCGAGCGATTCCACTCACGGTAACTTCTTCTTTATACGTAACGTTGCGTCCGTCGTAGAGTTCGATCGTCTTTTCTGATTTCTCTTGGGATTTGTCTTGGGGTTCGATCGCTCCTTTTGTCGGTTCCGCTCCCGATTCGCTGGAGGGCTCCAAAGATTCAGTGGCTACGGTGGTGGCTTGGGGCTGTGGGCGGACGGGGTTGCTAGAAGCTGGGACGGTGGTGGTGGCGCTGCAAGCGTTGAGCAGAAGACTGGTCGTGAGTAGGCTACCCAGGGTAATAGCAGAGAGATGGCGGGCGATCGACGGGCGGCAATTCCACATAGCTTGTTCTAGTCTGAAGGTGTGGGGGTACAGAATTGGATGATGCATGACTGATTGAATCGGCTATGTCATCAAATAGCTCGCAGATCTTTCCACTTATGCAGGAGGACTGGAATCAATAGCTGCTGGCTGGTTTTCGGGTGTCTCGATCGTCCAGTGGCGGGGTGGATGTAGCCAGCTTTGTTCGTTGGGTGTCCATTGGATCGTGAACGGGTAGCGATGCCAGTGGTAATCGTAGGTCAGGTTCCAGTCGGGACTAAACAGCCCCACGTTGACGAAATAGTTGCCGCCGCTCAAATCTAAGCGATCGACCTGGAGAGAAATTTTGCTGCGATTTTGGGTCACGGAAAGCGTCAAACCAGGAGTAGACGTATTGGTATTGAAATAGATTTGTCCATCTTCGTGACTGATGCTAATACTGATAATCACGTTATCTAATTCCTGATGGCCTTCATATTCCACTTCAATGCATAAACCCTCACCGGACGCAATCGCGATCGGGTTTACTTCTGAAATGCGTTCCCCTTGAAGCGTTGTGAGTTGAACCTGTTTGATCTCCACTTCCTGGGAAAAGGTGTGGAGTTGGCGCATGTGGGCTTTGAGATCCATTTTTCCGGCATAGCGACTGGCCACCAATTCCGCTTCCCCGTAGGCTTTGACCTGCCCTTGTTCCAGCCATAGGGTTTGATCGCAGAGTTCCTTGACTTGGTCGGTGTTATGGGAAATCAGGACGATCGCGCAACCATGTTTTTTAAGTTCCATAATGCGATCGAGGCACTTTTTTTGAAAGGCTAAATCGCCGACCGAGAGAAACTCATCGACCAGCAACACCTCAGGCTGAGTATGCACCGCTACCGCAAACCCCAACCGCATCTGCATCCCCGTGCTAAAGGTGCGTAACGGATTATCAATAAAGGCTTCAAGTTCGGCAAATTCCACGATCGCGTCAAAGCGCTTGAGGGCTTCCTGGCGGGTGAGGCCCCCGACGATCGCGCTAATCAGAGCGTTTTCCCGGCCTGTCAGATCGGGATGGAAACCGGCCCCTAGGTCTAATAAAGCCCCCATGCGGCCTGACACCTGTACCTGACCCTCATCGGGGCGCACAATGCCGCTCAGCACTTGCAGCAAAGTCGATTTGCCTGCACCGTTGTGGCCAATCACGCCCAACATTTGCCCCGGCATGACCGTAAAACTAACGTTGCGCAGTGCCCAAAAGGTTTCCGTTGCGCCCATGCGTCGCCACCCCGCCAGCGCGGCTTCCATGATGGTGCGGGGCCGTTCCGTGTGGTAACGGGCATAGCGTTTTCCCAGGTTGTGCGCAACGACGGCAGGTTTCATGACCCAGTTTCCACCATAGCTAAATGACCTAAAGCTAAATGACCCAGATTCAGTCCGACTACACCTCCTCGACAAACCGTGCACTTTGATGTTTGAAAATCTGATACCCGATCGGTAAGAGTAAACTGCAAAGAACAACTAAGCCGACTAGGGCAGTCCATTGGGGAAACTGTCCATCAATTAAGACTGCCCGGTAGGTATCAATGAGAATGACCAAGGGATTCCAACGGTAATAGGTGCGGAATGCGGCGGGAACTTGGTCGATCGTATAGAAAATAGGTAATAAGTAAAATAGGAGTTGCAATAGTACCCCTAATGTGTGTTGGGTGTCGCGGAAGGTAACGTTTAAGGCTGCCAACGGATAGGCCAGACTAAGGGTCAGTAGGAATTGCAAAATTACCGCGATCGGGAATAGGAATAAACTTGCAGATAACTGAACTTGTTCAATGAATAAAAAAATACATAATGCAGGTAAAGCTAATAGAAAATGAATCAATCCAGTGGTAACAGTTACAATGGGTAAAATTGCGACAGGAAAACCGGGTTGACGAATTAAGGGGCGATTGCCAGTAATCAATCCCGTCGCATGGAAAAGAGCGGTCTGTGTCCATGTCCAAATCAAGATTCCACTGAAGGCGTAGGAAATATAATGTTCAATGTTCAACCCCCGCAAAATTGCCCGAAAAACGAAGGAAAAGACAACCAGTTGAAGGAGTGGGTTTAATAATGTCCAAGCGACTCCCAATAGCGATCGCTTGTAGAGCAGTTTGAGATCGCGAACAACCAATTCCCACAGTAGATCTCGGTAATAGATTAACTGTCGTCGTCGCAACCTGATTCGTCCCTTGGTTAAGGGTGGGGGTAATTGAAGATCATGCATAAATGAATTGTCGGGATGAACTAAAAGCCGATCC